>CAZFBS010000003.1:0-50480 GCA_964517265.1 uncultured Rhodospirillaceae bacterium | reverse complement strand
GGACGCGCCGCTTGGGGACGCACCGCTTGGGCGGGCTATCGTACCTGTGCCGGAACAACCCGACCATCTTCGAGCCGTGGCGCAATGATCTCGCTGCCGGGAGCCGCGCCCTGCGTCAGGGCCGTTGCGGTCAGGCCCACCCCCATCAACAGCACCCCGGCGATGATCAACCAGAACCAGGGCGTGCTCTGCAGGACGTTGGATCGGCTGTCGACACCGAGCCGCGGCGCAAGCCATGCCCAGAGAAAAAAGACGACCGTCGGAAGCAACAACGGCAGCAAGGTTTGCAGAAGAATTCGACTCATCGCTCACGAAGAAACTCGTAAAGGTTCATCAACATCCCCGCTGTCGCACCCCAAATGTAGTGGCGGCCGTAGGGCATGGCATAGAAGAAGCGTGTCGTCCCCTCGAACTCGCACGAGCACAGCCGGTGGTTGGCCGGGTCCAGCAGAAAGGAGAGAGGGACCTCGAACACCTCGGCCACCTCGAACGGATCAGGCGCGAGTTCGAAAGGCGGCTCGATCAGCCCGACCACCGGTGTCACTGCAAAACCGGTACGGGTCAGATAGATATCCAGCCGACCGATGATTCGCACATGGGTTGGATCCAGCCCGATCTCTTCCTGCGTCTCGCGCAGGGCTGTATCTTCAAGGTCGACATCGCCCCCATCGACACGCCCTCCCGGAAAGCTGACCTGCCCCGCATGGTTGGCTAGATGCGTCGTACGATGGGTAAGAAGAACCGTCATGCCATCCGTCCGATCAATCAGCGGCACCAGAACGGCGGCATCCTTAATCGGCAGAGTCGGGGTCATGCCCGGATTGAGATCCTCATCGCCGCGCTCCGGTTCGAACACCCGTCGCTTTGAATCGGGAGCGACAACGCATTGCTGCTCGGCAAAACGCCTTACGATCGTATCGCGCTCCAGCCTCACGCCTCTGCTTCCGTGCTGCCCAAAGGAAACAACAAACCGCTACTCCACACGCCCAGAATATGTGCGCCGTCAACGGTCTCTTCCACCCCAAGCCCAACCAGTTCATAAAAGACCGACCGGGAGAGGCGGGCATCGATGCCCTCCCGCAGCCGGACGTAGGGCAAGCGCTCGTTGTTGCCGGGATCCGTCATCATCGTGATCGCATGGTCCTTATCGATGGTGACGATTTCGTCGACGTTGGTCCGGACGCTGAGGATCTGATCGGTGCCCGTGCCGGCAACATACAACTCGACCGCGATGAAAGGAACATCCTCCACCTCGATGCGGCCCATTTCCGCCGGCGTCACCAACCAGTAAGCGCCGTCAACATCTCGCCTCAGTACCGAGGCGAACAAGCAGACGAGCGACTGACGATTTATGGGAGAGCCGTCGTAATACCAGACTCCGTCACGGTCGATCCTTATATTAAAATCGCCTCGCTGAACTCGGCCGCCAGGCGTCTCCGGTGGCAACGGGCGAAGGAACGACGCGGGGTGGCTGCCGCTGCTGTGGTCGACGGCGGGCGTTCGTTGTTCAGGCGGGGGAAAAGGAGTACCGGAGATGTTGTTGGCCATCGAACCGACTGTTCAGTGGGAAATGGGGCAAGCATCGTGTCGATCCTGATGACCGACGATGTCATTTCGTCCAATTCTGCGCTGTTCTCAGCCCTAGATCAACTGGGCGACAGCATTGCACGGGCGCGGGACGCGATCGCCTGCACCATCTTCGGGCAGCATGAGGTCGTCGCCGAGACCCTGATCACGGTACTCGCCGGCGGCCATCTCCTTCTCGTTGGGGTTCCCGGCCTCGGCAAGACCAAGCTTGTGGAAACGCTGGGCTTCGTCCTTGGTCTTGAAGAGCGGCGGGTGCAGTTTACCCCCGACCTGATGCCGGCAGACATCCTCGGTTCGGAGATTCTTGAAGAATCCGAAACGGGGCGCCGTTCGTTTCGGTTTATCCGCGGGCCCGTGTTCTGTCAGCTCTTGATGGCGGACGAGATCAACCGAGCCAGTCCGCGTACCCAATCGGCACTGCTTCAGGCGATGCAGGAGCGGCGGGTCTCGATCGCCGGCCATTACCATCAATTACCGACGCCTTTTCATGTTCTGGCGACTCAGAACCCCATTGAGCAGGAAGGAACTTATGCTCTGCCGGAGGCTCAGCTGGACCGCTTTTTCATGCAGGTCGATATCGATTATCCGGACCGTGACACCGAGCGGGAGATTCTCGTCGCCACCACCGGTCCTGTCGATTCGGTCCCAATCCAGGTGATGGACGCAGCCGAGTTGCTGGAAGCGCAAAAGCTTATCCGTCACATCCCGGTGGGGGAAAGCGTGGTCGAAGCGATCCTGGAATTGGTCCGCTCGGGCCGCCCCGAGAGCAGCGCCATTGCGGAGGTACAAGAGGGAGTTTCGTGGGGACCGGGACCACGCGCGTCGCAGGCATTGATGCAAGGAGTGCGGGCGCGAGCCGTGATCGACGGACGACTGGCGCCCTCGATCGACGACGTGCTGGCGCTGGCCCATCCGATTCTGCGCCACCGGATGGCGCTGACGTTCGGGGCCCGCGCGGAAGGGGTGGCGATCGACGCCATCATCGACCTGCTGTGCGAGCGAATCGCCTGAACACCCGCCCCCCGCGACGAACACCGGCACGCGGCCCGGCGGCGCACGATGTTCGGCTCGACCGGCTGCATCAGGCGGAGGCCCTCGGCGCGCTGCTGCCGCCGCTGCTGATACGGATCGAGCGCGTTGCCGCTTCGATGTCGCACGGTGTGCATGGACGCCGGCGGGTCGGCCCCGGCGAAACCTTCTGGCAATTCCGTGGCTACCAGCAGGGCGAGTCGACACGCCGCATCGATTGGCGCAGATCGGCGAAATCGCACCGTCTGTTCATTCGCCAGACGGAGTGGGAAGCCGCGCAAAGCGTATGGCTCTGGCGCGACGGATCGGCGTCGATGGACTATCGCTCCAGCGAGCGATGGCCGACGAAGATCGAGCGGGCGGAACTCCTGTTGATGGCGATCGCTTCGCTGCTGGCGCGGGGCGGTGAGCGGCTGGCTCTGCTGGACGATGAAACCACCCCCGCTCCTGGCCGTGCCGCCCTTCGGCGGCTTGCCACCACTTTGGCGCTCGCCGCGGCCGAGCACGAGAGTCTGCCTCAACCGAAGCCGCTCCCGCGTTACAGTACCCTGGTCATGATCGGTGATTTTCTCGCGCCGCTCGCCCACATCAAGGAAACCCTTGCAGCATTCGCCGGCTGGGGAGTCGTCGGCCATCTGGTACAGATCATGGATCCTGCAGAGGAAACTCTGCCGTTCGCCGGCCGCATCCGGTTCGAAGGTGCGGAGCACGAAGGATCGGCCTTGATCGGTCGGGTTGAGGACGTCCGCGCGGATTATCAGGCCGCTGTTGTGCGACACCGCCAGGAGCTGAAAAACCTGACCCGCTCGCTGGGCTGGACCTTCACCCTGCACCACACCGATCGCCCGCCGCAGCCGGCGTTGCTCGCTCTCCATCTCGCCCTTTCCTCAGGCGGACGATGATGCGGCGATGGTAAGCCTGGGTGCCCTCAGCTTCGCCGCGCCGGCGGCGCTGCTTGCCTTGGTCGCGCTTCCCGCCCTATGGTGGCTGCTTCGTGTTGTGCCACCGGCACCGCGGCGGGTCCGGTTCCCCCCGTTCCCGCTGCTCGCCAATTTGGCATCGAAGGAACAGAGCGTTCAGCGCACGCCCCTATGGCTGCTGATGCTGCGCGTCATGCTGGCGATCCTGATCATTCTCGGCCTCGCCCACCCGCTGCTCGATGCGGCAAAACCATTGGCGGGAAGCGGGCCCGTCAACCTCATCGTCGACGACGGGTGGGCTGCCGCCCGGGACTGGCGCAGCCGCCACAATGTCTTGACCAGCCTTGTCGATCGTGCGGACCGCGAAGGCCGAAGCATTCTCCTGACGACAACCGCACCGGAGCCAGGCGGCGCCAAACCACCCCTGCCCCGGCTGCTGAATCCAGCGGAAGCACGGGAGCGAATCATGGCACTTGAGCCTCGGCCGTGGCAAACGCAGCGTGCGGCGGCACTCGATCAGCTGCTGGCCTCGCCGGCTTTGCGGGGCAGCCCGCCGGGAGCGTTCATCTGGCTGAGTGACGGCATCGAGGAGGGGGAGCCGGCTCCGACAATGGCCGCGATGGCCCAGGCGGTGCTGCCGTTCGGCAGCCTGTCTTTGATGAGTCCGGACGGTGCCGACCTGCCGATCATCCTCCGCCCGGCGACGAGCGCGGGAGCCATGTTGATCATCGAGGCCAGCCGGTCCAACACCGATGAAGCGCAAAAATGGGTCCGAGCGGTGACCGCGGACGGGACCACCGTCGCCCGCGAACCTCTGCTGTTCGAGGCGGGGGCAAGGCGCTCCAGCGCGGCGATCGCCCTTCCGCTTGAGATGATCAACCGCATCGATCGGGTGGAACTGGAGAACGAGACGACCGCAGGCGGAGTGGTGCTGTTCGATGAGCGCAGGCGGCGTCGTCCCGTCGGGATCGTGACGGATCAAGGCACGGCGCCAAACCTGCCCCTCCTCACGGGCACATATTACCTTGAGCGAGCGCTCGAGCCGACCGCCGAAATTCGCCACGGCAGCGTTACCAGCCTGCTCGCCCGCGAACTGGCCGTTCTGTTTCTTGTCGACTCGGCAAAGCCGGACGCGGACGCTGTTCAGGAGATGGACGCCTGGGTCCGGCAAGGCGGCCTATTGGTGCGATTCGCCGGACCGCGACTGGCCGCGCGTGCCACCCGCGACGAGCCGTTGCTGCCGGCCTCACTGAGGGCGGGCGACCGCGTTCTCGGCGGTGCGATGGCATGGCGGGAGCCGGCCCGTCTTGCTGCCTTCGATGCGGACAGTCCTTTTTCGGACCTTGAGGTGCCGCCGGACGTGGAGGTCAGGCGCCAGGTTCTGGTGGAGCCGGCGCCCGAGCTGACGTACAGCACGTGGGCGCGCCTCGATGATGGCACACCTCTGGTCACGGCCGCCCGTCGCGGCGAGGGTTGGGTCGTATTGTTTCACACATCGGCAAACGCCGGATGGTCCACCTTGCCGCTGTCCGGAGTGTTCGTGCAGATGCTGGAGCGCATCACCCTGATGAGCCGTGCCGCCGTCGCCCATGCCGGAAGCGCTCCACTCGCACCGCTCGAGGTCCTTGACGGTTTTGGCCGCCTTGGACCGCCACCGGCCTCGGCACACAGCATCGACAGCCTCGCTTTCACCGAGACCGCCGCCGGGCCGCTCCATCCACCGGGATTTTACGGCTCGGAGAGCGAGCGGTGGGCGCTTAATCTTGCGTCTGCGCTGCCGGAGCCGAGAGCGATCCGCCCGATGCCGGCAGACGTCGCGATCGCCGGCTACGACGGACCGCAGGAGACGGACCTGCGGCCATGGCTCCTGGGCCTCGCACTGGCACTGGCGATCCTCGATCTCGCCGTCAGCATGGCGATGCGCGGTCTTTTCCGGCCGCGGTGGCTGCCGCAACGAAGCAACGGTCTGCGGCGCGCAGGCGGCCTCGGAATGCTGGCGCTCGCCGGCATCACGGCCGCGGGACAACATGCCGATGCCCAAACCATCGTCGCTGACGGTTCCGCCGTCGCCGAAACCCTGACGACCAGCTTGGCCTATGTGCGCACCGGCAATCCGCAGGTGGACGAAATGAGCCGCGCCGGCCTTGCCGGCCTTTCGATCATCGTCAACCGCCGCACCGCCGCGGAGCTTGCCGAGCCGGTCGGGATCGAGCCGGCACGCGACGAGCTCAGCTTCTATCCGCTGATATACTGGCCGGTGGTGGGCGCTGCCGCGCCGCCGTCCGCCACGGCGGCAGAGAATTTGCGCGCCTACATGGCGCATGGCGGCACGCTGCTGTTCGATATCCGCAACCGGGGTGCCGACGAGGGTGCCGCCAACCAGCTTTCCTCCCTGCGCGGGATTGCCGAGGTTCTCGACATCCCGGCGCTCTGGCCTGTTCCGCCAGAGCATGTCCTGGGCCGGGCCTATTATCTCCTCGCGGAGTTTCCAGGGCGATGGACGGGCCCGGTCTGGATCGAGCGCGTGAGCGAACAGGACAATGACGGTGTCGCCGCAGTGATTGCCGGTGGCAATGACTGGGCGGGCGCCTGGGCGATGGACGGTTTATACCGGCCGATGCTTCCTGTCGTGCCGGGCGGTGAGTCGCAGCGAGAGCAAGCCTTCCGGTTCGGCATCAACCTTGTGATGTACACCCTGACCGGGAACTATAAGGCCGACCAAGTGCACCTGCCGGCGATCCTTGAGAGGCTGGAGCATTGAGTCACGGCATTCACGTCGCTCCCCTGCTTCCCTGGCCTCTGATTGCCGGGTTGACGGCGGTAGCCTTGCTCCTGCTGGTGATCGTCGGTGCCCAGAAAGGGCGCGGCGGGATCTTGCGCGCGGTCGCGCTCGGCATTCTCGTGATCGCTCTGATCAACCCCAGCATCCGGCGGGATCAACACCAGCCGCAGCCGGATCTGGCCGTCCTCGTGGTTGACGAGTCGGCCAGCATGGCGCTCGCATCGCGCGGCCCGCAGGCCGCGGCGGCCCTTGCCTCCGTTGAAGCCGAGTTGGGCCGCTTCGCCGATCTGGAGACCCGCATCGTTCGCTCCGGGCCAGACTCGGACCCGGACGGGACCCGGCTGTTTCAACTCCTTCAACAGGCCATCGCCGACGAGCCTGCCGAGCGACTGGCCGCTGTCATCATGATCACGGATGGCCAGGTGCACGATGTGCCCGATGCGGATGCGACGGCGTCGACTCAAGGCGCGCCGCTCCACGTGTTGCTGACGGGCAAGCCCGACGAGCGGGACCGGCGCACAGTGATCGAGCACGCGCCGGCCTACGCCCTGGTGGGGGACGCCGCAGGTGTCGCATTCCGAGTCGACGACGGTGGCGCGCGCGGAGCGGACGGCGCCAAGGAAACGACGGCGGTCCGCGTCCGTATCAACGGCGAAGATGCCGGCCATGTCACGGCGGTGCTGGGCGAGACGCAGCTGCATGATGTGGTGCTCGATCGGGCCGGTCCCAGCGTCGTCGAATTCGAAACCGAGGCGGCCCCTGATGAGCTCTCGACGGTGAACAACCGCGCGGTGGTCACGATCAACGGTGTTCGTGAGCGACTGAGAGTGCTGCTGGTGTCGGGAAAGCCGCATCCCGGACAGCGAACCTGGCGGAATTTGTTGAAATCCGATCCGGCCGTCGATCTTGTCCATTTCACAATCCTCCGCCCGCCGGACAAGGAGGATTTTGCTCCGATCCATGAGCTCTCGCTGATCGCGTTTCCGGTTCAAGATCTGTTCGAGGAACAACTCAAAAAGTTCGACCTGATCGTGTTCGACCGGTTCGTCGTCGGCAGTGTCATTCCCTGGCACTACCTGGAGCGCACCGCCCAGTTCCTCGAACAGGGGGGTGCACTTCTTCTGGACGTCGGCCCCGAGTTCGCCGGTGCGGGTAGCCTTTATCGAACGCCGCTTGGCCGCGTCATGCCGATCGCCCCGACTGGGCGGGTCATCGAGCAGGCCTACCGCGCACAGGTCAGCGACATCGGCAGGCGCCATCCCATTACCTCCGCACTGCCGGGAGAGACCGTTGCCGGCGACAACGGCGAAGGCGACGAAACCCCGCGATGGGGACAATGGTACCGGTTGATCGAGACGGACCTGCTGCGCGGCGATGTTCTGATGCAGAGCCCCGATGGGAAACCGCTGCTGGCCGTCGATCGGTTTGGCGAGGGCCGGATTGCCGGATTGATGAGCGATCACATCTGGTTGTGGGCGCGGGGATATGACGGCGGTGGTCCCCACGGCGAGTTGATGCGGCGGCTGGTGCACTGGTTGATGAAGGAACCGGAACTGGAAGAAGAGCGCTTGGCTGCCCAGATCGAAGGCGGGCAGCTTGTGATCGAACGCCGCAGCCTCGCTCCCGAAAGCGCAGCGGTCCGCGTGGTTGGCCCCGAGGGTGAGGCGCAGACACTCACGCTTTCGCCGGGAGACGACGGCATTGCTCGGGGTGAGGTTCCGGCGCCGATGATCGGCCTTTACCGTGTGGACGATGGAGACAAGACCGCTCTCGCCGCGAGCGGATCCGCCAATCCGAAGGAGTTCACGGACCTACGGGCAACACCTCAGCATCTTGCGGATGCCGTCGCCGCCAGCGGCGGCGGGCTGGCGTGGGCGACGCAAGGATTGCCGGAATTCCGGCGCACCGGACCCGGCCGCGAAACTGCCGGTCGTCAGTGGATCGGGTTGCGCCGCAATGGCCACGTCATCGTCACCGGCGTTGAGGAAATCGCGCTGTTTTCTCCTTATCTGTTCGTCGGCCTCGCACTCGCCGGGTTCGCCGCCGCTTGGTGGCGCGAGGGACGCTGATCAGGAGGTCGCCCGCAAGAGCATCGAAGCGAGAGCCATGAACGCATGATGGGCGAAACCTGACAAGAGAGGAGATGCGCCGTGTTTGTCGTTATCTACTGTTGGCACATAAAGCCGGGAATGGAGGATCAATTCCGTGAGGGCTGGCGACGGGTCACCGAGACGATGTACCGTGACCACGGCAGCCTCGGCTCCAGGCTGCACCGGAACTACGACGGCACCTGGATTGCGTATGCGCAGTGGCCCGATCGGAAGCACTGGGAGCGGGCTCGCGAAGCAGCGGGTGGCACAGCCGTGGAAGGGTTAAAGATGATGAAGGACAGCGTCGAAAACCCCGGCGATCTCGACTCGCCGACGTACCGGCTGGTGGCAACCGATGATTTCCTTCAAGGTGCGGCTCATTCGACACCGATAAAGGACCTGCCGTAGCCACAAAAACCTGGCGGGCGTAACCGCTGGACGGCCACGGTTTGATGATAGGAGGAGGAACACATGAGCAAGGTTCTCGTTCTCTACTACTCGAGTTACGGGCATATCGAAGTAATGGCGGAAGCCGTTGCGGAGGGTGCCCGCGATATTGCGGGCACCGAGGCCACCGTCAAGCGGGTGCCTGAACTGGTCCCGGAAGCGGTGGCGAAAAAGTCCGGCTACAAGCTGGATCAGGCGGCCCCGATCGCGGATCCGCAGGAGTTATCCGAATACGATGCCATCATTTTTGGTACGCCGACGCGTTATGGAAACATGTGCGCCCAGATGCGAAACTTTCTCGACCAGACCGGCGGACTTTGGTTGAGCGGCGCGTTGATCGGCAAGGTCGGCAGCGTGTTCGCCAGCACCGCCAGCCAGCATGGGGGGCAGGAATCGACATTGCTGTCGTTCCATATCACCCTCTTGCACCTGGGAATGATCATCGTCGGCCTGCCCTACGCCGCGCAGGGGCAGTTGCGCCTGGACGAAGTATCCGGCGGATCTCCCTATGGAGCGACCACCATCGCGGGGGGGGATGGCTCACGCTGGCCCAGCGCGAACGAGCTGGAGATGGCGCGCTTCCAAGGCCGCCACGTCGCAGAGATTGCCGACAAACTGGTGGCGGGCAAGGGATAAGCCTGATGGGATTGCTGGTTGACGGCGTTTGGCGGGATCAATGGTATGATACGGCCTCGACCGGCGGCCGCTTCGAGCGGCAGCAGAGCCGGTTTCGCGATTGGATCACGGCTGACGGAGCGTCCGGATTCCCCGCCGAGTCCGGGCGTTATCACCTCTATGTGTCGCATGCGTGCCCGTGGGCCCACAGGACTCTGATTTTGCGGGCCTTGAAGGGCCTCGAGGACGTCATTTCTGTCGCCGTCGTTTCGCCGCTGATGCTCGAGAACGGCTGGGAACTGGCCGAACATGCCGATCCCGTCAATGGTGCCCGCTATCTTTATGAAGTCTATCAGAAGGCACAAGCCGACTACACCGGGAGGGTCAGCGTTCCGACGCTCTGGGATAAGCATACGCAGACGATTGTCAACAACGAGTCGGCGGACATTCTCCGCATGTTCAATAGCGCGTTTGCGGCTTATGCCTCCGATTCGACGGACTACTATCCTGCCGAGCTGCGGGATGAAATCGACCGCGTCAATGAACGGATTTACACCACGGTCAACAATGGCGTTTATCGCGCCGGCTTTGCCACCACCCAGGACGCGTATGAGGAGGCATACGACGCCCTGTTTGCGACCCTGGATTGGATTGAGGATCGCCTCGCGCGCCAACGTTATCTCGTGGGCGATCGCTTGACCGAGGCCGACTGGCGGCTGTTCACCACGTGCGTTCGCTTCGATGCCGTCTATTACAGCCATTTCAAGTGCAATCGTCAGCGACTTATCGATTACCCGAACCTGTGGGATACCATTCGCGAGCTCTACCAGATCCCGGGCATCGCCGACACCGTCAGGCTCCACGATATCAAGCTTCACTACTACGGCAGCCACAAGACGGTGAACCCCACAGGGATCATTCCCAAGGGCCCGAATATCGACTTCGGCGAATCCCACCGGCGTGGCGCCGCAGCAACGGCGCCTTGAGCCCCCTCCCCGTCTTCTCGCATGGGGCCTTCTCGCACGTGCGCGCGAACGGCTCTCCTAACGGATGTGACCCGTACCGGGATTGAGGATCACGCCATTTCCCGCATTGTTCATCCCGTTGCTGTCTAATACCCAAATGGGGTATATTCTACTTGATCTGCAGAAGTTCGCCCATGAACGTTCGCGAGTGACGATTCGCGTGTGAAGGCAGGCCGCCCGCTTACTGCAGCACCCGCCGTAGGAGGCATCGGGAAGAGACCATGGCAGCAACAGCAACCGCTGCGACAGCAACTCCGGACGGCGCAAAAGAAGCCACAGGCGAAGGCGACGTCGTGGCGCAGTCACCTCGCGAAGGTGCCATCGCGGGGAGCGTAACCCTGGTCAGAGGCGATGCGGGTGTTCTTCGCGCCGATCAAAGCCATGAGCCCGTGAAACTCGGCCTTGGTATCGGCGCCGGTGACGTCGTTGTAACCGGAAGCTCGACGGTCGTCGGGATCGATCTCGCCAACCGATCGGGGTTGGCAGTGGGAGCAGACGGCATCCTGGTCGTCGAGACCGTGGCTGCCACCAGTGAAAGCTTGAAGGCGCCGAGCCTGTTGTCGATCCCGCAAGGCAGCGCCGCCTTCTCCGGCGGCACTGGCAACGCAGAGACCCTGCTTCTGGAGACGCCGGCGGGCACCCTCGGCATCGGCCAAGCCAGCGGTTGCTTGAAAACGTTTGCCGACGGCCGGATCGAACTGGTGTTGTTGCCGCATTCCGGTATGGCCGATGCGGATGAAATCATTGTCACCAACGGAGTCGGCCGATTCGTCATCGACACCGCCTTTGTTGTCTTCATGTTCGATTACCTAACGCCGCCCAAGGCGAACGATCTTGTCCCCCTCGATGATATTCTTGGTGCCTTTGCGGCGCCTCTCGCAGCGCTCGAAGCAATCGGGTTCGCCTCTTTGGAGCAGTTTGCCGCGGGTCTCGTTCTCGAGGATCGAGAGGAAATCGATGACGACAGCGGCCTGCAGCTCGCCGGTGTGGATGCCGCACTTGAGCCCGGCGCAACGCCTGCGGCCGGCTCGTTCCGGTACAATGATCCGGAATCCCCACAGGCGCCGAGCGCACTCTGGACCTTGTTCCAAAGCAACCGCGGTACCGGCTCCGCGCTTCTTGGAACCTCTGTTGGGGCGGACCAATTGGCCCCGTTGTCTGCATCCGTCCGCGAGGCATCCACGTCCGGGTTCCTTACGACGTCGCGACAGCAGGATGGTCCGGCCCTCGCCGCCCCGTCTCCGTCGAGTGGCGTGGGGAGCCTGCCGCCATCAAGCCCTGATGCCTCTTCGGACCCGATCCTTAGCGGGGGCGCCGATCTTCCGATGTCTGCGCCATTCAGCGAAAGCACCGGCTTGCCCGGTACAGGATCGCCCGGCGAAAGCGCCGGCGCGGCAAGCCCTTCGGAGACCTCAGCGGATACAAGCGTCCCCTCGTCGGACTCCGATGACGGATCTGCCGGCAGCGGCGCCCTCAGGGGCCAGCTTATCGGAACACCTGCGGACGATGTTTTCGGTGTTGACGAGTACGGAGCCTTTCTCTTCTTCGAGCGGATCGACGGTTTCGCAGCCTTCGATACGATTCTCGGCACCGACGGAGACGATGTTCTCGACTTCAGCGGTCCGGAGGCCCCGCTGCTCATCAACATCGAGCGGATTGACGGTGGTCGTGGCAATGACATCCTCACGGGCGGCGACGGCGATGATGCCATTTACGGCGGAAAAGGGGATGATCGGCTGTCCGGCGAGACGGGCAACGACATCCTCGATGGCGGCGACGGCGACGATATCCTGCTTGGCGGGGCCGGCGATGATGTCCTCGATGGGAACGATGCCGACGACCTGCTCGACGGCGGTGATGGCGATGACACTTTGACGGGGAACGACGGTAACGATACGCTCTTTGGCAGTGTCGCCAATGATACCTTCATTGTCCGTGGCAGGACGGACGGCACCGATCAATTCGATGGCGGCCCCGGTATCGACACGATCCGCGGCACCGACGGAAACGACATCTTCCACGCTCTCAACCGACTCGCCAACATCGTTTCCATTGAAGTTCTTGATGGCGGCGATGGCTTCGATACGCTCGTTGCCACCAACGAGGACGACGTCTTCGATTTCAGCGCGCCCGGCGCTCCCATTCTTGTCGGCATCGAGCAGATCAACGGCGGCCGCGGCGACGATGTCCTTGTCGGCAGTCCGGGCAACGACATGCTCGAAGGCGGTCCCGGCGACGATATTCTGAGGGGCGGCCCCGGCAACGACACCCTTGCCGGCGGAAGCGGAAAAGACACGTTCGCTTTCGGCCGTGGCGACGGCGACAGCCTCATTCTCGACTTCACCGGCTCCGATACCCTGCGCCTCGAAGGATTTGCTCCTGCGGAGGTTTCTCCGATGCAGAACGGCGCCAACAGCGTCGTTATCGCAGGCCTCGGCGCCGATCAGCTCAGCATCACCATGCCTGGCTATTCGGTGACCGACCCCGCCTTCAACCTCGTGATCGCCTTCGACCCCGCTCAAGCGCTGTCATAACCCAGAATCAAAAGCCGGCGTCAATGTCGATTCTGCAAGCATCGAAGGGGATAGAAGGCGCCAAATGAGGATGTTGCGCCGAACACCCTGGACTTCGACGAGCGGCCATCATCGGCCGCGGTAAATTTTTCAGCCCGCCCGGCTGCCGATCACATGCTGCTGCAGCTCCTGATAACGCTCGGTCAATTGCGTTATCTTCTGGCTGAGCGAACGCATGACGCTGAGGGCAACCTCGGGATCTTCCGTTACCAGGCGAAGAAACACCTCGGCATCGATTTTCAGCACCTCGAGGTGCGTTGCCGCCCGGATGGTTGCCGTGCGCGTCTCGTTCATGATGAGCGCCATCTCTCCGAACAGGTCGGATTTTCCCAAGGTGCCGACCTTGATCATACGGCCATTCTGGCCGGTCAGAACTTCGACATCGCCTTTTTCGATAATGTACGCACCATCCGCGGGATCCCCTTCCCGGAACAGCTCTTCGCCCGCTTCAAACATCAGATAGCTGCTCGAGAATGCGAGCAGCTTCAGCTTCGCCGGCTCCAGTTTGCAAAACAGGGGGATCCGCCGCAGCATCGAGATCGTTTCAGAATACTGCATGGCGCTGCTCCTGCCCTGGTTGACACCGGCTGCTCATCGGTGGCGCGGCTTCATTCCGCCGACCGCACTTGCCCACGGAGAACTCTCTCGCTCTGTTCATGCTGGACGCGATCCTCGACGGTCCTTCCCTGGTCCAACACAATCACATGGTCGAAGGCGGAGAGATCTTGACCCTCGGTGAGCACCCAGACCTGTCCAAGCCCGCTCCAACTTTTCAGAATGTTTTCGGTGATTGCCGCCTGACTGGTCGGATCGAGCCCCGCCAGGGCGCCATCCATGATCAACAGGTCCGGGTGCTTCAACAGCGTCCGACCGATACCGATTCGTGCGCGCTGGGAGGCTGAGAGCCGGCTACCCGCGATCCCCGTCTCGAATGCAAGACCGAGTTCGATGATGGTCTGTCGCAGGCCAAGAGACTCGACCACATCCGCGATCAGGGTGCCGACAATACGTTGGCTTTGCGGGCGACCGTACACCAACCGGCCGAACAGAATGTTGTCCTGCACCGAAGCAGCGGGGTTATACCGTCTTGGATCGAACAAGGCCACCGCAGGGCGAAGATCTTCCGGCAGGTCGGCGGCGAATATCCGACGGGCCTTGAGCAACCGATGCTCTATCTCGTCATCGAACACGCCAAGACGATGGCGCGCCGGAACGAGCATGAACGGCAACGACAACAACAGACGGCGATCCTCGGCAGACAGCCGATCCAGACTGCTCGCGTCCGTGCGCCGCACGAGCGCCTGATAGTCCGGCAGCACATCGGAGCTGATGAAACTGAAGCGGCCAAACAAGTCGTCGCCGGGCTGGACATCCTGGAACAGGTCAACCATCAGGCTGGCGACCTGCAGGCCCACTTCCAGAAACCGCCGAGTAAGGCCGGCCTTCTCGAGCACGGCAAGAACGTAAGCGTTGTCCGCGATATGGTCGAGATCAAAGGCCCGCCCGATCGGCGTGCCGAACAGCACGTTTTCGGCAACGCTCATGTTCCTGTTGTATGCTTCGGGATCGAACGGTTCGACCAACCCGGCATTGGCCCGCTCTTTCAACCGGTCCCGCAGCACCGCCCGCGCTTGCAGTATCCGGTCCGCCAGCTCGGGTCGCGCCAGCGGATCGAATGACGCCTGCAAGCCGAAATCGAAAATGTCCCGATCGATCTCAACCTGCTTCAGGACATGCAATGTGCGCTCAAGCAAAGCTTCCGGACCGTCCGCGTCGGCAGCTTGATACTCGATCCAGTCGGCAGCAACATCGCTCGTGGTGTTGCCGGCTTCCTTTGCCTCACGGACCAGCCATTCCCAGTTCTGCAACGCCTTGCCCTCGTAGCGGAACGGCACCAGCGGCTGATGCTTCAATCCGTAATACAGGTTGTCGCGCACGGTTCCCTGAAATAGGCTGGGCGACGATCCAGTATAGCCGATCCGGCGACCCGTCACACACTGAGGCAACGTCGACAGATCCACATCGCCGATCTTGATGGAGCCTGTCGTCGGCACCAGCAGGCGAGCCAGCAGCTTGGCGATGATGCTCTGACCCGAGCCCTCACGGCCGAGAAGCGCCACCTTGTGCCCCAAATCGAACGAAAAACTCGCGCCGTCCACCACCTTGACGCCGTGTTCGTCGACAAAGGTCACGTTGCTCGCGACCGCCCGGCCGACCAGCCGCGGCACCTCTTCTTCAGGAAGCGCCTGCAGCTTCGGATCAAGCATTCCCGGCACAACGAACTGCTCGTACAATTGATCGTACTTGACCCGGGAATCCTCCTTTTGCTGATACCAGCCGAGCAGCTCCTTCCAAGGTGCGGAGACGTCCTTGTAGGCGGCCAGCACCGCAACCAGCGCACCGAATGTCAAATCGCCGGCAATGACAAGGTAGCCGCCAATCAAGAAAAAGAAAAACGGCGTCAATTGGCTAAGAAAATTGTTAATAAACTTCACAAAGAACTTTTTACGGTAGATCTGGTAGCGGATCGTATAGATCTTTCCGGACCAGCGCGAGAAGTCGGCCCGTTCGAACTCGGCGGTATCATGGGCATGAACATCTTCGATGCCGGAAACCACCTCGCCGATCCGCTCAGAAAGCTTGCGAACGGTGCGGACTCGCTCCTTGGCAAGCGCATTGATCTGTTTCTGCAGCTTCGGAATGACATAGATCTGAATGGGAAACAGGGAAATGGCGGCAAGGCCGAGAATCCAGTCCTGCATGAACATGAAAATGAGGATGGTCACCAACGTGCCGCCCTGGAACGCCGGCAGCGCCAGAACATCACCGACAAAGCCGCCAATGGGCTCCACTTCGGAGGTGATCATGGCGATCAGTTCGCCCTGCGATTTCTTGCGGAAAACCGGCAGGGGAAATCTGAGAATGCGGCTGAACAAGTCGTACCGGAGCCGGCGCAACATGCGCTCGCTCAGTTGTCCTTGCCGGACATTAAGGTAATAACGTAAACCGAAACGGATGATGACAAGAAGAAGAAAGATCAAACATAAGGCCACGAGGTACTGCAGTTGGCTTATATCACGATCGAATATGACAATAGGAAATTCACTGGAACCAATTGCTCTGTTAACAATTATTTTTGGCAATTCGAGAGAATAATAGAGAAACGGAAAGGAAATACAGGTAATCAGCAGCAAAAATATCTGCTGACGCCAGCTGTACTTGAATATAAATTTAAAGAATGTCGGTTCCATGTTTCCGTATACGATGTACCCCTGCCTCAAACCCGGCATTCATTGGCTTCAGGCGTGTCATCGAGAACGTCCACAATCTCGCAACGAAGGGCACGTCCGCCAATATCCAGAAGGAGTCCGCCGCTTGCCGAATCATCCTTGAAATGCATCCGTTCCAACACCTCCCGCGCGGGGCCGTTGCGTTCGGTGTCACCGAAACGAACCCACACGCGTGTGAGCGAATCGTTCGGCTGACACTGGACCAGGTAAGCGAAAAATGCTTCTTCAATAAAGCGCCCCTGCACCCGGCAGGAGACCATCAGGTCTTCGATTCGCAACTCAGGCCCCTGGCGCGCGACCAGCGCGAAGCCAACAGTTCCGTACGACCCGTAGCGATCGCGGCAGGCGAGCACGTACTTGGTCAGGCGGGCATCCTCAAGACGGGCGATCAAATCCGTGCGGCGATAATGGCGTCCGGAAAAGTTGAGCTGATTGGTTCGCTGAACCAGTTCCGCCACCCTCTCGAAATCGCCGGGCTGATATGCCCGCACACTCAGTTGCATCTCACACGAGCGCAAAAAGCCGATGTAGTCGCTACCCCAAGCAGCACGCGTCTGCTCCCTCTGGGCCGCATCGTTGTAGTATTGGCGCCGCGTCGCTGCTTCCATACTGGTGCCGCCGTGAAGCCGAGGCTGGTCGACAAGCCCGCCAATCCTATTGGCGTTGAAGCATGCCACGGTTGGCAACGCCTGTTCGACCTCCGCAAGCTCGAACGGACTGTCGTCAATGAAAGCAAACGTATCAAGACCGATGTTCAAGCGAGCCGCGATTTTGCGAATATTCTCGCTTTTGGGCGACCAATTGATTTCCGGCCAAACGAAATAGTCGGCCAGGTTCAACGTTTTCAACCGCTGCCAGGCGCGCGCGAAGTCGTTCTTGCTGGCAATGCTCATCAGGATCCCGCGCTTGTCCAACTCGCGGATCAACCGCACCGTCTCCTCGCGTGGCGAGACAATGCCGTCCTCGATCAGCGTGCCATCCCAAATCGTATGATCGAGATCGAAGACGACGCACTTGATCGGCGGGTCAGCCGCCTTCTCGCCAGAGGCACGGACGTGCCCGTCGACAACCACAGGATCGGCGGACCGGGAATGGGTGACGAAATCGGCGGTCAGGAAGATGAGAGTGGGGGCGACATCGCCCTGTGGCATCAGCGTCACCTTGAAACGGCGGCGGCACTCGACAACGGCTTGGAACTCACGGCGATCGACGCGGTGGCAGGTGTAGCCGGGGGGCAAATGCAGAGACTTCAAAAACGGGGGCGGCAGTTGCTCCGGCGGGTTTTCGGGCGAGGCGACAACCCGCATCATGAGTTGCAGGTCAACCGGATCGCACGAGGGATTGTAGATCTCCAAGAGGAAGCTGTCCGGGCCGGCGGAAGAACCTACGCCGCAAGAGGGGAGCTTGCGAAGATGCAGCCGACGGGCCAGCTTACGCGGGTCCCCCTCCAGCGTCTTCCATTTCGGATTGCCGGTGACCCGGAACGCGGCCGCGGCGAGAAGGCGCAGCGCCGGCCGATACCGCTCGAGTCTTCGCTCCCGGCGAAGCACGCAGCGCACGTCTTCCAGGTAGGTATTGCCGTCGGCCTCGAGCTTGCCCCAGATCTTGAAAGCGATCTCCGCCCCATAGCCGCGGAGCGAGGAAAACCGCTTGTTCCTGTAAATGCCGTAGGCAAAGCGTCGGCAGCGCCCATCCGGGCGGGGCTGGTACAGGTCGCACGTTGCATAGCAGCCAGGGTCCGCGCACTCGATGCAGTGTTCCCCCCATACCATGAACGAGATCTTTTCGACGTCGATGACAGGGCAATAGGGCGCCGGCCGGCGCAGCGGAGGCCGGTCGCGGAACCTGCGCTGGTACTGATCAAACTCGAACACTGCCTCTCGCCGCCGTTTTCACCCCACACGCATGGGCAGGCAAGGCTGACCTTGTTATCCTGGCGAAGCGGAATCCCTCGACCTCCGCTTCAGGCCACCTCTTGGGATCCACCGTAAACGAATCTTCTCATGCGCTCGATAGCTGTCATAAGATATTGCTGTTGAGGGCATTTTGCGAAGGAATTCCCGTGTCGGTCGGCCAGCAGAGAATATTGATCTATAGCCATGACTCGTTCGGCCTCGGTCATCTTCGCCGATGCCGGGCAATTGCCCACGCACTGGTCGAAAACCGCCCTGCCCTCTCGGTTCTGATTCTCTCGGGCTCGCCAATCATCGGCAGCTTCAGTTTCCGCTCACGTGTGGACTTCGTCCGCATTCCCGGGGTGATCAAGTTGCGCCACGGCGATTATACCCCCCTCAGCCTGGAGATCGGCATCGAAGACATTCTCCGGCTGCGAGCGTCCATCATCCGGCACACGGCCGAAAGCTTCGCTCCGGACGTGGTTCTCGTCGACAAGGAGCCATGGGGTCTGCGCGGAGAAGTCCGCGAGACCCTTTTGATGCTGAAGAGCAGGGGAACGCCGCTGGTGCTCGGGCTTCGCGATGTGATGGACGATCCGATCGCCTTGGCCGAGGAATGGCGACGCAAGAACGCGCTTTCCGCCCTGATGGATGTCTACGATCATATCTGGATTTACGGCCTACCGCAGGTCTGCCAGCCGCTTCACGGCGTCCCGGTGCCGGCGTCGGTTGAAGCCAAGCTCCACTATACCGGCTATCTGCGCCGCTCCGTCTCGGAGATCGATCGCCCTCCGCATGCCATCAATCCCTTCGCCGGACAGCCCTACATCCTGGTAACGACGGGTGGCGGTGGCGACGGCGCCGAAATCGTCGACTGGGTGCTGCGAGCCTATGAGCATGATCCGGGCATCGATTATCCGGCACTGCTGGTTCTCGGCCCGTTCATGCGCTCGACCATGCAGGCGGCATTCATGGAGCGCGCGGCACGCCTTCCGCGCGTCGCCGCCATCAGCTTCGACGCGAACGTCGAAACCCTGATGGCGGATGCGGCAGGAATCATCGCCATGGGCGGCTACAATACCTTTTGCGAGATTCTGTCCTTCGACAAGCCGGCCCTGATCGTGCCCCGTTCGGTGCCGCGGATGGAACAGTACATCCGCGCCTCGCGCGCCAAGGCGCTCGGGCTCGTAAGCATGCTCGCCATCGAGGAGACATATGATCCGGGACTGATGGCCGCGGCCATCCGCGCCCTACCAGCGCAACCGCGCCCCTCGCAGGTTCGAATGCCGGGGTTGCTGGACGGGCTCACGGTGATCAACGGCATGATTGGAAGGTGGCTGGATGCTGACGTCGACGCCCCGGCACGAGTCGCGCTCGCCTCCGCCAGTCGCTGATCCAGGAGCACCGGTCGCCTTCGTGGTGAAGGGCTACCCGCGCCTGTCGGAGACCTTCATCGCCCAGGAAATTCATGCACTGGAGCAGCGTGGCATCCGCATCTGCCTGTTTTCGTTGCGCCATCCGACCGATGGTGCTCTCCATCCGGTTCATCAGGAAATCCGTGCGCCGGTGACCTATCTGCCGGAATACCTGCGCAATCAGCCTTTGCGCGTTCTCGCCGCATGGCGGCGCTTTCGCAATACGCCCGGCTACCGGCGCGCCCTGGCCACGTGGCTGCGGGACGTTCGCCGCGATCCAACCCGCAGCCGGCTGCGCCGGTTCGGCCAGGCTCTCGTCCTTGCGCATGATCTGCCCGCCGAGGTCCGCTGGCTGCATGCGCACTTTCTCCATACCCCGGCATCCGTCACCCGATATGCCGCGGTGATACGGGGTCTGCCCTGGAGCATATCGGCGCATGCCAAGGATATCTGGACCACCCCCGAGTGGGATAAGCGGGAAAAGCTGTTGGAATGCCGATGGCTGGTCACCTGTACGCGTCTCGGCGCGGACCATCTGGCATCTCTGGCGCCCGATCCGGCCAAGGTCGACCTTGTTTATCACGGGCTGGACCTCGATCGATTTCCGCCACCCGTGCGCCCGCCCTCGCTGCGCGACGGCTCCAGATCCGAAGAGCCGGTGCGCCTTCTCTCGGTGGGGCGCGCGGTGGAGAAAAAGGGATACGAGGTGCTCCTGGAAGCGCTGGCGATGCTGCCGGCAACGCTCTCGTGGCACATGACTCACATCGGCGGCGGCTCCCGGCTGGTCCAGCTGAAGCGAACCGCAGCAAAAGCCGGCCTGACACCTCATATCGATTGGATGGGCGCGCAGACGCAAACAGTGATTCTCGAGCAATACCGGGCGGCCGACATTTTCGTTCTCGCCGCGCGTATCGCGGCCGACGGAGACCGGGACGGGCTGCCCAATGTCCTGATGGAGGCGCACAGCCAGGGTCTGGCCGCTGTCTCCACCCGCGTCGGCGGTATTGCCGAGCTGATCATCAGCGAGGAGACCGGCCTTCTGGTCGCGCCGGATGATCCGCGGGCGCTGGCTGCCGCATTGGAGCGACTGATCCGAAACGCGGCGCTGCGGGACCGACTCGCTGCGGCGGCAATGGCGAGAATCCGGGCGCACTTCACTCTCAGGCAAGGGATCGAGCGGTTGGCACACCGGCTCGCCGGCAATACGCTGAAGGTTGCCGCAACGGAAATTTTGGAGGAACGCGCGTGCGAATAGCGTTCTACGCACCGATGAAAGCGCCCGGTCATCCAATACCATCGGGTGATCGGCAGATGGCGCGGCTGCTGTGGAGGGCGCTTGAAAAGGCGGGGCATCAGCTCACCCTCGTCTCCTCGTTCCGCAGCTACGATGTCAGCGGTTGCCGAGTGCGACAACGGCGGCTTGCCGCACTCGGCAACCGGCTCGCGGACCGTCTCCGTGATCGCTACCGGCACCGCGATGCCGCCCGGCGCCCCGAGCTGTGGTTTACCTACCATCTCTATCACAAGGCTCCGGACTGGCTGGGACCGGCGGTGGCCCGTGCTCTTGATCTTCCCTATGTCGTTGCCGAGGCTTCCTCCGCGCCCAAGCAGGCGCGAGGGCCGTGGGCGAATGGATTCGCCGCAGCAAACGAGGCGATCGCCGCCGCGGATCTGGTGATCGCACTCAATCGCGCCGACACGCCGGGTCTGGCACCGCTGGTTGTCGCCCCCCACCGTTTGGTTGGCTTGAGGCCGTTCATCGATGCGGCTCCCTATCTGCGCGCCGCCGCCGATCGCGCCCGTCATCGCGCGGACTTGGTGCGGCAACTTGGGCTTGCGCAGGACCGGCCGGTGCTGCTGACTGCGGCGATGATGCGCGCTGGCGACAAGTTCTCCTCCTATCAGCTTCTTGCGCGCGCGCTGGAGCAGATTGCGCACCGGCCCTGGACCCTGGTCGTCGTCGGCGACGGCCCGGCGCGGGCGGACGTCACGGGGGCGTTTGCGCCGGTCGGTGGTCGGGTGCGCTGGCTCGGCTGCGTCGAAGAGCAGGCACTGCCCGCGATCTATTCGGCAGCCGATCTCTACCTCTGGCCGGCCGTCAACGAGGCCTATGGCCTTGCCTTTCTCGAAGCCCAGGCCGCGGGTTTGGCAGTGCTCGCCGGGCGCTATGGCGGCGTGCCCGATGTCGTCGCCGATGGCGAGACGGGACGACTCGTACCGGTCGGCGATGCCGCGGCGTTTGCGCGCGCCCTGGCCCGTCTGCTTGATGAGGACGAACGCCGCCGGGCGATGGCTGCCAAAGCGCCATCGCATGTCCTCAGGCAGCATGATCTTGCGCCGGCGGCCACCGCCCTTGCCGCTCTGTTAAAGCCGCTTGTTCCAGCGGGAGCGGCGGCATGAGCGGGCGCGTGATGTTCTATGCTCAGCACCTGCTTGGTGTCGGGCACATCAAGCGCGCGTCTGTCATCGCTCGGGCAATGGCGCAGCACGGCCTTGACGTATGGGTTGTGCTGGGTGGCCCTCATGTGGACGGCATCCGCTTTGACGGCTGCGCCAGGATTCTGCTCCCGCCGATCCAGGCAGCCGACGCTGCGTTCTCGGAACTGGTGGATGAAGGCGGCGCCCCCGTCAACGATACGCTGCGTGAAGCGCGGGTAACCCGGTTGCTGCGCGAATTGGCGGTGGTTCAGCCGGACGTTCTGTTGATTGAGCAGTTTCCCTTCGGTCGGCGCGCATTCCGGTTCGAGCTGATGCCGTTGCTGACGGCCGCGCGAATCCAGCGAAAGCGGCCGCGCTGCGTTGCGTCCGTGCGCGACGTCCTGGTGCACAAGGCCAACGCCACCCGGCGACGGGAAATGGTCCAGCTCGCGCGGACGTGGTTCGATCGTGTCCTCGTCCACGGGGATTCCGGGCTCATTGCCCTACAGGAGTCCCTGCCGGAGGCCGAGGAAATCGCCACGCTGATCCGCTACACCGGATATGTGATCGAACCGGCGGCGGCCGCGATAAACGACACGGAAAAAACAGGAACAGGAGAGGCAGGCAGCGGCGAGATCATCGTCTCCGCCGGGGGCGGCGCCGTGGGTGCACCGCTGATCGAGACGGCACTTGCGGCAAGACCGCTCACTCGTGTCGCTACCCGCCCCTGGCGCCTCATCTGTGGCCCGAATATGCCTCAAGCACGGTTCACGCAGCTGGCATGGGATGCCCCTCCCGGCGTCATCGTCGAGCGGTGGCGGGCCGATCTGCCAACGCTTCTCAGGAACTGCGTTCTTTCCATCTCGCAAGCCGGCTACAATACAGTGATGGATCTCATTCAGGCACGAGCGCGAGCAGTGGTCGTTCCCTTTGCCGAGGGCAATCAGACCGAACAGAACTTTCGGGCCCGCGTATTTGCAAGCCACGGCCTCTTCAAGGTGGTCGATCCGGCCTCGCTCTCGCCGGAGACCGTTGCGCGGGCGGTGGACGGGGCGCTGGATGCCGAGCCGGCCGCAGTGGCGATCAACGTGTCGGGCGCCGAGGCGACAGCACGGGAAATTGTCGCTCTTTGCCGGGATCGGCCGGGACACAACGCAGGGCATGAGGCGCGGGAACGGCAATAAATTCGCAGGAACAACAGCCGCGGGTGACGGAGCGTGACCAGGAATGGCGACATGGCAAGATCTATGGGATGAACTCGTGCGCTGGCAGCAAGACGGCCGAACCGCCACCTTTTGGTGGCGCGACGACGATGCGACACGAGAATCCCCCCAACTGGTGCGGTTGTTGAACCTTGGTGCGACGCAGGATGTTCCGGTCGCACTCGCGGTCATTCCCCGCGATATCGACGGATCCCTGCACGCGCTTCTCTTGGATTATCCCCTGGCGTCGGTCCTGCAGCATGGATGGAGCCACGAAAACCACGCTCCGGGCGATCAACGACAGGAGGAGCACGGACCCCACCGTCCGCAAGAGGTGATGGCGGAAGAGTTGGCAGAAGGATGGCGGCGGCTCTCAAGGCTGCCGCGAGCGCTGCCGGTGATGGTGGCGCCGTGGAACCGTGTCGATCCCGCTCTGTTGCCGACGTTGCCCGCGGTCGGCCTCGGCGGCGTGTCGACCCTGGGACCGCGCGATGCCGCCGAACCGGTGCCGGGAGTGCGGCGGACCAACGTCCACCTCGACATCATGGACTGGCACGGCACCGGCGGGTTCATCGGCGACGGCGATGCATTGGGCCAAGTGCTTCACCACCTCGCGGCGCGGCGCAGCAACGCGGTGGACCCGGACGAGCCGACCGGGCTGATGACTCATCACCTGTTCCACGACGAAGGCTGCTGGGGGTTCATCGAAGCGTTCGTCGCGCAGACCCGTTCCCATCCGGCGGTGCGTTGGCTCGGTGCCAAAGAAGCGTTCTGGCCGTGAGCACCCATGTTTACCCGATCCCCGCTCTGGCCGGCGATTATCTGTGCGCCGGGGCCGGGCTCTGTATCGTCGGCGCCCCGCTTCTGATGACCGAACCGCTGCCGGCAGTGACCGCTCTCCTCACGGCATCGGCGGTCCTCTTCGCCCTCCATGGTGCCAGGACCGCGCGCCGGCACATGGCGCGTATCGAGCTCAGCGAGGATGGCATCCGCAGTCGCGGGCTGACCATGACCGAGATCCGCTGGCGCGATCTGCGGCAACTGAAGCTGGCACACTATTCGACCCGCCGGGATCGCAGCGGTGGCTGGCTGCAATTGCTCCTCGTCGGGGATGGAGGGCGCCTGCGGATCGAATCGGACCTGGACGACTTCCTCGCCGTCGCGGCCCGGGCTAAAGACGCGGCACGAGAAAATTGCATTCGGCTGGACTCGGCGACGCTGTCCAACCTGGATGCGCTCGGGCTGACGGGAAGCCCGCCCCACCCCGCGATCAGGAGCGTGAGGGGATGAACGATCTTTTGCGGGTGCGCAATCTCCAGGTCGACTTTCACACGCAGGCGGGGGTGCTGCGAGCCGTGGACGGCCTTTCGTTCCGCGTCCGTCCCGGCTCATCGGTCGCGCTTGTCGGCGAATCCGGCTCCGGCAAGTCGGTGACGGCGCAGGCGCTGCTCGGTATTCTTCCCCGCACCGCGCGAATCGCGGGAGGCGAGATCCTGCTGGCGGATCCGGATGCGTCAGGAGGAGCACCGGGGCAGGTCATCGATCTGGCTGCCCTTGATCCCGCCAGCCCCCGATTCCGGGCTATCCGCGGCGATAGGATCTCGATGATCTTCCAGGAGCCGATGACGTCGCTCTCGCCGCTGCACACGATCGGCGATCAGATCAGCGAGAGCCTGTTCCTGCACCGCAGGATGGGGAAGAAGGAAGGGTACCGGACCACCCTGGAGATGCTGAAGTTGGTCGATTTTCCGGATCCGGTCCGCGCCTACGACACTTATCCGTTCGAGCTGTCGGGCGGCCTGCGGCAGCGAGCGATGATCGCGATGGCGCTGATCTGCCGACCCGCATTGCTCATCGCGGACGAGCCGAGTACCGCGCTCGACGTGACGATCCAGGCGCAAATCCTGAAACTGATCATGGATCTGCAAGCCGAGTTCGGAATGGCTCTGCTGCTGATCACTCACGATCTTGGAGTAGTCGCCAACGTCGCCGAAGAAGTGGCGGTCATGTATCAAGGCCGCATCATGGAAAGCGGCATGCTGGAGGACATCTACGGCAATCCGCGCCATCCTTATCTGAAGGCGCTGCTGCGCGCAGTCCCTCATTTCGATATGAAACCGTGCGAGCGATTGATGCCGTTGCGGGAAATCACCTATCAGGCAGGGGCGTTGCTTGCGCCGGGAGAGAAGCCGGCGGGCGGCGGCGTTCCGCTTCTCGAAGTGAAAAACCTGACCAAGAGCTTTACCATCCGCAAGCGCAGCGGGAGGATCGCGACGCAACGGATGCGAGCGGTCAAAGCCGTGGACGATGTCAGCTTCCGGCTCGCTGCCGGAACCTGTCTTGGTCTTGTCGGAGAAAGCGGATGCGGCAAGACCACCGTCAGCAAGATCATCATGCGGGCGATACGCCCGGACAGCGGCAACGTCACCTACTACGACCACGGCGATCCCATCGACGTGCTGTCCCTCAACAGCCGCGAGTTGATGCTGTTTCGCCGCAAGATCCAGTATGTGTTTCAAGATCCGTTCAGCTCGTTGAATCCGCGCATGACGGTGCTCGATATCCTGAGCGAGCCCCTCGTCATTCACGGCATCGGTGACGACGCCTATCGCCGCGAGATGGTGGTGGAACTGATGCGGGTGGTAGGTCTCGATTCGCGGTATCTGTCCCGCTATCCGCACAGCTTTTCCGGCGGCCAGCGTCAGCGGATCGGAATTGCGCGGGCGCTCGCTCTGAAGCCGGAGCTTTTGATCTGTGACGAGCCGGTCTCCGCCCTCGATGTCTCGGTTCAGGCCCAGATCCTCAACCTGCTCAAGGACCTACAGGCGGAACTGGGGCTCACCTACCTGTTCATTTCCCACAACCTCGCAGTCGTCGACTACATGGCCGACCGGATCGCTGTCATGTGCGCCGGGCAGGTTGTCGAGGAAGCCCCGCGAGAAATGCTATTTCGCCAACCGGTGCATCCTTACACGCGCGCACTGCTGGCCGCGGTTCCCTATCCCGACCCTTCCTGCCGGCTGGATTTCTCGGCGCTGATGGGCGGGCGAGCATCGGCTCCGGAGGCCTGGCCGTCGCCGTTTACCATCGGCAGCACACCGTCAAGTCTGTTCGACCTCGGGGGCGGACACTTCGTCCGCGCCCATTCGGCGCCAATAGCAAATGCGAAGAGGGTGGCATGAAGACGACGATACGTCTGAAGAAGAGGTTGCACGCTGTCGTGGCGATCGTGGTTGCGATGGTCGCAACGGTCGGCACGGCCGCGGCTTTCATCGAGCCGCCGAGCCTCATCGAGGCCGTGAGCAGCGGATCGCTGCCGCCGGTCAACGAGCGGCTGCCGAAGACCCCGTTGGTGGTCGATCTTGCTGCCATGGAGCGGGAGCCAGGGCAGCACGGCGGGATGTTGAGAACCCTGGTCGGTCGGGCCCAGGACACGCGCTTGATGGTCGTCTATGGCTATGCCCGCCTTGTCGGATACACGCCCGATTGGCAAATCGTCCCGGATATTCTGGAACGCCTTGAGGTGGAAGACGAGCGGGTTTTCACGTTTCACCTTCGCCAAGGCCACAAGTGGTCGGATGGACATCCCTTCACCACTGCCGACTTCCGCTACTACTGGGAAGACGTTCTGAACAACCCCGAGATGTCGCTAGGAGGGTTGCCGGCGTTTCTGCTGGTTGACGGACAGCCGCCGCGATTCGAGGTGCTCGACGAGACCACCGTTCGTTACAGCTGGGACAAGCCCAACCGGACCTTTCTGCCAACGCTGGCCGGGGCGCGGCCGGAGGACCTGTTCCAGCCGGCTCACTATCTGAAGCAGTTCCATGCCCGCTATGCGGATCCCGCCGAACTTGCGCGCAAGGTGGCGGCCGAGGGACAGCGCAACTGGATTGCCCTTCATTTTCGCCAATCGCAGCAATACAAGAACGAAAATCCGGCACTGCCGTCACTGCAACCATGGATCTTGGTGACCCAGCCCCCCTCGAGCCGATTCATTTTCGCGCGCAACCCCTACTTCCACCGCGTCGGCAGCGACAACAAGCAGCTTCCGTATATCGACCGTGTGGCGATGACGGTGGTCAATTCGAAGCTGATTCCGGCCAAGGCGGCGGCGGGAGATAGCGATCTTCAGGCGCGCGGGCTCGGCTTTGAGAATTACGCCATCCTCAAGCGGGGCGAGACCCGTCACAATTACACTGTTCACCTTTGGCAGTCGGCAGCGGGTGCGGAAACCGCGCTTTACCCGAACCTCAACGTAGCCGATCCGGTGTGGCGGGAGATCGTCAGAAACGCGGACTTTCGTCGTGCGCTGTCGCTGGCGATCGACCGCAACGAAATCAACCAGTCGATCTACTTCGGGATGGCCGATAGCGGCGGCAATACGGTTCTGCCCGGAAGCCCTCTCTACAAACCGGAGTATGCCGCTGCGTGGACCGAGCACGACTTGAAGAAGGCGAACGCGCTGCTCGATGCCGCCGGACTCGATCAACGCGGGAGCGGCGGTGTCCGACTGCTTCCTGATGGCCGAGCGGCCGACGTCGTCATTGAGACCGCAGGGGAGGATCCGATCGAGGTTGATATTCTGCAACTCGTGCGTGACTCGTGGCAGAAGGTCGGCATCAGGGCGCACATCAAGACACTGCAGCGCGATGTGATGCGAAGCCGGATCTTTGCCGGCGAAACGCTGATATCGGCCTGGAAGGGCCTGGAGAATGGCTTGGCGACGCCGCAGATGCCTCCGCATGAACTGGCTCCGGTCGGCCAGATACAGCTGCAGTGGCCGCAGTGGGGCATGTACTATGAAACCAACGGTCAGGGCGGCGCGCCGGTGGACGTGGAGCCGGTCAAGGAGCTTCGTGCGCTCTACGAGCAATGGCATGCCGCCACGGATGACGCCAATAAAGCGGAGATCTGGCAGAGAATGCTGGGGATCTATGCCGATCAGGTTTTCTCGATCGGCATCATCCGCGGCGTCCCACAGCCGGTTGTCGTCGGCAACGATCTGCGGAACGTTCCCGAAGAAGCGATCTACAACTGGGAGCCCGGCGCGCATTTCGGGATGCACCGAGTGGAGACGTTCTGGCTCGACACCAATGCCCAGGCCTCGCCGGACTGACCTTGGGTCATGCTTTCATATCTCGCCCGGCGGTTGCTGACGATGCTGTTGACGTTGCTCGTCATCAGCGCACTCGTCTTCATGATCATCCAGCTGCCGCCCGGCGACTACCTCAGCAGCTACATCGCCGAGTTGGAGGCCCAAGGGGAAATGGTCCCGCGGGAGCGAATCGACTTCCTGCGAGCACAGTACGGCTTGGACCGGCCCATGATCGAGCAATATTTCTTCTGGATCATCGGCCTGATCCAGGGCGACTTGGGGTATTCGTTCGAGTTCAACCGGCCGGTTTCCGAAGTGGTCGGCGACCGCCTCTTTCTTACCCTGGTCCTCAATTTCGCAACCATCCTCTTTATTTACGTGGTCGCTTTCCCGATCGGTGTCTACTCCGCGACCCACCAATATAGCTGGGCCGATCACGGGCTGACGCTCCTTGGGTTTCTCGGATTGGCAACGCCCAACTTCCTGCTGGCCCTGATCCTGATGTACCTCGCCAATGTCTGGTTCGGCACCTCGATCGGCACCTTGATGGCGCCGGAATACATCGATCAACCATGGACCCCGGGCAAGGTGCTCTCGGTCCTGCAACATCTCTGGGTTCCGGTGGTGGTGATCGGGACGTCGGGAACAGCCGGCATGATCCGACGGCTGCGGGCGAACCTGCTCGACGAGCTGCAGAAGCACTACGTTACCACGGGCCGGGCAAAGGGCCTTCCGCCGGGTCGACTGCTGGTCAAATACCCCCTTCGGATGGCGCTCAATCCGTTTATCGCGGATATCGGCAATCTGTTGCCGCAGATCGTCTCGGGATCGGTGATCGTTTCGGCGGTCATGTCGTTGCAGACCACCGGCCCGATGCTTCTTGGAGCGTTGCAAAGTCAGGACATGTACCTTGCAGGCTCCTTCCTGATGTTTCTCGCCGTCTTGACCGTCGTCGGCATGTTCATCTCCGACATTCTTCTGGCGATGCTGGATCCGCGGATCCGGCTGCACGGCGGGGCACGGTGATGAACGACCGGCTGCCGCATTACGTCTCCTCGGCGCCATTCGACGTCCATGCCGCCGAGCAACTGACCCCGGAACAGGAAAAGTACTATCTGGCGTCCCAGTGGAAAATGGTCTGGTGGCGTTTCAAACGGCACCGGCTCGCCCTCGCCGCGCTTTTCATTCTGCTGGGGTCGTATGGGGCGATCGTTATCGTGGAATTTCTTGCTCCCTACAATCTTCACACCCGCCATACCGATTACATCTACGCGCCGCCACAAAGGGTCCATCTGTTTCACGACGGCGCTTTGATCGGACCTTTCGTCTATAGCTATACGTACGAGCTCAACTTCGAGACTCTCAGACGGGAATATGTTCCCGACACCTCACAGCCGCGCGCGCTCAGGTTCTTTTGCCGCGGTGACGGCTATCGGTTCTGGGGGCTGTTCGATGCTGACTGGCACCTGGTGTGTCCGCCGCACGACAGCACATTCTTCCTGCTCGGCACCGATCGCCTGGGCCGGGATATGGCCTCGCGCCTGTTGTACGGCGGCAGAATTTCCCTCACCGTGGGGCTGATCGGCATCACGATCAGCTTCATCATCGGCATCACCGTCGGCGGTCTGGCAGGCTACTTCGGAGGGTGGATCGACAATGTCGTCCAGCGGGTGATCGAGATCATCCGCTCGCTGCCGGAACTGCCGCTGTGGATGGCGTTGTCTGCGGCGATGCCGGTCACCTGGAGTCCGATCGTTGTCTACCTCGGGATCACCCTGATCCTTGGCCTCCTCGACTGGCCCGGCCTCGCCCGCGCCGTCCGCTCCAAGCTGCTCGCCTTGCGCGAGGAGGACTTCTGCGCCGCCGCCAAGCTGATGGGTGCGCGGCCTTCGCGGATCATCGGCCGGCATCTGTTGCCCAACTTCATGAGCCACCTGATCGCTTCGGCGACCCTTTCCATCCCGGCGATGATCCTCGGCGAGACCGCTCTTAGTTTTCTGGGCCTCGGCCTGCGGCCGCCGATTACAAGCTGGGGTGTGCTGCTGACCGAATCCCAGAACATCGAAGCGGTGGCCCTTTATCCATGGCTTTTGACACCGATGATTCCGGTCATCGTCACCGTTCTCGGCTTCAATTTCCTCGGCGATGGTCTTCGCGACGCGGCGGATCCCTACGCATAGACGCTGAGCCCGGACAGGACCCCTCACACCGGTCAGGAGGCGAGATGCCCTTATGCCTCCTCTCCGCTCCACTCGCCGTCATCGGCATGCTCGAACAGGGCGCTCTTTTCCAGCCAAAGACTTGATTCATATGCGCCCGCCGGCAAGGCAATTCGCGCCATGACAGTTTGGCTTACGCAAGCCGCCATTCGCGAGGATGCATACCGGCTTGACCACAGAACGTGCCATTCGCCGGCGAGAAGTAGAGCGGAAATCGCCAGCTGCTCGTTATAGCCGCGCCACGCCCACTCCTCGGGATAGTCATCCGGCAGGAAAATATCGTGCAGATGGACAAGAACGCCCGCTGGAAGATTGGGCAGAACACGGTTGAGCAGGACGTCAACGTCGGTTCCCGGCATCAGGACGTGACTGGAATCGATGCTGAGAATATCACCCGACTCAAGATCCATGAACGGCCTCTCTCCGGCCTGTTCAACGGTGTTCTGAATCAATCGGACATCGAGACCGTCCAGGCGTGCACGAGGAACGGGATCAATGGCCGTGACGATCGTGCTCAACTCCCCGTCAGCCACAGCCCGGGCGAAGAACCGGGTCGAATGCCCTGCCCCGACTTCGACAATCCGCCTCGGCTGGGCTCGCCGAACAACCGCATAGGCGGCGGCGGCATCCAGCCGCGGAAACCAGTCCTGGTTCCACCGTGGTGCCGGCGGCGTGTCGCCGTTGATGCGGAGCAGATCCCCGGCGTGGGCGTCGATCGTTTTCAGCAGATCAAGAAAGAGCCCATGATGATGCTGGAACAGGTGCAGGACAGGCGCGTATGCCGGTCGAACCGGCGGGATCTGCTCACGGTACCGATAAGGGATGAAAAACCCCCGAGGTGTCATCCCGAGGACCGTAGGCAAGCCGAGGTTCAGGCGACGCCAGAGGCCCCGCGAGAGCAATTGAGGAATCCTGCCGCTCATCATCAACATGCTCCTCATGGGCCTGACAAATGACGCACCGCCATGGCACGGCCATGGCGCCCTCGATCCACCTCAGCAGCATCCTGCTTGCGATCTGCACGTGCATAGGATAATAATCCTAAATCCTTTCGTTGTCAATATTTTGCCTTCGCGGGACAACGATGATCACTCATGCTGGACGCCGGCATCAGCAGATCGACAAGGATGACCCGGCATCAGCAGATCGACAAGGATGACAACGTCGCTCCGTCCATCACTGCCGTTGACGGGCACGGCGCATGGCAACCGCCAATTGTGACGTGGACCGATGACTGCCTTTATCGTTGTCTCGAGAGCCGGAACAGCCGTTCCTATCCCTGCTCAACCGAGCACGCTGTAGAACATGCGAGCCGAGGTCAGAAACAAAAAGACGGCGAAAGCCCCTCGCAAGGCACGTGCCGAAATCGCGTGGGCAATGCTTGCGCCGAGCGGGGCACACAGCATCGTGCCGGGAATGATCGCGGCAAAGGCCGGCAGGCTGATGTAGCCGATACTGCCGACCGGAAGGTGAGGATTGCCGAGGCCGGTCCACATGAAGCCGAGGGCCCCCGGGATGCTGATGATGAGGCCGACCGCCGCCGCGGTGCCGACGGCCCGGTGCACCGGCACCGACATCATGGTGAAGGCGGGAACGCTGAACGTGCCGCCGCCGATGCCCATAATGGCGGAAAAGCCGCCGATGAAAAAGCCGATGAGGTGCGCCGGGAGTCCCTTCAGCGGAGCACGCGCGAGATGTACGGTTTGCCGCCGGAAGGCCATGTCCAGCGCCACCACCAACGCGACGGTCGCAAAAATGAGAACGAGAAGCTCTCCTCGCGCCTGCGCGCCGAGAAACGCGCCGACAAGAACGCCGATCACGACGCCGGGCCCATAGGTGACGAGCAAGGTCCGGTCCAGGGCGCCGCGGCGCGCATGGGCTCTTGCCGACATGATCGAGGTCAGGATGATCGTCGCGAGCGAGGTGCCGACGGCGAGGTGCATGCGCACGCTCTCGTCAATACCGAGCAGCGGAAAGATGTGATACAGAACCGGCACGATCACGATCCCGCCCCCGACACCGAGCAGCCCGGCAAGAGTGCCGGCAACCACCCCGGTGGCCAGCGCCGCAGCCATCAAACCAAGGATGAGCTCCGCATTGGCGGCAATGGCCTGAAGCACGGCTTATTCGTCGGCGGAATGCATGGCACGAACGTCGGCGAGGGTGGCGTCGACGAGCTGCACAAGATATCCCGGCTCCCCCAGGGACGCTGCGATGGCGCGAATGAGGGACAGGCGCGCTTCGATATCGGAAAGAGTGCGCGCCGGCGTCGTCAAAACCCGCTGCTGGAGATCGGCAACCCGGCACTCAAGGTTTCCGTGCGCCCCGGCTCCCGGTTCATCCAAGGCCGCGCTCGCCATTCGCAGTTCGTGCTCGAGCCGGGCGACAGTGGCGGTGGTGGCGGCGACGGCGCCGTCGTCGGCTCTGCCGCTGCGATCCTCGATCATGCTCACTCCCCTTCTTCGCAGGATCCCACCAATATTCTGCCGGCAGCGGTGATGGCAACCTTTTCGCTCAGCCGCATCTTCAGTCGGTGCCGGCGGCTGCGACGGCCGGCGCGGCTTTCATCGGTTTCTTGCTCAATCTGAACAACGATGGATAAGATGAAAATCCGTCCAGGGGCACAGGGTGTGGAGACCGATTGATGCAGTTGGGAGGAGAGCAGCGCCTCGATGCGCCGCAGGAGGTCGTATGGGCAGCGCTCCAAGATCCCGACATTCTACGCCGGTGCATTCCCGGCTGCGAGAGCGTCGAGCAGGTCAGTGCCGCCGAAATCCGTGCGCTGGCAACAGCGAGTGCCGGTTCAGCTCAGGCCAGATTTACCAGCCGGCTGACGGTGACAGCCGTTGATCCGCCGACAACCTTACGCATCGCCGGACGGAGCCAGGGAGGTTCGGCAGGCTCTGCGACAGGCAGTGCGGACCTGCGGATCGAGGCTGCCGACGCGACGTCGACCGTTGTCAAGTACGAGGTGCAAGCCACCCTTGCCGGCCCAATCGGTCTTCTTGATCAAGAGGCGGCCGATCAGTCCCTACGCAAGATGACGGATGATTTCTTGCGTTGCTTGAACGGCGCGCTGAGCAATCCGGTGAAAAGACGCCGGCGGACGGCAGTCCCGGAGCCGGGGGCAAGCAGGAACCCGGGCGCACCCTTCTGGCTGGCGGTCATCCTGGTCCTGGTCACACTGGTGCTGTACTCGATGGCGCTGTTGTAGCCCGTGTGTTCATACGCCGAGTGCGTCATGGCATGTCAGCTTGTTTCCGGCTGCGTGAGAGAGTATGCGTGGTCGGACCTTACGAATACGGAGAAAAAGTGATGAAGATGCGCGTTCTCGTACTCACCGGCGCTTTGGTGGCAGCCGCGGCCGCTCCGGCGCCAGTGGGAGCGGCCGATGGCAGCGGACGTTTCGCGCTCCGGGGGGTCGGCCTCGCCACCTGCGAGCAGTTTCTGCAGGCGGCGGAAGAACGTCAGGAGAACATTCTTCTGGCCGGTGGGTGGCTCGAAGGATACATGACGGCGATCAATCAACTCATGCCGGAGACCTTTGACATCGCTCCCTGGCAGAATACCGATACCGTCCTCGCCCTCGTCAAACACAATTGCGAGCGTAACCGCGAGCAGCGTTTCTTCGCCGTGGTCACGGCAATGATCGAGTTTCTTGCCGAGAATCGGCTCAAGGAACAGTCCGATCGTGTTATTGCCGAAGCCGACGGGCAACGAGTGGCGCTCTATTCGGAGATCATGAAAGACGTCCAGCAGAAGCTCATCGACAAGGGTCACCTGCAGGGCAACGCGGACGGCCAGTTCGGCGCCAAGACGAAGGCCGCGCTCGAGGAGTTTCAGAAGAAAGAAAACCTGCAGGTCACCGGTCTGCCGGATCAGGTGACCCTGTGGCGCCTAATCTCGGAGCAGGCTCCTCCGCAGTCAGGCAGCGGCGCCTCCACACCGGCACCGCCCGAAACGCCGCCCTCACAGTAACGGCGCCCGAAGGCATCGCCGGGACTCGCCCGCCGGATTGTCGGGCGAATGCCTGCATGTTCACGCATCCTGAGGTTGACAAGGAACACTGTTCTCCGCAGCCGGCAAACGCCCGTTCTGGAAATCCTTCCGTCTCCGCCAACGGGAAAACGAGTGTTGCAGCACATCCCATGCGGCACTCGTTGATGGCATCTGCTTGCATCTTGATGTCTGGCACGCTACTGAGGTGTGTTGAGCGCCGATGCCGTCCTCGACGCGTGCAAGAAAGGGGCAAGCGTTCATGAAAGGGAATAGCGGATCCTTCTTCGCATGGTCGGACAGCATGCGCGTCGGCATTCCCTTGCTCGATGAAGATCATGAAATCATCATTCGCCTCAACATCCGCCTTCAGGAGGGCCTGGAACGGCGGGACGACGCGCAGGTGCTGACGACGATTTGCCGGCGGCTGATCGTCTTCAACGAGTTCCACTTCCGGCGTGAAGAAATCATGATGGAGGCCTGCGGCTATCCCCACCTGAGGGGTCATCGGGCCGAGCACACGCGGTTTCTTGAAGGGTTCCAATTGTTCATGGACCGATACGCGGCGCAGCCGGACCGTATCATCCTGCGGGAAATCGTCAGCTATCTGCGCGAGTGGGTTCAACAGCACGTGCTGATTGATGACGCCTTTATGGGCACCCATCTTGCCCGCAAACATTTCTCCTGCGCCCATGAAGCCGCACAAACCTTTGGCCGACTCGAGGTGCGGTGAGCGCATTCGTTTGCGCTGAAGTCCCGCTTCTTGATTTTATCCTCCTCGAGGATCTGCCCAAGCTGGCAAGTTGGCAAGGCCGTTCCCACCTCACTCTTCATGTCCAAAACGGACGCCGAACTGCGGTTCAGAAGCGAGGGAGGAACTTAAGGAATGTCCACGGATCTCAACGTTCAACGGCGCTACGACGGCGTCGAGTTGATCGCCGGAATCGGCGATCCCGCGCTGAACAGATTTTGCATCATGTCGTTCGTTGCGTTCATGGCAGGCGAGTATTTCGGCGATCGGCCGAAAACCGCATCGCCGGTCATCCGCAAGTTTGTCATCCCTCTCAACGACCGTGTCGATGCGGCGACACGGCAGCGCCTCAAGCCGTTCGCACCGCGGATCATCGGTACCAACGATGGGCATGATCCGGAGCGTACCGAGATCATCTATCAGACTATCATCGATGCCGTTCTGCCGGTCGCTGTTGAGGACGCCTCGCGGACAGGCGTGGACCGTAGTCCCCGGCACGATCGAAGGAGCGGCGCTCCCATCTCCCCTTCCGTTCCTGTAGACAGGTTGCCTGCGCGCGTTCGCCGCAATCTTGAGCATATGCTGGCCGCCAGACGATCAGGACACAACGATATCCTCGCCAAGGAAGCTGGCCACATGTTGGTAACGCTCGCCGAGAACAGCTCGCAGCGGAGGACATGGTATCTCAACAAGGCAATCGCGCTGCTGGACCGGTTGTGCGACGTTGGTGCCGAACGAAGGGCAAATCCTTACACCCCGCACAACGGCACCGCAGGGGGCACCGCCGCTCCCGCCGAACAGCTTGGCAGTTCCCTGTAAAGCCCTGGCGATCCAAAAAGAGAGGAATCGCGACGTGGGGGTTTAGAGAAAGCGTGGCGCCCTACGGACGTCCCGGCAAACGCCACCGAGGTGTGGTGCTAGATCAACAACACCAACACGAGTCACCGCGGTTGGTTCCAGGCGGGATAAAAAAATGTCCCTCTCGTTGGAGGTCCGTTTTGTGTCGGATACCGCACGCGCATGGCGGGGACGAAACAGAGGAACCGGATCCCTGTGCCACAACAGTCCCTGCGCCACCGTCTTTGCGGAACCCACGCCGTGCAACAGCGTGTTTCGGTATCCCGCAGGTCCCCCCGATCATTTAATGGCGAGGTCCAAGGAACCGTCTGCGGTGTCGCCCGTTCCTACAGAGCCCGACATTACAGCAAGGATCACCGAGATGGCTGACATTTACGATCTGCTTACGAAAGATCATGGCAAGGTCAAGGAACTGCTGCAAAAGATCAAAGACACGTCGGACGGGGCGGCAAAGACGCGAGAGAAGCTGTTTTCCGAGTTGAAACAGGAACTGGAAATTCACACCCGCTTCGAGGAGCAAACCTTTTATCCTGAAGCGCAAGAGAAAACCGGCATGGACGATCAGATCCAAGATGCCGTCGAAGAGCATGACGAGGCCAAGGAACTGCTACAAGCCTTGACCGAAATGGAAACCACCTCGCCGGAGTGGGCAGAAACCATCGATGAGTTGTTGGAGGCCCTGAACCATCACATCCGCGATGAAGAGGAAAAACTGTTCCCCGCTGCCCGCAAGAAAATGGATCCTGCGGAGGCCGAGAAGCTGGGTCAGGACTACATGCAGATGAAACAGAAGGCGACATCCTGACGGCGCGTCCTACGGCAGCAACTGAATTGTGCATTGCCTGCCTGTGCGCCGTCACGGGTGGGCAATGCGGCCATCACGTGGGTCGTGGCCGATGGTCATCCGTGCGTCTCCATCCCTCGCCCGCCACGTGCTTTCCGCCACGTGCTTTTTGTACAGACTTGTATAAACTGCTGTTCGTACGGACGGCTTGAGGCAGTGAGCGGCGAGTCGGCAGGCAGGCCAGCGGTCCTTGCACAAGTGTCTCGGGATGAACACGTGCACAAGCAGGACAGCGAATTTCCGGGCGTTCGTAACACGACAGCGGGAGGCAGACACTCATGAGCGAAGGAGAAAATCCGACCAACGCGCACGCGGCGAGACGGGTGACGATCTTCGGCGGCTCCGGCTTTGTCGGACGGAGCATTGTACAGCGTCTGGTCGAGGACGGCGCCAGCGTCCGAGTGGCGGCGCGTCATCCGGAAACCGTAAAGGATTTGCTACCGCGAGCGATCGGCGACAAAATTGAAACGGCCCGCGCCGACATTCATGATGACAGCGCTGTGACCGCGGCAGCACATGACGCCGAGGTGGTGATCAATCTGGTTGCGATCCTTTACGAAAAAGGGCGCCAAACTTTCCGTTCGCTCCATGTCGATGGCGCTCGCCGGGTGGCCGCCGCCGCCAAGCAGGCAGGGGCCAGCCGCTTCGTCCAGATGTCGGCGTTGGGCGCCAGTACCGCATCTCAGTCGGTCTACGCGCGCACCAAGGCCGCTGGTGAGCAAGCCGTGCGGGACATCTTTCCCGACGCGACCGTGGTCAGGCCGAGCATTGTCTTCGGCCGCGATGACGACTTTTTCAACAGGTTCGCCGGCATGGCCAGCCTTTCGCCGGCCCTACCGTTGATCGGCGGGGGGAAGAGCCGGTTCCAGCCGGTCTTCGTCGAAGATGTCGCAGCAGCCTTCGCTGCGATCCTCGCTGATCCGGCCACCGCCGGAAAGACATACGAACTGGGCGGACCGCAGGTCTACACGTTCCGGGAACTGATGGAGATTCTGCTGGAGCAGATGGGCAGCCGCCGACTGCTCGTTCCTCTTCCGTTTGCAGCCGCCGAGGCACAAGCCTACTTTCTTGAGTGGCTGCCAAAGCCGCCATTGACTCGCGATCAGCTGGCCTTGCTGAAGAGCGACAACGTTGTCGGCGGTCACGAACCCGGCCTTCGCGATCTCGGGATTGAGCCGACCGCACTGGAGACCGTGCTGCCCACCTATATCCATTGATTCGGACGGCTCGGAACAAGCGCAGCCGGGAGCGCTCAATGGCGCGCCGGCCAGCCCGCATCAGTGGTGCAAGGGCGAGTCCTTGCTGGTGTCGGCCGACTGCTCTGCGGCTTTTCGAAGGACGTTCAGGACCTCCAACAGCATTGTCCGCTGACGGATAGAAATGTCTGCAAAGATTTCCATCTGAAGCAGGCGAAGCTTCACCGCCGCGTCATCGAGGGAGGACGCCGGCGTTTCCGCAATACGCTGTTCAAGATCGAGAATGACATCAAGCAAAGCCGCCGCTTCGCGTTCCTCCCCATCGGCGGCATGCTTTTGAACCTTGTAATGAACCTTCACGAGATCGGAGTAAAGTTCTCGAAGCATTTTCTTCGGCCTCCTGTGTGATGACGTGCGAGACATGCACGCTCATCGGACGCGGAATATCGACGGCGAATGATGGGGCCTCCAGTACAGGGAATCGCGGAGCCAGTACCGGGAGAGACCTCCTCCTGGACGCGGCCTTGCGACCCACCGTCCAGCTCTCGCACCGCCGCACGACAAGCGCGTTATCCATAGGCATCCTTAGACGTCCATGCTAAAGGACGTGGAAGAACTGTCTATTCGGGGATAGTGCGTACAGGTTTTCTATTACCCCAAAAAGGGTATGTTAGGCCGTCAGCGGTTCTGATTGTCTGCTCGTGGAGCCACGTCCGGCGGTGTTGCGCCGGGTTCGAGTTCGATCGCGGCCGCCATCCGAACCAGATCGGCGATGCTGCGGGCTTTCATCTTTTCCATCACCCACCCGCGATGGACTTCGACCGTCCGCTCGCTAATTCCGAGGCGATGGGCAATTTCCTTGTTCGACAGACCGGCCACCACCAGGCCCAGCACGTCGCGCTGTCGCGGCGTTATCCGCTCATAGCGTGCCAGGATCTCATCGCGAGCCACCTTCTTGAAGTGTTCAACCTTATCCCTCGCCTGACGAAGAACCAGATCTGCCTCTTTTCGTTGGGTGATGTCCTGAATGATTCCCGCGATGCGCACCGGCGTCCCAAGGCTGTCGTAGTGCGTGCGACCCCGTCCCGCGATCCAGCGAACCTCGCCTCTGTTGGCGCTGCGAATACGGCATTCGAACTCGAGCATCCCCTCGATCACCGCAGCATCGAACGCCGCGGCAACTGCACGCCGATCGTCGGCGAGCACATGCGAAAGAAACGTCTCACGGCGCCATTCCGGCAGAGGCTCAGGATAGCCGAAAATTTCGTCGTGTCGCAGAGAACGCCGTGTCGTGTCGGTCTGCAGATCCAGATCCCAGCTTCCCATCTGTGCCGATTCCAGCGCCAGTTGAAGGCTTTCCTCGGTGGCTCGCAACGCGTGCTCAAGACGCCTAAGGGCGCTGAGGTCACGGCAGACGACAACACCTCCCGACACATTTCCTGCGCGATCTCGTATCGGACCCGCATTGCACAGAATGTGAAAGGTCTCTCCGTTCGGGCGCTCCAGTACCAGTTCCTCAATGGGGATGATTTCGCCCGTCCTGATCGCGCGCGCCAACGGCAATTCATCTACAGCCGCCAGAGTCCCGTCCTGGCGCCGCAAATACCAGAACTGGTCGTCTGGCTGACCAGAGGGGGATTGTTGTGGCTCCGCCAAAACCTCACGCCCCCAGCAGGCACCCCACTCCCCGCTTTCGCTTCCTGCCATGCCTTCAGGCATCTGACGCATGACACCGTCGAGAATCCGCCGCGCCGCCGCGCCCGCTTCGCCGATTTCCTTGGCGGTGACTTGATCGATCGCACCCGCAACATCGCTCACATCATCAAGAACGAGAATAACGCTGTCGACGTCGCGACCCTTTCTCCGCACGGGCAATAAATCCACATTCCACAGGCCGCTCTCGCCTCCCGGGATCGCCCGGATCGTCTGACGACGGAGCCTGATGGGCCGGCCTGTCGCGTAAACACCTTCGATGAATGCGGTGTTGCGGTCGGTAGCGTCCGGGAAAACGTCGCGTAGCGGCCGCCCGATCAAAGAGTCCCTATGCGGGGCGAGGGCACAATAGGCGGCATTGGCGAACACGAAGCGATGCTCCGGTCCCTCCACCATCGCAATCGCAAGCGGCGCGGCTTGCAGAACGTCAAGCGGAAGCGTGTTTTCGAAAAGGAACGAAGAGTTCCACGCTCCACCTGGCTTGTTGTGCTGCCTGCCAAAAGGCGTTGAACTCATGATCCGGGGACCTGCCTTGTTTGCGCATCCGGCAGAATACCAGCCCCGTCAGCACACCGCGATATCTTATCAACGCACTCGTCAATAAGTTCGGGCGCGTTCCATAATGATCAGCCGCAGGGGAACGCGATCGTGCTGAGCAAGGCGTTCTCCGCCTGCCGCGAATCAAGGCGCGTATGCTGCACCACGACCGGCACATCGGATTCAATGATGCTGGCGAAGTCGGTATCGAGTGGGATGGGCTCGGGATCGGTCAGATTATTAAAGCGCACATGACGGGTGCGCTGCGCCGGCACACGGAGACTGTAGGGGCCGATCGGATCGCGATCGGTGAAAAAGACCGTAATCGTCACATTGGCGTCGCTTCGGCCGGCATTGAGGATGCAGACCGTCTCGTGGCTGGTCATCTGCGGCTCGGGCCCCGTGCTTTTGCCCGGAATGTAGCCTTCGGGAATTGCCCAGCGTGTCGTTCCGATCTCTCGTGCCATTGAACCGTTCTCCTCTCCAGCGGCGGCAGTGATCTCCATCGCACCTATCGCCACGACAACCCCGCCCCCTGGGCGAAAGTTCCTGGCTTCAGCATCCTTGCGTGCCTCGGCTTCCTGAAGTGCCTTAGGTTAATGTCGCGAGTGGCCTGCGGCGGCACTCTTTGACATCAAGAATCGACACCGTAGCGCAAACACCCTTGTGGATCAGCTCCCTCGCTTGGGCCCCAAGCGGAGGATCGGTCGATCCACGAAGCCGTTGATCTGGTGGTTCGATGCTGACGAATGGGACTCTTCCGTCAGCATCGAACCACTGGCGCAAAGAGTAGTCCGTCGTCGCTCTCTGGTTTCGCCGGGTGCTGTACGACGGTTTTTCCAATCGGGCGGAGAATCGTGCATGTCAAGCCGCGTTGTTGTTGTCACGGGAGCCTCGGCCGGCGCCGGACGCGCCGCCGCCATCGCCTTTGCCCGCAAAGGGGATCAGGTCGGGTTGATCGCTCGCAGCGAGGCCGGGCTCCGCGACGCCAAGGCCGAGATCGAACGCGAAGGAGGTGTTGCCGCCATCTTCCCGGCGGATGTTGCCGATGCCGTTGCCGTGCGCGATGCCGCGGACGGTATCGAGCAGACCCTCGGGCCGATCGATGTGTGGGTCAATGCCGCCATGGTCACCGTGTTTTCCCAGGTCGATGACATGCAGCCGGAAGAATACCGGCGCGTGACGGAGGTCACCTACCTCGGCTATGTTCACGGTACCTGTGAGGCGCTGTGGCGGATGAAGCGGCGTGCGCGCGGCACGATCATTCAGGTCGGCTCCGCCCTCGCCTACCGGTCGATCCCGCTCCAGTCAGCCTACTGTGGAGCCAAGGCAGCCATTCGCGGCTTCACCGATTCGGTCCGGTGCGAACTGCTCCACGACAACAGTCCGATCCGGGTCTGCACCGTTCACCTGCCGGCGGTCAACACCCCGCAGTTCTCCTGGGCGCGCAGCCATATGCCCTACCATCCCCAACCGGTTCCCCCGATCTTCCAGCCCGAGGTGGCAGCCGACGCGATCGTGTATGCGGCGAGCCATCCCCAACGGCGGGAATATTGGATCGGTATGAACTCGGTGAAAGCGATCCTTGGCAACCGGGTGGCACCCGGACTGTTGGACCGGATGATGGCGGAGCAGGCGTGGAGCGGCCAGTTCACCAACCAGCCCATTTCTCCGAGCCGCGGTGACAACCTGTTCACTCCGGTGGACGGCATGCATGCCACGCGCGGAATTTTCGACGACCGCTCGCAGTCGTACAGCATGCAAGCCGCCCTCGGCCGTCACAAGTGGGCGCTGGCCGGCGGTGCTGCTGCCGCCTGCCTTGCCTTTGCCGCGGGATTCTTGGGAACAATCAAGGCCCGCCGCTAACGAAAGCCCGCGGCATCGTGCTCGTGTCATCCTGCCAGCCTTCCCCCGGTTGTGGAGTGCGCGGGCGAACCGCGCGCACCATTCCTCTCGACCCCGTCATGATGTTTAACTGGTGTTAATGCACGAGAGGCCTCGGCAAACGAGGTTAGGGATCGAGGACAAGACTTCAGGGCGGCAATCCGATATGAATGATGCGGGCACCCCGCCCACCTGAAGGGTTCGGATGCAGGGTTGTATCGAGCTGTCGGTATTGCTCCTCGTCGCGTTTGTCGCCGCTTTGCGGCACACGCGCGGCCAATGTCCAAGCGCCCGACAGGGTCCGCCAGGTCGTCTTCATCGTCCGTCTGGCGCTGCGTTGTAGCGTACCGATCTAGAGGAATGGAAACACCGGCCGCGTTAGTACCATCTTCAGTCACACGCCGAGAAAGAGAAAACGAACATGGACAAGGACATTGATGCTCTCCGCGCAGAAATGACCACCCTGCGCAACGATTTGAGCGCCGTCGTACACACGTTGAGAGACATGGGCGCCGAGAGGGGAACCGCGACCTACGCGCGCATGCAAGAGGCGGCTGAGCAGGCCCGCGCCAAAGGCCACCGTGCTGCCGAAACCGTTGCCGAGAGTGTCGAACAGCGCCCGTTCACCAGTCTCGCCAGCGCATTCGGAATTGGCCTGTTGCTCGGCTTGCTGTTCAGTGGCAGGCGCTAGCAGGCACCACCATTCAGGCGGGCGAGGCCGGTCATGATGGACTTCTTCATCCGAGCGGTGATCACCCTGATGATCTGCTCGCTCCTCGCCTTGATGGCCCTCGCCGCTCTTCTCAGCGGCTTCGGCCTTTTCGGCTGGGCTCTCTACATGGGCCTGGCGAAGGTCATCTCGGCCCCGCTGGCCGCCCTTTTCACCGGCCTTGCGGCCTTTGCCATCGCCGTGTTGCTGGCGCTGTTGGCGCTGTTCGTCTTGCGGCTCGGGGCACGAGCCCGGCCGCTCGCACCTCCTGCCGCTTCTATCGGAGCGGCACCCTACCCTGCGGTTTCCGGGGGCGGATACGATGCTGCGGCGCAACTGGGTGGATTCGTCGGCAGCCAAGCTGCGATGATGTTCCGCTCGCATCCGCTTGTTGCTCCTCTCACCGCCATGAGCGTCGGCCTCGTGATCGGCCTCAGCCCGCGGCTGCGACAAGCCACCTTCCGCTTCTGGCGATGATCTGTTTGCCTGCGGCCGCACGCGGCGCGAGCAATGCCTGAGCCTTCTGCCGCACCTGTCGAGACAGGACAGGCGGCAGCAGCCGTGGCCGAGGACCCCGGTGCACAGAGCGCCAACGTCGAGGAAAGCCAGCCGGAGGCGGGTGCGGAGGCGCTCCCAGTTCGCTCGTTCGCCCTGACGAGCCTGTTGGTCCTTGCCTGCCTCTACACCCTGCATGTCGCCCGCGACATCCTGATGCCGATTGCGATCGCGCTCATTCTGTTCCTGATTTTGTGGCCATTGGTGCGCGGACTGAGCCGGCTGCACATTCCGCCCCCACTGGCCGCCGCGCTCGTCGTTGCCAGCTTGCTCGGTTCGTTCATCGTCGGCATCTACTTTCTGTCGGATCCGGCGACGCGTTGGCTTGGCGCCTTGCCGGAAATGATCGAGGAAATCCAGTTCAAGATGCAGGATCCCTTCGATCAGATCCGCGCGGCAACGGAGCGGGTTGAAGAGGCGATCACCCCCGAGGAAGCGCCCTCCTCTGTGTCCCGGCAGCCCCTCCCGGCGGAAGGAGAGACGGGCGACCTTGCGGACAGTCTCGCGATCGGTTTGTACGATATCATCGGCCCGGTGTTCACGGTTGTCGGTGACGTCGGATGGACGTTTGTCATCGTCGTCGTGCTGCTTTATTTTCTGCTGGCGGCCGGGGACGGCTACCACGAAAAAATTGTCAAGGTGCTACCCACGTTCGGCGACAAGAAACGTGCCGTCGTCATGATCAGGCGCATCCACCAGGATGTTGCGATTTATCTTGCGACGGTGACGATGATCAACTGCGTTCTCGGCGTGGCGATCGGACTGGCGATGTTTTGGGCCGGGTTGCCGAACAGCGTTCTCTGGGGGTTGATGGCCGCTCTTGTCAATTTCATCCCCTACTTCGGACCGCTCATCGGTCAGATCGTGGTCGGCATGGTCGGATTGACGGTTTTTGCAAATCCGTTCGATGCCTTGGTGCCTGTCGTCCTCTATTTCGTGATCAACCTCTGCGAGGGATATCTCATCACGCCGACCGTCCTTGGCCGCCGCCTGACCATGAACCCGATGATGGTGTTCCTCTCCGTCCTTGTTTGGGGTTGGCTTTGGGGTATCCCCGGAGCCCTGCTCGCCGTGCCCCTGCTGACGTGCTTCAATGTTATCTGTGCCAGCATTGAACGATTGCAGCCTGTCAATGAATTCCTTGGTAGCTGAGCGCCCAGCATTGGTTTCTCCGCCGACTTTGCGCCGTTTACGCAAGTTAATGCGCCGCGGCGGTTGTTGCGCCACCGTCTTTTGCGGGTGCAGCGCCGGTGCGCAGCATTGGTCCGCAGTACTGGTCCCATGTCCCAACCTTGAGAGACGAAGCCGATGAGTGCGAACAGAGTCGCCGAACACACCGCTGACTATGTCAATGAAGCCATTCGCCGCGAGACCGAGGATCGGCTTGTTCGGCTGGCGGAAACGGTGGGCAGAATGGAGGGCCGGCTTGATGCCGTCGACGCACGCTTGGCGGCCCTCGATGGCGAGTGGGACATCGAGCGGACCCTCGAAGCCAACGCTTCCAGCTTTGTGCTGATCGGATTGACCCTTTCGCTCATCGCCAGCCGGCGGTTTCTTGCCCTGCCGATCGCGGTGGCGATCTTTCTGCTGCAGCATGCAGTCGACGGCTGGTGTCCGCCGCTGCCGTGGTTCCGCCGCCGCGGCGTGCGCACGCGTGCTGAGATCGAGGAGGAACGATACGTCCTGAAGGCGTTTCGCGGCGACTTCGATCATCTCCCGGGCGATGCGGCGACGGGAGGCGAGCCGCGCATGGTCGCGGCGATCGGCGCCGCCCGCAAACAATAAGATCGGCCGAATTCCGCCCGAGAGGACGCTTGCCGTCGCGGGTTTGGTGCCGCCAATCGGGGCTATCGGCGCACCGTCAGCCCCGCAGCAGGTCTGCGATTGCGGCGCAGAGGTGCTGGCTGCCTGCCATGCCGATGGAACTCCGTGTTGATGCTGCGTGTTACCAGCGCCAACAGGCAAGAGGAAAGGCCTCTTGCAATTGGAGGAGAAAAGCCGTGGCAGTCTCCGTTCTGGTGGGCGCGAGCGTTCAAAAGGTCTCGGAAAATCCACTCCCCATTCCAGGCGTTATCCCGGGCGTTCTGGGCCTGCTGTCGGATCGGGACCGGCAGGTGATCGACACTCTGGATCTCAAACGGATCCCACGTCATCAGGACATTCTGGTGGAAGGCGACAAGCCCAACGGCATCCTTTTCCTGAAGGAAGGCTGGGCCTACCGCTATCGGCTGCTCGGCGACGGCCGTCGGCACATCATCAACTTTCTCATCCCGGGCGATCTGATCGCGCCGCTGTTCCCGACAACCAATCATTTCGTCGGGGCCCTGACGGAGGTGGTCGTCTGCCGGGCGTCTGCCACAGAGATGGACGATCTCGGTCGGCGCCACGAAGCTTTGCCGGCGGCGCTGCAAGATGTCGTTGCCCACGAGTTCGAAATGCTGCTGGAGCGCACCGTCAGCCTGGGCCGGCGCAATGCCAAGGAGCGGATGGCGAATCTCCTGGTCGAGCTCTACTTTCGCACCCGGCGCGCCGGACTGGCTGGGGATGGAGCGTTCGACTTCCCCGTCACCCAGGAGATGCTGGCGGATTCTCTTGGCCTCAGTGTCGTTCACGTCAATCGAACGCTGCGGAGCCTGCGGGAGGACGGGATGGTCATCGTATGGTCGGGCCGGGTCACGATCAGTGATCTCGAGCGCTTGATGGAGCTCGCCGGCATCGACGACGCCCCGTTTGCGATCAGCCAAGAAGGCCACAACGGCCGGCAACGGCGGATGAACGGCAGCAATGGAAAATGCCGCTGAACACGTTCTTTGGCCTGTTGGCGAGAGTAACAATTCGCTGGAAAACAGCAATCAACCGGCCCGGGACAGGGAGGAGAACATGAACCAGCGCGTACGGGACCTCGCTGCCGCGTTGTGGAATTCGGCGGGCAGAGATTCCGGGAAAGATCTTGACTTCTGGTTGATGGCAGAAAGCATGGTGCGGCAGGATCTTGAGTTGTCTCCGCGGTATTCCCGCCGCAGACGAGGCACGCCGTAGCGTATAACGCTTGTTGCCTCTCTCGACTATTCCCTATAACGTCAATCTACCCACCCATACGAGGTGGGACGGGTGTTTGATACCTTGATACGGTGTCGGGAGGCGTGAGGAGTTTTTCTTCGCGACTTGACGGGGACAAACCGCTGGAGCCGCCGAACCGGCAGGCAGGGACAGCAGGTCAAGGGACAGTCATGGCGTTCGGTGCCATCGTGATGGAGCAACATGTTCGCCACCTTCGGCGATATGCCAGCATCCTGACGGGCTCGAAGGAGACGGCCGACACACTCATTCTGCGCTGTCTGCAAGATCTTGCGCCCAGCGCCGACGGACTGCGGCTGGATTTCGGGCGGGTCGATCTCTTTCGCAAGTTCCACGATACGATCGCAAACCGCGATCATTCGTTTTCTCCGTCAGGCTGGCCGGAGTTGACGCCGGTTCAGATCGAGGCCCTTGGCCGACTGGCCTCGCTCAGCGAACGGGATCGGGCGATCCTTCTTCTGCGCACCGTCGAGCGGTTCGAGGTCGATGACGTCGCCCGGATCATGGGTCTGCCGAGGGGCCAGATCACGCAGATTGCGACCAGCGCGGGCAACATCCTTGCCGGCTTCGAACACCACCTGATCCTCATCATCGAGGACGAGTTTTTGATTGCCCGCGACCTCTCGCGGATCGTAACGCAGATGGGTCATACGGTTTGTGGCGTTGTCGGAAATGCCGAGGCGGCGATCAAGATTGCCGAGTCGCAAAAGCCATCGCTCCTGCTCGCCGACCTGCGCTTGGCGGACGGTGAGTTCGGCGGTGTCCACGCCGCAGAGAAGATCACCGCGGCCACCGATATCCCGGTCGTGTTCGTCACGGCGTATCCGGATCAAGCCGCGAGCGGCCGTTTCCACACGTCGATGATCGTCCGCAAGCCCTTCCATCCCGCCAGCGTCGTCCATGCGGTGCAACAAGCGCTGAGCCGTCACCACAGGACCTAGCACCGCGTGGCGCCGAGGGACATCGCGCACGGGCACTGGTGTCGGCAAAACGAACGGCTTTCGCCCCCGAAGCGACAGCGATCGAAGGAAAGGAACACGTACCCAACGAACGGGGATCGGGGCAGGGATCGGGGCGCGGGCTTATTTTCGCTGCATGTCGAGCCACGCCTTCAGCTTCGACGGTAGCGGCTCGCTGAGAATGTCCTGCCCGAGCTGGCGCAGCGGATCAAGCACGTCCCGCACTTCCTGCAAGCGCTTCGAGAGCGCGGGATCGTTTTGCACACATTTCTCGAAGTCGACCTTGTTCTGGGGGTCCATCCGATCGAGCACGTAGTCTTCCAGGTCGCTGTCACTGAAGCGCTTCATTGGGATCGACACGTTTCGTCTTACGCCCCTGTCTTCGTCAGGTGAACGGGGTTTCGCCGGATTGGCTTCATCGCGCTGCGTTTGCTCAGTATAAACTCAAAGCTGCGATACGCGTTCCCCTGCTGGATCTCCAAATATAAAAACTCTTCTAAAGATACATTCGCCCGGCAGGCATCACAAGCAAAAGTTGCGTTGGGACCACTGCTCAGGAAGCATTGTCTGCGATATTACGACATAGTTGTCGTAAAATTGCAAACATTCGGGGGTAGAATATCGGCGCCTTGGCTCCCCGTGGCGCAGATGCCGCATAACCCTTCACGCCGTCGGACTTTCGCGCAGAGGCTGGTGTTGTGCAACCCTAAAATACAGCCCTTCTGGCGGGGAGATGGCAGGCCCAAGCGGTGCGGGCCCAAGCGGTGCGGGCCCAAGCGGTGCGGTGCGGCCGACAGGACCGGCCCCCTCATTTCCGAGGGCAACGCAACCGCACGGGCAAGGCCCCGCAACAACGTTGCAAACAGCGCGTCCGCTCGCTTCGATCCCGCCCCGATTATTCCGGCGGGCGCACGATTGACGGCAACCGGTTTCACCGATCGGAACGGAAATGCCGATGCCGGATCGCCGAAAGCGCACTTGACACCCCTCCTCCGCGCTTCGAGAGTAGCCGCACGGCGGAGGCCGCATCGAGGGAGACGACAGCGATCCAATGGGAACCAGGTCACCGAGCCTTCACCGGCCGGGCAGTTCGAGTATTCGATGATGGATGACGTTCTCGTCCTTCTCGAATCCGAGATTCCGCGGCTGCGGCGCTACGCCCGCTATCTGGTGCGGGACGTCGACATGGCCGACGATCTGGTCCAGGAAGCCCTGGTCCGCGCCCTCAGCAATCTCGACAAGTGGCAGCAGGGCACCAACCTGCGCTCGTGGCTGTTCGTCATCCTCCGCAACGTCTACATCAACGAGCTGCGGCGGGCGCGCAGCCATCCGCAGTCGGCCGAGTTGCAGCCGAACGATATGGCGCTCGGCATCCCGGGTGCCCAGGAGTGGCGGCAAGCGGTGATCGAGGCCGAAAAGGCGTTCGCGTCCCTCTCGAGCGAGCACAAGGACGTGCTCTATCTGGTCGCGGTCGAAGGTCTCGAATACGAAGAAGCGGCCGTCGTTCTCGACATTCCGGTCGGCACCGTGCGCTCGCGCCTCTCGCGCGCCCGCTTGGCCTTGCGCACGCTGATGCATCCGGTGGCGGAGGAGCCCGGCGAGGAAACCGCATCCTGACGGCCGCCGCCGAGGGGCAGTCTTCGGCAAGGTTTCTTCCACAGGATTTGTCCCGCAGGACCTCTCAAAACGTCGGCTGCCGGAATTTCAGAACCCGCAGGCGGACCGCCATGTGCTCGCGCAGGATCGCATAGGCGGCGGCATCGAGCGCGAGAAACCCCACCACCAGCCGCCGGCGCGCCGGATCGGCCCGCACCACCCGCGCGCGGATCATGACCACGGCGAGGGTGCCGTCGCGCGCGGCGATCCGGCGGAGGACGAGGAGCGCGCCGGGACCAAGGCGGCCGCGGTAGCCTTCGACCATGAACCCGCCCAGGCTCCAGTCATGGCTCTCATAGAGGCCGTCGTCGAGCTGAACGGTGAGGGCCGGCGCCGTGACGCGCTCATGACGGCGCCGATCTTCCGTTGGATATCCCATCTCCTGCCGCGCCGCACCCTCGCGGCCTCCCTGTCCGCTGCCTGTCCCCTCTTTCCTCCCACTATATTAATACGTCCAATGAGTGTACTCCACCATAAATCGCAATCCGAGCTTGTTTTCTGGGTCGGGCCTCGGGACCCCTCTCAAGCCCAGTAATCGCCCTGATCGAGAACGAGCGGATCGGTGTCCACCGCAAGTAGGATCTTCTGCGGATCGGTGGTTTCCGGGCGGAACAGCAGCGCCACCCCCCTCACCCCGCCGCGCGCGTCGGCGCCGTTGGTGTCCAAGGTGATGGCCAGATTTTTCCCCAGTCGCGTCACCCCGACCAGCGCATCGAGATCCGCCTCGTCCGCGCGCAGGCCGAGGCTGTCGATCAGCGGCCCGAGGCCGAGCCGGTCCCCCTCGCTCGGCTTGAAATCGAAGATCGTGTCCGGCACCAAACTGAGCGCATCGATAGCGAACAGATCGGCGCCGCGACCCCCGGTCAAACCATCGGCACTCTTGCCGCCGATCAGGATGTCGTCGCCGTCCTTGCCCTCCAGCCAATCTTTGCCGCCCAGTCCCCAGATGAGATCGTTGCCGCTGGTGCCGACCAGCTTGTTGATGCGATTGGTGCCCTTGATCACGTTGAGCGGCTCGGGCTCGGGCTGCGGGACGATGAGCGAAACGGTGGCGCTGTCCTCGGCGCCGAAGGCATCGCGGACGGTATAAGAGCCTGCTCAGCAATTAAGTTGCGTGCTTAGCTGTAAGGCGACGTAGCGAG
>CAZFBS010000002.1:102141-240719 GCA_964517265.1 uncultured Rhodospirillaceae bacterium | reverse complement strand
TCCTCGCTCCGCCACAGCGAGTCAGACAGCAGCGACTTTGTCAACGGGCTGGTAGGCGGTGCGCAGCGTCGTCAGGGCCAAGCATACCCCTGGTCCAGCCATGACATGGCATCGCCAACGACGAGCATTGTCTGTACCGATGGGAAATGTCACGGCACATCCGCCCGGATGCCGTAGCTGCCGTTAACGATGTCTTGAAGCAACCATGCGCCGCTGCCGGATAAAGGGTATTTCGGGTCGCGGTGGTTGCGCGCAACGCCTTGAATATCCGCACGCCGCCGTCGAAGTTGGTGTTCCAACCCTCCTCGTTGTCGCCACCGCTCCAATGGATCGAAGGACAGCTTTGAACATCTCGGTTGACGCTCGACCTTCTTACCTTCATAAATAAGATATTATGAATATAAAAGATATGGAGCGGACGGCTGAACAGGTCAGCGACCTGATGAAGGTGCTGTCGAGCCGCCACCGGCTGATGATTCTGTGCCAACTGGCGGAAGGCGAACGATCGGTGAACGATCTTGCAGCACTCCTTGGGCTGCGAAGCACTGCTGTTTCCCAGCAGCTTGCGCTCCTGCGTAAGGACCGCATCGTCCAAACCCGACGCGAGGGACAAACGATTTACTACTCTCTCGCCCGCGCGGATGTACGCCGAGTTATCGAGGTTCTGTACGACATCTATTGCCGACACAAGCAGAGCTAGTAGGCATGAAGTTGAAGTGTTTACACCTCAATCCAAAACCGTTGGCAGCACTCTGGTCGGCCTCGCGGCTGCGCCGCTCATGGCTCTGTCCGGCCGGCTCGTCAGCATCAGCGGGATTTCTTCGAACCTAGTTCCGCCTCGCGTCGCGGGCGATTGGCCACGCCAAGGACAGGAAACTATGCGAGATCACCTTCAGGAGGAGGAAAATGAATAAAGCGCGGATCAACCGGCCTGATGTCGACAGCTTTTTCGATGAAGCCACCTTTACGGTGAGCTACGTTATGTCCGATCCAGAGACGCGGCGCTGCGCCATCGTCGACTCGGTGTTGGACTACAACCCCAATTCTTCTCGCACGAGTCATGCTTCCGCCGATCAGATCGTTGATCATGTGCGCGACAACGGTCTGCAGGTCGAGTGGATCCTCGAGACTCATGTTCACGCCGATCACCTGTCGGCGGCGCCTTACGTGAAACACCAGTTGGGCGGCCGCATTGGCATTGGCGCCAACATCACCACCGTTCAGAAGGTATTCGGCAAGATCTTCAACGCGGGCTTGGAGTTTCCAACCGACGGCCGCCAGTTCGATCACCTCTTCAAGGACAGCGAAACCTTCACGCTCGGCAACCTGGAGGGACGTGCCATCCATACGCCCGGGCATACGCCGGCCTGCATGACCTACCTCATCGGCGATGCCGCGTTCGTCGGTGATACCCTGTTCATGCCGGATTACGGAACCGCCCGCTGTGATTTCCCGGGCGGCGATGCCCAGCAGCTGTACCGCTCAATTCAACGCATCCTGGCCTTGCCCGACCAGACACGCCTGTTCCTCTGCCATGATTACAAGGCGCCCGGCCGCGACAAGTATCGCTGGGAGACGACCGTGGGTGAGGAGCGGCGCCACAACGTCCACGTCCACGAGGGCATCAGCGAGGAGGAGTTTGTCCGCATGCGCACGGAACGGGACAAAACCCTCGATATGCCACGGCTGATCCTGCCTTCCGTGCAGGTCAACATGCGGGCCGGACACCTGCCGCCGCCGGAGGACAACGGAGTCCGCTACCTTAGGATCCCGCTCGACGTGTTCTGAAGACCAACGCATCCGGGATCCCGAAGCTTGGCTATGCAACGGTAGGACAAGACTCATGGACAAGGTGAAGAATTTAACTCCGTTTCTGTCGGTCTCGCCGCAAATCGGTGAGGCCGATGTCGGCGTCCTTGCCGCACAAGGCTTCAAGGCAGTCATCAACAACCGGCCGGACGGTGAAAGTTCGGATCAGCCAGACGGCGCGGTCATCGAAGCAGCATCACGCCGCCTGGGGCTTGAGTATCGGCATCTTCCCGTTGTCTCGGGCCGTGTCAGCGATGACGATGTCACAGCCTTCGCCGAAGCGCTTTCCGAGATCAGGGGGCCCGCGCTCGCCTATTGCCGAACCGGAACCCGATGTGTCACCCTCTGGGCGCTCTCAGAGGCCCACCATCTTGACTCCGAGGCCATCCTGAAGACCGCCGCGATGGCCGGTTATGATCTCTCCGGGCTCAAGCCCCGGCTTCACGTCCGCTGGCGGACGTCCGGCTTGGCGGCGGAGCCGAGCCAGATGGTTTTTCCTGACGCTGGCGGCACGATGCTCGATGTTCTCGTGGTCGGCGGTGGTGCTGCCGGTGCATCGGTCTCGGCCAGCCTGCTCCGCCGGCGACCGGGATTGTCCATCGCGATTATCGAGCCACGTGACAGACATTACTATCAACCTGGTTGGACGCTCGTCGCCGGCGGCGTCTTCGACCGGTCCAAGACCGAGCGACCGATGGAGTCTTGTATCCCGAAGGGCGCGCGCTGGATCCATGCGGCAGCCGCGGCCTTCGAACCCGAGCGGAATGTCATCGTGCTGGAGGACGGCGAAAGGATCGCCTACCGCACCCTCATCGTCTGTCCGGGGCTTCAGCTCAATTGGAACGCCATCGAAGGCTTGACCGAAACGCTCGGCAAGAACCACGTGACCTCCAACTACCTCTTCGATATGGCGCCCTACACGTACCAACTCGTCCAGTCGATGCGGGAAGGAAGGGCGCTGTTCACCCAGCCGCCGATGCCGATCAAGTGCGCGGGCGCGCCCCAGAAAGCGATGTATCTCTCGTGCGATTCCTGGCGGAGGCAGGGCGTCCTCAAAGATATTCAGGTCGAGTTCAACACGGCTGGTGCCGTGCTGTTTGGCGTGCCCGAGTTCGTGCCGCCGCTGATGAAGTATGTGGAACGCTATGGCGCCCAGCTCTCTTTCAACACCAATCTTAAGGCAGTCGACGGACCCGCTCGCAAGGCGTGGTTCGAGGTCAGACATCCTGATGGTCGCGCCGAAACGGTGGAGAAGACCTTCGACATGATGCACGTCGTTCCGCCGCAGAGCGCGCCGGACTTCGTGCGACAGAGCCCGCTTGCAAGCACCGACGGCTGGGTTGAGGTGAACCCTGAGACGCTTCGTCATGTCCGTTATGGCAATGTGTTCAGCCTCGGCGACGTATGCTCGGCACCCAACGCCAAGACGGCGGCGGCCGTACGCAAGCAGGCACCGGTGGTCGCCGAGAACGTCCTTGCGGCACTCGACGGGAAAGGACCCCGGACCATCTACGACGGCTACGGTTCCTGCCCGCTGATCGTTGAGCGCGGCAAGGTGGTGCTGGCCGAGTTTGGCTACGGCGGCAAGCTGCTGCCGACCTTTCCCTTCGATCCAAGGGTCCCTCGGCGATCCGGTTGGATCTTCAAGCAAAAGCTCCTCCCCTACATCTACTGGGACTTGATGATGAAGGGCCATGAGTGGCTCGCAACTCCGCAGAGGTTGGCGCATGAGCCGACAGCGCATGAGGCGGACGCGGCCTGCGACTTCAACACCAAGACCAAACGCGCATAAGCCAAGCATGACGCTCTCGCGCCTGTTTCCGGCACTCGACTGGGTCCGCCAGTACACCAGAGATACATTCACACGTGACGCTCTGGCCGCGCTCATCGTCACCATTATGCTGATCCCTCAGAGCCTCGCTTATGCGATGCTGGCGGGTCTGCCGCCGGAAATCGGGCTCTACGCCAGCATGCTGCCGCTTGTCGCCTACGCGCTGTTCGGCTCGAGCCGGATGCTGGCGGTGGGACCGGTGGCCGTCGTCTCGCTGCTGACGGCGGCGGCGGTCAGCAAGCTTGCAACGCCGGGCACCCCGGAGTATCTGGCAGCAGCGATCGCTCTTGCGCTCCTCTCGGGCGTGTTGTTGCTCGTCATGGGCCTGACCCGGCTTGGATTCCTTGCCAATCTGCTCAGCCACCCGGTCATTTCCGGTTTCATTACGGCCTCTGGCATTCTCATCGCCCTTAGCCAACTCAAGCACATTCTCGGCGTGTCGGCGGAAGGGCACACACTCGTCGACATCGTTCAGTCCCTTGTTTCGCACGTGGACGGGGTCAATTTACCGACGGCAGTGATTGGTGGTCTCACGATCGCGCTCCTGTTCTGGGTGCGGAGCGGCCTGAAGCCGCTCCTCTTCCGACTTGGTGTCGGCAAGAGGCTGACCGACATCCTGACCAAGACGGGCCCGGTGGTGGCGGTATTTATTTCCGTTGGGGCCGTCGCAGTTCTCGATCTCGCTCGGCAGGGAGTCAAGATCGTCGGCGATATTCCGCGGGGGCTGCCGCCGCTGACGCTTCCCCCGCTAAACGCGGAGCTATGGCTGGATCTGCTACCGGCTGCCGTCCTGATCAGCCTTATCGGTTTTGTAGAATCCGTATCGATCGCTCACACCCTGGCCGCCAAGCGGCGTCAGCGGATCGATCCAGACCAGGAGCTGATCGGCCTCGGTGCGGCCAACATCGCGGCCGCCATGAGCGGCGGCTATCCTGTCACCGGCGGTTTCGCCCGCTCGGCGGTCAATGCCGATGCCGGAGCCAGAACGCCGTTGGCTGGTGTCCTCACCGCCGGCGGCATCGCGCTCACTGCTTTGTTCCTGACACCGCTTTTCTTCTATCTGCCTCAATCGGTGCTGGCGGCAACCATCATCGTTGCGGTGCTGGGTCTCGTCGACCTGTCCGCACTGAAGCGCACCTGGAGATACTCGAGAAGCGACTTCGTGGCCATGGCGGCGACCATTGTCGTCGTCCTGGCCGTTGGCGTCGAGGCCGGCGTCCTTACGGGCGTCGTGCTGTCACTGATCCTCTACCTGTGGCGCACCAGCCGTCCGCACATGGCGGTTGTTGGCCAGGTGCCGGGCACAGAGCACTTTCGTAACATCGAGCGGCACAAGGTGGTCGAGAGCGACACCGTCTTTACCGTCCGGGTCGACGAGAGCCTCTACTTTGCCAATGCCCGCTATCTGGAAGATCGAATTTATGATTATGTGGCGGCCCGGCCGCACCTCAAGCACGTCGTGCTGATGTGTCCGGCCGTGAATCTGATCGACGCAAGCGCGCTGGAGAGCCTTGAAGCGATCGCCGACCGGCTGAAGATGGCCGGCGTCACCTTCCATCTTTCCGAGGTCAAGGGGCCGGTCATGGATAGGCTCAAGCGCTCCGACTTCTTTGATCACCTGACTGGCCAAGTCTTCCTCAGCCAATATGACGCGTTCCGCGCCCTCGATCCTGATGCCGCACAGCGCGCGCGGATCGGCACACCGGCCAGCCGCTCGATTGCGATCGCCGGCAAGTAACCGTTTGCGGGCTCCGTCGTTGGTGATGATCAGGTAAAGCCAACAACCTATCCAAATCCGAGACCGTCACCGTTACGGTGAGGCAGAAAAACGTGCCGCTGAAGTGGTTGTAGGCGGACCCGTTGCAGACATCGATCGTGCGGGCGAGCGGACCCGTTACCCGATCTTCGCCTTCAGGCCTTTGCTTGCGGCAAGCTGCTTCAGCCGCCGCTCGACCGCATCGCTCAGAAATACGGCATTGTCCGCAGGCAGCACTAGGATAAGCCTGTCTTTCTCGATCTTGAGCCGGGTTTGAGCCAGCAGTCCGGGGGCACCGCCGGACAAGGTGTGCGCCAGCCGCAAGGCCAAGCCGATCGTGCGCGAAAGGGCGATACTGCTTTCATCAAGCAGGCTGGGTGTGCCGTTCAACAGCGGATCGGCCACATCACGTCCGTAACGGACAAAAGTGGCAAGCGCCATCATTGCTCGATCCGGATGGGTGAGACCCGGATAGGGGACGCGCAGCACGCGCTGATAGGCATGATGCGCACGATAATCGGGATGTTCAGTCCAGCCGATATCGCTGAGCAGGCAGACCGCCAACCGTAGGCGGCGCTCGGCCTGTGTCTCGCCAGAAAATAACGGCGTCATCCAGTCAAGAATCTCCTGACCGTGAATGGCGAACCGGCCGGTGCGCTTGGCCTGAGATTCACATGCGCTGATCAACGAATCCTGTGGTCGCAGGTCAGGCGGCAACAATTCCAGCATCTGCCCCTCCCGCATTCCGAATCCTGAAAACACGACTTGCTCGGGACGCGCGGCTTCGATCAGGGCGGAAAGCGCAATCGCTGCATACGGCAACGTGTCGAGCCGGCCTTGTCTGACGCTGGTCAATTTCTGCAACATGTTCTCATTCAGGTCGGCAATAAGACGTGAAAGCCTCAGAGCATCGAGAAAATGCACCTTGTAATTATCGAGAACGTGCAAGGGATGATGAGTCTGTTCAATGAAGATGCGCGCGAGACCTCGCCATGAGCCGCCGACAGCGTAAAGAGAGCGGCCGCTCATACCGGCGAGCCAAGGCAGCCCCTCGAGCGCGCTGTCGATCAACAGGCGAGCCTTCTGCCGATTCCAGCCCGCATCCTCGGCCAGCCGCAAATGGCCGACCGGAAATGTGGCGAAGTTGCCAATCCGCCCCCCGTCGAGTCCAACCAGGTCGAGGCTGCCACCACCAAGATCACCCAGAACACCATCTGCATCAGGGACACCATTGAGAAGACCGACAGCCGCCAGCCGCGCCTCTTCGGCACCGCTCAGCACGTGGACCGGATGTCCGGTGGCCGCTTCCACCTGCTCGACGAAAGCAACGCCGTCACTGGCCTCGCGAACCGCTGCCGTTGCCACCAGTTCCAGGCGGGTCACTTCCATGGCTGCCGCAAGACGGCTGAAACGAGCAAGGCTTCGTAGAGCTCCATCGATCCCGCGCGGATTGAGGCGGCCGGTTTTTCCCATTTCGCGCGCGAGCGCGCACTGCACCTTCTCGTTGAAGATCGGGATCGGCAGCTTGGTGTGGGTCTCGTAGACAACAAGTCTGACAGTATTCGACCCAATATCGACGATCCCGACGCGGCCGGCTGTAACGGCCCCGTTGCTCTGGCGGTCTTTCTGAACATCCGTCAATCTTTGATTCTGCGCCATCGCAACCCAACGCCCCGGCTTTTTGTAACGCCGGGTTATGGGCGGTCCGGCCACCGTGCGTCAAGCACTGCACCGAGATCAGAGCGGGATAGCGTTACCTGGACCTGATCCCGGCGCTGAAAACAGCCTACGCAAGCGGGAATCGCTTCAGCGACAAAGGTCGCCGCCTTCGCTAAGCTGCACGCGCGAGACAAAGGAGGAGAGCTCATGTTTCGAACCGCCGAACTGGGCCGGGCGGTCCCCAAGGACGAATTCCACAAGCAGGTTCCCATTTTGCGCGCCGAATTGCTGGAAATTCAACAGCGTCTACGTGTTGAAAAACCGTTTCCGGTCATTATTGTCTTCGGCGGCGTGGACGGTGCGGGCAAAAGCGAGACCATCAACTTGCTGCACGAGTGGATGGACCCCCGATGGCTGATCACACGCGCCTATGGCCCTCCTTCGGATGAAATGGCCGAGCGGCCGGAATATTGGAGGTATTGGCGCGATTTGCCCCCCAATGGGCGGATCGGGTTGTTCCTCAGTTGTTGGTATTCCGCGCCGCTGCTCGACCGAGCCTACGAGCGAACGTCGGAAGCAGAACTGGACGAGGCTCTCGACCGCGTTGCCGCTTTCGAGAAGGAACTGGCGGACGATGGGGCGCTGATTGTTAAGTTCTGGATGCATCTCGGCAAGAAGGCCCAGAAAGACCGGCTGAAGGCACTGGAGAAAGATCCGCTGACGCGCTGGCGGGTGACCAGTACCGACTGGCAGCACTGGAGTATGTACGACAAATTCGTTGCTGCAGCGGAGCGGCTCATCACACGGACCAGCAGTGCGCACGCCAGCTGGCACATCGTCGAGGGATTCGACAAACGGTACCGGAGCCTTACGGTCGGCATCGCCATTCGGAATGCGATGATCAAGCATTTCGAAGAAATCGAACTCCGACAGCAGATTCTGGAATCGCGGCGCGAGCGGTCCAACAACAGCATTCATAGCCGGTCCGGCAATCCGGAGGATCCGGTTCCCGCTGAAACGCGGATCGGCTCCCACGTCCTGCACATGCCACAAGAGACGATTCTAAGCCGCCTCGATATGACCAAGAGCGTCGCAAAGAACATCTACAGCGATGAGCTTGAAAAATATCAAGGTAAGCTCAACCGGCGGTGTCGACGCGCCAAGGAGCTTGGCATCTCGACCATTCTGGTGTTCGAGGGCTGGGATGCTGCCGGCAAGGGTGGAACCGTTCGGCGGGCAACTGCGGCTCTCGACGCACGCGATTATCAGGTGATCCCGATCGGTCCCCCGACGGACGAGGAGGGTGAGCATCACTACTTGTGGCGGTTTTGGCGCCACTTGTCGCGTGCGGGTCGGGTGACGATCTTCGATCGAAGCTGGTACGGTCGCGTTCTGGTGGAGCGTGTGGAAGGATTTGCGACGGAGCCCGAATGGCGGCGTGCTTACGCCGAGATCAACGACTTCGAGGATCAACTCGTTCGCCACGGTATTGTCCTGTGCAAGTTCTGGCTCCACATTACGAAGGAAGAACAGTTGGCACGGTTCAAGACCCGGGAGCAGGTCGAATACAAGCGTTGGAAGCTCACCGAAGAGGACTGGCGCAACCGTGAGAAATGGGACGAATACGAAGCTGCGGTTAATGATATGGTGGAAAGAACCAGCACGTCATCATCGCCCTGGACGTTGGTCGAAGCCAACGACAAACGGTTTGCCCGGCTCAAGGTGCTCAAGACCATTTGCAACGGCTTGGATGCCGCCATCGCTTTGGCTGAGGCTCCTCCGAAGAAGCCATAGGCTTACCGGGAATGGGAGGAGAATCGCATGAGCCGAGCGGTGAATAAGGCGGAGCCTGCCGGTTCCGCGCGAGGATCGCCCACATCCGAAACCAGCGGTACCCAGGCGCAGGAGTCATCGGACGTCGCGGCAAGGGGGAATACTGCAGCCCAAAGCGCTTTGAAGAGCAAGCTCTCTGGTGATAGGCCGGTTCTTCCAGATTGGACATCCGCGCAACCGGCAGCCGCGTTTGATCTGCGTGCGCCCGAGTTGTACCTCAACCGCGAGCTGACATGGTTAAAGTTCAACTACAGAGTGCTGCACGAGGCTGCGGACCCCCGCACACCCTTGCTGGAGCGTGTCAAGTTTCTTGCCATCGCCGCGAACAACATGGACGAATTCGTCATGAAGCGTGTCGGCGGCATCAAGCAGCAGATTGGCGCAGGGCTCCAGAAGCTGACGGTTGATGGGCGAACGCCATCTCAGCAACTGAGCGAGATTCGTATTGTCATTAGCGAGTTCTTGCGCCAGCAGCGACAGGTTTACCTAGATCTACTTGCGTGTCTGCGCGAACGCGGCGTTGAAATCCTTCGTTTCGAAGAACTTGCCGGACCCGAAAAATCCGCAATACGAGAGCACTATTGCCAGAACGTATTCCCGCTGCTGACGCCGCTGGCGATGGACCCGGCGCACCCGTTTCCATTTCTCTCCAATCTTTCGCTGAACCTTCTGCTGACGCTGCGGTTCTCTGAAGAACCGGAGCTCACGATGGCACGAGTTAAGGTTCCGGTCGGCTCGGATGTAGGGCGGTTCGTCAAAGTCGGGGACAGCAATCGATTTGTCATGCTGGAGGATGTCATGAGTCACTGCCTCGATGACATGTTCCCGGGGATGCATGTCGAATCGGTGGAGTTGTTCCGGGTAACCCGCAACGCCAATACGGAACGGGACGAAGAGCAGGCTGATGACCTGCTCGCCTTGATTGAGGCGGAACTGCGTGAGCGGAAATTTGCCCCGATTGTTCGGCTGGAAACGGAAGTGGGGATTAATCCGACTCACCGTGGCATGCTGGCCGCGGAACTTGGCCTGACCGAAGATGACGTCTACGCGACGGATGTCATGATCGGAATGCGCGATCTCATGGAGTTGGCACTCCTGCCTATCCCCGAACTTCATGACCCGAAGCACGAGGCGATCACTCACGTCACGTTGCAGGATAGGGACAACATTTTTCACATCCTTCGGCAGAATGGGCCCATTCTGCTGCATCACCCGTATGACTCGTTTGTCTCCTCCGTGACCCGCTTCGTGCGGGAGGCCGCGACCGATCCGAAGGTTCAGGCGATCAAAATGACCCTGTACCGGACATCGTCAGATACCAACATCATCGATCACCTGATCGAAGCCGCACGCAACGGGAAACAGGTTGCCGTGGTGGTCGAACTGAAGGCCAGGTTCGACGAGGCCGCCAACCTGCGCTGGGCGGCACGAATGGAAGAGGCCGGCATCCATGTGACGTACGGCGTCCTTGGGCTGAAAACCCATGCAAAAATGATCCTGGTCGTCCGCCGTGATTACACCGGGCTTCGTCGCTATGCGCATATCGGCACCGGCAATTATCATGCCGGCACGGCGCGCCTCTATTGCGATCTCGGCCTTTTGACGAGCGATCCCGAAGTTGGAATGGACCTGACCGAGCTGTTCAACTACCTGACCACAGGCTGCCGGCCGTCCCGCAGTTATCGAAAGATTCTTGCTGCCCCGAACCTTATGAAAAGAGGGCTTTTGGCTAAGATCGACCGCGAGATCGCCGTTCATACGCCCGAGAATCCGGGCTTGATTCGATTCAAGGCCAATGCACTGGAGGACCCGGCGATTGTCGAGGCGCTTTATCGGGCCTCCCAGGCAGGTGTTCGGGTCCAGCTTATCATCCGCGACACCTGCCGGATCAGGCCCAGTATCCCCGGCCTGTCGGACAACGTCAACGTCATCAGCATCGTCGGACGTTTCCTTGAGCACGCCCGGATCTACTATTTCCGCAACAGTGGTGATGAGGAATACTACATGGGGTCCGCTGACCTGATGACCCGAAATCTGGAAAGCCGTGTCGAGGTTCTGGTGCCAATTGAACAAGAGGCCCTGCGCCGACAACTGCACGCGATTTTTGAAGCTCAGCTCAACGACCAGCGGGCGGCGTGGGAAATGCAGTCGGATGGCGAGTACATTCAGCGCCAACCACACAACAATCAGAGCAGCCTGTCCAGCCAGGATATGTTTGTTGCCGCGGCCGCCCTTCGTGCCGAACGCGCCAAGCGCCTGCGCAAGGTGAAGCCGCGGGCTTTCGCCCGGCGCGCGCCAAAGTGACGGCGGCCGTGTCCATCACGATAGGAACGTTGTGGAGAAATACCGCAACGCTGTGACCGAGGCGTCCTAGCCGATGAAAAGATGCGGGTCAGCGGTGGCGAAATGATGTGCTCAGGTCCCCTTCTCCATCCATTTCCCATGGCGGATCCGGAGCCTCCGCAAATACCCGTTTCAAGCCCTCCGCCCAATGCCGACACAGATCATTGAAATAAGGGTCATTGTCCTGAACCCGCTGATGTGAGGCGATACGGAAGGTATTTGTCTTGTAAATCACCAGATCGATTGGAGGAGCGACTGAGATATTCGCTTTAATTGTTGAATCGAAAGAAACGAGAGCACACTTTGCAGTCTGAAGCAAAGTAATATCCGATGTCAAAACTCGTTCCAGGATCGGTTTTCCATACTTGGTTTCGCCCAGTTGAAAGTAAGGAACGTCTTCGCTAACCTCGATAAAATTCCCGGCCGAATAAATCATGAACAGGCGATGCGTCTCTCCCGGGATCTGGCCGCCGAGAATGAACGATGCTCTGAACTCGCTGCCGTGGGCCTTGAAATAGTTGCCGTCACGATCAAAGACGACGCGCAAAAATCCCCCGATAAGCCGTGCGACATCGATCATGGAAGTCGCCATGGCGATGTTCCGTGCCTCGTCATCCGTGGCAAGACCTCGATCGATCATGCTGATCACTTCCTGGGTGATGGCGAGGTTGCCGGCAGTGAGCACGACAATGACACGCTCTCCCGGGTTCTCGAACAAGAACACCTTGCGGTAGGTCGAGACGCTGTCGACCCCGGCGTTGGTCCGGGAATCCGCTGCAAACACAAGTCCGCTCCCCACACGGATGCCGAGGCAGTAAGTCATCGCATATCCTGCTGGTAAGAGCCGCGCCGGACACCAGGTTTACTCATCCTGAAGAACCCGGACATGGACGGTCATCTCTTCGATCCCGCCGCCGCGGCGGATGCCGCGGATGGGACTGGCGCCCTCATAATCTAGAGCGACGGCAAGACGAACGTAAGCGTCTGTCGCACAGATCGCGTTGGAAGGATCAAAAGAAATCCAGCCCAACTCCTCAACGTAGGCCTCGGCCCACGCATGGCTTGCGACGCTCTGGCCTTCCTCCCCTGTCGAGTAGAGGTAGCCGCTGACGTAGCGAGCAGGAATACGCAGCACGCGCGCGCATGCGATCAGCAGGTGAGCATGATCCTGGCAGACGCCATAACCATGCTTCAAGGCTTCTGCCGCCGTGCTATGCACCGATGTCTGCCCAACCTTGTATTTCACGTGATTGTGCAGGGCCCACATCAATGCATGAAGTGCGGCAACCTGACCTTCATCCTTGGCTTGTTCCACGAACGGGTCCGAGAAAACTTCGATGTCCTTGTCGACCTGCGTATAACGCGTCTCACGCAGGAACATGAGCGGAGGCAGCCCGTCGTGCGGCGGCAGCACGCCGGCCGTATCCAAGGTTTCGATCTCGCCCTGCACCATCACCGGCACCTCATCGTGAAGGACATCCTGGACAGAGACGTGCGCGAAGTTTCCGAACCCATCGGTCCAGGAACGCAGTTTTCCCGGCGTCGTGACGCGCCAGGAACGAACCAGCTGAGAGGGATCCGCGCGGGGCGTCAGGCGCAGATACTGGATGCTGTGAGCAGCGGGTTCCTGGAACCGATAATGTGTCTCGTGTGCGATGGCGAGTTTCATTACGTCAGCATGAATTCGTGGCCGATTTTTTCATGGAGTTCATTATTGCGCGACACGAAGTCTTTGAGATAACGGCGAATTCCCGATCTTAGCACGCTGTCGATGCGGCTGCTTTTGGTGCGTTCGTAAATCTGCCGAGCAAACAGCGTACAATCTGCGTCATGCCGCATTCCCGTCAGAATGCTGGATAATTCACCAACACATGCCGTCAACGACCGCGGCATGTCCGGCCGTAGTATCAGTAATTCGGCAACCTTTCGCGGCTCGATGATGCCGGAGTAGACCTCGCGGTATGCTTTGAATGCACTGAAGGCGCGAAGCAGGGCACCCCATCGATAATAGTCTTCTGCTGCCAGCGGTTTGGTTCCATTAGGCGAAAGCAAGGTCCATTTTACAGCCAGAAGGCGGGCGGTGTTGTCGGCGCGCTCGATGAATGTGCCCATCCGACAGAAGGTAAACGCTTCCCCACGTCGCATGGTCCCGTAAATCGTACCACGGAATAAGTGCGAACGCTCCTTTACCCAATCAAAGATTTCCTGGAAGCCTTGGTCGACAATCTTGGCGTAAGATAGATTCTCAATTTCAATGTAAAACTGATTGATGCTCTCCCAAACTTCGGTGGTCAGGTCCTGACGTGCAGCCCGAGCATTCTCGCGAGCACGGCGAATATTGGAGCGTATACTGTTCAAGTTTGCCTGATCAAGCAAGATATAAGCGATGACATTGCCGGGAGAAAACTCGTCATACCGCTGCTCAAAATCAGCGCGGTTGCCGCTGAGATCGATCGGGGCGTTCCAGTGGCGGACGCCGTTATCTTCCGAGGTCGGCAACAACGACATGTGATAAGTACTGGCAAGAAGGCGCGACATATTTTCTGCCCGTTCCACATATCGTGCCATCCAGTAGACGTTATTTGCCATACGTCCAAGCATGATCAGGCCTCGAGTACCCAGGTGTCCTTGGTTCCACCACCTTGTGAGGAGTTGACCACCAGCGATCCTTCGCGCATGGCCACACGGGTCAGCCCCCCAGGCACGACCGTCGTCGACTCGCCGGTCAGGACATATGGCCGAAGATCGACATGACGCGGCACGATTCCCCCGTTGAGAAACGTCGGGCAGGTGGACAGCTTTAATGTCGGCTGAGCAATAAAATTTTCCGGATCTTGAAGAATCTTGGCCCGGAAGTTGTACCGTTCCTCGGAAGTGCTCATGGGACCCACCAGCATGCCATACCCACCCGCGCCGCCCACTTCCTTGACAACCAGTTCTTCAAGGTGATCGATGACGTAGTCGCGGTCTTCTTCGTTACGCAAAGAGTAGGTTGGCACGTTGTTCAGGATTGGCTTTTCTCCCAGGTAGAATGAGATCATTTCCGGAACATAGACGTAAACGGCTTTGTCGTCGGCAATGCCCGTACCGATCGCGTTGGCGAGTGTGACGCGGCCGTTTCGAGCAACGGAAAGCAGCCCGGCAACTCCCAGCGCCGATCCCGAGTTGAATGCCAGCGGATCGATGAAGTCATCGTCAATCCGGCGGTAGATAACGTGGACGCGACGCGGACCTTCGGTGGTCCGCATAAAAACCGTGTTGTCGTTGACGAAAAGATCCTGACCTTCAACCAGTTCGACGCCCATCTCCCGAGCGAGAAAGGCATGCTCGAAATATGCGCTATTGAAATGGCCCGGCGTGAGAACGACGATCGTTGGCTCACTGATACCGGGAGGGGCGACGGAACGAAGCGACTTCAGCAGAACTTCTGGATAATGATTGACGGGCGCCACTCGATTGAGGGCGAACAACTCCGGAAATAGCCGCATCATCGTCTGACGGTTTTCCAACATGTAGGAAACCCCGGACGGAACACGCGCATTATCTTCCAGGACATAAAATTCATCGGGCCCTACCCTGACCACATCAATCCCCGCCACATGGACGTAGACCCGCCGAGGGACATCGAGTCCCAAGGCCTCCGGACGAAAGGCCGGATTGTTGAGGATCAGGTTTGGCGGGATCTTGCCTGCCTTCAGGATTTCTTGTTCGTGATAAATGTCATCGAGAAAAGCGTTGATGGCCCGTACCCTCTGGCAGGCACCTTCTGAGACGATGCGCCACTCGTCCGGATCAAGAATGCGGGGAATGATGTCAAACGGGATAAGCCGCTCAACACCATCGTCGTCTCCATGGACGGCAAAGGTGATCCCCAGCCGCCGGAACAGAACATCCGCCTGCTGATGCTTTTGATTCAGCCGCTCGGGAGATGTTGCGTTGAGCCAGTCGCCGTAGCCACGATACGCACGCCGGATCGCTTCATCCTCGCCATACATTTCGTCAAAGCACGATTCCAGCGCCATGCCCCTGTTACCCCTGGCGATGATTTTTCTCTCCTTTGCGCAATCAAAAGCAAAAAATGTGCCACGTTGATCCTACTCCGAAGAGCGCAAGATGACAGGCGGAAAGCCTTGTCTGGTCAGGCGACGCGATGCTCGTGGCATATTCAGGCCCAACATGCTGGTCGTCATTCTGCCTACAAATGAGGCATATGTCTACAAATGCCCGCCCCATATGCAAGGTAGATCAAGGATCCGATCCTGTGCGCTCCAACCTTCGGCCCATGATAAGGGAAGAAGCTTTCATTGACCGGTTCCAGCGTTTGCTTATTGAACGCACTGCATCGACAACGGAACAATGCCGTTACCGTTGCCGTTGCCGCTGCCTTTGTCATCACACGCTTGGTCGCTGGCGGCGACACCAAGCGGCGCAGCCATCCTCCTTCACTATGATCGGAACATTCCTGAGCTCAGATTTGGGAGGTTCCATCGCCGCTTGCATTCGACCGAGAGAAAAGTTGCAGCCTCGGCGGGATTGGACTGAAGCGCAATTCCGCAGGCCCTCCGCTTGGAGGTGGAATCCGGGCGCGGCGCCATCTCCCCGTGCGGCTTCTGTGTGGCAGGCTGCCCTGTTCGTATTCGCGCGCCTTCTTTTGTTGGTTGTCTTCGGCAATTGCTCCTATGCCCTTGCGCAGATGGATGCACCCGTGCGCGCGACCGTGAAACTTCTTCCCCAAAAAGACGAAATTCCGGTAGCCAGTCCCTCCTCGTCTCCGTTGCAGGGTCTGAGGGGACGTTTTCATCTGGCACGCATCAACGGAATAACCACACTTTCCGTATTGGATCCCGTTGTTGCGTCTGTTCGAAGTGCTATGGGGCCTGTTTCGATCAGCATTGATCAGGACAAACTGCCCCTTCTTTCGTTAACTGCCTCCAGTATGAAAACATTGCTCGCTCACCTTCATATCCCAGACTTACATGTTCATCAGGCAGACTTTCAACTGGCAATCGAAAATATCGAAGCCCGGGCCGTTCTGGATGAGGAAGAAAGCGCTATTGAAATAATATCGATGCGGTTGCGGCCGCTGGATCTGCCTTATTGGGACCCGCCTGTGGATGTCGTCGCACATGGTAGCGTGAAGGCGGAAACAATCACTTTTCGTGGCACGACAACATCTGCAGGTGGACGCGCCATTGTGGTGTTCGATGGAGAAGCGCAGGCGCGAGGTGCGGCAGGCGAGGCTCGATTCGAACTGGTCCCCCTCGCATTTGCTGAAGGGGGCCTTCAGCCAAATCAACTAGCTCCAGTCCTCGGCCCATCGCTCCGCGCTGTGGAGGGGACCATTGCGGCGAACGCGAAAATCAGGTGGAGCGGAGGCGAACCTGCCATCAGCGGCGGGCTCTCCCTTCGCGGCCTGTCGTTCACCACCGGGGAGGTAGGTCTGGAAGATCTCTCCGGCAGGATAACGTTCGAAAGCATCTGGCCCCCACGGACTCCTCCCGGACAGGTGCTGACAATTGGCCGGATTGAGCAGGGACTCAAGGTTCGCAATGGCATCATTCGTTTTCAGCTCGATGATCGCAGCCGCCTGCGTATCGCGCAGGCTGATATCGGATTTTCCGGCGGCCGCCTTTCGCTTGAACCGGTGACGCTCGATCCCACGGCGAGTGACCACCATATGGTGTTTGCCGCCGAAGGTCTTGATCTTCAGGAGGTTCTGGATTCTGTAAATGTAGAAGCGGCAGATGCGAGCGGGACCGTCAGTGGCCGCATTCCGGTCACATTTTCTTCCCAAGGAATTTCCGTCAATGGCGCAACGTTGGCGGCTGATACGCGAGGGATCCTCCGTTACCAGCCATCGGCGCCGCCGGAAGCATTGCAACAGCAGGACGACAGTATCGAGCTCTTGCGCAATGCATTGACGAATTTTCACTATGACCACTTCACCGTCACGCTGGACGGCAGCAGCGGTGACAAGTGGCACAGCACGGTTCATATCGCCGGCAACAACCCCCGCGTGCTGGAGGGACATCCATTCATTCTCAACGTTAATGTGAGTGTTGTTCCGGGCGAGGCCCTTGTGCAGCTGGGAGCGGAAAGGTTCCGTGTCAGCGATACCCTTCCGCTATATAATGCCTTGTTTGGCCTTGGCTTCCTTGAGTGGTTGGGAGATAGCCTGTCGGCGATTGATGAGCTGACCTCGAGCACAGACCATTGATTAGGGAGATGAGTGTCCTGCGTAACAAAAGATCGGCCATGCCGGACGGCCAGGTTGGAGGATTTCAGGTCATACCAATCCTTTGCCTGATCCAGGTGCTGCTGACAGCGTGCCAACCAAGGATAGCAGTCGAGGCCCCGAAAGATCCCATCGTCATCAATCTCAACGTCAAGATCCAACATGAGGTACGCGTAAAGATAGACAAAGAGCTTGAAGATGTATTCGAACAAAATCCGGAGCTGTTCGGGCAATGACTTTTAAATCGATCGGATGGGATTTCATCTGGGGGGTGACACGAATTGCCGCCATGGCTCTCCTGCTGCTGGCGACGATACCTTTTAGTCCGGCGTCGGCGGCGACGCTGGATGAAGCGAAGGCAGCAGGCTATCTGGGGGAGCGGCCCGATGGATACGTGGGCCTGGTGAGACAGGATGCGCCGGATTGGGTCCGGCAGTTGGTCAGCCAAATCAATTCGCAGCGCCGGGACGCCTATTCGGCATTGGCGGGGCGGACTCCCGGTGCCACCGTACGCGAAGTTGGCATCATCGCCGGTCGCAAGCTCATCGAGCGTGCGCCTTCTGGTCATTACATCATGAATGAACAAGGGGACTGGGTTGCGAAACCGTGATGCCACCCCTGCCCTCGTTTGCCGGTCGAGACGACGAGTGATCTCGTTATGAGCCAAGGAAGGAGCAGCCAGGTCGATATTCTTCTGTCGGCCACGCGTTTGGTTATTCAGGCCGTTCCTCGCCGGCTCCGCTCTGGGCTTGGCTGATCAGATCCCCGCAGGCTGGGTCTCCGCCTTCCCCAGGGTCCACAGGCGGCAATAGGCCCTTGACCACGGTGACGACCGCATTGAGAACCTTTTGCATGGTCGTTTCAACGCCAACGCCGGTCGGGTCGGGAAAAATCGCGGGCTCGTTAAGGTTTCCTTCGATGGAAATGGGGGTGCGGAGCGTGAAAGGGCTGAAGTCCTTCGGATGCGCTTCAAGACGAAGGTCAAAGGCCTCCTGGCCCATGTCGATCGTGCCTGCGCCCACAACGGTCGTGTCCGTCGTATCGAAGATGAGCGTGCGTGATGTGAAAACCCCTTGCTTTGCGGCAAAATCGGCAACAATGCAGCGGATCGGGATCGGTTTGTCGCCCTCGATCACCAAGCCGAGTCCCTCCGCGATATCGAGGCCAGCCAGTTCAAGGAGAAGATGGCTGATCCTCCCCTCATCCATAATCAGCGCCACATCACCGGTCGCGCTCCCCAGAATGTCGGAGACCGAGACGCCAGTCGCGGAGATCTTCGCCTCACCGCTGAAGAGGCCGGCGCTCTCCTCGACGAACTCACTGCCGCGCAACAGTTGCTTGAGGTCGATCTGCTGGACCCGCCCTTCTATGTCCACCTCGACTGGCTCTTGCGAGCCGTAGAGCGAGAGAAAGAGGCGAACGCTGCCATCGCCGATGCCGAACGAGACCGGCTGCAACCGAAGGGTTCCGCCATGCAAAGCGAGGTCGACGGCGAACCTGTCGATCGGTAGCTCGGGCGTCACGATCTTTCGGCCAGCGAACGTCACATCGGCGTCCATCGCGTGCAACCGGCTGAGATCGATGTCCGTATCGGGAAGAAAGCGCCCCCCATCGTTTGGCTCGGAAGCTACTTCTTGCGCGCTCTCGCGGCCGCCTTCCTCTGCACCGATGAAGCCGGCGAGATCCGCGAAATCCAGCTTGTCGGAGGCAAGATCGGCTTTCATGTGGAGACGTTCGCCGCCGGTATCGACGGCAAGCGTGCCGCGCAGATCGCTGCCGCCGAGGTGGCCTGCGAAATCGGCAAAGGTCCACTCCGTGCCCTGGTGCTCAAGCTGGCCGGAGAGGCGATAGGGTGGAGTCGGCGGGATCACCAGCCCGAGAATGGGAAACAAATTCGCCATGTCTTCGCCTCGGACATCGAGCGCAAGGTCGAGTGCCGTCATTCGGGCGACCTCGGTTAAGGTACCCTCGGCTTTTGCCTGGAAATCCCCAGCGACAAGTTCCAGGTCGAGCGGATACGGCTCGCTCACGTTCCGTAGAGCCTCCAGCGAGCCGCCGGTGATATTCACGCCGAATCGCTGGTCCTGATAGGTTCCCGTGCCCTCAACGCGGACCTGTTGCTGCTCGACGTCTTCGCCGGCGGTCAGCTTCGCCAACGCGAGCTCGACGTTACTTCCGGACGCGGCGTCGCGGTACACAAGAAAGCCATCCTCGATAAGCATCTCCTCAATGATCGGAAGCTCCGATCTTTCCGCGCGAGCCGGCTCCTCCTCTTTGCCAAGGAAGTCCCAGTTCGCTTCTTCGCTTGCATTCGTTTCCAAAAGAACCCGGGGTTCGCGGACAACAAGCGACGGGAGGACGATTCGCCCCGAGAGCAGCTTCCGGAGATCGATCGAGACATCCAGCGCGGCGATCTCCACCATGTGCGGATCTTCGGCCCAAGGGGCATTGGCGAGGGTGATCCCATCCGCATGAATACTCGGCACCCATCCCAGATCGACGTGGAGGTCGCCGTTGATCGCGAACTCGCGGCCAAGGGCGGTGCTGACGAGCCTTGCGACCAAGGGCTTGGCATCGTTCCAGTCGAAGAAGAGGACAAGGATCAGAACGGTCGCTACGATGAAACCAGTGAGGGTGGACACCAAGGCTGCAAGGAATGCACCGGCTCCGGCTAGATAGCGTCCCATCAGTCCACCAATCCCAAGCCACCGCTACCGGTGGCTCGACGAGAGTGTTTCAACTGCATCACGTTTTTCTCCCATATGAGAAAGTCTTTGGAGCTATATAAGAATAGTCTTGGGAGCAGACATGGACGACGCATTGCCCAGCAGCGATTGGCGTGGCCGATACCGCCGCGGCTAAGGAATGACTTTTTTGATCCAGGTCTGCAGGCAGCCGGCCGGAATTCGGTTGGCGTCGCCGGCGAGGGCGTTCCATTCGTCGCAAGAGGCGTCGCGGATATCAGCAGAACCGGGAAAGGTGCGCAGGCTGAGGAAGCGTTCGCGCAGCCAGAGCCAGATGCGCTCCATTGGGTTGAACTACGGCGAATAGGGCGGCGAGACGACAGTCAGGTTGTGGCGGAAATCTTGAGCGTTTTCACGTCATGCCAGCCTGCGCGAGCGAGGACCATTCCGTCGTGCGCGCCAGCGCCGCGTGTGGCCGAGAAGGCGTCGAAAAAGACCAGCATCGCCTTCGCGTTCGCCTCCGGCAGGACGAAAGCGAAAGCGTTCTCGCCGTCAGAACGCGCCGCGCCGAAGATGTAGGCCCACCCGAACCGCCGGTCCTGAAGCCCCGACGGCTGACGGGATGGTCGAACGATAGACAACGGCCATCCCGTCTTCTAACAGGTCACCGCTTATGCGCGGCGGTAGGAGAGGGCCGGTTGCTCCACGTCCGACGAACCGCGTTAAAACCGCCAGAGCAGTTGGGCGGACAAAAGGTCGATTGAAGTGTTGGAGGTACCTGAGAAGTCACCGCGAGAGCGATTTCCTGGGGCCGTTGATTGGAGTTGTGATTCTGCATCACTGACAAAGATATGCGTATAGCCGAAACTCAACTCCACGTTTGCGCTCGGCATGTACCCCACGCCGAAGGACAGCCACACACGATCGTTATCCGGAATCCGCGGCGTTCGAGTGCGGTCGGGAACAGGACTTTGGTCGAAGGCCACGCCCGCCCGCAGCGCCCACTTCGGGTTGGGTCGGAAGGTTACTCCGCCAGCCGCAAACATGGTGTTGCGCCATTCCTCCGTTGTGACGCTATCGGGCTGAGCCGGGTTATCAAATTGTATCCTTAACTCCTTGAACCGGCTCCATCGGGTCCAAGCCAACTCCCCCATCACCGCCCACTTTTTGTTGATATCCTGATAGATTCCGATGGACAGGGATTCTGGCGTTTTCAAATCAACATCGATGCCGGTATTCCGGAAAGCCCCTGTTGCCGATTCCAAAGTGACACCGATGCCCGAACGATCGAGGTCGAATCGCCCATCGCCACTGAAGTCATGGCTCACTTTTGAGCGATAGCCGACACCAAGCCGTGTTCCGGGCACCGGCTCAAAAAGAACACCCAGCGTGTAACCGAATCCGACATCTGTGGCCTCAAGATCGGCATAGCCGTCTTGCTGTCCCGGTAGAGCGCCAGGAATACCAGCAATCGCGCCAAGTGTGCCAAAGTCGATGGCGTTAGTGAGATTGGCATCGGCATATTGGAATTGCAGCCCGGCTCCCACTGCGACCTTGTCTGTTATGCGCCAGGAGACTGTCGGGGTTGCGGTGATCGTGCGGACCCGAGACCGGATCGCGTGATAGCGTCCTGCCCATGTGTCTTGATAACGCGTCTCTAGCCCGAACGGCACGTTCAGACCAATTCCAACCTTCCAGTCAGGATGAAGATCCCACAGTGCGTAAGTTGCAGGAACAAAAACATCATGCGCGGCGTCGCTTCCGCCGCTCCCTCCCGCGATCGGCGTACCAAGCGCGGTTTGAGCCTCAACCCCCTCATACGAAACCCTTGGAGTGAGATACGACCCGATCGCCAGAACTTGATGACCCGAATGGCGGGCAAGGCTCGCTGGGTTGAAATACATATGGCTGATGTCTTCGGCAGCCGCCGAAGCCCCGGCAAAGGCGTTACCCAGGCTGCTGGCGCTTTGCTCGCGAAGCGCGAATCCCGATGCCAATGCGGGACCGCCCTGCGGCACGAACGCGAAGACACCCGCGAGGACGAGAGGGGAGAATAGCGCGGCAGCGGGTAGCAGGTTTCGCCTTATCAGAATCCCTTCTGCCTTGGGTGCTTTAACTTGTACTAATGTCTGTCCAGCTTCGTGCGCCGCCGACCGGCGCCGGATATCGAGCCGCATTCGTATGGAATCCCCCATGTCCGTCGCGACAACCGTTCGTCCATGGCCTCTGGACGTTCATCGCCGGCGACCCATTACGTTTCGCATCTTAATCATGGCATCAGCACATTTGAAGCACGATATTACCCCAAACAGGTTCAATCACGTGCTGCTCGACCATGCACGCACCTCGGAGGACGATGCGCGTACTGGCTGGCCGTCCAAGGGCAAACCGCAAAGGCATCCGTTACGTTTGCTTCACGCCGCGGATGGCCCCGACGGTCACTCATCATTTTCTTGCCGAATCGATGAGTGCGGTTCGCTCAGGGCGATCGCATGCACGAGGGCGCTGGATGGGGTAGCATCACATTCTTTTGCTCTCCGGCTTCAGCATCATTAGGCTTCAGCAGTGCCCGCCAATCTGCGGGGAAGCACAGGCGCAGCTAAATCGTCTCGCTCAGTTTTGCCCACCGGCGGTTCTGTGCCTTGGCAAGATGCTGCATTTTGCGAAGGTCTGCCGCGCTCAGAGAAAGCGCCGTATCGACCCACAGGTCGGTGATCTTGATCAGTTCGTCGCGGGTTACCGGGTTGATGATTTGCCGCGCTTTGGCAACAGCCTGGTGGGTCCGGTTTGTCCGTTCGTACCTGTTGACGAACTGGTGAACCGCTTCGACGCCATGACCTGGTTCGGCCAAAACATCGATCACTCCCATCTCATACAATTCTTCAGCAGTATAAAGCCGACCGCTCAAGATCATTCTTTCAGCGCGCGCAGGATCAAGACGGCGAGACAAAAACGAATAGGCGCCCATGCCCGGGAAAAGATTAAATAGAACTTCCGGCAAACCGAATTTGACGGATCTCTCGGCGATGATGACGTTATGGGCAAGCGCGGCCTCAAACCCGCCACCAAGAGCATCACCCTGGACCAGAGCAATCGTGCATATTGGGAGGTTCAAATTCACAGAAATGCGATGCTGCCCGTCGACACAGGCATGCGCATAACGCGTCAACACGTCGCGGTCCTGTGTCGCGATCAGACGTAGGAACAAAGCCAAGTCGCCGCCTAGATTGAAGATTCCAGGCAACTGGGAAGCCAGAACGAGAAAGGATACCGGCTTGTGTGCCTCGCCGCGGTCACACCAGATGCTCTCGACAAAATCGAGGGTCGCGCTCATGTCTGAGATCAACTGCCGGGTAAAGCTGGGACGCTCGGTGGGAAGCATATACTGCCAAAGAATGCGTTTGCTCTCGTCATAACCGAGTTCGAGCTGGGAAAGGGTTGCCGCAAACGCTGCCCAGTTCGGCGACCGGCGGCCCCACTCGGTTGTGTCCCGCCCACCTGTTGATCCCTCAGCGTTCTGGCGTGGTGTGGTGAGCCGCAAAGGCCAAGCCTCCGCAGTCATGTTGTCGACGTGCGCCTGAAGAATGGGGGCGGCAGTTGCGAGTTTGAGGTCCTGCATGATCTAGCTCCATTTTTTGCGGTTTTGAAAATATATGTTTGTTACACCATCGCCTGATCCGACTATACCCAAATGGGGTATATCCTGCCACTAACAGGCTTAATCCGTGAGTTTGAGGAGGCAATTTTCGCCCTACTACCCACCCGAGAGAAAGCTGGGGCCGAATCACTCTGATGTTCTAGGGGCTGGCAGGGAGGCGATAAGGATGTAAGACTACCGACACATGCACATCATCACACGCAGCGGGTCGAGGAGCGCGGAGCGTCAAACCTCGGGAGGGTTTTTGACTCGAACATGCTTTCTAAACGGATATCCGCCATGATCTTCGTCGTGCGTAAGGCGATTCGAGATCAAGACCGACGGAAGAACCGACGGATCAATTCTCATTCTGTGCGGCGAGTGTCGGCATTAGACAGTTAATTGCGGAGTTTGCTATGCCGGTCGTTGTCATCGTCGATGATAGGGCGACCAATCTCAAGATTTTGCGGAGATTCGCGGAACGCCTCGGATCGGACGTCGAAGTGAAGACCTTTGACAGTGCCGAAGTGGCCCTGGAACACTTCAAGAAGGCACCGCCTGATCTGGTTGTCACGGATTACGTGATGCCACAGATGAGTGGAGAAGAGTTCATTCTTCACTGCCGCAGGCAACCCCAGACATGCGACGTACCCATTATTGTTGTAACGGCGTACGAGGACCGTGAGTTTCGTTATCGTGCCCTTGATACCGGTGCGACGGACTTTCTTCTTAGTCCCGTGGACGCGCGAGAGTTTTGCATACGCGCCCGCAACCTTCTTACGATCCGCGAGCAGCGAAAGGCGATTCAATCCCACGCGGACTCATTGCAAAAAGAATTGGCGATTGCGCTTCGACAGCACGCGGTCGAGATTCAGCGCCGTGAGCAACAACTGAGACGCATTGTTGATACAGTGCCGGCCCTGATACGGGCATGCGATACACGCAAAATGGTGACATTGCTGAATGAGCAGCACCAACGCTTCTTCGATCTTCGCGGTAAAATGGTGGAAGGTCCCTTTTCGAAGGAAATCTTCGGCGCTGATTATGTGGCAAGGCACCAGCAGCTTGACGAGCTGGTCGCTGCCAGTGGTCAGACAATGGAAGACATCGAGGAAATTCTGGTCGATGCGGAAGGTGCGGAGCGGGTGCTGCTGACAACCAAGGCGCCGCTACGAACCGAAGGCAGCACCGTCGATCAAGTGGTGACGGTTTCGCTTGATATCACCGAGCGAAAGCTCGGCGAGCGGAACCTCCAGGAGAGTGAACAGCGCTTTCGGAATCTTATCGAAAGTTCTGTTCTTGGCATCGTTATCGCCCGCAACGGCAAGCCGCTATTCGCTAACAGGACTTATGCCGCGATCTTTGGTTATACCTCCGGCGAAGATATCCTCGCACTTGGAAGTCTGGATCGCCTTTATGCACCGACTGAACTCGAGCGGATTCGGCAATTTCGGGAAGCGCGTCTCAAAGGTGAAGCAGCGCCAGCCGATTACGAGTTTCAAGGAATACGCAAGGATGGCGCCTTGTTGTGGGCCGGGACACACGTGCAACAAGTGGTGTGGCAGGGAGAAATCGCCACCCAGTCAACGGTAGCCGACATCACCCTGCGCAAAGAGTACGAAGAGAGGCTGCACCGTCAGGCCAATTTCGATGAGGTGACGGGTTTGCCGAACCGCGTATTGGCGCTGGACCGGCTGCGAAGTGCCGTAATCAGTGCGCAGCGGCATCGTCACAAGGTTGGCGTGCTTTTCATTGATCTGGATCACTTCAAGAAAATCAATGACACCCTCGGTCATGCCACAGGCGATCAGTTGCTGAAGGCAGCCGCAGATCGTCTGAGGAAGTGTGTTCGTGCCGAGGACACCGTGGCGAGATTGGGGGGCGACGAATTCACCGTCATTCTGCCAAATCTTGCCTCTGCGACGCATGCAGAGCCTGTTATCCAGAAGATACTGGATACGTTTTCGTTCCCCTTTCCTCTCGGTCGTGAAGAAGCGTTCATCAGTGCCAGTATCGGCGTGACCGTGTCGCCCGATGATGGTAAAGACCCACATATTCTGATGCAAAATGCAGATGCTGCGATGTACCGGGCGAAAGAACGGGGGCGGAATACATTCAATTTCTTTACTGCTGAGCTGAACCGCAGAGCGGTTGAGCGTATGCGCATCGAAAGCCATCTGCTTCACGCCCTCGACCGCAACGAGTTCGAGCTACATTACCAGCCGATCGTTGATTTGCGTCATGGTACGGTCATTGGTGCCGAGGCGTTGTTGCGGTGGTCGAACTCGGTTCTGGGCAATGTTGAGCCGGATCGCTTTATTCCGCTCGCCGAAGACACCGGCTTGATCGTGCCTATCGGCCTCTGGGTCTTGGAAACCGCTTGTGCTCAGCTTGCAGCGTGGCGGAAGAACGGTATGCCCCCCTTGCGCGTCTCTGTTAATATTTCAACGCGTCAGTTCCGCGGGACCAACCTTGTTGAAACGCTGTCCGACATTTTGCGGCGATACAATATCCCCCCGCATCTCCTGGAGCTTGAGATAACGGAAGGACTGTTGATGGACGAACTTCCGCAGACACGGGCGAATCTGCGTGACCTTTCATCTCGTTCGGTGCGGTTATCTCTTGATGATTTTGGCACCGGTTACTCAAGCTTGCGCTATCTTCAGCAATTTCCGGTCGATACCTTGAAAATTGACAAGTCCTTCGTAAAAGAAGTTCCACATGAAGAGGGAGATGCTACGGTCGTCGAGGCCATCATCGCGATGGCTGAACACCTGCAGCTGCAGGTCGTCGGCGAGGGTATCGAACGGGAAGATCAGTTCAATTTTCTACAGTCACGCGGATGCCACCTCGGCCAAGGTTTCTATTTCAGCCGGCCTCTTTCCGCGGGCGCATTTGAACGATGGCTTGATGTGAGAGTGCCGACACCGGGCGAAGCGCTGGAGAGAGAAAGCTTGCGCTCATGATGTTCCAGGATTTGAACGAGAACGTGTGGTTGTTGTGTTAAAGCGCATTGCTGTCGCGCTTGAGCGGCTGACGCAAAAGCCCCCGCCGTCGGGTTTCCTGCATACGGCTCCTGCTTACGTCTGGAGCCCGGAAAGCCAGACACTGCGGCCGGTGAAACATTTGGGCGCCATCGACCTGCGTTTGCTCAAGGGTATCGATCGCCAAGCAAATACGCTTCTTGAGAATACGCGGCGATTTGCGCGGGGTCTGCCGGCAAACAATGCACTGCTGTGGGGAGCCCGTGGCACCGGAAAGAGTACCCTGGTTAAGGCTGTTCACGCCAAGGCCAACCAGGAAGAGCTTGGCGCGCTGGTCTTAATCGAAATCCACCGCGATGACATCGCGACCATCTCACAGTTACTGACCATGCTCCGGGCCGCCGATCAACGGTGCATACTTTTCTGTGACGATCTGTCGTTTCATGGACATGATGCGTCTTATCGGTCCTTGAAAGTCGCTCTGGAAGGGGGCGTTGAGGATCGTCCGGACAATGTCGTGGTTTACGCCACGTCAAACCGGCGTCACCTGATGCCTCGGGAAATGATCGAGAATGAGCGTTCGACAGCTGTCATTCCCTCTGAGGAAGTAGAAGAGCAGGTATCGCTGTCGGACCGATTCGGCCTATGGCTCGGCTTTCATGCCTGCGATCAGGCAACCTATCTTGAAATCGTTGCCGGTTATGCGTCCCATTTCCAGCTTGACTATCCGCCGGACCGACTGCGCTCCGACGCACTCGCATGGTCCCTCTCGCGCGGTGCCCGATCCGGCCGGGTGGCTTGGCAGTTTATCCAAGATCTTGCCGGTCGACTTGGCCAGCGACTCGATCGGTCGGCCTTCAGTCCCTGATCAGCGGTGACTGATCACCAAAGGCCGACAAGCCCTCTTCAAATTCTATGCACTCCCGGCACGCAGATGCTTAGTCGGATCGATCGCGTTCTTTCCTTGACGCATTTGGAAATGAAGCTGCGGTTCGCTAACACCGCCCGAGCTTCCGACTGTCGCGATATTCTGGCCTTTGCGCACAATTTGTCCGCGCTGCACAAGAAGCCGGTCGTTGTGCGCATAAGCAGTTATCCAGCCGTCTGAGTGACGGATCAAAACAAGGTTGCCAAATCCTCGCAGCTCATTGCCGGCATATGCGACGACACCGTTTTCGGTAGCCCGAACCGGCGTGCCTCGTGGAGCGGAAATATTGATCCCGTCGTTCTGATTGCCTTGTTCCTTTGCGCCGAAGGCCGAAATAATCTTACCATCGACGGGCCAGATAAACCCGTCACCCGAAATGGGCGGCGGCGACGGAATCGGAGCTGCCGACTCTTCTACAGGAGCGTTGGGAGCACTCGGCGGCGGTGCCTTCGGCTTCTGCACCAAAGCCTGCTGCTGTCGTTGGGGCTGGGGCTGGGATTGTTGCTGCGGCTTTGGTGGCGTTGGAGCGACCGGGGCACGTGCTTCTTGCACGGGGCGCGATGCTTGTTTCGACGGGATGGTCAAGATTTGTCCTTCCCGAAGCTGGTAAGGCGCGACTAAGCCATTGGCACTCGCCAGCGCATAAAGATCCACATCATACGCCTGGGCGACACTGTAAAGCGTCTCGCCTTGGCGAATAACGTGCTCATTGCCAGGCTGAACACGCGTTCCCCCCGCCACGTCACGCGCTGTTGTGCCGGGTGGACGTGCAACCGGCGGCAACGCCGCAGTTTGCACGGACTCCGGGGGAATAGCAGGAACTGAGGCTGGTTCGGCAACCGGCGGCCGCAGAGCCTCTTTGGTCGGAGCCGGCTTCGGCTCCGCCGGCCGTGCAACCGTTGGCTGTCCTCGACCAGACGGTGGCCACTCGGCCCACCCGCACGCGGTCATCGGGAGCAGGAGCAGCACCACAAGAACAGTGCGAATCATGTCCACTCCGTCAGCAGTTTCCTTCACGGCGGAAATTATCGTCGACCTGGGAGGCTGCTGCAATCACTCCTTGGTCCGCAAGGCACGCAACGTTCCATCCGGATCAACCAAGCGTCCGACCGGCGATGAGAGGAACGAAGCGCATCTCCCCTAGATCTTCCGTATCCAACCCGTTAGCCGTTCGGCGCACCCTTAGAAGGGTTTGTGCACCGGCTCCATCATCAATCGGGACAACCATAACCCCGCCTTCCCCCAACTGGTCAGCCAATACCGGAGGAACATCTGCGGCTGCGGCTGTCACGATGATTCGTTCGAAGGGTGCCTGTTCCTGCCAGCCCAGGGTGCCGTCGGCCACCTTCGACGTTATGTTGGTGATCTTAAGAGACGCGAATCGCTGCTCTGCAGTTTGCAGCAACTCGCGGTAGCGCTCGATCGTATAGACCCGACGGCACAGCCTGGAAAGAACAACGGTTTGGTAGCCTGAACCGGTGCCAACCTCGAGAACCTTCATGCGCTCGCCAATCTCCAACGCCTGAGTCATCAAGGCGACTGTCACCGGCGCGCTCATTGTCTGATGGCAGGCGATTGGCAAGGCGGTATTCTCATAAGCCTTGTCCTGAAACTCATTTGGGGCAAACAACTCCCGAGGAATCCGTTCAATGGCTCCGCAGACTGCGGTATCAGTGACGCCGGCCCGGCGCAACTCCAAGATCAGTCTGATTTTGCGCGATGCCGGGCTCATCGGAACATGGCTTGCAGATCGCGCAAAGCTTGCTCGGCGGTAAGATTCCGAGTCAAAGGCGTCACCGAGACAGCCCCCCGCAGAACGGCTTCAAGATCAGTCCCACCCTGGTCACGAACCTCTTGCCGATCCGAACCAATCCAATAGTATTTCTCGCCACGCGGGTCGAAGCCTTCAATAATGGCGGCTCCGATCTTTCGTTTTCCCTGCCGCGTGACCTCGATACCTGTAACAGCATCAGGCCCGACGTCCGGGAAATTCACGTTGATCAAAACGTCTTCCGGCCACTGACCTTGCGCCAGTCGCTTCAGGGTTGGCTCGATCCATTGCTTGGGCGTATCCCACCGGATATTGCCAGCATCCACGTAATAGAGGCTCAACGCTACCGACCGGAATCCAAGCAGCGTTGCTTCCATTGCCGCGGCAACAGTGCCCGAATAAGTGGCGTCTTCACCCATGTTGGCGCCCCTGTTGATGCCCGAGACGACCAAGTCCGGGGGGCAGTCCTTCATCACCTTGTGGACAGCCAACAAGACGCAATCGGTCGGCGTTCCATCGACAATGTACCGCCTTTCCTGGACCTGCCGAACGTAAAGCGGCCGCCGCATCGTCAATGAATGACTGGCGGCACTCTGCTCCGTCTCCGGAGCCACCACCCAGACCTCGGCTGCCAGCCGCCGCATCACTGACTCCAGCAATTCGAGGCCGGGAGCATGAACACCATCATCGTTGGAAATCAGTACGCGAGCATCTCGCAGCGCGAAGGAATCATGTGTCATGGATCGAGATCGCGTCGGCGCCACCCATGTAAGGCCGAAGCACTTCTGGAATCCGAACAGATCCATCGGCACATTGATGGTTTTCAAGAACAGCCACCAATGTTCGGCCGACAGCGAGACCCGATCCGTTAAGGGTGTGAACGAACTGGGTTCCTTTCTCTCCCCGACGGCGGTACCGTGCGTTCATGCGCCGAGCCTGAAAATCACCGCAGTTGGAACAGCTGGAAATTTCTCGATACCGGTCTTGTCCCGGCAGCCACACCTCAAGATCGAAGGTCTTGCGCGCGGCGAAACCCATGTCACCGGTGCAGAGCAGGACCACGCGATAGGGAAGTTCAAGCCGCTTCAGCACTTCTTCCGCACAAGCCGTCATTCGAGCGTGTTCTCGTTCCGACTCTTCGGGCAGTGAAATGCTCACCAGTTCCACCTTGGTGAACTGGTGCTGGCGGATCATGCCACGGGTATCCTTGCCCGCCGCTCCCGCCTCGGCCCGAAAACACCAAGTGAGCGCCGTATGGCGAATCGGAAGATCGACGTCCTCAAGAATCTCTTCGGCCACCAGATTCGTAAGCGGGACCTCGGCGGTTGGAATGAGCCAGTACCCGTTTGTCGTCCGGAACAGATCATCGCCAAATTTGGGAAGATTACCAGTTCCAAACAGAACGTGGTCGCGAACCAGGGCTGGCGGATTGACCTCGATGTATCCGAACTCACGTGTATGCAGATCCAGCATGAATGCAGCGAGAGCACGCTCGAGCCGCGCAAGCTTCCCTTTGAGGACCACGAACCGTGCCCCTGAGAGTTTCGCCGCACGCTCGAAATCCATCTCACCCAAAGCGCCTCCGATCTCGAAATGCTGTTTGGGCGGGAATTCGAAGGTGCTGGGGTGGCCCCAGCGACGAACTTCCACATTGGCGGATTCGTCCGGCCCATCAGGAACGTCTGAAGCCGGAACATTCGGGATCGATGCTAACATCTGCCTCAGGGCTGTCTCTGCGGCGAGCGCTCGCGTATCGGCATCGCCTTGCTCTGCCTTGAGTCTCGTTACCGCGGCGAGAAGATCGTCCAACGGCGCTCCTTGCCGCTTTCTTGCCGCAATCTCACGTGACAGCCGATTGCGTTCGGACTGAATGGCTTGAGCCTCGGAAACGGCATCCCGGCGCTGCTTGTCGAGCTGAAGTAACGACTTTGCCTCAGGAGCCAGCCCCCTCCTCCGCAGTCCGATGTCGAACGCTTCCGGATTTTCGCGAATCTGTTTGATATCGAACATCGCGCCCGCTTCCAGAACAAGTGACAATGGGGGTTACCGGAAGGCAAGCGGCCGGTCAAGAAGGGGTATGATCGAGCGACAATCGTGTTTCGCGGCCAAACGAGTATGCCAATGTTCATCCACCGCAAAATACGTTCTCTTATACTGCTTCCGCTGTTCCCCCTCGCTCGCGACTGCGCTCGATCAAGCGAACGGCATAGATGGAAATTTCATAAAGGATGATGGTTGGCACTGCCAAACCGATTTGGCTGATTACGTCAGGGGGAGTCAGAATAGCCGCCGCAACGAACGCCAGCACGATCGCATAGCGGCGCTTGCTCTTCATTCCTTCAGAGGTAATTATTCCCACCCGCCCTAGCAAAGTACATGCTACGGGAAGCTGGAAGCAAAGCCCGAACGCAAATATCAACTGCATAACCAGACTGAGGTATTCCCCAACCTTGGCTTCGAGTTGGATTGGTAGCGGTGAAGCGCCCGCTCCTGTGGTCTCAAAGCTAAGAAAAAATTTCCACGCCACAGGAAAAATAAAATAATATACGAAGGCTCCACCGAGAAAAAAGAGGACCGGCGTCGCAATTAAGAAAGGCAAGAAAGCCTTTTTCTCGTTTTTATACAAGCCGGGAGCAACGAACAGCCATACTTGGCTAGCAATGACAGGAAACCCTAAAAACATGGCTGCAAAGAATGCGACTTTAACATAGGTAAAAAACGCCTCTTGCAACGCCGTATAAATCATACGGCGCTCACCACCCGTCTCCTCTGTAATTTCCGCAAGGGGTTTAACAAGGAATGCGTATATGTTATCTGAATAATAGTAACAGATAAAGAAAAGAATAACAATCGTGACCAAAGAATAAACCAGCCGTCTTCGCAGCTCGACCAAATGGTCGAGAAGAGGCATTTTGGATTCATCTAAATCACTGTCAGTCAATATCTTTTAAACTTTCACCAAGCGCAAGCGGTTTATCATGTAGTGTCCGAGTCTTTTACTTTTCCACATTTCTGGTTTCTGCGCTATCGGATCTACTTTGTATCCCCTTGCTGATCGGATCCGCGACGGTACGTGCTCGTTTTTTCCCCGGACCATCATCGGATGGCGCATCGGGGTTGACACGGCGCTTCAATTCGTCAGCGAACTGCTTTGGATCGAACTCCTCTGTCAGGTGGCCCGTCGGATCGGTGAGATGATCGAGACGGCCCGCTTTCTCAACCTGATGCTTCAGTTCGTCAAGCTCGGCTTCTCGCACCAGTTCGCTCACTCCGCTGCGGAATTCGCGTGTCAGGCCGCGTAGGTGACGAGCGAACTGCATCACCGCGCGAATGGCCTGGGGAAGTTCCTTGGGGCTGATGACGATAACCGCTACCAGCACGATTACGAGCAGCTCTTGCCAGCCAAGGTCTAACATCTTGCCGGCGTTGCCTTACATTTTTGTTCAGGACTTGGCTGCGTGATCCCGTTCGCGGGCTGGCTCTGCAACGGACGGCTCGGCGCTGGCGCTCAGCGCTTTCGGCTCCGTCACCACGTCATCGGTCTTGTCGTCGTCCCGCAAACTTTTCTTGAACGCTTTCAGACCGTTCCCAACGTCCCCCATGATCTGGGAGATTTTACCTTTCCCCCCAAACAAAACCAGGACCACGATCAAGACGATGAGCCAATGCCAAATGCTAAAAGTGCCCATGAGCTTTCTTTCAACGTTCAGATTATGATGATGGCCGAAACCCCCTGCCACTGCAATGGTCGCCGGTCATCCTTCATAAATCGATGGCATGATCGGCAATGCTGCCCATTGCTCCGTAGGCCTCGAAAGCCGGCCTGGGGTCGAGCAAACCCGCCGCCTTCAGATCGTCCAAACCCGGAAGATCGTCAAGACTCGCAAGGGAAAATTGGTCGAGAAACGCAGGCGTCGTTCCCCAGGTCATCGGTCGCCCCGGCGTATGCCGCTTGCCCTTTGGCCCGATCCAGCCACACTCGAACAGAACATCGAGAGTACCTTTACTCAGTTGCACGCCCCGAATCTCTTCTATTTCTGAACGCGTGATTGGCTGATGATAAGCGATGATGGCCAACGTTTCGATCGCCGCGCGCGATAATTTCCGCTGACCCTGTTGTTGATAGGCAAGATACGCAGCGAGATCAGGTGCTGTTCGGAACGCCCATGCCTCTCCGATCTTAAGCAATCTTACTCCGCGGTCACGATAATGCACTTCAAGCTCACGAAGCGTTGCCTTGACATCAGCGCCTTTGGGCAAACGGGACACCAAGTCGCGCTCACGAACAGGTTCCGCCGAAGCAAACAATATCGCTTCGACAAGACGCCAAAGGACAGGCTCCACGTCACTCATTGCGGCTCCATCTTGCAGCCAGCAGATCCAAGGTAGATCTGGCCAAACGAGGTGTGCTGGTGCAAGTGGACGTGGCCTTCACGAACCAGCTCGAGGCTGGCAGCAAACGTCGAAGCCAGGGCAGAGCGAGCTGAAAGATCGCCCTGCCGTAACCCTCTGGCTATTTCTTCGGGGAGAAAGCTGAGCAAGCTCGCCAACCGGCCGGTGTTTCCCAAAATCTGACGCAAGCGTGTCAGGGCCTGCTCCACGGACCATAATTCGGACGTTTCAATCCGAAGACTATGCGGTTGCTTTCGTGCAACGTGTGCCGCGTAGGCTTTCAGAAGATCATGAAAATCGACTTCAATGGCACTAATGTTGCTGACTTTGGGCAGATGATCCACCTCGCCGCGAGGGAAAATATCCTTGTGCAGGCACGGTCGCGACGTAAGCTTTGCACCTGCTGCACGCATGGCTTCCAGGCGCCGCAATTGAAACGCGAGAGCAACTGCCAGGTCTTCACCGGAAGGCTCTTCCGATGCCGGAAGTTCGGGCAACAGAAGACGAGACTTCATGTAGGCCAGCCACGCCGCCATCACCAAATACTCAGCCGCCACGTCCAAGCTGGCACGCCGCGCCTCGGCAACGAAAGCAAGGTACTGATCAGCGAGATGAACGATAGAGATGTGCTTGAGATCAACCCTCTGCTCGCGGGCAAGAGCGAGCAAGACATCAAGCGGCCCCTCAAAGCCATCAACATCGACAATGAATGTCGATGACATTTGCCCTGAGCCTTCGCCGCGTGCTTGTGATGCATTATTGTCCATCACTGAACCCCTACCAAGCTCAGGATCAGCTGTGTCACTTGCATCGCGGGAGCGAGTACCAGCCATCGAAAAATATCCAAATCGAGTCCCGCATATCTGCCAAGGACCGGAACGACGAAAATAAAGCCGAGAATAATCGCAAAGCCCGCCGGTTCTACGCGCGCCAGTAGCCGTGCAGGACCGTAGGGCAACAGTCCGACTGCGACGCGACCGCCGTCCAAAGGGGGTACCGGCAGCATGTTGAAAACGGCCAGCAACGCGTTGATCCAAACCGCATTGTAAAGATTGTAGCCGACCCAGTTGCCGAAAACATCGGGAATTGCCGCCGAGAGGGGAATTGCTGCGGCGGCCACAATTGCCATTGCAATGTTGGCGCCCGGCCCAGCCGCCGCAACCATGATCATATCGCGGCGCGGGTTTCGCAGTCGACTGAAGTTGACCGGCACGGGCTTCGCATAGCCGAACATGATTCGCCCGCCAGATAAAATCAGCAGCAATGCCGGAAGCAGGACCGTCCCGAACGGGTCGATGTGGCGGAAAGGATTGAAGGTGACCCGCCCAGCCCGCAATGCGGTGTCGTCGCCGAGTCGTGACGCAACGAAGCCGTGCGCGGCCTCATGAAAGGTGACAGCGAACAGAACAGGCAGGATCCACACGGACGCCTGAATAAGGATCTCAATCATGCGGTACCTGCGGCTTCGGAGAGGAGCGCTGCCAAGCGCTCGGCCGCCATCGACACATCAAACTCGCCAGGTTTCCGGCGCATCCTATCGGCACGTAGAAGCCGATCCTTTGCTTGTGGCGAAATCTGTGGGCATGCCGCAGCGACCGTTTCCATCTCTTCCAATCGGCCATTGCAGTGGAGGACGAGGTCGCAACCGGCACGCAAGGCTGCTGCAGCACGCGCCGCTACCGCGCCACCGAGAGCGGCCATGCAGATATCGTCAGACACCAGAACACCTTTGAAGCCAATCGCGCCGCGGATGATCGATTCGATCACCACCGGCGAGGTCGTGACCGGACAAGAAGGATCAAGTGCCGTGAACACAACGTGAGCCGTCATTGCCCACGGCATTGCTCGCAAAGCATGGAAGGGAGCAAAATCAACCTGTTCCAGCTCTGCTCGGGATGCTGTCACAACCGGTAGGTTAAAGTGGCTGTCAACCAGAGCCCGACCATGACCAGGAATGTGCTTGATTACAGGAACAACGCCCCCGTCAAGCAATCCGTCGCACCATGCCCGACCCAGCAGCGTCGAGAGCTCGGCAGTATCGCCGACTGCCCGGTCGCCAATGACCTCATGTGCCCCTGGCTGCGGCACATCAAGGACTGGCGCGCAGTCAACGGTGATACCCAACATCGCGAGATCTTCGGCTAACATTCTGGCGTTAAGCCAAACAGCTTCCTGCGCTTGCGCACGATCGACCCGAGCCAGCGCGGCAAATCGCGCAGCAGCAGGTACCTCTCGCCAGTGCGGCGGCCGCAAACGGGCAACGCGCCCGCCTTCTTGATCGATAAGGATCGGCGCATCTTGGCGACCAACAGTCTCTCGTAGATCTTCGACCAATCCCCGCACCTGCACTGGATCGGTGCAATTGCGCGCAAAAAGAATGAACCCGAGCGGGTTGGCAGCAGCAAAGAAGGCTCGCTCGCGGCGCGTTAACACCGGCCCCCCAAGGCCGAATACGACCGCGCGTGACTGATGTTCCGGTTGTGAGTTCACTTAATACCGCACAACAATACAGGTGACCTTGCGGTCAACAAGGGAGTCGCATACCCGCCGCGCAGAATTCTGGTTCGTGATGGGCCCGGCTCGCAACCGATAGTACTTACCCCGTTGCCCGAGATCCGCTTCCAGAACCGTAAGTTGGAGGCTGCCGAGAATATCGGAATGTCTCCGCCGGAGACGCTCCCATTCACGATTGGCTTCCTGCCGCGAGCGAACTGATGCCAGTTGAACTGCGTAATCACCGGCGGCAGTGCCCATCAGCAGATCCTTTGCTGCACGTGCTTCTGCCGATAAACCCGATTTCGAGCTGGGCGCAGAGCCGGACGGTGCTGATGACGGCGGTGCAGTTGGCCGCGGCCGCGGTGCCGCCATTGCGACAGACGATGAATCAGGCGGAGCTTCGACCGAATCAGGCGGAGCTTCGATCGCGGGGGATGTATCCGGTACCATATTATCGAGAAACTCTTCCGTCGGCGGAGCCAACACCGACTCCTCCAAAGGCGCCGGCACAAACGCCGCCGATGGCGCCTCATCTTCACCGACCCAAATGTTTGCATCTGCAGAAGGGCCCGGCTCGGCAACTCCAGGCAGTGACAAGGGCTCCTCCGGCGGCGGTATCACCCTCTCATACACAGGCAACTCCTCATTACCTGTGAGCCGCCGGTAGATCAGCTTGTCGCGATGCGGCACCGGCATGCCACCTGGCTCTTCGGGGCGAGTTTTAACAGGCGCCTCCAATGCCCTGAGCACAGGTATATCATTGCCCATTTGCGATGATCCGTCCTCGCCCGACATCAGCCAGACGAGCATTCCTCCGAAGGCGGCAGCAGTAAGGACACCGGCGCTCCACAACAAAATCGAGCGGTGGTGCCCTACCACTCGTTCTTTGTCCTGTTCAATCGCGTAATCGCCCGTTGATCGAACCCCGGCCGGAAGCGTCGCTGGCATCAACGCAACTCCTCGACGGGCTCGACTCCGAATACCTTCAATGCCGAGGCGATCACCAGTTGCACGCCGCGGACCAACGCAAGACGTGAAAGTGTCAAAGGGAGGTTTGTCGATGAAATGAATCGCAAACTCGTATCATCCTTTCCTTTCGTCCAGAGCAAGTGAAATTGGGAGGCCAGTTCATGAAGATAATAAGCGATTCGATGCGGTTCGTGTGCCTGTGCCGCGTTCTCGACGACCCGCGGCCACGCTGCGATGGTCTTGATCAAATCGATTTCACTGGGATCCGTCAGATAATCGAAATCGACGCCACGCAGTGCCTCATCCGAAACCGTGGCCGCGCCGAACTCAGCTTCTGCGTGCCGGAGCACAGAGCAACATCGGGCATGGGCATAATGCACATAGAAGACAGGATTATCCCGAGTCTGTTCTGTCACTTTGTCAAAATCGAAGTCCAACTGCGCGTCGTTCTTGCGTGTAAGCATCATGAAACGAAAAACATCACGCCCCACTCGCTCAACGACGTCCTGTAAAGAGATGAACTGCCCGGAACGCTTGGACATCTTCAACGGCTGGCCACCATCCAGTAAATTGACCATCTGGCACAACTTGACATCTAATTCGCCCTCGCCCTCCGTCAGTGCCTTTACAGCCGCCTGCATTCGCTTGACGTAGCCGCCGTGGTCCGCGCCCCAAACGTCGATCATGATGCGAAACCCGCGCCGATACTTGTCGAGGTGGTAGGCGATGTCCGATGCGAAATATGTCCATGTTCCGTCCGACTTTTTCAGTGGCCTGTCAACATCATCACCAAACGCTGTCGCTCGGAACAGCGTTTGTGGCCGTGGCTCCCAGTCATCCGGAACTTTCCCTCGCGGCGGATCAAGAACCCCGTTGTAGACGTGCCCGGCTTCTTCAAGTCGGCGAAGTGCTGCGTCAACATCCCCTTTTTCGACCAGCTCGCGCTCCGAGACAAAGGTATCGAAGCGAATGCCAAGATGGCCAAGGCTTTCCCTAATCCCCTCCATCATCTGCTGAATTGCCAACGCGCGGAACCCCGGAAGCCATTCGTGCTCGTCGGCGTTCTGCCATTTTTGGCCATCGCGCTCCTTGATCAAGTCGGCAACGGGCTGAAGATAGTCCCCAAAATACTGTACTTCCGCGGCCTCCTTGGCACGTTCCCATTCCCTTTCGGTGCGCACGCCAATCGCGATGAGGTAGCGAAAGTAAACTGAGCGTGCCATCCAGTCGACCTGTGCACCGGCATCGTTGACGTAGTACTCGCGCGAGACACGATAGCCGCCCTTTTCCAACAGGGATGCGAGCACATCCCCAACGACCGCCCCACGGCCGTGGCCGACATGGAGAGGGCCGGTCGGGTTTGCCGAGACGTACTCCACGTTGACCGATCGACCTGCGCCGATCGACGAATCGCCATAGCAAGCGCCTGCCTCCAGCGCTTCGGCAAGACGATCATACCAAAAACCATTTTCGAAGGTCAGATTGATGAAACCTGGCCCCGCCACATCAACGCGAGCGACCTGAGCCAGCCGCCGCAGACGGATCGCGATCAACTCAGCCAGATCACGCGGCTTCAATCGTGCGGGCTTCGCCAGAACCATGGCAACGTTGGTCGTGGCGTCGCCATGGGAGGTATCCCGCGGTGGCTCGACCGACCCGCTTAAGAGGTTAAGGTCGGCATGAACCTCCCCCTTGGCCGCAAGGTCTTCCACTACGGCAACAACCTGCTGATCGAGATAGCGGAACACATTCATGAGCTTCTCGATTGGACGTCAAGCAGTCGGCGATATTCATCCAGAGCAAAACGATCGGTCATGCCGGCGATGTAGTCACAGACGACACGTGCCGTCTCACGCGCGCGGGGTGCACCTGCCCGCCGTTGCCAGTCGGTTGGCAAACACCCAGGTTCCTCCACCAGAAGCTGAAACAGTTCGCGAACCACCCTCTTAGCCTTACTGCTCATCCGATTCAGCTTGTAATGGCGGTACATGCGCTCGAACAGGAATTTTTTGAGTTCCTTCTCCTCTGCCTGCATCTTCGGTGAGAATGCCACAACCGAATCATCCGACCGCCTGATATCGTGAGAGCTTTTGGGCCGGAGATGTTCAAGGCGGCGCTGGGTCTCGGCAATCACATCATGAATCATCCGGCTGATGATGCGTCGCACTGCCTCATGAATCAGCCGCGACGGCCCGAGATTCGGGTACATCTCCCTTACACTCAAAAACATTGGGCCCACCAGCGGCACAGCCATGAGATCATCAACCGTGAACAGTTCCGCCCGCAGCCCGTCGTCGATGTCGTGGTTGTTGTAGGCGATATCATCGGACAGAGCGGCGACCTGCGCCTCGGCGCCGGCAAACGAGTCGAGCTCCAGGTCATGGCCGGCAACATACTCGGCAATGACAGGATGGAGAGTAGGCTCTACGCCAAAACGTAGCAGGGGCCCGTTGTGCTTAACCAAACCTTCCAGGCATTCCCATGTCAGATTGAGGCCGTCGAACTCAGCGTAACGCTGCTCCAGCCGAGTCACAAGGCCGAGACTTTGGGCGTTATGGTCAAACCCTCCATAGGGCTTCATCATTTCCTGCAATGCATCTTCACCCGCATGACCAAACGGCGGGTGTCCCAGATCATGCGCAAGAGCAAGCGCCTCCGTTAGATCCTCGTTCAGTCGAAGATTGCGGCAAATCGATCGCGCGATTTGAGAAACTTCAAGACTATGGGTCAATCGCGTGCGGAAGAAATCGCCTTCGTGATTAACAAACACCTGCGTTTTATATTCCAGGCGACGGAACGCTGCCGAGTGAATGATCCGGTCTCGATCGCGCTGAAAGCATGTCCTGGTTGGGCTTTCAGGCTCGGGCCATAGCCTGCCCCGGCTTTCAACCGGTTTGCAAGCCCAAGGTGCGAGGCAATTGTCGTCTACCATCAGCGGGATCCCGGACGCATAAAGTCTCCCGGGGCAGAGGTGGGTCCCTCTTCCCGTCGCGGTGAAGCATGGCAGTTTGACACGTTCGATCCTGACGCTACATACTTTCATTCGCAGTGCAAGACATAACGCGCAGTCGCGGGATGGATGCCCCTCTAAGGAGAGCAGGTGACGACAATGAATTCACTTGAACAAGCAGATGCACCTCTCCGCCTTTCCGACGCAGCCGTGCGCCGGATCGCCGTATTGACCGAGGATGACCGCGAGATGATGTTGCGCGTGTCTGTCACAGGAGGCGGGTGCTCTGGATTTCAGTACGGTTTTTCACTGGACGATCAGCGTCATGACGATGATCTCGTGCTCCAGCGGAATGGTGTGGCCCTCGTCGTTGATGATACGTCCCTTGAGTTTTTGAAGGGCTCGGAGATTGATTTCGTCGAGGACTTAATGGGATCATACTTTACCATCAAAAACCCGCAAGCGTCTTCGACGTGCGGTTGCGGCAGTTCATTCTCCGTCTGAGCTCTGCTTTATGCCGCACTCAGGGACTGAAGACTGTTCATGACGATCAAGATCGCGACCTGGAACGTGAATTCGATCAAGGCGCGACTTTCCCATCTATTAAAGTGGTTGCCGGAAGCGGCACCGGATATCGTTCTTCTGCAGGAAACGAAGGTGGTCGACGAGGCATTTCCCAGTCTCGAAATCCGAAGCCTCGGATATCACGTGGCGACCATAGGACAACGTACCTATAATGGTGTAGCCATACTTTCCAAATTCCCGATCGAGGTCACGAGAAGGGCGCTTCCTGAAGGAGAAACCACGGACGCTCACGCTCGCTACCTCGAGGGCCTGACGGGCGGCCTGCAAGTCGCATCTGTCTATCTTCCGAACGGCAATCCAATTGGGACCGACAAGTTTTCATACAAGCTCTCATGGATGAACAGGCTTTATCTGCATGTTCAGCACTTGCTGGATTGCGAAAATACTTTCGTTCTAGGGGGTGACTACAACGTCGCTCCCACTGATTGGGATCTTTACGACCCTGATGCCTTCAAAGAGGATGCAATTTGTCAACCTGCTTCGCGGGCGGCATTCCGGAAGATTATTTATTTAGGAATGACAGATGCGATTCGGGCGCTGAACGAAGGACATGGCCTCTACACCTATTGGGATTATCAGCGCGGCGCACTTCGGGCGGATCATGGAATCCGCATTGATCATCTACTGCTGTCACCGCAGGCAGCAGATCGGCTTCAAGCCGCCGGAGTGGACAAAACGCCACGCTACTGGGATAAACCGTCCGATCATACGCCCGCTTGGTGTATTTTACATTCAGCAGAAATCGAGCGAGATGGTGCGAAGTGACCGCAAGGGGCTGAAGTAGCCGTCATCCCGCAGGCGCATTGGGCCCAATCCTCAGCCCGCGCGGCAGCCGGGTTTCGGCATTGGCATTGGCGACATCGATCTGCGCCTGTGTTAGCCCCTTGGCCCGCGACAGGTTGGCACCGCGAAGGTCGGCATGATCGAGAACCGCGTTGCTTAGCTTGGCCCCTCGAAGATTGGCGTGGTGCAGATCGGCGTCCTTGAGGTCGGCCCCCTCCAGATCAGCGCGGGAAAGATCGGCTTGTCGGAGGTCTGCCCACCTCAACTCCGCACGATGCAGGTTCGCCCGTCGCAACTTGGCCTTATGAAGATCGGCACCCTCCAGATCAGCGTCATGAAGGTCGGCGCGGATCAAATCGGCGCCGTGAAGATCCGCATCAGCGAGAAGTGCCGCGCTGAGGTTCGCCCTTCGCAGGCGAAGTTGATGAAGGTCGGCCCGCTTGCCCATCTCCCAGCCGGAGGCGACCCAGGCTTCGTGACGATCAAGCGCAATCCGCAGTTGCTCTCCCGAAACCACCGGCTTCTTGGCGACTCGTACGTAGCTGCGAACCTGCGTCTCCAGCGAGCGCCGCAACAATCGCATTCGGATACGCTGCAACCGGTAACGCCTTTGCGTACGGAACCGGGCATTCGCTAACAGGCTGCCGCCAACCCAGGTGGCTGCACGGAGCGGCTGACGCACAGCAGCAATATATTCATGCCCTTGCGCCGCCACGGCTCGGCGCAGTTTTCGAGAGCGCATTTTGTACACACGGTAGCCGTAAGCCGTACGCGCCATTGTAAGACGCCAAAGCTGTCTTCCGTGCCAAGAGACAACGCCTTTGTGATTGATCAAGTATTGAACCACATGGTGGGTATTTATTTGTGCGGAATGCAACAGCAAATCTGCGCTCCGCGCCACAGGAAGCAAAGCCAGCGCTATGCGCGAAGCCCTCCACCGGAGGTAACGTACGCAGACGTCTGGAACGACACCAGCACCACGTCGGGAGAGTTCCTGGTGACCTTCGCGCCGCTCCACGGGATTGGTGCTCAGATCTCCAGGCCCATCAATGTCCGCTGCAAACACACCGCCTCTCCAGAAATCTCACGTCATTTATCACTCGCAAGCTGAGAGTCCAGTTCTTGAACACGGGTAGCAACAACATCCCGCCCCTACCCACGGGGCCGGCCACCCCGTACCGCCTCGGCAGCTCCGCGAAGATATGCACATCAAGTATACATCTTCGACGTTACCTCTGCACACCTTTCGATGAAACATAAAGAACATTAAGATGATGTGACCGTTGGTTTCGCATCGGAGCCGCCGCCGGAGGTTTTGATGCCCGCCGAGTTGGTCCGAACGCCAGGGAGCCGCTTTTGAGAGCAACTTCCACAGCTTTGCGCTTTCCTTGCGCTTGATCTGGACTCTCGGTACACCGCAGATGATACAAACCCGCCGGTGGAGCCATGCGCACAGGCGCCGGCCCCGTATTTTCTGGCATCGCCGACAACACCGAGAAAGAAGGAAATCCGTTATGCGCGTCTACTACGACCGCGACGCCGATCTCAATCTGATCAAGTCAAAGAAAGTGGCAATCGTGGGGTATGGAAGCCAAGGCCATGCACATGCTCAGAATCTAAGGGATAGCGGTGTCAGCCAGATCATTGTCGCACTTCGTCCTCAGTCGTCGAGCGCGGCAAAAGCGACGGCGGCTGGCTTTGAAGTCCTCTCTCCGGACGAAGCAGCTGCGCAAGCAGATGTTGTTATGGTGCTGACGCCTGATGAGCACCAAAGAACTCTTTATGATGAGCATCTTAAGCCCAATATGCGTGACGGCGCCGCGCTCGCCTTCGCTCATGGACTGAACATCCATTTCGGTCTGATCGAGCCACGTTCCGATCTTGATGTCTTCATGATTGCGCCAAAAGGTCCTGGACATCTGGTGCGCTCGGAATATGTGCGTGGTGCTGGAGTGCCGTCGTTGGTGGCGATTCAGCAGAACGCCTCGGGCAACGCCCTCGACATCTCCCTTTCTTATGGCTGTGCCATCGGCAGTGGCCGCGCAGGTGTCCTTGAGACGACGTTCCGTGAAGAATGCGAAACGGACCTGTTTGGCGAGCAGACAGTGCTTTGCGGGGGACTCTCCGCGTTGATTGTCGCCGGTTACGACACTCTCATAGAGGCGGGCTACGCGCCGGAAATGGCTTATTTCGAGTGCCTCCACGAAGTCAAGCTGATCGTTGATCTCATTTACGAAGGCGGGATCGCCAACATGCGTTATTCGATCTCCAATACTGCCGAGTTTGGTGATTACACGCGCGGTCCCCGGATCGTCACGGACGCGACCAGGGCCGAAATGAAGCGTATTCTCGAGGAAATCCAGAGCGGCCGATTCACTCGCGACTGGATGCTGGAAAATCAAGCTGGCCAGCCAAGCTTCAAGGCGATGCGTCGGCGGGCGGCACAACACGACATCGAAAGTGTCGGAACACGACTGCGTGCGATGATGCCTTGGATTTCACAGAAACAGCTTGTCGATCGATCGAAAAACTGACTTGATTTTACGATGGAAGCCGTGATGAGCCCGGTGCATGACGTCTCGCCCGCTGACGTTGACACGCTGATGTGTGGAAGGCCTGCCGTTTGAAGTGGTTGCTCGGACTTGCAACCGGGCTCGTCATACTACCGGCTGTCGTTGCTAGCGCCGGCTATCTATGGTTGCGCACCTCGCTGCCGGTGCAGCAGCGAGAAATGACGGTTGTTGGAGTGAGCGCCGCTGTCGACATCATTCGCGACGAGAACTGGATTCCCCATATCTTTGCGAGAACAGAAGAAGATGCCGCATTCGCCCTAGGCTATGTCCATGCCGAGGATCGATTGTGGCAGATGGAAATGATTCGCCGCCTGGGCGCTGGACGCCTGTCAGAGTTGTTCGGTCCCTCATTACTCGCGACCGATCGGCATCTGCGAACGCTAGGCCTTTATGAACTTGCGAAGGACCAAGCAGCGCATGCTTCGGTGCCGGTCAAGCGCATGCTGAAGTCATACGCCGCCGGGGTGAACGAATGGCTGAGAAGGCGCAAAGGCGCGTTGCCGCCTGAGTTCCTTGTGCTCTCTTTCGAGCCGGAACCGTGGGAGATCGCTGACTCGATGGTATGGGGTCCGTTGATGGCGTGGCGGCTGGGCACCAACCGCCACCATGAGCTTCTGCGGGCACGTCTGACCCATCACTTGAACAGCGAACAGATTGCGGAACTGTGGCCACAAACTCGCGAGTAGGAAACAGTTACGGTTGCGCCCCACTTCGGCCTCAATAAGGGATTGAATCTAGACCGGATACAGATCGCCGGCGATCCGATACCGGCTTGGGAGGGCGCCTCCAACGTATGGGCGGTCGCGGGCGCCAAAACAACGTCCGGTAAGCCGTTACTGGCGAATGATCCACATCTTCCTTTCTCCACTCCAGGCACTTGGTTTCTCGCGCGGATCGTCACTCCTAAACTTGAAGTGGCAGGAGCCACCACGGCTGGATTGCCCTTTGTCATCCTGGGGCATAATCGACATATCGCCTGGGGAATGACTACCGCCGGCGCGGATGTTGAAGACTATTATGTGGAGGTGGTGAATCCTTTCGATCCGAGCCGCTATCGCGTGCCGGGTCATGGCTGGGAGCCGTTTAAAACCCGTACAGAGATCATCCAGGTTCGTGGAGGCCACGATGTGGAAGCGATCGTACGCGCATCCCGGCACGGCCCAGTAATCTCGGACGCGATTGCAGAGCCTGTCACACTGCCGAGGGAAACCAATGCACAAAATGATGACAATCGGGTCCTGGCGCTTGCCGCCAGCTACCTGCGGAACGACGGCCATACGGCGGACGCAATCTATGCCCTCAATCGTGCCCGCACATGGGATGATTTCGTTGCGGCCTTGGCGGATTACGACATCACTCCGCAGAATGTCTTTTACGCCGACACTTCTGGCAACATTGGTTTCGTCATGCCCGGACGGGTGCCCATCCGCCGCAGTGGCAAAGGGCTGATTCCGACAGCCGGATGGACGGGCGCCACCGATTGGACCGGCTTCATCCCTTATGATCAGTTGCCCCGAGTTCTCAACCCGCCAGAAGGGATACTCGCGAATGCCAACAACAAGATGGTATCCGATGACTATCCCTGGTTCATCGGCGCGGACTGGGAAGAACCGTATCGAGCGCAAAGGATTGCCGACCTTCTGGCGACAGGTCCCCTGATCAACGCAGACATGATGTCGCGCATGCAGCACGATAATGTATCGTTGATGGCGCGGCACCTCCTTCCCAAAATGTTGGCGCGGATGCCGCCTGATGTGCCACTACCCGGACCAGCGAAAGGGCTTACGACATGGTCTGGAGAGATGGATCGCGAGCGTCCCGACCCCCTGCTGTTTGAAGCGTGGGTCAGAGAGTTCAACAGGGCCGTGTATGCTGATGAGCTTGCCCAATCCTTCACGCGCTACTGGTCTCACCGTCCTTTGTTTCTTGATTTCGTCCTGGAAGAGGCAGAAGTGTGGTGTGACGACGTCTCGACGGAGGTGCGAGAGAGCTGCACGGACATTCTCTCACGTTCCCTCGACGAAGCCATTGCATTCCTGGAAAATCACGTAGGTCCTGCTGAGAACTGGCATTGGGGTGGTGTGCATCAGGCGCAATTGAAGCACGATTTTTTTGATCGTATTCCCCTCGCCTCTCAGTTCGCCAATAGGGACGTTGCGTCCGATGGCGGGGCCTACACGCTGAACAGGGTCGCCAACGTTCTCGGGAGCGCCGATCAACCCTTCACAGGTGTTCACGGTGCTGGGTACCGTGCGGTTTATGACCTTGCCGATCTTGCCGCGTCTCGATTCATGATCGTGCCTGGCCAGTCGGGAAATCCGTTGTCTACTTTTTATGATCACCTACTGGAACCGTGGCGAGACGGGGGCTGGATTCGCATGGGCGCCGATCGACAACAGCTGCGTCATCAAGCTGAGGCCCGGCTTCTTTTGTTGCCCGGGGAGCAACGCCAGTGATGTTGTGCCCCGCGATCGGGCTCCGCTGCTGGCTCGCCGATATTTGATTGGCATGCATCCGTATATTGCCGGGCTGTAGCAGCTTGTTTGGTCTGGCCGTCTCGGCGTAGGAGGCCATGCACCTTTCTCTCGTGCATGTCCGAGAAACAGTAGTGCCACGGCGCCGGCTTGACCGCAGGTGGTGCACGGTTTAAGTTGCGTCGCATTGGCGCACCTCGTGTAATGCACCGTCATAACTAGCAAGTTGCGAGGGCGCGGTGGCGGAGTGGTTACGCAGCGGCCTGCAAAGCCGTGTACACCGGTTCGAGTCCGGTCCGCGCCTCCACGGCTGATCCGGAGTAGCTCAGTGGTAGAGCAAGCGGCTGTTAACCGCTGGGTCGGGGGTTCGAATCCCTCCTCCGGAGCCAGAACATTTCCTGCATCTCCCGGCTACTTTGAACACGTTCAGCGGGCGCACCCGTTCAATCACCATAAATTAACCACAAAACGCGCATTATTTATCATCAGACGTGCGCCCTGCCGACCAGTGGCTTGTCATGGCGAGTCCTGAGCCCTGCCACCTTACATTTGGGTTTGCGACGGGCCTTTACCTGGCTTGGGGATCTCGCGGTGAAGCCCAGAAAGTGCTTTGGGTGACCTGTGAGAAATAAGGCTACCTTTCCATGTGGTGCACCAGCCTCAGGAACGCTATTTTATGAAAGCACGAGGTGGGCGAGTCGCACCTTTGGCCCTTGTGATTGCAGAAAGGATTAGGGCGATGTCTGAGTCCGCCGGACTCTCGACGAAACTGTTTATCCGTCCTCACTCTTTCTCATCACGCCTGAAGAATAGGCCTGACAGTGAACACGAACAGGCCATCATCCGAGTAGTAATTGTTGCACTGGTTTTTTCGTATCTCGTCGGCTTGAGGATATTTTCAGACAATGTTTCCATGGTTATTCTTGACGAAATATGGGTACTTGGAGCGTACCTGATCGTTTCCTGTATTTACGTTATTCTGATTCTATTGCGTCCGGTCGCTTCGCCAGCCCGACGCCTGACTGCAATGATTACAGATATGGGAGCAACGTCAGCGGTTCTTCATTTGGGAGGTGCTGCCGCGGCTCCATTCTATCCTGTCTATCTGTGGGTATGTTTCGGTTTCGGTTTTCGATACGGTATTCCCTATCTGACAGCATCGGTCGCGGCTGCCGTGATCGGCTTTGTGGCGGTTGTTGCCACCACCCCCTTCTGGCAGGAGCAACTGCCCTTGGGACTGGGATTGTTGGCGGCGCTGATCATACTGCCGGCCTACACTTCGACACTGATCAGGAAACTGACCGAGGCCAAGGCCCAGGCGGAGGCAGCAAATTATGCCAAGAGCCGTTTCCTTGCCAGCATGAGCCATGAGTTGCGAACCCCGCTCAATGCGGTAATCGGAATGAGCGACGTGCTTCGGGATACGGTCCTTGACCGCGAGCAGAAAGAGATGGTTCACACCATCAAAACGTCTGGAAGCGCGCTTCTGTCTTTGATCGACGACATCCTCGATCTCTCGCGTATTGAAGCCAGCAAAGTCGCTGTCATATCGGAAGAGTTCGATCTGCATCGTGAGATTGCTGACTTGTTGGCTGTTTTCCGCCAGCAGGCGCGCCAGAAAAACATACACTTGAGCGCTCATCTATCGGCAGAAGTGCCGTATCGCATCAATGGGGACCGCAGGCATTTGCGCCAAATACTGATCAATTTGGTCGCCAATGCAATCAAGTTCACCGCTAACGGCTATATCCTTGTCAACGTGTTCCTCGTGAAGACCGAACACGGCAATCCGGTCGTGCGTTTTGAGGTCAAAGACACCGGTATCGGCATTGATGAGCAGGACCAGCGGCGAATTTTCGAGCGTTTTACGCAGGCTGATGATTCGATCAACCGCCGTTACGGTGGCGCAGGGCTTGGTCTTGCCATAACGCGCAGTTTGGTAAAGCTGATGAGAGGGGGAATTGGGGTCGATAGCCAGGTCGGTGTGGGAAGTACGTTCTGGATTGAGTTGCCGTTTGTCGCCTGCACTCCGGAAAAGGACAGCCACCAATTTGCGTGCGCGAACATCGTTGTGGTCACGTGCGAACCCCTGCTTGTAAGAAAACTTGGGGACTGCGTCCAGTCTTCCGCCCTCAACCTTATTGCTCAGCCCAATCTTGCTGAGGCACAGAGATGGCTCACGCAACAATGCCAGCGACAGATGGCCAGTCAAATCATCATCGTCGATAGGCACACTGTCGATATCACGGATCAGGATTTGAAGCTGTTTGTGGAGGGAGGAACTTTAGCGGGTTCAGTCTCTTTTTTGAATTTAACCGATCAGGACGGTTTGCGCCAGCCGGATCCGTGCTTCGTTGCTTCGCTTACGTCTTTGTCGGATTCGCGTCAATTTATGACAGCAATACGTGCCGCGCAGGCACTTGATCGGAAAGATGACACCGCCGTCGTTGCTGATGACGAAGAAAACGCATTGGTACGAGACGGGCGCAAGCTCAGTGTTCTTGTTGCGGAAGACAATGCCGTTAATCGGAAGGTTACCGGACGGATTCTCGAGCACGCCGGACACAAGCCGCGCATGGTGTGCGATGGGGAAGCGGCACTCGACGCTCTGGAAGAAGAACAGTTTGACGTATTTATCGTTGACATCAATATGCCGGGGATCAGCGGGATCGACTTGATCAAGCTCTGCCGCGTCGCGCAACTCGGCGGAGACGGCCTTCCTATCATTGCCTTGAGCGCAGACGCCACCCCCGAAATGCGAACTGCATGCGAAGCCGCGGGTGGCGATGCTTATCTGACCAAACCCGTCGAAGCCCGGCGGCTCCTTGATGTCGTTGAAAGCTTGGCGAAAAAGGCGGTCACGGAGCAAGACCGAGAGGTGCAGGCCGCCGAGGCAGGTACAGTTACGCAGATCTCGGCGCACCCCAAATATCGTGCCGATGGCGTTCCTGCAATAGACTGGTCGGTCATCGATAAGCTTCGAGAGTTCTGCTCGGATGATGAGTTCATTGCGGAAACTCTGGATGAATACCTTATCGACACAAAAAGTTTGATCGAGGACATTGAGGCTGCTGTAAGAGAACTTGATGCTGGCAAGTTCCGCGACAAGGTCCATGCCCTTCGCGGGACGTCCGGCAATGTCGGGGCGCAGGGTCTGCGACGGGTTGCCGAGGAGTTCAGAGGCGTTACCCAAAGTGACTTGCAGCAGCACGGTCGCGAGTTTGTCGGACGCCTCACCTTTGAGTTCGCCCGCGTACGCACCGAGATTTCACAAAATGACGCCTACCTCAACCTTCTTGAGACCAAGCATTAGTAGAGAGCTCGGATGGCCGAGGGCATATGACCCGGTGATAAACAAACCCGTCCCGATGCCCGAAACCTTATACATACCTGATCTTTAAAGTCTGTTTGCTGGCGTTCAGGATGGTGTCTCGAGGAGCGCAAATCGGACCGGCATCACCTCCCGGGTTTTGATCCGGCCTTCCACATTTTTCTCTACCACCATCAGTTTCTGTGCGTCGACCAAACCGGAGGGTACGACCATTCTCCCTCCCGCCTTCAACTGCCCAATCAGCGCTGCCGGAATCAACTCGCTCGCCGCACCGACGACAATCTTGTCGTAAGGCGCGTGTTCGGGCCACCCATACATTCCGTTACCGGTTCGCAGCATTACGTTCCCGTAACCCAAAGGACCCAATTTCCGTTTTGCTTGCTCTGCCAATTCAGGAACAATCTCAACCGTATAAACCTGCTGAGCCAGTTCCGAAAGAACGGCTGCGTGGTAACCAAGGCCCGTCCCGACTTCGAGCACTCTATCGTCCGGCCGAAGCTCAAGAAGATCGGTCATAACGGCAACGATAAACGGCTGAGACACGGTTTTGTCGTAGCCGATCGGCAGCGGTTGGTCGGCATAGGCGTAGGAAGCCATTTCTGGAGGAACAAACTCGTGCCGAGGAACGCGACCCATCACGCGAAGAACATTCTCGTCCAGAGAGTTCTTCCCGAGTTGCTCGCGCGCATACAATGCATGAGCAACAATGACATGAACCATCTGGTCCAGCATCAGCGTCAGCATTCTATCGAACATTGTGAAGCCTCAACAAACCGGTTGAACTTGTTGATAGCTTACTGCAGAGCCCGGGTGAGAGATAGCATCGTGACTCGGTCCGACCCTCGAAGCTCCTCTGGGCCGGCCATTGGAATTCCTCATCCAGCTTCGGACGAGGCGCGGTCAATCGGCTGGCTGAAAATTTCATGAACCTTTTCCACCAAAGCATGCCGGAGGTACGGTTTATGAAGAACGGAAATGACTGTTCTCAAATTCTCGTGATCTAGGTGAGGTTCGATCGCCCCATCGACGGTAAAAAGCAGACGAGTATGCCTTCGGCGACGGCAGACTTCTTCAGCAAGTTGCTGTCCGTCCATGCCACCGGGGAGAACGACATTGGTGATAAGAAGATCCAGTTGCTGCATATCGTCCAGCCGCCTGAGGGCTTCAGTCGCATCGCCTGCTTCGCTTACCCGGTACTTCTTGCTGCGAAGAACCGCAACGCCAGACTTTCGCAGCCTGTCGTCGGCCTCTACAAATAGAACCGACTGTTTTCCGACTTTGGTAATGTTCAAGGGGCTTGCTGCATCCTTCTGAACTTCCGCTTGTTCGGCTTTTGGCAGATAAAGCTTGATCGTTGTTCCACGACCGACCTTGCTGTCGACAGTGATATGTCCACCGGACTGGCTGACGAAGCCATACACCATGCTAAGTCCAAGCCCACTGCCCTTGCCGAAGCCTTTTGTTGTGAAAAAGGGCTCGAAAATGCGCTCACGAACGTCCGCCGGCATGCCCACTCCGGTATCCTTTACCGAAATGACTGCATAATCGCCCGGTTTTACGCCTTGATATTCCGCAGCGTTTTCGACCGCTACACGCACGTTCTCGGTGATGATGGTCAAAACACCGCCCTTTGGCATGGCGTCTCGAGCATTGACTGTCAGGTTAAGCAGCACGTTCTCCAGTTGCCCGCGATCAATCATGGTTTTTGCGAGCATCGGCGCTAGGATCTCACGAATTTCAATCCTCTCTCCCAGCGTTCGACGAAGGATGTCCGTCATCTCCCGAACAACATGATTGAGATCAGTAATCTTCGGATTGAGCCGTTGGCGCTTGGCAAATGCCAACAGGCGATTTATTAGTTCGGCTCCCCGTTCCGCGGACCACATCGCATCGGCAATCAACTCCTTCTTATCGTCATCATCCGCCATTTCCTCTTCGAGCAATTGAAGGTTGCCGAGAATAATAGCTAGCAAGTTGTTGAAATCGTGAGCAATTCCACCCGTAAGTTGGCCGATCGCTTCCATCTTGTGGGCTTGACGCAGCTGTTCTTCCGTCTCCTTGCGCTCGGTGATGTCTTCCTTGACGCAAACGTAGTGAGTAACCTTGCCATGAACGTCGCGAACGGGAGCAATTGACGCCATTTCCCAAAAAAGGTGGCCATTTTTCTTCCGGTTCTGAAACTCACCTCGCCATACCTGACCTGCGCCGATCGTTTTCCACAGCGCTGCATAGTCTGACACTGACGTATGCCCTGATTTCAGAAGACCCGGATTCTTCCCAACCACCTCTGGATAGGTATAGCCGGTCGTTTCGGAAAACTTAGGATTGACATATTCTATCTTGCCATGAATGTCGGTTATCACTACCGACACAGGGCTTTGTTCAATAGCTTGAAACAGTTTCCGCAGATCTCCCTCTGCACGCCGGTGCGCAGAAACATCGCGTATGAAAAGAAGAAATCTCTGCTCTTCTCCCCATGGTAACGGAATGGATTGCATCTCTGCATAAGCGATACTGCCGTTCGCGCGAACGATTTCGATCTCAGCAACGTCGGCTTCCACGATGGGAAAGCCAAATGGTGCTCCGATTAGTTTTCCTGAAGCGTGACCAAACAACGTTTCCGCGGCACGATTGACGAACCTGATGACGTTCTCCCTGTCGACGATGAGGGTGGCGACGGACTGCATTTCGATGATGGATCGCCATCGCGCCTCGCTATCACGCAACAGCTGTTCGGCTCGCTTTTGAACGGAGATATCGTCGTAAAGGATGACAACCTCACGACTCGGTAGCCGATAGATGTATTGTTCGCGCCATGTGGCTTCCTTATTTTCGTTCACAAGTCGCACGGGAAGATGTTCGGGTTGGCTCGTTCGCCATACGCGCGCGACGACCTCGCAGAGGCCATTTCGCAAAACCGGCGGAAGCGCTTCATCAAGTTGCTTGCCCACCACGGTTTCTCGTCGTAATCCATCGATTCGTTCCGCAGCCCTGTTGAGATCCTTGATTACGAAATGCTGCCCTCTGGAGCTGGCTTCCACAACAACAGCGCCACTTCTCATGTTGTCGAAGAGCTCACGAAATCGTGTCTCACCCTCACGGATCCGCGCCATGATTGGGTCACTGATTGTAAAGAACAAATAGACACCGAAGCCGATCATCATCACGGCAATGCTGGCGACCACACTGCCGGCTCTCATGAATGGCGCTCTCACTTCCCGCAGGTCGATCTTGGCGACCAACGCCGACTCGAACTCGGGCAGTGGTTCATAAGCGGCAAGGACATTGACTCCACGATGATCCCGGCCCGCATACACGCCCGACTCCCGTGCCAGGGCACGACGCATCGGTTCGGATCGTCGCGCCATGCGCGAAGGCTGCTCCTGCTGCGAAATGAACAGTGGATGCCGTTGGCCGACAACAAGAAGGGCTTCCTCGCCATCCGCCCGTGCGATCCACAGTTCGCCCGTTTCGCTCAGCCAGGCCGATGGGAACGCCTGTTGGCTCTCCCGGATGCGAGCACGTGTCTTCGTGATGATCTCTCGGTCCCGCTCAACCCCAGCGGTGGTCTCTACGATTTTGGCTGTCGTTTGAACCATATGGACAAGCCGCGCTTCGTGGTCCTCGATAGCACCTTCATAAAGGGTGCCGATGGCAAGGCCGCCAATCGCCAAGGCAATGCACGACATGATCAGGCACAAGAAAACGACACTTGCGAACCCCCGGCTCCCCTTGTCGCTCATTGCTGGTTCAATCGTCCGAGGAGTTTTCCAGGTCTTTTTGCAAACCCGACAGGATCATGCGCAGGCGCGCAACGCTTACCGGTTTGCTCAAGGTACGGACCGAGCTCAAGCCTTTGAATTCTGCCAAAATGCGCGCATTGACAGCATAATCTGGACTAAATCCGGTAATTATTATTATGTTTGCATCACATTTCTGCTGAACCAACCACAAGATCAACTCGTACCCGTCGATCTCCGGCATGACTACATCAATAACAATTGTGTCCGGCTTCTTCTCCTGGTAAGCTTTTTGGAAATCTCGACCATTCGTGGTGATTTGAACGTCGTACCCGAGTGGCCCTGCGACTTTGCCGACGAAGGCAGCAAAGCGCGGCTCATCGTCAACAATCAACAGGCGCTTACTGCACACTGGCGATTCCCTTCAATGCATGTTGCGGGTATGGTCCACCGGTTGCCATTGGCATTCTGCTCTCCGACAGGTTTTCCTTGAACATCATGGATATATGTTTCTGGGCACAGGAACCGGCGGATACGTGCAGAACGGTAGCATGAGTTCAGAGCCGAAACGGAGTCTCGCGGCGGCCACCGCCTATAGGCGGGACAGACGTACTTGCGAGGATGCCTGCCTATCACTTGGTCGTTGCCCAATTCGAAGAATCATAGTTAGCCGCTGAACCTTGAAGAAGAGATTTCAGTTCTGGATCGATCGGGGTGGCACGTTTACCGATGTTGTTGCCAAACTGCCCGATGGCACCATCGTTACCCGCAAGCTGTTGTCTGACAACCCTGAACACTATCAGGACGCAGCTCTGCAGGGTATCCGCGATATTATGGGCGTGAGTCAGGACCATCGCATACCCATCGAGCGCATCGAAGCCGTGAAAATGGGGACCACCGTAGCGACAAACGCGCTGCTTGAGCGGAGCGGGGACCGGACGGTTCTGGCGATCACGCGCGGGTTCGGGGATGCACTCCGAATCGGATACCAGAACCGGCCCCGGCTCTTCGACCGCCACATTGTTCTGCCCGATCTGCTTTACGAGCGTGTGGTTGAGGTCGACGAACGTGTTGATGCGCAAGGACAACTGATCACTTCGCTCGACGAAGACGGCATGCGCACCTTGTTCGAGCAGGCATACCGCGACGGCATCCGCGCGATCGCCATTGTCTTTATGCATGGCTACCGTTTTCCACTTCATGAGCAGCGGGCCGCGGACCTTGCCCGGTCCATCGGTTTTACTCAAGTATCCACCTCTCATCAGACCAGCCCCTTGATGAAGCTGGTTTCGCGTGGTGATACGACGGTCGTTGATGCTTACCTTTCGCCGATTCTCCGTCGGTATGTCGATCGCGTCGCCAGTGAGCTTGGCTCCACCCGCCTGTTGTTCATGCAGTCCAGTGGAGGGCTGACTGACGCCCGCCTGTTCCAGGGGAAAGACAGCATTCTATCGGGGCCGGCGGGAGGCGTCGTTGGGATGACTCGCACCGCCAGGATGGCCGGTTTCCAAAAGGTGATCGGTTTTGACATGGGCGGCACCTCGACCGACGTTTCCCATTTTGACGGCGAATACGAACGTACTTTTGAAAGCTTGGTGGCTGGCGTCCGCATGCGCGCTCCGATGATGGATATTCATACAGTTGCAGCCGGCGGCGGTTCAGTCCTCCGTTTCGATGGCTCGCGCTTCCGCGTAGGGCCCAATTCAGCCGGTGCTGATCCAGGCCCGGCGTGCTATCGGCGTGGGGGACCGCTGACCGTAACCGACTGCAACGTCATGCTCGGCAGGATTCAGCCTCAGTTCTTTCCCAAAGTTTTTGGTTCCTCAGCGAACGAACCGCTCGACCGTGGCGTTGTGCAGCAGCAATTCAGGACGCTCGCGGAAGAAGCTGCGTCGGCAACCAAAATTAACTCCACGCCTGAAGAAATAGCGGCCGGCTTTCTGACAATCGCAGTGGAAAATATGGCGAACGCCATCAAGAAGATTTCCGTACAGAGAGGTCACGACGTCACCCGGTATGTCCTTAACTGCTTTGGGGGAGCTGGTGGACAGCATGCCTGTCTGGTTGCCGACGCCCTGGGAATGACGCAAATTTTGATCCACCCACATGCCGGAGTCCTCTCGGCTCTCGGTATGGGTCTCGCGGAAATTCGTGCACTGCGGCAATATGCCGTGGAAGCGGTTCTGGACGCCGCTATTCTGGACTCCCTCGATCCTCGGATTGCTGCATTGGGCAGAGAGGCGTGGGGCGAAATCAAGGATCAGGGCGTCCCTGCCGACGCGATCGTCTGCCAGTGTCGGGTTCATCTTCGTTACGAGGGCACCGACACGGCTTTGCTTGTCTCGCATGGAACGATCGCAGACATGACCAGGAGCTTTGAGGCTCAGCACGTCCGCCGATTTGGGTTTCTGATGGATGATCGTCCTCTGGTCATTGAGGCGATCTCCGTAGAAGCTGTCGGCGCTATTGATACCATGATCGACGCCGAGCAAAAACTTGCTCAAGATCGGGTGTTACCGCGACCTCTTGACGTTGTTGATGCGTACTTTGACGGGCACTGGAGCAAGGTCCCCGTTTATGCTCGCAGCCTCCTACAGCCGGGGCACGAATTGAACGGGCCGGCGATTATTGCCGAGGACAATGCCACCACTGTAGTTGAACCGGATTGGCGCGCCGAGATCACCAAGCATCGGGATATGATTCTGCGCCGTGTCCAGCCGCGACCGCAAGTTCTATCAGTGGGGACTGAAGCGGATCCGGTCATGCTCGAAGTCTTCAATAATCTCTTCATGTCGATCGCCGAGCAGATGGGGGCTGTCCTCGCCAACACCGCTCATTCGGTCAACATCAAGGAGCGTCTGGACTTTTCTTGCGCCGTCTTCGACGGAGACGGAAACTTGGTCGCAAACGCACCACACATGCCGGTCCATCTCGGTTCCATGAGCGAGAGCATTCGGACCGTGATCCGCGAGCGCAGAGGCACAATGAGATCCGGCGACGCGTACGTCTTGAATGCTCCCTATAACGGTGGGACGCATTTGCCGGATATTACCGTGATCACGCCGGTGTTCGACGAAAACAACCAGGATATTTTGTTTTTCGTGGGATCGCGGGGCCATCATGCGGATGTGGGTGGAATTTCTCCTGGATCCATGCCCTCGGACAGTCGGGTTGTCGATGAGGAAGGCGTTCTTATCGACAACGTTGTTCTCGTTGAGCAGGGCCGGTTTCGTGAACAAGAATTGCGGGCTCTGCTGACCGAAGGACAGTGGCCGGCCCGGAATCCGGAGCAGAATCTTGCCGACCTGCGGGCTCAAACTGCCGCGAACGAAAAAGGCGCGCAAGAGCTCCATAAAATGGTCCGGCAGTTCGGGCTGGATGTGGTGAAAGCTTATATGGAGCACGTTCAGAACAATGCTGAAGAAGCTGTTAGACGGGTTATAGATGCACTCAAAGCGGGACAATTTGTATATCAAATAGATGATGGTTCAGACAGAGATGAAGGTGAGGACAGTCTGATTCGTGTCAGCATCTCCATCGACAAAGCTCAGCGGACGGCAACGGTTGATTTTACGGGTACGTCTGCACAGCGACCAAACAATTTCAATGCCCCAGCAGCAGTCTGCCGTGCGGCCGTTCTTTACGTATTTCGGACACTGATCGACGATGACATTCCCTTGAATGAAGGTTGCCTGAAACCCCTACATATTATCATTCCGCCAGGCTCCATGCTGAACCCCTGCTACCCAGCGGCTGTTGTCGCAGGTAACGTTGAGACGTCTCAGGCCATCACCGATGCCCTTTATGGGGCGCTTGGCACAATGGCTGCTGCTCAAGGCACCATGAACAACTTTACGTTCGGCAATGACCACTATCAGTACTACGAAACAATCTGTGGAGGTTCTGGTGCAGGTCCTGATTTTGATGGCACCGACGCTGTCCACACGCACATGACCAACACGCGATTGACCGATCCGGAAGTGCTTGAATGGCGTTTTCCAGTGCTGGTGCAGTCTTTTGCCATCCGGCGTGGAAGTGGTGGCAGGGGGCTTCACCGAGGGGGCGACGGCGTTGTTCGCCGCATTCTTTTTCGTGAGCCGATGGCTGCGGCGATTCTGTCCAGTCATCGGCGCATCCCACCCTTCGGAATCGCAGGCGGCGAACCGGGTCAACCGGGTCTGAACTTTATTGAGTGCGCTTCCGGAGAGGTTCGCCGTTTGAAGGGAACGGATCGGGCTGCCCGAGTGGCCCCTGGAGACGTATTTGTCATAGAAACACCCGGCGGCGGCGGATATGGACCGCCTGCGGCACGCCATCCAGATCATTCGTAGAACCAAGAACGCGCGTTTACCGCCGCGCAGCAGGGTCATCCCTCTGAACCAACTTGTGTTGCCGCTGCCTTATTCACCCCATATGGGTTATTCATTTTGACCTGGTTCTCGCTGCCCGATACACTCAACCGGCCATTAGAAGTGCGCTCGTTTCTGCTTCGACCAGGGTCAAACCGTGTGCCTTCCCTTTCGTTTTCTCAATGGAACTGCGGTCGCTCTGCTGCTGCTTCCTGTATTTATGAACGCTGTGCGCGCCGAATCTCTTGAAGGTTTGCTTACTCAATTGCTCGCCACGCATCCGGAGATTCAGTTTCAGCGCGCGCAGGTGGAATCGGCCCGTAAAACGACCGACCGGGCCCGTAGTGGCTATCTGCCGCAAGTGGAAGTGAGCGGCGCTGTGGGGCCAGCGTATATCGAAACCGATGTCCGCAGTCAGACTGGGCTGCCGCCGTTTGAAGCCACGCAGCAGGTTGCCCGGTTCAACATCACCCAGAATGTTTTCGACGGGTTTTCAACGTCATCTCAGGTAAAAATTGCACGGCTTAACGCCGACGTATCGCGACTGACTCTTGATGGCACGCAGCAGAACATCCTCTTTGACGGCGTCACTGCCTATCTGGAAGTTCTGCGGCAAGCAGAACTGCTTGAATTGGCCCGGCTGAGCGAAGAATCGATCCTACGACAAGCCGAGCTGGAGGATGAACGGGTCGAGCGGGGTTCCGGAATAACTGTGGATGTGCTGCAGGCCAAGTCTCGCCTGCAGATCGCCAAAGAGCGACGAGTCTCCTTTGAAGGCGCGTTCGAGAATGCCAGAAGTCGGTTTCTTCAGGTCTTTAATATTTTCCCTAACCTTGAAACCATGTCCGTTCCGACTCCCCCTCTCGAGGCCCTTCCTGAAACTCTTGATGCCGCTGTCGAGACGGCTTCTGACGGCAATCCTGCCGTTGCCGGCAGCCTTGCCGCGATCGAAGTCGCATCGGAACGTCGCCGATTGGCACGTTCAGACTACTTCCCTCGCGTGGATCTTGTGGGCTCCGCCAATCACGAGCGGAACTTCGATCTTCTGCCGGGCGCTCGCAATGACGTCTCTCTCGTCCTGACGGCGACATGGCAGCTGTTCGACGGCTTTCGCACTCGTGCTAATGTTGCGCAAACCGCATTCGACTATCAGGCGAGCCGAGATAACCACGACTCTTCCGTTCGCACTGTTGCCGAAGCAACGCGGATGGCTTGGCAACAATTGGCAACGGCCCGCGAACGCGTAGGTCTTCTCGAAAATGCTGTCGGGATCGCCGAAGAGGTGTTCGAAGCGAGAACAAACCTGCGAGCGGCTGGCAACGAGACCATTATCAATGTTCTGATCGCCGAGGACGAGGTCAACAACGCGCGGATCAACCTGACGGTTGCACGGTATGATTCCATTTTGGCTGTGTATCAGTTGTTGTTGGCAACCGGTCGGCTGGATCTCGAGTCACTCGGTATCAGAAGCTGAACGCGCTACACTCTTCTTGCGATTCGGCCACTCGATGATCCCTAAGGCAAACCGATGGAGATCGAAAAAACCGCAGATGTAATGTGTGGGCGCCAGACCCCTGCCGACGCCCACGAACTGCCTCAAGCCGCCTCTTGTGATCCCTCAATCATCCGCGGGCCGGTACTCGACACGATCTCGATGCGCCTTGGCTTCATAGCCTCGGGAATCTCCTGCACCAAGTCGATCACCAGGAGACCATTTTGAAGACTGGCCCCCGTGACCTTGACGTGGTCAGCGAGATGGAATTGGCGCTTGAAGCTGCGGCCGGCAATTCCGCGGTGAAGATACGCCGTCTCGCCTTCCGGCTCGTTCTTCTTACCTTCAACGAGCAGTGCGTTTTCTCGAACATGAATGGCAAGATCACGCTCTCCAAATCCCGCCACAGCCAGTGTGATCCGATATTGATCCTGTCCCCGCTTTTCGATGTTATACGGCGGATATCCCCCGCTCCCGCCCTCGGTCCACTGCATGCTGTCTTCAAGCAACCGCATTAGCCGGTCGAAACCAACGGTTGACCGAAACAGCGGAGAGTAATCGAACGACATCACCACACATCCTCCTCTTAAAGCAATGTGCCACGACCACTTGGAGCCACACCTTGTCAGCTTTCCGTGGAGCCAAACCCATGCGAGGCATTCGGCTACCTGTCATTTATTGTTGGCGGCAACAGCCGTCAAGTCCTCCGCCGAAAATCGGGCGGAGTGTGCCTGCTGGAGTAAAACCATGCCGCTCGCGGTTCCAGATGGATTGCAGGTTCTTCAGGTTTCGCCATCGAGGGCTCACCGCCCGCAGTGATTTCATCCACATTTTTCCAGAGCGCCTCGGAGCACTCCATGCCTGTTCGGCAATGCTCCGGCTCCTTTCGGCTCTTTCCTTCCCGAGTAGTCTTCGTGCACATATGAGGAATGGTCCAGCCACGCCTCCGTTCGCCGAGAACCACCCAGATCATGCCGATCGCCTGCAGATCAGCGACGTAGATCCGGGTTGAGAGAGTACGTGCCGATCCATTCCCCCTGGGCAAGAACGTGTCCTTTTATCGCAGCGAGCGCTTCAGGCCCCCCAAACCTGCCTGGAAGGCCAAGGTTTGGAATATCCAATGCAAACACTGTGAAGTGGTAATGATGAACGATTTCATCGTTCCACGGAGGACATGGCCCATCATACCCACCGTAGCTGCCGCTCATCTGCTCGTTACTGGAAAACCAGTCAGTAAAATTGTTGATTCCTCTGATGCCATACTCCCTCTGGCCGGGTTCTTTCCCGCCCGGCTGGATCCCGCTTGAATCCTCGCCAGCTGCAAGTTCTCTCCTCTCTGCAGGAATATCGACAAGGACCCAGTGATAAAAATCAATGCGCGGCAGGTCCGCCGGCACAGTCGCCCCCTCCTTGTTCACATCGTCCGGTTTCGAGGGGACATCGGGATCATGGCAGAGAATGACAAAAGACCGAGTTTCGGGCGGCACGTCTTCCCACCGAATGGCGGGACTGCGGTTTCGGCCACTCGTCACATGCCCTTCGTCGGCAGGAACACAAAACGCATATTCTTCTGGGATCGCGCCGCCATCGGGCCAGGCATCGATCGTGACTTTCAGCTTCGCCGTCATCTCTCCTCCTGTCGTTTCTGATAAGCAATCGCACGAATACGCGATCAACGCGGGATCCGCGGGACCTTGAATGAACAGTGATGGGGGGCCACAATATCACGGGCCCGATACCCCGGCCACAGCGCTGTCGGCCGTCGACAGACGTGGGCGGATGGTTTCAAGCCATCAGGGGACCTGAAGTATCCGTTGGCGATGGTGGCCTGAGCGGCAAGGACCTTGCCTGGGAAAGACCCCGCTTACGGCAAACCATGTTCGGGCTCAATTTCTCAAAGAGTATACAGAGTGGCGAGGAAAATGATGATCGCGAAGAAAATTTTAATGCTGGTTGGTGATTTCAGCGAGGACTATGAGGTCATGGTCCCGTTCCAGGCCCTGCAGATGGTTGGTCACAAAGTCGATGCGGTGTGCCCCGACAAGCAGGCAGGTGATAAGATTGCCACCGCTGTTCATGATTTCGAGGGCGATCAGACGTATACGGAGAAGCGCGGCCACAACTTCCTCATCAACGCAACTTTCGCGGAGATCAACGAGCAGGATTATGATGCACTCGTAATTCCGGGAGGCCGCGCCCCCGAGTATCTTCGCAACAACGAGCGTATTTTAAAAATCATTCAGCATTTCGTCGGTGCTGGAAAACCGATCGCGGCAATCTGTCACGCCGCGCAGTTGCTTGCCGCCGCGGATGCCATCAAAGGCAAAACTGTTTCTGCGTATCCCGCATGCTCCTGCGATGTCCGCCTTGCTGGCGGCCATTATGCTGACATCGCGGCAGATGACGCCATCACCGACGGCAATCTGGTGACCGCTCCCGCGTGGCCCGCGCATTCGAAATGGCTGAGCCAATTCCTTGTTCTCCTTGGAACCGAAATAACGCAGGTGTCATAGGGCAAAAGCATCAGCAGGCACCGGGTCGTTCCGGAAGGTCGAACAAGCATCGATGCCCCGTTCCATCTCACATGACCGGATTGCGGACCTGCTTAAGCCTGGAATGACGGTTTATGTTGCCGGGCTTGCCGGAGAATCGTCTGTTGTTGTCGATGCCCTCTCACGCAGTCCTGAGCGATGCGCCAGGGTCCGCTTTATCGGAGTCTGGTTGCCTGGCTTCAATCGCACTGACTATGCGGCATTGAATCCCACAGCGCGAGCGACCGCATTTTTCGTCGGAGCGGAGCTCCGAGAATCCTTTGCCAGAGGTGCGATCGACTATCTGCCACTCTCGTATTTCAGTATTTACCGCTACCTCAGCGAGATCTCCATCAACCTGGCTTTCCTTCACGTCTCGCCTCCCGACGCGAGCGACCGGGTCAGCCTCGGCGTTGCCAACGACTTCACGTCTGCCATTTTGCAGAAGGCTGAGGTCAAGGTCGCCCACATCAATGCGGAGATGCCGCAAACAACCGGCGCCAGCACTTTGCATGTGGACGAACTTGATTACATGTTCGAGACTCCCTGCCCGCTTTCTGGCGCTCACGAGACGGTTGATCCCACCTTCCGAGCGATCGGGTCCCATCTCGCAAACCTGATTCAAGATGGCGATACGCTTGAGATCGGCATTGGCCGGGTCCAAGGTGTGCTTGCCGGTTTGCATGGCAAACGTGATCTTTCCTTTCATACTGGCGCCGTAACCGATCCGCTTCTCGGTCTTGAAAGGGCCGGTGCCTTGGCTTCGCGTGACAACGCCATCACGACCGGTGTCGCCTGGGGTTCTCGCCCGCTTTACGAGTTTGTCAGCGAACAACGACGGGTGCGGTTTGCACCGGTGGGATGGACTCATGATGTTCGCAACATCGCTACTATCGACCGCTTTGTCGCCATCAACTCAGTCGTCGAGGTCGACCTGCTTGGGCAGGCCAACGCGGAAATGATCGGCGGACAACAGATCAGCAGCGCCGGTGGCTTGACCGATTTTATGCGGGGAGCGCGTTTATCCCCTGGTGGATTCTCCGTTATCGCCCTTGCGGCCGCGGCAAAACGCGGGACCGTATCGAGAATTGTGCCTGATTTCCCGCCAGGGACGGCGGTGAGTGCAGCCCGGGGTGATGTTGATTATGTCGTGACTGAGCACGGCGTTGCCGACTTGCGGCGGGCCGGAATCGACTCACGCGCCGAAGCTCTGATTGCGATCGCCGCCCCCCAGTTTCGCCAAGATCTGCTAGCGCATTGGCGCCAACGGCGCCTACGTATGTAGATCCAGCATGACGACGAGGCCACCTCAGTGACCAACAAAGTGAGGCGGGCGTTTCTCTAAAAATGCCGAGATCCCCTCGCGACCGTCTTGGCTGCCGGCAATCTCGGCGATAGAGCGGGATTCAAGTTCCATTTGGGTTTCCAAAGAGCTTGTCAAGCTAGTCCCGAGAAGCTGTTTGCCAACCCCGTATGCGCGCGTTGGCCCATTGGACAGAGTGCGTGCCGCCGTTTCTGCTTCCGCAAAGAGGCTCTCGTCCGGGAAAACCCGTGTGATCATCCCCCAGTCCATAGCCTCGCCTGCGCCGAGGCGCCGGTTGGTATACATCAACTCCTGCGTACGCCTCAGTCCGATCAACCGCGGCAGTAGAAAGGTTGCACCTCCGTCCGGAACCAATCCGGCCGCAGCGTAAGCCAATACGAAACTTGCGGATGAGGCGGCAAACACAATGTCGCCGACCAGAGCCAAGCTCACACCGGCACCCGCAGCGCTTCCATTGATGGCAGTTACCACTGGTTTTTCCATGCGAGCGAAGTTCGCAATCGCTGCATGAAGACAACCCGTCAATTCTTTGAGATCATTGGGAAGATGATCGCCTGCGCGCGCCATATCGTTCAGATCGCCCCCTCCACAGAACATGCGGCCCGCACCCGTGAGGAGAACACACCTTATCTCCGCATCCTGACTGCAGCGTATCGCTGCGCGGAGAAGTTCCCGTGCCAGCGGCAGATTGATGGCGTTGGCAGCCTCCGGTCGGTTCAGCGTTATACGGCAAATCCCCTCCGTGACCTCCATCAGGACATTCGTCTGATCCATAGGGCAGTCCCTTTTCCTCAGGAAAGAGCAACCCTGCGACAACGGTTCTTTTTTGGCAACCAGCGCTCATCAGCCTTCCATTCTTAGGCAAGGCGATTGGTCCTTGCCTGCCGCAGCTTAAAGTCGCACTTTGGTCGCGGCGGGGGAAAGGCTCGAGGATGGGTGGGATGAGACAAAAGCCTTTTTATTGCGGCGGCAGGTTTCGCGGCGGCTCATTCGCAGCCTACGCACTATCCCTTTTTCTGATTGGGGGAAGTCACGGTATTGCTGGAGAACCGGACTGGGGTGGTGTGTCGGGCCCCATCGCTTCAGCCCCGCAAGCGATTGGTGGCTACACTTTGGGGTGCCTGGCAGGCGCCGCACCTTTGACGCTGAACGGGCCGGGGTATCAGGTCATGCGACCGTCGCGCGGGCGCTATTTCGGGCATCCTGAACTCATCGAATTCGTCCGCTGGCTTGGAAACCGAGCGTTGAGCCGGACTGGATCCGGTATTCTTATCGGCGATCTCGCCCAGGCGCGTGGCGGCCCCATGACGTCGGGTCACGCCAGCCACCAAAGCGGGCTGGACGCCGACATATGGTATCTGTCGGCGCCGGATCGATTGCTTTCGTCGGATGATCGCGAAACGCTTTCGGCGGTCTCCATGGTTTCTGCCAACGGGTTGGCCACCACCGAGCGATGGACGGCGGACCACGCGGAACTGCTGCGTATCGCAGCTTCTCATCCACAAGTTGAGCGTATCTTCGTAAATGCTGCTGTTAAAAGGGAACTTTGCAAAACTGTAGTAGGAGAGCGCGGCTGGCTGTCCAAGATTAGACCATGGTGGGGGCACGATCACCACTTCCATGTTCGATTGGCCTGTCCAGGTGATAGCTTGAACTGCCGTGCTCAGGTGCCGCCGCCCGCAAGCGAGGGATGCGACGAAGGGCTTCAATGGTGGTTCAGCAAGGAAGCAACGCAGGCTTTGGCCGATCAGAAAAAACAACCGAGCAAAGCCATCGCCCTGTCTGATCTTCCTGCCGAATGCACGGCCGTCTACTCCGCGACTTGGACACCCACGGGCGGAACAGGAACCGCTGCAGACGGCGGATCGATTCCTCTCATATCCGTCCAAGGTCCTCCTGGCGTCAAGCCGCTAGAGCAGACTTACGGGGATACGGACATACGATGATCGCTGCGAAGGGAGCCATCGGAACAGCGGGAAGCAATTTTCCAGGGCGCTGAGATCGGAAAAAGAGGGAGAAACTGAATGCGCGTTCAATGCTCCTTGCCATTCATACGAACGCCATCCGGTTGCGGCCGTTCCTTAAAAAACGGGCTCAACCTGAAGCCGACTGCAGCTATGACATTCGGTGAACGATGAAAAAGGCGGTGCCATCGGCATTTGATCGGGTAGAGGCCGAATGTGGCGTTCGACCCACAGTCGGCGGGAGCCACTGCAGGCTTTTCGTCAGGGCCAAGGAAGTGCATGATCGGGGTCAACAAGACGTACGGACGCACTGGTTGTGCAGCCTTGTCAAAACTCCCGTCTCATGGAGAAAAACCCCTTATGTGGAAGCAGCACCCGGACATTCCCTTTCCTGCCGATGAAAAAGCCGTCATCTGGCGGTTCATGGATTTCCCTGGCTTTATTGATTTGCTGGACTCATCCAGCCTTCATTTCAGCCGGCTGGATGATCTGGACGATCCGTTTGAGGGATATGGCACTGCCATGGATTACCTCAAGTTCAAGCTTCCCGAGCAGATTTTTCGCGTATCGAGTGCGCCTCCGGAGCAGGCAGGCGACAAACTTGAACAGTGGCGGGCGCAACAATCGCGGGAATACGAGCAAACGCAAGCCCTTCGGATTTTGAGGGGAATTCGCGTTGCCGAGACCTGCTGGGTCAACTGTTGGCACGTGATTGCGGAAGAGAGTGTGGCGCTTTGGAAGATTTACCACGGAAGGAACAAGCTCATTGCGGTGCAGGCGACGGTGGGGAGCCTGCGTGATTCGATCCGCATGGATGGTGCCAATGATCTCTCGATCGGCTTGGTCGCATATTCCGACAAAAGGGCAGAAGCAGGGCGAACCGCGGCAGCACAGGCTGTGACCAAGGCGCCGCCTTTTGCCTACGAGCATGAATTGCGAGCGGTTCTGACTCCTGACGCCGCCAAGCAAGGCACGCTCGGGGCCGGAACCAAGATCCCGGTCGATTTGCAGTCCTTGGTCGCAGGAATACGCCTTTCTCCCGCTGCCTCGCTGTGGCAGGTGGAATTGGTTCAGCGGCTGATCGAGCGGCATGGACTCCAGCGGCTGTGCGAACAATCACCGCTATTTGCCCATCCGGAATTCATCCCTTCCGTGGCATCAGGCTGACCGATTACTTTCGGTTTCGCTGCTGCTTCCGGGCCCACCATTGGAACCGCACGCGCTGAATCAAGCGGCGCAGGGATCGCAAAATGTCGCTCGGGCGCTGGAACAATGGCAGGCGCGGACGCGCCAAACCCGTTGGCTCCAGTGCCAGCCCCACACTGGTGACTTCCTGCTTCTCGTTGATGCTCCGCGCCACCAGTTCAACCGCTCCCAGCCTCAGACGATCGCCAACCTCCGGGCGGGTAAATTCCTTCCGGAAAAGCTCGGCGAGCGTGGTATCGGCATTTTCAACCGCAAGCGGCAGCCCATAGGTTTCCGCCAAGGTGCCCAGCTTGGTCTCCGGCCGAAAAACAAGATCGCCGAAGAAACCCCGGTCATCGTCAGAAACTTCCGGGCTTGGCTCGAACAATCGGTCGAGAAGCGGCAGCCGACGGGGAGAGATAAAAAGGTAAACCTGATCGTAGGCCTGGAGGTTGCGAACGTTGTGGATTGTCAGGACCGAGCCTCCACGCACGATGAGCGACGGGCGCGCCCAGCGAGGCAAGCGCGCCCCGCGCGCAACCTTGCTGTCTGGTGCAATGGTATAGACCACCAGTTCATAGACTTCTTGCCCCGGAAGTTCGATTTCGAAGCGGCTCCGTGGACCGGGGTGACGCGGTACGATCAGCCCCAGCCATCGCGCGACCGGGCGAATGGTCCAGCCCTGGATCAGCAACGACACCAGAACAATCAGAAAGACGACGTTGAATGCCGTGTGGCTGATCTCCAGCCCACCTAGCGTCGGCACAATGGCAAGGAGAATGGAGACCGCGCCTCGCAATCCAACCCAGGCAACGAACGTGATTTCATTTTGGCTGAACCGGAACGGCAGCAGGCACAGCCATATGGCAAGAGGCCGGGCAACCAGCATCAGGACCGCCGCGAGGAGGATGGCAGGCAAGGCAACATTGGGAAACTGCGAGGGCGTGGCGAGCAGACCGAGAGTGAGAAACATAATGATCTGTGCCAGCCACGTCAGACCGTCGTGGAAGCCACGAAGCGTCTCCCGTTTGCGCAGAGATGCGTTGCCGGCAACCAATCCGGCAACATAAACGGCGAGAAAGCCGCTTCCGCCGATCAAGCTTGTCGATCCGAACACGAGCAACGCACAGGCCAAAGAGAGTATTCCATAGAGCGGAGGCTCGAGCGCCAACTTGTTGAGGGTGAGGACAATCAACAGGCCCCCTCCAAGGCCGATCAAGGCTCCCGCTCCCATCTGGATGACGAAAGCTCCAGCGAGTGTCCAACTTGGCTGCTGCGCTCCCGATGCAATCAGTTCAACAAGCGCAACGGTCAGAAAGATAGCCATCGGATCGTTCGTGCCGGACTCGATCTCCAGCGTTGAACGAACGCGCTCGCGAATGGTGATCCCGCCGACCCGCAACAGGAAAAATACGGCCGCTGCGTCAGTCGAACCGACAATGGCTCCAATGAGAAGGCCTTCCAGCCACGTCACGCCGAGCAACCCATGAGCGGCAATGCCGACGATTCCCGCCGTCAACGCAACGCCCACCGTCGCGGCCGTGATTGCGGGCCATGCGGCCATCCGGTAACTTCGGAACGGAGTCTCAAACCCGCTTTCAAACAGAATGATCGCGAGAGCAACGCTTCCGATCAGGTAGGCAACGGGGGCATTATTAAAATGGATACCACCAATATCTTCGCCGGCAAGCAATCCAAGTGTCAGGAACACAAGAAGCAGCGGTGCACCAAAGCGAAAGGCGATCAAGCTCGATAAAACGCTGACGATAAGAAGCAGCGCCCCAATGAGGACTGCTAGAAACATAAGATCCATGCGTCCGATCTCTTTGACTGGTATTCATATTTATCTTTTATGTATGATCCATCATAATATTTTTTCGGCGTTCGACAACACCTGATGCCAACAGCTCAGGCCATCAGTGAAAACGGTCAGCCGGTGCTGGAGACGGCCACTCAGGCATCAAAACCGGGAGGTGGCGGTAGATTCTTATTCGTCAGCGCGACCGCCTTGAACATTAACCCCATTTCGACAGGATGAACCAGACGTCGCAGGGAGGATGCAATGCCGGCCGCCTGATCCGGTTGCGCTTGTGCAATCAGGGTTCGCGCCCTCGCCTCAATACCTAGCCGCGCAAGAAGCATGCCTTGCGGCAACGGTCCATACGTGCGAACACCGCTGCTCCGCGCTGCCGCCAGCAGCGCAGCGAAATCAACATGCGCCGTCAGATCGGCCTCGCCCGGCCGATCCAGAACCCCTTGAAAGGCATGACGACGTACGGCTTGAAGCGTATCCCCAGGCGCACTGTGTATGTGGCCATAATCAATGACCAACGCTGCACCTCCGTCGTGGGCGATGCGGTGACCGATGGCTTGCGCAAGCTTTGTTCTTTCTGCGCCTGTTTCCACCACCATGCCGGTCTCGATATCGGCCAAGCTTGGCGGCAGCAGAGGCTCAGCAATGTTTTCAAGAACGAAAACGAATTCTCGGCGGTCGTGCTTCAGTCCGATCCTCCGCTCTCGCCAGCCTCCGTCGGTGCGCACGTATTGCCGGATCGGCAAGGCATCAAAGAATTCATTGGCTATCAGCAGCAACGGCCCGGCCCGGGGTACGTTCTGTAGCCGTTCATGCCACTGTACCCCCATACCCGGATGGCTGGCTGTCAGTACCGTCTGCTGCCGCCTTCGCAAGAAGGGGCTTGTTTCGACGAGGTGCACGCGCACAGCAGCGGCAAAGTCCGGTTCACGCCGCGCGGCGCGCAGAGCGTCCGCCATCAACGTTCCGCGCCCCGGACCCAGTTCAGCTAGTATGATTGAAGCGGGTTCGCCCATCTGCCGCCAAAGGACGACACACCAGAGGCCGATTAGTTCGCCGAACATCTGGGAGACTTCCGGAGCGGTGATAAAATCCCCCGCCTCGCCCAGGGGATCGCGATGCATGTAGTATCCAAATTTCGGATGGCCGAGCGCGAGAGCCATATATTCCGCGATCGAGATTGGCCCCCTCTTTTCGATACGCCGCCTCAGAATTGTGGCCAGGGGCGACACGAACGGCTTTAACGGCGCGGATTGGCCCGAAGGATGAGAAACACACCAAGTACAACCATTGGCAGGGAAAGCCATTGCCCCATGGTTGTTCCGAACGCCAGAAAGCCGATCTGCACGTCAGGTTCGCGAAACAACTCCCCAATCATCCGGAAGATCCCGTAGCCGACCAGGAAAGCTCCTGACAAGATACCCATGTGCCTGCGCACCCGCTCGATACGCCACAGGAGATTGAGGATAATCAACAGGATCAGCCCTTCCAAGAATGCTTGGTAAAGTTGACTTGGATGGCGGGAGAGAGGTTCTTCACCTGGAAATACCACTCCCCATGGAAGATTAGTCGTCCTGCCGACCAATTCCGCGTTGATAAAGTTGGCAATTCGTCCGAGAAACAAGCCGATTGGCGTGGCGCAGGCAATCAAGTCAGAAAAGCCCAACAACGGAATATTTCGCCTTCGGCAAAACAGGATGATGGCGACGATGACGCCCAGCATGCCGCCATGGAACGACATTCCGCCCCGCCAAATCTCCAGCGCGCGAAGGGGGTTTTCGAGATAAAAATCGAAATGATAAAACAAGATGTAGCCAAGTCGCCCGCCCAGGACCACGCCTATCGTCGCCCAGATCAGGAAATCATCCACATCATTGGCGGACGCAACCTTCGGCTGGAACTTGGCAAGATGGCGAACGTAGCGCCAGCCGAGAACCAACCCGAAGATATAAGCCAGAGCGTACCAGCGGAGCGCAAACGGCCCGACTTCAATCAGTACGGGATCGATATTCGGAAAGGGAATTGCAAAGATCATCGAGGGCAGACCGCTGTCGATTGAGCGTGCCTAGCGATAGGGATCAGGCGTATCCAAGAAGTGCTGAATATACATCGCCACCCCCTCCTCCAACGATGTCGAGGGCGCACGGTAACCCGCCGCTCGCAGCCGATCGAGGCGCGCCTCAGTAAAATACTGGTAATGTTCACGTATTTCCTCTGGCATTGAGAAGTACTCGATCATCACCTCACGCCCGAGGGCATGGAAGACAGCAGTGGCAAGATCCGAAAAACTGCGGGCGCGGCCGCTTCCTACGTTGAAAAGGCCGGAAACATCCGGCCGATCAAGCAGCCATAGCACCACCCCTACGCAGTCGTCGACCCAAACAAAATCCCGAAGCTGACCTCCGTCGGGATAGTCTGGACGGTACGATGCGAACAGCCGCGCCGCGCGTCCTGCTTTCGCCTCAGGGTAGAGTCTTTGCACGACGCTGCCCTGGAGGCCTTTATGGTATTCGTTGGGCCCGTATACGTTAAAAAACTTCAAGCCTGCCCATTGCGGCGGCATTGGCGCCCGCTCCGCAACCCGAGATGCGACCCAGCGGTCGAACAGGTGCTTGCTCCAGCCATAAACATTGAGGGGACGATAGCGGGCCAATCCTTCAACCGTTGCCGTATCATCGAATCCTTGGGCGCCATCGCCATAGGTGGCGGCGGACGACGCATAGATGAACGGTACTTCGGCTTGAGCACACCAAGCCCACAGGTCCTTGGAAAAACGGAAATTGGTATCGATCATCCGGTCGGCGTCGCGTTCGGTTGTGGAGGTCACTGCGCCCATATGGATGATCGCGGAAACGGAGCCCTGCCACTGTTCAAGCGCCTCCAGCAATCGCTCAGGGCAAACAATGTCGAACACATCCCGTTTGGCAATGTTCCGCCATTTCTCACCTTGCCGCAGGCGATCGCATACCACTACCGGAACTGCCAAACGCTCGTTCAGTGCCGCTACAATGTTGGATCCGATGAATCCGGCGCCGCCGGTGACGAGAAACATGGCGGCCCTTATAGGGCGGCTCAACCTGCCCCGCAAGGCAAGCGTGGTTGCGGTGACGCCGCCAACGGCCCATACTCTAGCAGGTGGCGCGCACAGACACAGGGTAAGGTGTCGAACACGCTGCAGTTATGAACACGAAATCGTGCACAGAGGCGGAGTTCTTGATGCAAACCAACAGTCGCTTCTTCGACGATCTTGCCAGGGTAGCAAGCGGTGCGGCGTCAACCTTGGCGGGAATGCGGCAGGAGCTTGACGCGATGGTCCGCCAACGGCTTGAACGTTTGATCGCGGACATGGATCTGGTCACTCGAGATGAATTTGAAGCTGTGAAAGCAATGGCAGCGAACGCACGTGCTGAGCAAGAGGCCCTTGCGCTTCGTGTCGCGTTGTTGGAAAAGGCACCTTCCGCTGACGCAACACGCGACGGTGCGCCGGATGCCGGCACCGCACAGGATGGCTCTGAGCAGTCCTGACCGGCGGGCGATCGAGCCCGCGACCCTGTGCATGACTCCCGCTATTCCTTCACCACCTCAGGAACATCCATGAACACCTTCTCGTGAAGTGTGGGCAGATGGATGCATGCTTGTAGTGCCGTCCTCTCTGGCAACATTTACTAGTGGTTCGGCCGAACAAACGCTACCGTGTCAATTGCTTTCTCCGTTCCATGCGTGAGGGATGCTGATCTCAGGAAAGGATGGGAGCGATGAGCAGACAGTCCGTCGTACACGGTTCTACCGGACGTTTGGTCGCAAAGGAGACTGGGCAATGACCACCATGGCTGGCTGGGAAACCGATGAAAATTCGCCGATTGACGTCCTGGAGAAGATCGCCGCCGCGAACGATTGGGCGTTTGAGCGTCCCACTAATGAAGAAATGGCCGTTCAGCTTCCGAGCCGCTGGTGTGATTTCAACTTTTATGTTGCTTGGGAAGAGGTGGTCAGTACCGTTCAATTCACCTTGAACCTTCATCTTCGCGTTCCTGCGACAAAACGGCAACCTGTTCACGAGTTGCTCGCTTTTGTAAACGAGAAGGTATGGATGGGCCATTTCGCTGTGTGGAATGATGAAGGACTTCTGGTTTACCGCCATGCCCTGCCTTTGCGGGGAAGTGACGGGCCCAGCACAGCGCAGATGGAGGACCTTATTCAAACGGCGGTGGAAGAGTGCGAGCGGTTTTATCCAGCTTTCCAATACGTGATCTGGGGGGGCAAATCAGCATCGGAAGCGATCGCAGCGGCAATGATCGAAACAGTCGGCGAGGCTTGATTCTCCAGCGTTGGAGCAAAGGGTTTACGATTTGGATACGATTCTTCTGGTCGGCTGTGGCAGAATGGGCAAAGCTCTTGTTGCCGGCTGGCTCGACCAAGGAATTCCCGGTTCTACGGTCACGGTTATCGAACCGAGCCCACTTGGACCGGAGATCCCCGGATTTCTTGATCGGGGCGTATCCATCGTTGAATCAATAGACAATTTGAACCTGAAAACAGATCCGGCTGTTATTCTTCTGGCGGTCAAACCTCAGGCGATCGACGCCGCCCTTCTTCCTTATCGCCGATTCGCCTCTGGTGATGCGGTGTTCTTGTCGATCGCAGCAGGGCGGACCCTATCCTCGCTGGAAGCGCTGGTCGGGAAAACCGCGGCAATCGTGCGTTCGATGCCGAATACCCCTGCGGCGATCCGTCGGGGGATTACGGTTGCGTGTGCAAACATGTCTGTGTCGGGCCGACAACGCGCCCTCTGTCACAAATTGCTTGAGGCGGTCGGTGAGGTCGTCTGGATCGAGGACGAGACCTTGATGGACGTCGTAACCGCCGTTTCGGGCAGTGGCCCCGCTTACCTTTTTCTTCTCGCCGAGGAACTTGCTGCCGCCGGGGTCGCAGCCGGCCTTCCGGACGATCTCGCCGCCCATTTGGCTCGCTCAACAATCACAGGAGCGGGCGCGCTGCTTGCCAGCAGCCCTCTCTCACCCTGTGAATTGCGCAATGCAGTGACCAGCCCCGGCGGAACAACAGAGGCGGCATTGGAATCTCTCATGGGCACCGACGGCTTAGGCATGCTGATGACAAAAGCGGTGCACTCGGCTGCGAAGCGATCCCGAAGCCTTTCCGGGGCGCCCGCGGAACGTTCGTGAGACGCCGCTGCCGTAGCGCCCTCAATCGGTCTTTTCGGCGAGAACACGGCCCTCCTCTCTGTGAGAGAAGGGCCTTCTGAAAAAAGATCTTTTTACTGGACGTAATCGTACGATCCATTCTGCCAGACATACACCACGTAGCCTGGCGCCTTGACGTCCCCTTTTTCATCGAAACTGATTGTCCCGAGAACGGTATCGAATTCCCCTTTGTGAAGTTCTTCCGCGACTTCACTGGGTTCCGTTGTTCCAATCCGCTCGGCTGCCTGTTTCCATGCCTGTATCGCCCCATACGTATAGAGAGTATATCCCTCCGGCTCGATACCGTTGTTGCGAAATTCCTCGACAATGGGAGCCGCAATCGGATTTCTCCGCGGATCGGGACTGAACGTCATCATAGTCCCTTCGCCCAACGAACCTGTGATGCTCCAGTATTCGTCAGTCATCAAGGCATCGCCAGAAATCAGAGTCGTGTCCATGCCCTGATCACGCATCTGCCGCAGAATAAGCCCTGCTTCAGTATGATAACCACCATAATAAAGGATGTCGACGCCACTTGATTTTAATTTGCTTACTAATGCCGAATAATCACGCTCGCCTGGCGTGATCGTATCATACAGAACCTCTTCTATGCCGCGTTCATTGAGTTGCTTTTTCGTCTCATCGGCCAGGCCTTTCGAATACGCCTGCTTGTCGTGCACAATTGCGATGTTTCGATCGGCAAAATTGTCAGCAATATAATTCCCAGCAACCGCGCCCTGTTGGTCGTCGCGCCCACAGGTCCGAAATACGTTCCACTTGCCAGCTTCCGTCAGTTGCGGATTGGTGGAAGCTGGTGAAATCTGTAGAACTTCCTCTTCATAGTATACGTCGGAGGCGGGTATCGACGATCCAGAGCAGAAATGCCCCGCCACGAACACTGCGCCTTGGCTCGCAAGCTGGTTGGCAACCGCTACCGCCTGGCGAGGATCGCAGGCATCGTCCCCGACCCGCAGAACCAACTTTTCCCCGAGGACACCGCCACTCTCGTTGATGTCCTTTACCGCTTGCTCTGCTCCTGCCAGCATCTGCGCGCCAAACACCGCATAAGAGCCGGTCATCGGGCCAGCGGTCCCGATTGTGATGTCGGCCCGAGCGATACCGCCGAAACTTGAAGCCATGCATAATCCTGCCGCTGCAACCGCGGCCAACGTTGATCTTGAATAGTCCATTGTTGCCCTACCTCTCCTCCAAAATCACTCGCGATACGTGCGCGAATGCTAACGTTCGCCTCGCCACCTGGCAAGTGGATCTATCCCGCCGCGCACGACGCCATTACTTTTTACACGGCAGTTCTCAATGCTGCCGATCGCGCCACCCGAATATTCCCGCTCGATCATAAAGCCATGGATATTGCGATACCATCTTTCGCGCGCGATTCAACCGAAAGGCAAACATCCCTATGGCGATCAAAACCGCGGTTCCGATCAGGTAGCCGCTGAGGGACCACAATTGCCCTCCATAAAGGCTGTAAATGAGAAAACGTGCGGCCCCGCCAAGCAGCGCACAGTAGATCAAAAGATGCCAAGCGGGCTTCCAGGTGGTGGCCAGTGCCTGCCCGGTCATGTAAGCTGCGAACCCCGTAATAAACACCGTCAGCACCACAAATACCGACAAAGAAGTTCCAAGCAGAGCTTCCATGATATCGCTCGTGTCTCACTCAATGCCCGCCTTCGAGATACGCAGCGCGCACCTCCGGGTTGGCAAGCAGTTCCGCCCCCGCGCCGCTCATGCTGATGCGTCCCGTAACCATGACATAAGCACGATGTGCGAGGTGCAGGGCGTGGTACGCGTTCTGCTCGACCAGGAACACCGTAACGTTCTGCTTCTCATTGATTTCCTTGATCACACGAAAAATCTGCTTCACCACGAGAGGCGCAAGACCCAAAGACGGCTCGTCCAGCAAAAGGAGCCGGGGGCGGCTCATCAGCGCCCGTGCAATCGCCAGCATCTGCTGTTCCCCCCCGGAGAGAGTGCCGCCCCGTTGTTCGCTCCGTTCCTTGAGGATGGGGAACAGGACGAACACGCTTTCCAGATCCTGTTCAAAGAATTCCGGCGCCGCCGTGGTCGCGCCCATTTGCAAGTTTTCCATCACAGTCATCCGCGGAAATATGCGGCGCCCTTCCGGAGCCTGGGCGATCCCAAGCCCGATAATCTCGTGTGTCGGCTTGCTCGTGATGTCTTTACCTTCGAAGATGATGCGGCCTTGTGACGCTGGTGGATTGCCGCAAATCGTCATCAAAAGGGTCGATTTGCCGGCTCCATTGGAGCCGATGAGCGTGACGATCTCCCCCTGTTCGACCGTAAGATCAACGCCCCTCAGCGCTTCGATATTACCGTAGAAGGTGTGCACGCCAGACAGCGATAACATCCCTACCCCTGTTGCCGATCGTTTTCCAAGGCGAGATCCGCGGCGATTTCTGGTGGCAAATCTTGATCTTCGGGTTCCCCAAGATAGGCGTTGATGACGGTCGGATCGTTTCGAATATGATCGGGTGAGCCACTCGCGATCTTCCGGCCATAGTCAAGAACAATGATATGATCGGAGATACCCATGACCACGCTCATATCATGCTCGATCAACAAAATGGCAATGGCATGCTCATCCCTGATCTGCAACAATAGTTGATTGAGTTCCGCAGACTCCCGCGGGTTCAACCCTGCCGCCGGTTCATCCAGGCACAAAAGCACAGGCTTGATGCACATGGCGCGGGCAATTTCAAGACGGCGCTGGTCGCCGTAAGGAAGATTGCCGGCGTTGATGTCCGCGCGGTCCACCAAACCAATGCGATCCAGCCAATACCGGGCAAGTTCGATCGCCGCGCGCTCCGCCTTTCGGTACCGGGAGAGGCCAAGAAGCCCCGCAATGGTGTACCCCGAGGCTTTCATCAGCACATTGTGCTGGGCGATCACCATATTCTCCAGAACGGACATCCCGGGAAACAAGCGGACGTTTTGAAACGTGCGGGCGACGTCAGCCTGCTGAGGGATCCTGTATCCATCCATCCGTTCCAACAGGAAAGTGCCCTTGCGCGGATGGTGCAGGCTCAACTTCCCAGTGGTCGGTTTGTAGAAGCCGGTCAGACAATTGAACACCGTCGTTTTGCCGGCACCGTTCGGTCCGATAATCGCAGTAATTTGACGATCTGCAGCCTCAAAGGAAACATCATCAATTGCCACGAGGCCGCCAAACCGCATCGTCAGATGCTCAACCGCCAACAAGGGTGCGGTTGACACCTGAGAGGAAGGGCTCATTCAGCCGCCCTCGTCGCCCTGCGTCTGCCGAAACTCCCAAAAAACCCCTGCTGCTCGTCGGTCAGCCGCAATGTCGGGGCGCGGAAGGCAAGCAATCCGCCAGGCCGCCAGATCATGATCAGAACCATAAGCCCGCCGAACGCGAGCATCCGGTACTCCGCCAGTTCACGAATGAACTCTGGGCCTCCAATCAAAAAAACGGCAGCGATGACGACGCCGATCTGACTACCCGCCCCTCCCAGAACAACGATCGCGACGATGAGCGCCGACTCGATGAACGTAAAGCTCTCAGGACTGATAAAGCCCTGCCGGGTCGCAAAAAAGGATCCTGCAAAGCCGGCAAACATGGCGCCGAGCGAAAAGGCGGTCAATTTCGTGTTGCGCGGGTTGATCCCGAGCGAGCGGCACGCAGTTTCATCCTCGCGCAGGGCCTCCCACGCCCGCCCGATCGGCAGCTTTCGGATCCGCAAAGTAAAGGCGTTGGTAATCAAAGCAAGAACAAGAATAAGATAGTACAGGAAAACGATACGATGGATTGAAGAATAATCGATTCCAAAAAATGTATGAAAGGATTCCGTCCCTGCGGCGGGGCGTGGAGCGAAACTGAGGCCAAAGAACGTCGGGCGCGGGATCCCGCTCAAGCCATCCGGCCCCCTGGTAAACTCGTACCAGTTTATGAGGATGATCCGAATCATTTCGCCGAATCCAAGAGTGACGATCGCCAAGTAGTCACCCCGCAGCCGCAAAACAGGAAATCCCAGAAGGATGCCGAACATTGCGGCGAACAGTCCAGCCAAGGGAAGGCAGATCCAGAAGCTGAAATCGAAATGAATTGCTAGCAAAGCGTAGCTGTATGCGCCGATCGCGTAGAAGGCGACGTAGCCGAGGTCGAGCAGTCCGGCCAGCCCAATCACGATATTCAGGCCCCAGCCGAGCATAATGTATGTCAAAACGAGGATGCCGATGTCCAGAATGCGCCTGTCCACAAATGGCAAAAACGGCAGCACGAGCGCGAAGACAACTGCGATCAGTCCGAAGTACTGTGTGAACCCCGCAAAAATCTGTCGCGAATGACCGGTTCGATGGCCGCGGCTCCGACGGCGCCACTCCCGAATGAGGATCAACACGACACGGCCGCAAAAAACACCAGCCACGGCAATCGCGACCCACCACCACCGGGTCTCAATGGTGAGCCCCCCCGGCGCGCTGACGGTGCGCAACCCAATGATCGGCACTGCCAGGATTAAGGCAACCAGCGCGGTGAGCGCCGCCTCCCGCAGGATCCCGGTCGGCCCTGGTCCCGCCGCCTCGTCAGCCATTCCCGCCCCGGTCATACTTTCTCAACCTCAGGACGGCCAAGCAGGCCAGTCGGGCGAAAAATCAGCACCAGAACAAGCAGCGAAAATGCCGCGACGTCCTTATATTCGATCGTAAAATAAGCAGACCAGAAAACTTCGATCAAACCGATCAATAAGCCGCCGAGGACAGCGCCCGGTATGGAACCAATGCCTCCCAACACTGCCGCGGTAAACGCTTTGATACCTGCCAAAAAGCCAATGAAAAAATCGATCACGCCGTAATACAACGTAACCATCATTCCCGCGACCGCTGCCAGAGCCGCCCCAATGACAAACGTCATGGAAATCGTGCGGTCAACATTGATGCCAATCAGGGCAGCCATGGTCATGTCCTGCTGACATGCTCTTTGTGCCCGCCCGATCCGGGTTCGTGCAATCATCAACGAAAACAAAACCAGCATTATCAAAGTTACGAGAATAATGAGGATCTGCATGTAGCTCAGCTGGACCGAGAATCTCCCATCCTGCGTCAGAACGAAACCGCCGGGTATGACAGGAGGCAACGGCTTGACCCGCGCGCCCTGAAAAACCTGTACGTAGTTCTGTAAAAAAATGGAGGCGCCAATCGCCGAGATCAACGCCGCTAGCCTCGGCGACCCTCTCAGTGGGCGATAAGCAATCCTCTCCAGTGTCCACCCGTAGACCGCGGTGAACAGCATCGCCGCGACCAGAACAAGAAGAAGAGCGATAGGAAGCCACGTAATCCCGAGGACTCCGAGAACCAAGAACGCAATCAGCGAGATGAACGCGCCGATCATGTAAATCTCGCCATGCGCGAAGTTGATCATGCCGATGATGCCATACACCATCGTATACCCGATCGCGATGAGCCCATAGATTGCGCCGAGCGTCAAACCATTGATCAGCTGCTGCAGGAAGTATTCCATAGTCTCTTGCTCCCATCGCACAAATCTGACAATGGCGACACCGATCGGTCATTTTGCATGAAGTCGTGCTGAAAATATACGCTGACAAAGCGCCGGTCTGGTCAAGACCATGGATTCGCCTTGCGCCTATGCTATTGTCTCATTCCGCTCACACTCCGTTTGTAATCCAAATGCACCTTGAGTCTCCGGCCTATTTTTTCTTGTCGCCAGCTACCCCAAGATGCACGGGCCGGGGCATGTGTCATCACTCACGCGCACATTGTCAAGGAGAATCAAAAAGGGATGCCGACGGCAACAGAGGGCATCCCCATTTGCTTGAAACAACCTTTGTTGTGAAGCAGAATTTGGAAGTAGGAACGCCTTTTATGTGCTCCTGCCGCCCTTCAGAAAGCGTTCACGAAGTTCCTCAAGCTCGGCAACCAGTTTCCTCAATTCCGAGCGAATGTCAGGATCCAACTGCCTCTCATCCACGTCTCTTTTAGCGCCTGAAGATTCCTTAGCATCGGTCTGCTCAGGCGTTCTTTGCCGAAGCATCTTCTGGGCACCTTTGATGGTATACCCTTCCTGATAAAGAAGAGACCGGATGCGCCGAAGAACTTCAACGTCCTCCGGCCGATAATAGCGGCGGCCGCCCCCACGCTTCAGCGGTCGGATCTGTGTAAACTTGCTCTCCCAGAACCGCAGAACATGCTGTGGCAGCTCCAACTCCAAAGCGACTTCGGCGATGGTTCGAAATGCGGCCTGGGACTTGGCGCCTTGCCGCCCAAGCGTTTGCTTTTCAGCCACATCCGCCATTGTTAATCCACAGGCTCCGTATGCTCGCCGTTGATCCGACTTTTGAGCACCTGGGACGGCCGAAAAACCAGAACCTTGCGTGGATAAATCGGAACCTCTTCTCCGGTTTTTGGGTTTCGTCCTATTCTCTGCCCCTTTTGCCGCACCGAGAACGTGCCGAAAGACGAAATCTTTACGGCTTCTCCTTTCTCGAGAGCCTCTGAGACAAGCTCAAGCACCGCCTCCACGAGATCGGCCGACTCGTTTCGCGACAGGCCTACTTCCTGATAAACAGCCTCGCTGAGATGCGCTCTAGTGATTGTGCTATCAGACATTGGCTTTGTATCCCCGCTCCTCGCCGACGGAGAGCCTATCGTGATAGCAGAAAGTCGTCAATATCAGAGGGATGACTGTTGTTGTTCATCCACGAGTGCGAGTCCGCCGAGACCGCGCAACCCTACCAGCGAATGAGGGCCGATCCCCAAGCCATTCCGCCGCCGATCGCCTCGATCAGAACAAGATCGCCTCGCTTGATCCGGCCATCGGAAACAGCCTCGTCGAGCGCCAAAGGAATCGACGCCGCGGATGTGTTGGCGTGATGATCGACGGTTATGATGATCCGATCCGGGGGTAGACCCAACTTGCGAGAAATCCCCTCGAGGATCCGGATGTTGGCCTGATGCGGCACCACCCAGTCAATATCCTCAAGGATCATCCCATTGGCCGCGACGGCCTCTCTTGCCACCGCCACAAGATTGGCGACCGCATGACGAAAGACTTCCTTGCCCGCCATCCGCAAGTGACCGACGGTTTGCGTCGATGAGGGCCCTCCATCGACATAAAGAATATCGCGCAGCGTTCCGTCGGAATGGAGATGGGTGGAAAGGATTCCAGGCGCTGCGCCCGGGGCGTGTTTACCAGATCCGACCTCAGCGCCTTCGCCGACAGAAAGTACGACTGCGCCAGCTCCGTCGCCGAACAGCACGCACGTTCCACGGTCGCTCCAGTCGAGGATCCGTGAGTATGTCTCGGCGCCGACCACCATCGCCGTCTTGGCTTGACCCGTCTTTATGAAGTTGTCCGCGGTCGCCAAAGCGAAAACAAACCCGGCACAGACGGCTTGAACATCAAAGGCGAAGGCCCGCGAAAGCCCCATCTTGTCCTGAACCCGGGTCGCGGTTGCCGGAAAGGTATCGTCGGCCGTGGTCGTCGCCACGATAACCACATCGATTTCGGAAGGAGCAAGGCCGGCCTGATCCAGGGCACGTCGTCCAGCATGCACCGCAAGATCGGACGTCAGTTCACCCTCAGCCGCAATATGACGCTGACGAATGCCAGTCCGGCCTACAATCCACTCATCGGAAGTATCTAGGGTGACAGCCAGCTCAGTGTTGGTCAGGATACGATCCGGAAGATAGGAGCCACATCCGACAATTCTCGATCGGAGACCCTTCATCGGCCAACAATCACCTGAAGGTCACTCGGATTGAGTGGTTTGAGACTGGAAAAATCCTCTTTGATTCCTTCGTTCACCCTGTCTGCGACCAGCTTGATCGCAACCGTCACCGCACTGGCGAACCCGAGAGCGTCCGTGCCGCCGTGACTTTTGACGCAAATTCCGTTCAATCCAAGGAACATGGCGCCGTCGTAGTAACGGGGGTCCATTCTTTCGCGCAGCATCTTCAATGCCGGCGCTGCGATGAGGCCTCCAATCTGGCCGAAAACGGAGTTTCGCATGGTGCTGCGAAGCGCCTGACTGAACAACCGCGCCGCGCCCTCAATTGATTTGAGCGCGATATTGCCGGTGAAGCCATCGGTCACGATGACATCGACGGTACCTTCGCAAATGTCATTGCCCTCGACAAAGCCATGGAATCGGATCGATAGATCGCTTGCCTGCAATACGGCCGCTGCCTTTTTCACAGCCTCGTTGCCTTTCATGTGCTCCTCACCAATGTTGAGAAGCCCGACGGAGGGTTGCTGCAGACCGAGAATCTTGCGAGCGAACACCTCACCCATCACAGCGAACTGGACAAGATTGTCGGCATCACACTCAACATTCGCGCCCAGATCCAACATCACCGACTTGCCGCGAATATTCGGCCCGACTCCGGCAATTGCCGGGCGGTCAATGCCTGGTAGCGTTTTCAAAACGTACTTCGCGATCGCCATCAGGGCGCCGGTGTTGCCCGCCGAGACGATACCTTGGGCCTCGCCTTTGTGCACTGCCTCAATGGCTTGACGCATGCTCGTCCCATGCCCGGTACGCAAGGCTACGGACGGCTTGGCCGCGTTGTCGACCACGGCATCGGTATGGCGAATCTCGCTCGCCGCATTCACGCGCGCATACCGCTTCATCAGCGGTGTCAGCTCAGGTTCCCGTCCGAACAGAATGAACCGGGCGTCAGGAAATTGGCTCACCACCAAGTCCAGGCCAGCAACGACCATCTTGGGTGCATTGTCCCCACCCATTGCATCAATGGAAAGCGTCACACTCATTGTCTGGAAGCGTCGCCTTCAGCCTTCAGTGAACGGTTATCGCTACTCGTGGGCATGGGAACACCCACCAACGCAGGAGGAATGGGAAGTCTTGTTAATCAAATTCTCCGGCCTGAGCAAGCACATCAAGACTTTTCTCCAGTGCCGCTGCTCCTTCGGCGCTCAGCGAGCGCCGCAAACGGACTGCGATGTGTCTCCTCCTCGCCCGGACCAACGCTGTACCCGTTGAAAACAACCCCGGGTGCTTTGGGAAAAGGATCCAGAGCCAATCCGAGCTCTTCGGCGATTGCCTCACCGACATCGATTACATTCTCGAAGAGCGGTTCGGGAGGATCGTTCTGATCGAGGCTCAGCACTTCATCAAAGGAACCTTCATCGTCGGCTCTCACCGCTTCCTCGGGACAAGGCGCATAGGTGCGACTGAAGTCGAACGCGTAGGTCCGGGATAGCGGATCCAAGGTCACCACGCAACGTTGGACAACCTCGGCCAGAACGTGGCCGTCGAGATGCCAGCACGGCCGGCTTGGTTTCCGATAAAGCGCCACCTGCGCGCTCATTCTCTCGATCGCAATCACGCCAAACCGTCTGGCAAGTAATTCACGCTCCTCGCAAGTGGCGTCGAAACGAGCGGTTATTTCCTCCCCCTGACTTTCATCAAGGTGTACCACCCGCGAGAATTCCGGCCCAGGAATCGTGCTCATGCGCTCGGCTTCGTCAGCGACTGAAAAGGATCGTTATCGGCAACACCACCTTCGAGAAGTGACTTGATCTCCATCGCATCCAGTTTCGCCGCTTCCTCCTCCATGTAGGCTGCTATCGCTTCGACATCACGATCGTCCGGTGTGCATTTGCGATAAAGGTTTCTTCTCAGCGCCGCACTCAGCGCAGAACGATCCCCGGTGCTCAAGGCATGATCGTACGCGGCCAAGCGCCCAAAAAACCCTTTTGCCATTCCCTTGATTCGTGGACCGACCCCGACATCGCCTACCCCCATCTCCCGCAGGTTTTGGTCCATGTCGGCGAACATAAGATCAAAAAGTGCTTGGGCAGTCTCGGCAGTTTTCTCATGGTCACGCTTCAAACGCCGCATCACAAGCACCACGTGCAGGACGACCATGTCGAACCGTCCATCTGGGGTGTCCGGCACGCCACGGTGGAGGTAAAACACCGGCTGACGAGCCCTGTCAACCGCTTGACGGTACAAACGGCGTGCTGCCGCCTGAACCGGAGGTTCTCCAAAAAAGTTCAGCAATGCCATTCCGAATCTCGGCGCGTTCCGTGACGGTGAGGGCGATCGGATTGACAACCGTCACCACCAAATGGCACCTTCAACCTCGCGCCTTCGGCACAAGCGGTCAGGGTGCCAAGCAGGTTTTATCAACAGGTGCACGTAAACATGGTCAGTGACCGAACCATAAGTCAATGGCTTCGCCCGCTTGGAATGGCGGCCGCAGGGATTTCCTTGACGCTCAGCCTCTCATCCTGTGCAGCGCAGGTTTCCAATCATGGAAACACCGTTGAGAGTGACCGCATTGCTCAGATTGTTCCGGGGCTGTCATCGCAACAAGATGTTGAAGCGTTGCTGGGGTCACCTTCCAGCGTTTCCGTTTTAGATGGCCAGGAGTGGTACTATATCGGAAGCCGCTATAGTACGGTCGCCTTTTTTGCGCCGGACGTCGTAGAACGTCAGGTCCTGACGATTACATTCGATGCGGACGGCGTCGTCGAGTCCGTCGACTCCCTGGATGCCGGTAATGGCCGCGAAGTCCAGTTGGTGAAACGAGAAACACGTACGCGGGGTAACGACCTCACGATCGTCCAGCAGTTGCTGGGTAACGTTGGACGATTTGAAGAGTAGAAATACTTAGCGCAACCAACTCAACGGCTAGGACGGGTGCTGGTTACAGGCGCATCTCTGCGTTCCCCCCGGCGCCTTCCCCATCAACAATCGCCCATAAGAAAAACCCCGGAAGCGAACCGCCTCCGGGGTTTCGGTTGCCCTGTCTGAGACAGGATCTCAGTGAGCCAATACCGCCAGAATCAACAGGGCGACGATATTGGTGATCTTGATCATCGGGTTGACCGCCGGGCCCGCAGTATCCTTGTAAGGATCGCCAACGGTATCTCCCGTCACGGCCGCCTTGTGGGCTTCCGAGCCCTTACCGCCGTGGTTGCCGTCCTCGATATACTTTTTTGCATTGTCCCAGGCGCCACCACCTGCCGTCATGGAAATGGCGACGAACAACCCGGTCACGATAACTCCTAGGAGCATCGCCCCGAGTGCCGCGAACGCTGCGGCTTTTCCGGCAATCATCAAGATGACGACGAAAAGTACGATCGGCGCCAACACAGGCAGCATCGAGGGAATCACCATTTCCCGAATCGCCGCCTTGGTCAGCATGTCAACGCAGCGGCCGTATTCAGGCTTGGCGGTTCCTTCCATGATACCGGGGATTTCCTTGAACTGCCGCCGGACCTCGACCACCACCGAGCCGGCCGCGCGCCCGACCGCTGTCATCCCCAGTGCGCCGAACAGGTACGGGAGCAAGCCCCCAACAAAGAGCCCGACGACGACATAAGGATTGGACAAGGAAAAGTCGATGTCTAGGCCGGCGAAGTACGGAAACTCGACGGCGCGATCCCTGAAAAAGATCAGATCTTGGGTGTATGCAGCAAACAGCACCAGCGCACCAAGACCAGCAGAACCAATCGCATAACCTTTCGTCACTGCTTTGGTGGTATTTCCAACCGCATCAAGAGCGTCGGTTGTCTTGCGAACATCTTCCTCCAGCTCCGCCATTTCTGCAATGCCGCCCGCATTATCGGTGACAGGACCGTAGGCGTCGAGGGCCACCACCATTCCTGCCAGAGCCAGCATCGCTGTGACCGCAATGGAAATTCCAAACAAACCGGCCAGCATGTAGGTTGCGATGATCGCCCCGCAAATGATCAAGGCAGGAATCGCGGTCGCTTCCATCGAGATTGCCAGCCCCTGGATGATATTGGTCGCATGACCGGTTTTCGAGGCGCTGGCGATGGACTGGACCGGGCGAAACTGGGTGCCGGTGTAGTACTCGGTGACCCAGATCAGAAGCCCGGTGACGACGAGGCCGATGATGCCGCAAAAGAACAGGCTCCAACCTGAAAACACGGTCCCGCCGACCACATATTCCGTGCCCAGCCCAACCATGATCCACGTGGCCGGCAATAACAGCACGGCCGATAAGAGCGCACAGACGACAAAGCCCTTATAAAGGGCGCCCATGATGTTGTTGCTCGGGCCGAGCTTGACGAAAAATGTTCCGGCCACCGAAGCAATGATGCAGACGCCGCCGATGACAAGCGGATAGAGCATGACGCTGCCAACATAGGGTTGGCCGGCGAAGAAAATCGAAGCCAGCACCATCGTCGCAACAATCGTCACGACATAGGTTTCGAACAGGTCGGCGGCCATACCGGCACAGTCGCCAACATTATCGCCAACGTTGTCGGCAATCACGGCCGGGTTGCGAGGATCGTCCTCCGGAATACCGGCCTCGACCTTGCCCACCAGATCCGCCCCGACATCCGCGCCTTTGGTGAAGATACCGCCGCCGAGACGGGCAAAAATCGAGATCAACGAGGCGCCGAAACCGAGACCAACGAGAGGATCGATGATGTCGCGCCCTGTTGCGCCAATGAGCAGCAGAAATCCATAATAGAGGGCAACCGCCAGCAGGGCCAAGCCGGCCACGAGCATCCCGGTGACCGCCCCGGCCTTGAACGCCAGCTGCAGCCCCGCATCCAGCCCCTGCCGTGCCGCCTCGGCCACCCGGACATTCGAGCGGACCGACACGTTCATGCCGATGTAACCGGTGGCTCCGGAAAGCACAGCGCCGATGGTGTAGCCTAGCGCCACCTTCCATCCCAACACGAAAAACAAGATGATCGCGACGATGACGCCAACAATCGCAATCGTCATGTACTGGCGATTGAGGTAGGCAGCAGCTCCTTCCTGAACTGCCCCGGAAATTTCTTGCATGCGCTGGGTGCCAGCGCTGGCACTGAGCACGGAGCGGCTTGCCCAGACGCCGTACCCTAACGCCAGCAGTCCGCACAAGATAACGACGATGTGCATGATCATTAGCCCCTTTTTCGGTCGGAGCGCTTAACGGGACGCATTGGATGACCCCCTTGAAATCCCCTGGGCGCTTATTGTCGTGGCGTGTTCACGAGAATCCGCGGGAAAATGCCAGATGCCAAACAAGAACGCAACAAAGCGTTCGTTGCATTGCAAAAATTGATGATCGCGGTTGCAGCGCGATTTTTAATTCAACTGGCGACGGCCGCCTCGCCTTCCTGACAGTTTTGCGAGCGTCAAAAGTGGGAAAACCCGCCGGTAGCGGGAGCGAGCATCTGGCCGTCCTTTCCCACCACCAACACTTTGGGGTTGTGATCCCCTGTCTTCCGCGCGTCGATGCGCCCGATCGGCGTCAAAGCCAGATCCACTTCTGTTGCGATTCGGTCTATCTGTTCCGCCGCCTCCGGCGGTGCCGTAAACACAAGCTCGTAGTCATCGCCGCCGCTGAGGATGTCTCTTATCAACGTTGGATCAGCACGCAGTGCCGCACGTGCTGCATCCGAAAGCGGTATGTGCACAGCCTCAATGGTTGCCTGAAGGCCGGATGCCTCGCAGATATGACCCAGGTCGGCAACAAGGCCATCGGACACATCCACAGCCGCGTGAGCGAGCCCGGCTAGCTGCAGCCCCAGCGCCAAACGCGGTGTGGGCCGTCGGAACCGCAACGCCAAAGCCTCTTTCTGCCGTTCATCCAGTTTCTCAAGCTCGCCCTTTAGAACCTTTAATCCCAGGAATCCATCGCCGATGGTACCCGATACATACACACCATCGCCTGGGCGCGCCGCAGATCGACGCAGTTCCTGCCCCTGCTTGATCGTTCCGAACACGGTGAAGGTTAATGAGAGCGGACCGGGGGTACCGATGGTATCCCCGCCGATCAGGACAACACCGAGTATCTGTTGCTCCACACGAAGTTCCTCGGCAAAAGCCTCCACCCAAATTTCTTTGGCTGTGTTGTCCCATGCTCGCGGCAAAGATAAAGAAAGCGTATAGGATTTGGCCGCGGCACCCATTGCCGCCATGTCTGAAAACGCGACTGCAAGTCCTTTGGCGGCAACGTCTGCCGGCGTATCCGTAGGTAGAAAGTGGACGCCCGCAACAATCGTATCGGTGCTGACGGCCAACCCATCTCCTGGAGCCACCGAGATGATGGCGGCATCATCCGTCAGGGCCAGCGATCCAGGCTCGATGCTTGCAAGCGGAGCAAAGAATCGCCCGATGATCTCGAACTCATTGAGAGGAGCGTTTCGTTTCATGATCCGCAGACTCTCCTTGCTGCGCCCTCAGGACGCGAGAAAGTCGATCAAGAACGGCGTTGACCAACGCCGTCTCTTTTCCCGCGAAAAATGCGTGAGCCACGTCGACGTATTCGTTGATGATGACCCTACTCGGGATATCCGGCCGCTCGGAGAGTTCGAAGGCGCCGGCGCGCAGGATTGCCCGAAGAAGAATCTCCAGGCGTTCGAGAGACCACTCCGCCAAAGCGGCGCTGATGTGCGGATCCAGACGGGGCAACTCCGTGCAGACCCCTTGAACCAGATCCGTCAGGAACACTTCGTCGGGCTCCGCGACGGCCGAGCCGCTCCCAGCGTTCTTCCAACGATCCATCAAGAACTCTCGCAAGACCGGATCAGACGAAGCCCCGGAAACATCGATTTCGTACAGGGCTTGAACACACGCCAAGCGGGCAGCGCTACGCCCGAGACGAAACGCATCCCGCTTCGCGCCTTTCATTGCGGCACCCGATCAAGCGCACGTCTCAGATCCATCATGCGCAGGCACGCGACAGCGGCGTCGGCTCCCTTGTTCTTCTGATCGACGCAGGCGCGGACCCATGCTTGGTCATAGGTCTCGCAGGTGAGGATGCCAAACCCCAGCGCGAGACGATAGTTGACCGCGAGACCCATCAAGGCGCGACTGGCTTCGCGGCAAATATGATCATAGTGATCCGTTTCTCCGCGGATGACGCAGCCAAGAGCGATATAGCCGGCATAGCCGGAATGGATCCCTCCATCCTCCCTCGCTCGCAATGCATAGCGACAGCCTGCCGGCACTTCGAAAACACCCGGCACCCAATGGCGATCGTAACCAACGCCGTTCCGATCGAGAACAGCAACCGCGCCCTTGACCAATTCATCGGCAATGGCTTCATAAAAGCGCGCTTCAATGATCAGGACCCTCCCGTTGCGGCTCACGGGTTGACGTCCTCGCTGCGGATCGGCTGGCGGCCGACAATTCTCAACCCGTAGCCTTCAAACCCGATCAAGGTTCGGTCAGTATTCGACAGCAAAATCATATCCTTTACGCCGAGGTCCAGAAGAATCTGGGCGCCGATTCCGTAGTCGCGAAGTTGCGGCGTCTCTTCGCTGGTACCAGCCATCAAGGCCCGAACGCGATCCGAGAGACTGGACTTGTGAGGCTCGCGGATCAGGACCACGACGCCACGCCCACGCACCCCGATCATCCGCATGGCATCATGCAAAAGGCATGTCTTGCCGCTGCGGATATCACCAAGCACGTCGCTGAGAACATTGGACGCATGCATTCGCACAAGCACGGGCTCGCCCTTACTCACCTCGCCTTTCACCAGCGCGATATGTTCGGCATACGCGATGCGGTTGACATAGACCGACATCCGGAACGTTCCTCCATGAATGCTCGTCAAGGAGGTCTCAAGAACGCGCTGTACGATGCGGTCGTGGCGGAGGCGATAAGCGATCAGGTCGGCGATCGTGCCGATCTTCAAGTTATGGTACTGCGCAAAGCGAACGAGGTCCGGCATCCGGGCCATCGTGCCGTCGTCGTTCATGATCTCGCAGATGATACCCGAAGGATTGAGGGCGGCCAGCCGCGCAATATCGACAGCAGCTTCCGTGTGCCCAGCTCGCACAAGCACACCCCCGTCTTGTGCTTGCAACGGAAAGACATGACCCGGGGACGCAATATCGTCACTGCCTTTGGATGGATCGATGGCCACGGAGATCGTGCGCGCCCGATCAGAGGCAGATATTCCTGTTGTGACCCCCTCCCGCGCCTCGATCGAAACCGTAAAGGCGGTATGGTGACGAGAGGTGTTGCGGCGCGCCATCAATGGCAGGTTCAACTGCTCAACCCGTTCTCGTGCAAGCGCGAGGCAGATCAGGCCACGCCCGTGCTTGGCCATAAAATTGATGGCTTCGGGCGTCGCCATTTGCGCAGGGATGACGAGGTCGCCTTCGTTCTCTCGGTTCTCGTCATCAACGAGAATGAACATGCGGCCGTTGCGCGCATCTTCGATAAGCTCTTCAACTGAGGCCAAATATCCGGGCACGGAAGCGGGATTAGTCCTTCTCAAGCAAGCGTGCAACATACCGTGCAACCATATCGATCTCGAGGTTCACCTGATCGCTCACGCGGGCTTGGCCGAGAGTCGTCACCGCAAGCGTATGAGGAATAACATTGACTGCAAAGCGACTATCGACAACCTCGTTGACCGTCAACGATACGCCATCGACCGCAATCGACCCCTTCACGGCAATGAATCGCATCAACTCTCCAGGGGATTCAAGCACAATACGGCGGGAGTCCCCATGGCTTTCGACGGAAACGATATACCCGACCCCGTCAACGTGGCCCCAAACAAGGTGCCCCCCCAGTTCATCCCCTACCTTCAGTGCCCGCTCCAAATTTACCGGAGACCCTTCATGCCACCGTTCAAGAGTGGTACGTGCGAGGGTTTCCCGCGAGGCTGAGACCGCGAACCAGCCAGTACCTTTATCGAGAACGGTTAGGCAAACACCGGAGCAACAAACAGACGCACCGATCTCGAGGCTCGCCGTATCATAGGCGGTCGTGACTTCCAGCCGCCGGTCAGCGGTGCGAAGGATGGAGCGGACCATCCCCCGATCGGTGATTATTCCCGTGAACATGGCGGTGGCCTATCCGACGCGCTGCAACAATTCAAGTACATCGTCACCCAGCCCTGTCACCTCGGTCCGATGAAACCGCGGCGCGCGAGCAAGAAAGTCTTGCTCCATGGCAGCGGTAGCCGGAATTGCATCGCCTCCGAGAATGAGCGGACCGTGAAACCACGCCATGCGATCGACCAGATCTGCGGTCAGAAATGACGCTGCGATGCGCCCGCCGCCCTCGATCAGGATCCGCGTCAGTCCCTTCTCTGCCAGGGCGTGAGCGATATCGAGGGGCTTCAAGCTATCCCCGTCCTTCGGTTCGATCCGTAGCAACGTCACGCCCTTCTGGCTCAGCGCCTGCATTTTCTCTCGATCAGCATCCGCCCGCGTGACAATCCACGTTGGCGTTCGTGCCGCTGTCCTAACCAGACGGGACTCAAGCGTCAGTCGCAGTCGGCCATCAACGACAATGCGAACCGGCGAGCGGCCCTCCATGCCAGGGAGACGGCAGTCGAGTTCGGGATCATCTGCAAGAGCGGTCTCCGATCCGACGAGAACGGCATCATGGGAAGAACGCAACCGGTGAGTGACCCGCCGCGCCAGCCCGCCGGTGATCCACTTGCTTTCTCCGGCTCGGGTCGCGATCCGACCGTCCAGGCTGGTGGCCATCTTCAACGTAAACAATGGCCGCTGTTCCTCGCAGCGAATAAAAAATCCTCTGTTCAATTCGGCAGCTTCATCTGCGCGTATGCCGACCGAAACATCAATGCCCGCTCGGGAAAGACTGTCGATACCGCCACCACTCACCCGCGGGTCTGGATCCGCCACCGCGACCACCACCCGGGCGACACCCGCCGCAATGATCCCATCGACGCAAGGGGGCGTCACTCCGACGTGACAACAAGGCTCCAAGCTCACGTAAACAGTTGCCCCCATCGCCGAAGAGCCGGCCATCGACAGCGCCTGCGATTCCGCATGGGGCCGTCCCCCTCGGCCGGTCCAGCCTCGACCAACCACTTCTTCGTGTTTGACAATGATGCACCCGACCGCCGGATTGGGCCACACTTGGCCAAGCGTGCGCTTGGCGAGGGTGAGCGCAGTCAGCATATGCCGGGTGTCATCCGCCGCCGGATGTCCTCCTTCAGCGCTCACCTAAATGTTCCACAAAGTCCTCAAAGTCTTTCGCTTCGCGGAAGTTTTTGTAGACCGAGGCGAACCGCACGTAAGCAACCTGGTCAAGCTGCGCCAGTTGCTCCATTGCCATCTCGCCAATCACTTTAGAAGGTATTTCCGATTCACCCAGAGTCTCCAATCGACGCTGGATGCTGTTGACGACACGCTCAATGCGATTTTCATCGACAGGACGTTTGCGCAAGGCAATACGCAGGGATCGGAACAGCTTGTCGCGATCGAACGGCGTGCGCTCACCATTCTTCTTGATCACCGTCAGTTCGCGCAAGTGCACGCGCTCAAAGGTGGTCCAGCGGGCTCCACAAGCGGGACAGTAGCGACGGCGGCGGATGGCAGCATGGTCATCCGTCGGCCGAGAATCTTTCACCTGCGTGTCTTCGTGGCCGCAGAATGGACATCGCATGGCAAACGCTCCTTTCCACTCAATGTCTGGCAGTGGCCAGGCGAGTTTGCCCGCGCCGACCCACAATCAGCGGCCCCGCCGCCAGCCTTTTCAAAAGTCTGAGTAGATCGGGAAACGCCGGGTGAGTTGCAGCACTTGCTCTTTGGCCGCATCCTCAGCCATGCGGTTGTCGTCCGGATGGGCGGCCAGACCGTCAATGACATCGGCAATCAGGTCTGCGACCCGACGGAACTCGGCGGGCCCGAATCCGCGGGTCGTTCCCGCCGGAGAGCCGAGCCGGATGCCGGATGTGATGCTCGGCTTTTCAGGATCAAACGGAATCCCGTTTTTGTTGCAGGTCAGAAATGCCCGCCCCAGGCTCTCCTCGGCGGCCTTCCCCGTCACTGCCTTCGGTCTAAGGTCGACCAGAACCAAGTGCGTATCGGTCCCGCCCGCAACAATGGCGAGACCACGTTCCTGCAGTGTCGAACCCAACACCTTTGCATTATCCATTACGGCTTTGGCGTAACTCTTGAATTCCGGCCTCAGGGCCTCGCCGAAGGCCACGGCCTTGGCCGCGATCACGTGCATCAGGGGCCCGCCCTGGAGACCAGGGAAGACTGCGGAGTTGATCTTCTTCGCAAGTTCGGAATCATTTGTGAGGATCATACCTCCGCGAGGACCCCGCAACGTTTTGTGGGTTGTGGTGGTTACCAAATGGGCATGGGGAAACGGGCTCGGATGGACGCCAGCGGCAACCAGTCCCGCGAAGTGGGCCATGTCGACCAATAGAAGTGCACCGACCTTATCGGCGATTTCACGGAAGCAGGCGAAGTCGATGGTGCGTGGGTATGCAGATCCCCCCGCAACGATCATTTTTGGTTTGTGCGCAAGCGCAAGTCGTTCGACTTCCTCGAAGTCGATGAGGTGATCATCGCGACGGACTCCGTACTGGACCGCCTTGAACCATTTGCCCGACTGCGCCGGAGGCGCCCCGTGCGTCAAATGGCCGCCGGCAGCCAGCGACATCCCCATCAGGACATCGCCCGGCTGCAAGAATGCCAGGTAGACGGCCCCGTTCGCCTGTGCTCCGGAATGAGGCTGAACATTGGCGAACGCGCAACCGAAAAGCTTTTTTGCCCGTTCGATCGCGAGTGTCTCAACGACATCAACGTGCTCGCAGCCGCCGTAGTACCGGCGGCCCGGATAACCCTCGGCGTACTTGTTGGTCAGAATCGAACCTTGCGCTTCGAGCACGGCGCGCGAAACGATATTTTCCGAGGCGATCAGTTCGATATGGTCTTGTTGCCGCTGCAGTTCATTCCGCAACGCCGCCTTGATTTCGGGATCACGATCAGCGAGCGAGTCGCGAAAGAAAGTGTTGTGGACCTCGCTGGGGTACGATGAAGTCGTTACCGACATTGTCAAACGTCCTTCTATAGCGTCAATCGGGATTTGAGAGCTTTTCCACGCGCGTCGTGTGGCGGCCGCCTTCGAATGGGGTCTCGAGAAAAACCTTGAGGCAATCTCGAGCAGCCTCCACGTCCATCACCCGCCCTCCAAAGCAGATGACGTTCGCATCGTTATGTTGACGCGCAAGCTGCGCTCCCAGCGAATCGTGAATCAAGGCCGCGCGCACTTCCGGATAGCGGTTGGCAGCAATGCTGATGCCGACCCCACTACCGCATACAAGCACGCCCCGCGCCGCCCTGCCCTCCTTTAATGCACGGGCCACCGCGTAGCCAAAATCCGGATAATCGACAGAGTCTGTCCCTTCCGTGCCAAGATCCAAAATCTGATGCCCCATCCCTTCCAGCACTTGTTTCAAAGCCCGCTTAAGATCGTAACCGGCATGGTCGCTGGCAATGGCAACACGCAGCTTGCTCATCTCAACCCGCAGAAATAAGAGCGTCTAGAAAAGGATAGGGCCATATGTCACTTCCATACCATATATCGGATTACCGTACCAGAGTGCCACTAGCACTCGGTTCCAGCGGTACTTGCAACGAATGACAATGCCAGTCAGGATGACGGCCAAGGACCGCCTCCTGATGAAAGGCGGGATCCATTCGGACTTGGCCGACACCCTGGGAAAAAGCGAGGCAACCGTATCAGCTGCAGCGGAGAGTTGCGAGCGCCCATCGGAGCGCTTTCTAGATCGAAGCGGTCCGCAAGTGGTCACGTTGCTGCCAACACAAGCAGTACCGCCGAACAGGCTTATATCGGCACTGGCGTGAACTAAAAGCCCACCAATCAAGCCTCTCCAGTTTTTCAATTGACAACCCGATCCCTTCTTGTGGTAGAAAGCAGAGATCAACAAGTCAACTTGAATAGGCTGAGTAAACCATGGACGAAGATTTTGAACGGAAAGCTGCAAGAGAAGATATAATGCGGATGGCAGTTGACGTTATTGCCGCTTATTTAAGTAAAAACCAAGTCGCGTCGACCCAAATTCCCGAAGTGATTAACAGCGTCTTTGCGTCATTAAACGATTTGGAAGGTCCTGAACCAGAACAGGTCATAGAACCGCAAAAACCGGCTGTGTCCGTTCGCAAGTCGGTCACTCCGGATTATATCGTGTGTCTTGAGGACGGCAAGAAGCTGAAAATGCTCAAGCGTCACCTGCAAACGACCTACAAGATGACACCGGATGAGTATCGTGCGAAATGGGGTCTTCCGTCCGATTACCCGATGGTCGCCCCCAATTACGCAAAGCAGCGTTCTGATTTTGCCAAGCAGATCGGGTTGGGTCGTAAACCGGGTGAAGCCCGTCGACGAAGCCGCGGAAAACGTTAAACACTATTGAGGGCGCCTCAAATAAGGCTCTTCGGTTGTTGGATTGGCCCGCATTCCGCTTTTTATCCAGAGGAGCGGAGAAAAATTTTTGCGCGGCGTTAAACGTTTTCTCGGAAGCCTTCCATCCCGAAGGTTCCTTGCGCGCTCTTTGCGGTCATGCGCGTGCATGTGCTTTTAGTGTCATCTTGCCGATGCCGTCGGAACCGGCGATGATGCCACGCGTTTCGAGTGCCCTTATCGTCGGGCCAGAGCAAGTGACGGACATTGTCTCGGGTTATGCGCGATCCTTACGAAGTGCTTGGCGTTCCAAAAGGCGCCGATATCAAGGAGGTCAAGAAGGCCTACCGGAAGCTGGCCCGCCAGCTGCATCCGGACCTTCATCCTGGCGATGCGAAGGCGGAAAGCCGTTTCAAGGAAGTCGCAGCGTCCTACGATTTTCTCTCCGATCCCGAGCGCAAGCTCAAGTACGACCGGGGTGAGATCGATACAAGCGGGGCGCCGCGTGCCGAACGAACCTTCTATCGCACCTACGCGGAAAGCGACGCCCGTTCGCGATACAATGACCCCCGCGGTTTCTCGCGTGATTTTGAAGGCATGGATATTTTCAGTGACCTGTTCGGCGGTGGCTTTCGCGGTGCCCAGACGGCAGCGATGCGAGGAGGCGATGTTCGGGCGACGCTCGAGATCGATTTTCTTGACGCAGTAAAGGGGACAGTGCGGGAAGTCACTCTGCAAGGAGGAAAACGCCTTGCCGTTACCATTCCTCCCGGCTCCGAAGACGGTCATGTCCTGCGTCTCAAGGGACAAGGTCCGCCAGGTTTGGGCGGCGGTCCGGCGGGCGACGTCAATATTGAGCTGAAGGTGCAGTCTCATCCTTATTTTACAAGGCGCGGCAAGGACATCTACGCGGAAGTGCCTGTCACGCTGCCCGAGGCGGTCCTGGGCGCAAAGATCGACGTTCCGACGGTGGATGGGCCGGTCACGTTAAGCGTGCCGAAGGGATCCAACTCTGGCACGCACCTTCGTCTCCGCGGCAAAGGGGTCCCCACTCAGGGAGGTCATCGGGGTGACCAGTACGTCATTCTCAAGGTCGTTCTTCCCGAAACACCGGACCCGGAACTTACCCATTTCCTTGAGGAATGGTCATCACGGCACTCATATCATGTCCGCGAACGGCTGTAAGAAATGGCGAGCTTTGAAGACATCGTTGCGATCTACCGCATTGACCGGGTAGAGCTTACCAGCTGGATCGAACAGCGCTGGGTAAGGCCGCAGCTGACTCCCCACGGGTTCAGCTTTGACGAAGTAGACGAGGCACGGATTGGATTGATCCGGGAGCTTCGGCAGGATCTGATGGTGGACGAAAACGCGCTCGACGTCGTCCTCGCCCTGCTCGACCAGCTCTATGCGGCCCGGTCCATATTACGGAATGTCGAGGAAGCCATTGAGGCCTGTCCTGCAGGGGTCCGCGAGGAGATCCGCGCCAGATTAAGGCGCCCGCCTGAGGGAAACCGGGACGGACCCGGAGTTTGACTGGGTAATCTTGCTGCTGAACAAATCACCCAAGGTAACATCCATGAGTTCCCGCTTACGCTCCATGTCCACGTTAAAGATGGCGTGAAGCCGCTCTTGCCACGGATCGGCGACGTGTCCAACGAGAGCGATATCAGGCTCGATATTCAATCGAAGATGGGAATACAAATCGTACAGCGATGTCGAATACAGATCGCGGGCCGGCAGCCATCGATCTCTTTTTGTGACATCAACATACCCAGCCCGGCGAAGCTGGTTCAGCATCTCTTCAACGGCACGGTCTCGAGCGGGTACCTTGCGCAAGATCTGAGCAAGATGCGCGCCGCCGCCGCGCTGGTTGACTTCATACAGATGGGCAAGGATCGCCAACGCGAGGACCAGGCGTGCGCCGGGCGACTGCGCCTCGCCACCTCCGATCTCGCCAAGCCCCCAGGCCGGCAACTCGGCTGTCATCACTGCCCCGGCGAGAATCACCGCCCAAGACAGGTACGTCCAAAGCAGGAACATTGGAATCAACGCGAGCACCCCGTATAGGGTCTCATAGGCCGGAAACAAGGTCACATAGAGGGTGAAAAAGTAGCGCAGCAGCGAAAACAGGACCCCTGCCATTGTCGCTCCGACAAGTGCGTTCATCACTCGCACCGGACGGTATGGAATCATCAGGTAACACAGCATGAACGCCAGGATCGAAAGCACAGTCGGCAACGTCTGTGCGAGATAGCCGAGAACGGTCGTGTAGCGATCAAACTGAAAAATCTCGCGCGGCGGGGTAAGTGTTGCCTCGACCGACACACTGGCCCCAACCAGCAGCGGACCCAGGGTCAGAATTGCCCAAAACACGATGAACTTGGAGACCAGAGGTCGCGACCGTGTTACCCGAAAAATATCGTTCAGGGCCGACTCGATCGTGTTGAACAGCAGCATTGAGGTTACGGCCAAGCCGACCACTCCAAAAGCGGTGACACCCCGGGCTCTCTCTGCGAACGCCGTCAGGTGTTCCTGGACCGTCTCGATGGCATCCGGAACGAAATATGCAAAAACAAAACTCTGCAATTGTTGACGGGCATCGTCAAAAACCGGGAATGCCGCCAGCATCGCGAAGCTGACCGCCGTCAAAGGGACCAGCGCAAGCAAGGTCATGTAGCTCAACGAGGCGGCGACCGTGAAGCACCGGTCTTCCAGGAAGCGGTTCCCGACCTGCATAAGAAAAGCGAGCGCGTTTCGCAGTTGCTGCCGAGCAGGTAAACTGAAGGACAACATTTTACCCCCACGCGATTGACGCATCGGCTTTCATCCTATATGGCCTTGATCGGCGACAAAACCGGCGCCGGAGCCACCAGCACCCGTGCGGAACCGCCTCCTCGAGCTCTCCTGGGCGGCTCGAGAAATTCGTCCGATCGCGCGCATCAATCTGCAGCCGTTCGCTTCAAAAAACGAGGACTTCATGACCGTATCCGCACCTCTTCTTGCTGGCAAACGTGGCTTGATCATGGGAGTCGCCAACGAGCGTTCGATGGCGTGGAGCATCGCCAAGATGGCCCATGCGCACGGCGCATCGCTCGCATTCACCTATCAAGGTGAGGCTCTGATGAAGCGTCTGGGGCCACTCGCGAAGTCTGTCGATTCGGGCATTATCCTTCCCTGCGATGTGGCGGTCGAAAGTGAAATCGTGAATGTTTTCGACAAACTGGAGGAAACCTGGGGAGGTATTGACTTTGTCGTCCATGCAATTGCCTATTCCGATAAAGAACAGCTGAAAGGCAGATATGTCGATACGACTCCCGATAATTTCTTATCGACGATGCATATTTCCTGTTATTCTTTTACCGCAGTCTGTCAGCGTGCCCACCGCTTGATGAAGAACGGGGGGAGCCTGTTGACTTTGAGCTATCTTGGTGCCGAGCGCGTGACGCCGCACTACAACGTGATGGGAGTCGCGAAAGCGGCCTTGGAAGCAAGTGTTCGTTACCTTGCCGAGGATCTCGGTCGGCTGAACATCCGGGTCAATGCGCTCTCGGCCGGCCCGATGAAGACCCTCGCGGCTTCAGGTATCGGTGATTTTCGGTATATTCTTCGGTGGAATCAGCTCAATGCGCCGCTGCGTCGTAACGTCAGCGCTGCGGACGTCGGTGGAGCCGCTCTTTACATGCTCAGCGAGCTTTCTTCTGCGGTGACGGGCGAGATTCACCATGTTGATTGCGGCTATCATGTCGTCGGCATGATGGCACCAGACGCCGCCGAGGGAATCCGCGATCTGCTGGAGAACTTTTCCTGATGCCCCGTTGAGTCGACCTTCAGCAAACGAACCATGTCCGGGAACACCTTTGGCCACCTCTTTCGCGTCACCAGCTTCGGGGAGAGCCACGGCCCTGCCATCGGCTGCATCATCGACGGCGTACCACCGCGGATTGCCCTCGCGGCAGACGATATCCAGTTTTACCTCGATCGCCGGCGGCCGGGCCAGAATAGACATACTAGCCCGCGTCGCGAGCCTGACCAGGTGGAGATCCTTTCTGGCGTATTCGAGGGCCTCACTACGGGCGCTCCTGTTGGTCTGATCATCGTCAACCAGGATGTGCGCTCCAAGGATTACCGCGCCATCAAAGATGTTTTTCGTCCGGGCCACGCGGATTTCACCTACCTTCGGAAATACGGCATCCGTGACTATCGCGGTGGTGGTCGCTCAAGCGCACGCGAGACGGCAATGCGAGTCGCCGCCGGCGCGGTGGCGCGGAAAGTCCTGGGTTCAACTGTTTCGGTACGCGGGGCGTTGATACAGATGGGTCCCCACCCGATCGACCGGGCGCGCTGGGACTGGGCGGAGATCGAGCGCAACCCGTTTTGGTGCCCGGATCCGGTTGCTGCGAGTGCCTGGGAAAGGTTTCTGGATGCCATCCGCAAGGAGACCTCATCCACCGGGGGTGTCATCGAAGTCGCGGCGAGCGGTGTCCCCGTTGGGCTGGGCGCACCGACGTTCGATCGTCTTGATGCCGATATCGCCAAGGCATTCATGAGCATCCCGGCCGCCAAAGGCGTAGAGATCGGTGCCGGATTTGTGGCGGCGTCGATGTCGGGACCCGAAAATAATGACGAGATGCGGATGAACGAGAACGAAGTCTCGTTTCTCAGCAACAACGCGGGCGGCATTTTGGGCGGCATCTCCACAGGTCAGGATTTGATCGCCCGCGTTGCCATCAAACCGACAAGTTCCATCGCCTCGCCTCAAAGGAGCGTATCGGTAAGAGGGGAGGACGTTGACATCGTCACCCGCGGCCGCCACGATCCTTGCGTCGCCATTCGCGGTGTACCCGTCGCCGAGGCAATGCTGGCCCTGGTGCTAGCCGACCACCTGCTGCGTCACAAGGCGCAATGCTGCTGACGTCTGGGTTGCCAACCTCTGGCGATTGCTTTGGAGGAGATCATCATGCCGCAACCCAATCACGTTGTCCGCATCCCGCTTCCCGATCAGCAAACGCTGGAGCCGGATATTCTCAAGTACCTGAACAAATGTCAGGAGAAGCTGGGGCTGGTGCCGAACGTGCTGCTCGCCTATACCGGAAACGCTGCAAAGTTCCGGAATTTTACTGCCTTCTACAACCAACTCATGCTGGACGAGGAGACATGCAATCTAACCAAGCTTGAGCGCGAGATGATTGCCGTAACCGTTTCCTCGGCGAACCGCTGCTATTACTGCCTCGTCGCCCATGGTCAGGCGATCCGGGAATACTCCGAGGACCCTCAGCTGGGTGAGATGATTGTCATGAACTACCGGGTCGCCGAACTCTCGCCTCGCCACCGCGCGATGTGCGACTTCGCCTGGAAGCTGACGCTCACGCCTCACGACGTTTGCGAAGAGGACCGGCAGGCTCTTCGAGAGGTCGGTTTCTCCGATCAGGAGTTTTTCGATATCTGCGACGTCGCCGCCTTTTTCAATTATACCAACCGGATGGCTCATGGCCTTGATATGATGCCGAATGCCGAGTACCACACGATGAACCGGTGATGGCACACAAGCAAAGACCTTCGCGCCTTTCCTTTTTGGGATTCATCCTCTCCCGCGAGCAGCAAACTCGCTCGCGGGTGCGGGGTCAGGTCAAATGCGGCCGTAGCGGATGTAATCGCTCCATATCCGCTCCAGCTGCCTGAGCGCTCCTGCTGCGACGTTCACACTGGCTTCGTCACCGACGTGTTCATCCCACGAAAAAGCGAGCCGCGCATCGAGATCGCGGATCTTTGCCAAAACGCCGAGCGCCTTTTCGGTAAGCCGGACAGACACAGACCGCTTGTCGTGAAGAGCACGCTCATGCTGAAGGTAACCCATCTCCTGCAATTTTCGGACGTTATAGGAGACGTTTGAACCTTGGTAATAGCCGCGTTCGACAAGATCGCGGATGGTCATCTCTTCTTCGCCGATGTTGGCCAGCAAAAGAGCCTGCACACTGTTGATGTCCTTGACGCCGATGCGGTTCAATTCCACCCGCAACACGTCCAGGAAGCGTCGATGCATCCGCTCGACCAGTCGCGTCAATTCGAGATAATCGTTCTTCACGCTAAGAGGATCCTCGCCGGTTCGCCGACGCCATCGCATCTCGCACATAGCGGACGCGGCCTCGGGCAACTGCGTGACATGAAAGCGCAAAGGTGTTGCTGTCGCGTTAACTTCCCGCATCGTAACGATCGCATTGGCGAGCGCCCCTTGTCGCCACGGCGGACATCAGCCTCGCGGCGGGCAGGTTGATGCACATCTCGAGAGCAGAGAGGTCCATGCGCACGTGCATGATCATGGCGCCTCTGCACGCAGACTCACGAGACTTTTCCTTTCCTCGCCCTCATCTGCACCGCGAGCAAAACGGCCGGACTTGACATAATTCCATACTTCGATCATCGTCGAAATATGGAAGAAAAATGGGCGGTCACAGCGCTTGCAGCTCTTGCCCAGGAACATCGTCTTGCCGTGTTCCGGCTGCTCGTGAAAGAGGGTCCGACGGGAATTTCCGCGGGGGATGTTGCGGAGCGTGTGGGCATTCCGCCCTCCACCCTCTCCCACCACCTGGCACACTTGGAGCGTGCCGGTTTGCTCAGATCATGGCGTGCGCAGCGCAATATTTTCTACGCTGTCGACATGGAAGGCACCCGGCGCTTGATTGCCTTCCTCACGCAGGAGTGTTGTCAGGGGCACCCTCAATTGTGCGGGTATGGCAAGGCCGATGGGTACGCGGATCTTGATCCATCGCCGGCCGAACCGCTGCTTTCCGGCGGCTCTCTATTTGATCCCACCCGGCAATGGCAACACTCATCATCCCCGAGCGCGAAGAACGGCGATACATGCCAGTCCCATCATTCCTCATCGCCCGGAGCACTTTCAAAGGAGGCAACAATGACTGAAACGTCCCCCTCCGCAGACCCGTTCAACGTATTGTTCTTGTGCACAGGCAACTCAGCGCGAAGCATCATCGCGGAATCGATTTTGAATCGCTACGGCCAGGGACGCTTTGTCGCTTACAGCGCCGGCAGCCAACCGACCGGAACGGTCAATTCCTATGCGCTCGAGCTGTTGAAAAACCAGAACTACCCTGTCGGCAACCTTCGCTCGAAAAGCTGGGGCGAGTTTGCCGGACCCGATGCCCCGCGGCTCGATTTCGTCTTCACCGTCTGTGACAACGCTGCGCACGAAGTGTGCCCGGTCTGGCCGGGTCAGCCGATGACGGCCCACTGGGGGGTTCCTGACCCGGCTGCGGTTGAAGGCTCGGAAGCTGTCAAGCGCGCCGCGTTTGCCGATACCATGCGCATGTTGACCCAGCGCATCAGTATATTCACCAATCTACCGCTCACGTCTCTGGACAAGCTAAGCTTGCAACAGCGCTTGGAGGCGATCGGCAAAGCCGCCTCCCCTTCCGACACCGACGCCGCGGAGTAGCACTCTTCTATTCCGCGCAACGGCAACCGCAGCCAGCCCGACCCGGCCGTTCTCGGGGGGCTGCGGTCCGCCCACCTTTATTCCGCTTCCTTGGCCTTGGCGGAGCCGGGCACCGGTAACACCTCGTTCAACCAGTCCAGAATGCGACGCGCAACCTTCTTCCAGTCGCGATCCAGCATCATCGCATGGGGCATCTCCGGGAAGATCTCCGCTTCCGTCGCGTAGGTCCTCGCGGTGGCTTCCACAGCGGTGGGAGCAATGAAGGCATCGCACTCCCCGCCGAGGACAAGAACCGGAACATCGACCTGCCGGAGCGACGGCGGTAGGTCGAGCGCGACCATATCCGTCATCACCCACGGCGATTCATGCTCGGCCTTCGGCAGATATTGGCGAATATACTCGTCCGGTGTGTCCTCGCGGAAAAGCGCCCGCCGGGCGCCGGCAACGGTTGCCGTATCAGGACCGATGTACTGCATCATCAACATGTCACGCACCAGCTGGGGATTGCCCAAAGCCATCCGCATAATGCTGGGGAACATACCGTGCGGCGGCCCGGAGGCGAGCAAGACCACCGCCGGAACCGGAAACTCGTGCATGTACTTCTGGGCGATGATGCCGCCCATCGAGGTACCGATCACGACCGGCGGCGTGTCGAACTCCCGTGCAACCTGTGCAACGTCGTTGACGTAATCGCGAAGCCGGGTCACCGAAAGCCTGTCCTTGCCCTCGCTGCCCCCGTGTCCCCGCAGGCTGAGCGCACAGGCATGGTAACCATTATCCGCAAAAAACGGCAGGAAGAACGGCGTCCAAATGTTCGCGGACGAGAAGGCGCCGTGAATGAACAGAAGGGGAGTCGGCCGCGCCGCCCCTTGCGGCTCTCTGGTAATCACCTCAAGCTTCATGATGGATTTGTTCCTTCCCTACGCAGCAGAGCGCACCGACGGCAGCGTGACTTCCAGCCACTCAAGGATCCGCGCGGCGGCCTTCTCCCAGTCATAGTCAATCATCATCGCGTGGGCCATACCGGCGAAAACTTCCGGCGCCGTCCCGTACGTCTTGCCGGTCTGCTCCAACGCACCCTGGTAGATAAAGGGATCCCGCTCCGCACCCAGCACGAGGACAGGCATATCCAGGCACCGCGTCGACGGCGGCAAGTCCAGGCCCAGCAAATCGAGGCAAACCAACAGCGACTCTCTGTGCAGACGCAAGAGCGAATGGCGGACCACCTCAACCGGCGTATGGTCCGAAAACAACGCCTTGCGGACCCATGAATCGTCAGGGCTGAGCGGCCCGAACAGCTCTACCTGAATGATCTGCCACAAAAGGTCCGGGCGCTCGAAAATCATGTTCGACAGGCTGCCGACAACGCCATGCGGTGGACCGGAAGCCATCAATACGGCGCCTGGCAAGGTCTTGCTGTGCCGATGCATCAGATGCTGGACAACGACGCCGCCCATCGAGTGTCCGATTACGATAGGCGGAGCCGGCAGTGTCGCCATGACTTGCTCGACGTCAGCCACATAGTCGCGCAACCTCGCGCTCATCAGCGTTTCGCTGCCGTCGCTGTTACCATGACCGCGCAAGCTGAGCGCATGCGCCTCATATCCGTGCCACGCAAAGTAAGGAAGAAAGTAAGGCTCCCAGATCCATGCTCCAGCATACGCGCCGTGAACGAACAGCAGCGGCGTCGCGCGGGCTTGGCCCCGAGGCCGGTGACTGATGACTTCAAGTTCCATAGTCTGTGTTTCCCCTTTCGCCGCCAAACCTAAACGATCCAGCGTGGCAACCCAAGAGGGAGTCCGGCCCCCTGTTGATCATTGCGGCCGTGCACCATAGCATAACGAGATGAAACAAATGCTCGAGCAGCCCGAGACCCTGCTGCGCCGCATATTCGACGCGGCTGTGGCCGCCGCGGATCCCGCCCAATGTGTACCCCGGCACCTACCCCCCCCTCCGCAGGGGCGGACGATTGTCGTCGGTGCGGGAAAGGCTGCTGCCGCCATGGCGAAGGCCGTGGAGGATCATTACCCGGGAGACGTCTTTGGGACCGTCGTGACCCGGTATGGGTATTCCGGCCCGACCCGCCGTATCGAGGTGCTTGAGGCGGGACATCCTGCCCCGGACGATGCAGGCGTTCGAGCCTCGGCTCACATCATGACGCTGGCCCGAGACTCGCGCTCAGACGACCTCCTTTTGGTGCTGATTTCGGGAGGGGGATCGGCCTTGCTGACGCTGCCCGCACCAGGCATAAGCCTTGCCGACAAGCAACAGGTTGGCGCCGCGTTGCTGAAATCGGGCGCGACTATCGACGACATCAACTGTGTCCGCAAACACCTCTCGGCGATCAAGGGTGGTCGCTTGGCTGCCGCGGCGGGGGCCGGTCGCATCGTCAGCCTTCTCATTTCGGACGTGGCCGGAGACACGCCGACCGTTATCGGATCCGGCCCCACCGTCGGCGATCCCAGTACGCTCGCAGATGCGAGAAAAGTTCTGCAACGTTACCGGATCGAGATACCCGACCCGGTACGCGCTTATCTTGATGATCCCGCGCATGAAACACCCAAGCCGGGTGATCCCTGCTTCAATCGAACGCAAACGATTCTGGTGGCAACGCCACGCCAGTCACTGGATGCGGCTGCTCAGACTGCAAGAGAAGCGGGTGTTGCGACAGTGCTGCTAGGCGATGCGATCGAAGGAGAATCTCATGATGTCGCTGCCACCCAAGCCAGTCTTGCACGAGAGGCGGCCTCGGACATTCATCCGGGGCTGCCGGCGCGGCTGCTGCTGTCTGGTGGTGAAACCACGGTAACCGTGCGTGGATCCGGTCGCGGCGGACCCAATACCGAGTTCCTCCTGGCGCTTGCCATTGCCCTCGATGGGCATTCGAGGATCTATGCCATCGCCTGTGACACCGACGGTTTCGACGGGACCGAAGACAATGCCGGCGCCATCATCCGCCCCGATACATTGCAGCGCGCGGCGGAAAAAGGCCTCAACCCCCGCACCTTTCTCACCGACAACAACGCTTACGCGTTCTTCGAGGCATTGGGAGATCTTGTCACCACCGGTCCGACCCGGACCAACGTCAATGACTTTCGCGCGATCCTCATCGCCTGAGAGGGAATTCTGCGATTGAAAGGATACCCATGAACAAAGCGACTGCCGCCGCCGCGCTCGGCGCTTTCATAACCGCCTCGTGGCTGTTTTCGCAAGCCGGCGCGGAACAGATCCAACGTGTTGCGGGGCCCGACTGGGTTGGCTGTTCCTCAAAAGAGCATTACCAGGAATTGGTTCGGATCGCGTTCGAAGAGGATCAAAGCGCGTTTGCCGAAATGATTGCCAGTGGCAAATGCTTCGCACTGAAGGATGGCGCGCCGGTGAGCGTGATCGATGAGACGTCATCGGATCTGGGTATTGTCGCCATTCGTGGCGAGGGTTCACGCGGAGCGGTTTGGACGGCACGCGATGCCATCCGGTAGCAGGTCCGGCCGGTAGATCCTTCTCCGGATGGCATGCGCGTTCAGCATATCCGCGGCAGCTGCTCGCCTGCGAGCCAGTCGACGATCCGGTTGCCGCCGAAGCTGGTCTGCATTTGGACGAAACGGTGAGGATCATCCGTGCATCGCCCGATGATGGTGGCATCCTGGCCGAGCGGATGCGAGCGCATTGCCGCCAGCAGCGCCTCGGCGTGTTGGGACGGGCAAAACGCGACGAGCTTGCCCTCATTAGCGACATAGAGCGGATCCAGACCTAAAAGCTCACAGGCGCCACGGACGGCGAGGGAAACCGGAATTGCGTCTTCCTCGATGGTGATCCCGACACCCGATTGAAGGGCGATCTCGTTGAGCACCGCCGCGAGACCACCGCGTGTCGCATCTCGCAGCACATGAACGTCCGGCACTGCCGCCAGCATGGCGGCAACGAGGCTGTGCAGCGCACAGGAATCGGAACGGATTTCAGTCTCAAATCCGAGGCTTTCTCGGTGCGCCAGGACCGCAACGCCGTGGTCGCCGAGAGTCCCGTTGATCAAGACGGCATCCCCGGGTACCGCCCGATCCGGGCGGATCTCGACCCCTCGTGGAACAGCACCAATGCCGGTCGTCGTAATGAAGATCCCGTCACCTTTTCCTCGCTCGACCACCTTGGTATCGCCGGCAATCACCGACACTCCCGCGTGCCGCGCAGCATCCGCCATCGACTCCACGATGGCCCTCAGATCAGCGAGCGGAAATCCTTCCTCGATGATCATGCCAGCGGTCAGATAGAGAGGTGTGGCTCCAGCCATGGCGAGATCGTTCACGGTGCCATGAACGGATAAAGAGCCGATGTCTCCACCCGGGAAAAACAACGGGGAAATGACAAACCCGTCCGTTGTCATCACCAACCGTCCCGCCGCAACATCAAAGCCGGCGGCATCATGGCGCTGGGCCAGAAAAGGGTTATCGAAATGCGTCTCGAACAGCTCCTCGATCAATTGCGCCATGGTGCGGCCACCAGAGCCGTGACCGAGATCGATGCGCCCGTGGCGGAAGTCGAGGGCGCACGAAAAACGCCGTCGCGGCGACAACACGTCCATCGTCACGCTCGGGGCGCCATTACCGGTTCCGATTGCCGGAACCGGCCGAAACTGTAGTAGGCGGCACATGCGCCTTCCGAGGACACCATGCATGAGCCGATCGGGTTCTCCGGCGTGCAGCCGGTGCCGAAGATCCGACACTCCGGCGGCTTTTTCACGCCCCGTAAAACGGCGGCGCACTCACACGCCTTGTGGTCCGGCACCGACACGTCCTTCAGGCCGAAGCGCCGTTCGGCATCCAGGTCCCGATAGCTGTCCCGGATCATCAGTGCGCTCCTGGGGATGATCCCAAGTCCCCGCCACTCGAACGCGTCGCGCACCAAGAAAACCTGGGCCATCAGATCCTGCGCTCTCTGATTGCCGTTAGGACTGACGACACGGGTGTACTCGTTTTCGACCTCCGCGCGCCCCTGGTTCAGCTGGCGGATCAACATCAGAATTGCCTGCATCACGTCGAGCGGCTCGAAGCCGGCGATGACGATCGGATAACCGTGCTTGCCGGCGAAGGTCTCGAACGGTTTGCTACCAATGACGGCGCTGACATGTGCCGGCCCGACAAACCCATCCACCTTGAGTTCTCCGTCATCCGCAGCGGCGCTCGCAAGGATGCCGTAAATCGCGGACGGCGTTAGAACATGATTGCAATGAACGCTGAAATTGGTCAGGCCAAGGGCCCGCGCCTGCATCAGTGCAACCGCCGTCGGTGGGGTCGTTGTTTCGAACCCGATAGCGAAAAAGACAACCTGCCGCTGTGGATTTTCTTGCGCGATTTTAAGCGCATCAAGGCTGGAGTAGACCATCCGCACATCGGCTCCCGCCGCTTTCGCCTTCAGCAGCGTCATCCGGTTCAATCCCGGCACACGGACAAGGTCCCCGTATGTGCAAAGGATCACCCCATGATGGCACGCCAACTGAAGCGCATGGTCCATCCTGCCTGCCGGCAGCACGCACACCGGACAACCCGGACCATGGATCATCTGGACGTTCGGCGGCAACAGATCCTGAACGCCGTAGCGAAAGATGGCGTGGGTGTGGCCTCCGCAGAACTCCATCAGATGGTAATCCCGGTCAGGACGAGCCGCCGCGGCAATTGCGGTTGCAAGAGAGCGGGCCAGCCCCCGATCACGAAACTCCTCGACGTAGCGGACCGTCATTGCCTTTGCAGCTCTTCAACGCCGTCGATCATGCCCGCTTGTGCGAACAAGATGAGGGTTTGCTCGGCCTCTTCCGGGTCCAATCGTGAAAGCGCAAAGCCGACGTGGACGATAACGTAGTCGCCCACCTTCACATCGTCGACCAGCGCAAGGCTCACCTCCTTGACAATCCCCCCGACTTCCACCTTGGCCATCGCGTGATCATCGATTTGTGTGATCCTGGCCGGCACCGCGAGACACATCCCCGTGCTAACTCCTTGCCATTGCTGCAACCCAGGCTTGGCCCAGGCTGATCGCCGAATCCCCCGGGCCAAGACCACTCGATCGAAGAGGATGGATCCTCCGCTGCTTCAGCGCTTCCTCGAGCAGGCTGGTGAGAACTTTGTTGAAAAAACAGCCGCCCCCCAACGCCACGTGACGGACACCGGTGACCTCGACCGCCCATTCGACCCAACAGGCAAGGGCCGCGGCGAGGGTTCCATGGAACAGAGCCGCACCGCGCACGGCCTCCAGTTCGGCCAGACGCGCCAGCAGCGGCACCATGTCCAGCACCCCCTCGCGGAGCCGCCATCCGTTTGGCGCAACTTCGGGTCCCTCGGGCGCGAGCGTGGCCAACCGTTCAAGCTCGATCGGTGCTTGGCCCTCGAAGCGCGCGATCAGCTTGACGCCGAGCAGCCCACAGGCGGCATCGAACAGCCGGCCGGCACTGGACGTGGTTGGTGCGTTGACGTTCTTGGTGATCATCTGTGCTACCACGGCCGCTCCCGGGAACGGGTGAAACCTCTTGGGTATTTCGCTGTCCCGGCCCATGGCGTGCAGCGCCGCGGCAGCCATTCGCCACGGCTCGCGCGCCGCACGATCACCACCCGGCTGTGCCAGAGGTGCAAGATGCCCAAGCCGGCGATAACCGTTTCCATCCACGAAAAGCAGCTCGCCCCCCCAGGATTCATTGTTCTCGCCAAGACCAAAACCATCCAGCGCCAGCCCCAGCGTCGCCTCGTCGCGTCCATCCTCCGCCATCACCGAAGCCACATGAGCATGATGGTGTTGCACGGGAACAGCATCGACCCCGAGGTACGCGGCGAGCGCCTGGGCATAGCGGGTGCTGTGAAAATCGGGATGGATGTCATGCGCAACGGCGACGGGTCCGTGCTGCAATCGCTCCAAGAGGCGCGCAGCCCTGTCTTCAAACGTCAGCACCGCCTCGATTTCGTCCAGGTTCCCAACTTCTGGGGAAATTAGGGCATTTGTCCCTTCCACCACACAAAGCGTGTTCTTCAGCATCGCTCCGACCGCCAGAATTGGCGCCACCGGCCGGCGTAACGAGACGACGCTGGCGACCAGCTGGTCCAGGAGTGGCTGATCTGCAAGAACGTTCACCGGCGTCGCCCTGCGAATGTCTCCGGCTCCCCGGCAGACGGGCGGCGCTGCTCGATCCATCGATACCAGTCATCGAGCCCTTGACCGCTCTTGGCTGATACTTGCACCACCTCAATGGCGGGCCGAATACGACGCGCGAAGGCGATGCAGCGCGCAACGTCGAACTCAACGTAAGGCAGCAGATCGATTTTCGTCACTACCATCAAGTCGGATATGGCGAAGATGTCGGGATACTTGAGCGGCTTGTCGTCTCCTTCGGTGACCGACAGCATCACCACCTTGTGCGCTTCGCCAAGGTCGAAGGCCGACGGGCAAACCAAGTTGCCGACGTTCTCGACAAAGACGATCGAACCTGGAGCCGGCTTCAGCTGTGTGAGAGCATGGCCGACCATGTGGGCGTCGAGGTGGCAGTTGCGGCCGGTGTTGATCTGCACGGACGCTGCACCCGCCGCATGAATGCGGTCCGCATCCAAGCGGGTCTGCTGGTCTCCCTCGATCACCGCGAGAGGAACCTTCTGTTGCAGATCTTCGATTGTCCGGACCAGCAGCGTGGTTTTGCCCGAGCCGGGGCTCGACATCAGATTGAGGCCGAGGACGCGGCCGGCCGCGAACGCCCTTCGGTTGTCGGCCGCATGGCGATTGTTTTCTTCAAGGATGTCTCGCTCGACTTGGATAATCCGGGTGCGAGCCGTACCCGGCCCATGAACCGCTCCCAAAGGTCCCGCTTTATCGGCAGGCGCATGGTGGTCATGCATAGGATCAGCATGAATTTCGTGGTGAAGATCGGGATGGCGGGACCGAAGATCGGTATCGACGGAAGGGACACCCGCCGTGGCGGCGTGACTGCACCCGCAGACGCCGCACATCATTCCACCTCGAGATTGGTGATGCGCAGCGTATCGCTCCCGCAAATCTGCACCGCATGGCTGCCACACCGCGGGCAATCCTCGCTGCCGTCTGCCAGAGCGACCGACTCGCCGCAGTCGAGGCACCATCCCACCGGGGATTCACGCAGCATCTCGATCCTCGCCCCTTCCGCCAGGGTGCCTTTGGCAACTGCCTTGAAGCAGAGATCCATCGCCTCGGGCGCAACGCACGATCGGGCCCCAACCTCGATCCAGACGGTCTTGACAGAAACAAACCGGTGTCGTTCGGCCTCGCGATGAAGGATGCGGATGACGCTTTCACACAGCGACATTTCGTGCACCTGAAACCTCCCCCTCCGCATTCTTGGCCCCAAGCCATTTTTCGATGCGGTGCTGGCGGCCTGTTCAGTCAGCCTTTCGTTCATTGTACCTGTTTTTGTCGCAGAAGTACGCGGAAACTTTGAGCGTATCCCCCGCCGCTCTCCTCACAACGCCATCGAGACCGGTGTCCTTTCCCGGCACCTGCTCGGCCGCGCTATGGGAACCTCCTTCGGTCCCAGCCGTTCTACGCAGGCATGCTCTGGATCAGGACGATCAGGCCAAGATCAACACAAACATCAGCGGGAGGTTTTCGTGAGCGAACAGGTTCCGCCGCAACACCAAGAAAGACAGCCGGGCCGCGAATCCGAAATGCGGCCGCAACCTGAGTTCGTCCGCGGCGATTACCGCGGCAGCGGCAAACTGCGGGGGAAGATCGCCGTGATTACCGGCGGAGACAGTGGTATCGGACGTGCCGTGGCGGTTCACTTCGCTCGCGAAGGGGCGAATGTCGTGATCGCCTATCTCGAAGAGGACAAGGATGCGGATGAAACCCGCGATCTCGTCGCCGCGGAAGGTCAGTCATGCGAGTTGTTTCGAGGGGATCTCGGTAATGCGTCCTTATGCCAGGAGTTGGCAAAGCAAGCAGTGGCATCGTTCGGCAGGATCGACGTGCTCGTCAATAACGGGGCCGAACAGCACGCCGTCGATACCCTTGAAGAGATCACTCCAGAGCATTGGGAGCGCACGTTTCTGACCAACATTCACGCCTATTTCTACCTGACGCGTGCCGCGTTGCCCCACATGGGCAAGGGCTCCAGCATTATCAACACAACGTCCGTGAATGCCTACAAGGGCAACCCGAAGCTGATCGCTTATTCGGCAACCAAGGGCGCCATTGTCGCCTTTACCCGGTCGATCGCTTTAAGTTTGGCCGAGCGCGGGATCCGCGCCAATGGAGTGGCGCCCGGTCCGGTCTGGACTCCGCTGATCCCGGCCACCTTTCCCGCCGACAAGGTTGCCGAGTTCGGCAGTCAGGTTCCCATGAACAGGGCCGGTCAGCCTTCGGAAATCGCACCGGCTTATGTTTTCCTTGCCTCCAGCGATGCCTCCTACATCACCGGCCAAGTGATTCACCCCAACGGCGGTTACATCGTCAACGGCTAGCCGTCCGTATTTCAACAGAAGGAGAAACAGGATCATGCCAACCCACGAAGAACATCTGATGACATGGCTGCGGGACGCTCATGCGATGGAGAAGCAAGCTATCGAGTCCATCGAGAACCAGATCGATCGGCTGGAAAATTACCCGCAAATGCAGAGTTGGGCCCGCGATCATGTCGCCGCATCCCAACGCCAGCGGGACATGATCCGTCAATGTATTGAGCGTCGAGGCGGCGATATGTCCTCGCTCAAGGACGCAGCCATGACGATTATGGGGAAGATTCAGGAAGTAACCAGCTTCTTTACGTCCGATGAAGTTCTCAAGAACGCCATTACGGATCATGGGTTCAAGCACTACGAAATTGCCTCATACACCTCACTCCGCAGTGCCGCCGAAGCTGTGGCCGACAGCGAAACTGCGCGTGTGTGCGACACGATCCTGCAACAAGAACAAGAGCTGGCCGCGCGTTTGCTGTCGCTTCTCCCACAACTCACCCGCGATTACATGGAGCGCGAAGCGGCTGGCGCCGCCGCGAAACGCTGACCAGAGGGTATGACGCTCGCAGCCATGGAGTGACATCCGGGACGACAGAGAACTGAAGTTGCGCCGGGTGCCGGAGGACCCCTCCGGCACCCATTCTCAAACGGCCGGGTCGCCGATGTGCTCGAAGACCAGCGCCGCAAACGGCGGAAGCACCAAGCTGATCGAGCAGGGCCGGCCATGGAGGGAGTCTTGGCTGGCCCAAACTCCACCGGCATTGCCCACATTGGTCCCGCCATACTGCGCGGCATCGGTGTTCAGCCGCTCGGCGTAGAAACCCTCAGCGGGCACACCGATTTTGTAGTCGCGCCGCATGACCGGCGTAAAATTGCAGACGACAATGGCGAAGCCTTGGCCTTCAGGCGTGGTGCGCAGGTAGGAAATGACGCATTGGTCGCTGTCGTTGCTGTCGATCCACTCAAAGCCGCCCTCGACGCAGTCACCTTGGTGAAGGGCCGGTGTCGACACGTACAGCCTGTTGAGGTCACCGACCAGCAGTTGGACGCCTTTGTGGAAGGGATCGTCGAGAAGGTGCCAGTCGAGGCTGATTTCATGGTTCCATTCGCGGTTCTGGCCAAATTCGTTGCCCATAAACATGAGCTTCTTACCCGGCTGGGTGTACAACAGCCCATAATAGAGGCGCAGATTTGCAAACTTGTCCCAGCGGTCGCCAGGCATCCGCCCGAGCACTGGTCCCCTGCCCCCGACGACGAGATCATGGGAGAGCGCCAGCACGTGGTTTTCCTGGAAGGCATAGACCGGCCCGTGCGTCAACTCATCGTGGTAGTACCGCTTGTGGATGGGAACGCGGGCCATGTACCGCAGCGTTTCATGGAACCATACTTCATTCCATTTGAAGCCGAAGCCGAGCCCGCCGATGAAGGTGGGCCGGGAGACCATCGGCCAGCCCGTGGCTTCTTCGGCAATCGTAAAGGAGCCCACTTCTTCAGCGTAGACCACTTCGTTGAGGCGGCGCAGAAAATCAATCGCTTCAAGATTCTCATGTCCGCCAAACCGGTTGCGTGACCACTGGCCCGGTCCCCGCGCATAATCGAGGTACAGGATCGACGCCAAGCCATGAATGCGAAGGCCGTCGATGTGGTAGGAGTCCATCCAGAACAGCGCGTTGCTGAGAAGGTAATTGCGAACCCCGGGACTGCCGTAGTTGTACATCAAGGTGTCCCACTGCGGATGCCGTTGCTGCCGCGGGTCGGGATGCTCGTACAAGGGCGTTCCATCGAACCGGGTCGGAGCTTGCGGATCATCCGGAAACTGGATGGGCACCCAGTTCAAGATGACGCCGATGCCATGCCGGTGACAGCGATCCACCAGCAAACGGAAGTCGTCGGGGCTGCCGTATCGTCCTGTCGGTGCGTAAAGGGCTATCGGATGATAGCCGAGCGATCCGTCGAAATTGTATTCACCTATGGGCATAAGCTCCACATGGCTGAACCCCAACTGCTTGGCATAGGCCGGCAACTGTTCGGCTAGCTCGGCATACGTCAGGCAACGCCCTCCCTCCTCCGGCTTGCGCCGCCACGAGCCGAGATGCACCTCAAGGATCGCCAGCGGCGCATGCAGTGGTTCATGATCTTTCCGCGCTTGTCTCCAAGCATCATCGCTCCAGTGGTAAGCATCGGGATCGGACACAATGGAAGCCGTACCGGGCCAGCGTTCAGCCTGGAACGCATAGGGGTCGGTTCGCCCGATCGGCGTGACGCCCGGTGCGGTCTTGACCTCGTACTTGTAGAACTGACCGGCATGGGCGCCCGGCACAAAAAGCTCCCACACGCCGCAATGATGGCGAAATCGCATCCCGTGACGACGACCATCCCAGCTATTGAAGTCGCCGATCACGGAGACACGATGAGCGTTCGGTGCCCACACCGCGAACGATACGCCCGCTACACCGTTCACAGTCGCAGGATGAGCGCCGAGCAGCCGATAGCTGCGAAGATGTTCTCCCTCGGCAAGCAGTATTTCATCATTTTCGCTGAGAATCGGCGGAAATCGGTAAGCATCATCCAGATCCGCCTGACCGGATTCCGTCACAACGCGGAATCGGTAAGCAAATGCTGCTTTACATCCGCGGATGGCGCCAACAAAGAAGCCGGCATCGTGGATCTTCTCAAGATTGACGATGATACGGTCATCGACGGCGTCGATGACAGCCGCTTCGCGCGCCTCGGGCAGGAATGCCCGTACCACGTAATCTCCCTCGGCGGTCAATGGATGTAACCCGAGAACTGCGCACGGATCTCGGTGGTCGGCGGTGATGATCGCTTGGACATCCTCGTCACGCGCCAGCGGCGGCAGCGGGGTTGCCGGCGGGGATGCGGGAACCTCCGGCGGTTTCGCAGCATGCGCCTCCGGTTTCGTGGGGCGCGAAGGGGGAGCGGGAGAAGGATCGGCAGAAGCCGACGGTGCTTTCCTTGCTGCCTCATCTCCGCGGAGCGGCTGCGAGTGCTTTGCCGCTGTCGGAGTCTCTTGTGACGGCATCGCATCCGCCGATAATGGCGCCTCTGTCTTCGATCGTCCCGCCGGCACATTCTCCGGCGCAGCGACCGCCGCCTTGGTCGCTTGATTGTCCTCTTTATCGCTCGGCGCCTGCCCGTTTCGCGATATGACCCCGCCTTTCGCAGGCGGATGCGTCAGAGAGGTGCGCGCGCTCAGCGTGGATGTTGCCGACGGAGCATCCTTCTTGTTTGGGGAACTGTTGGCCTTTGCCTCGGTCTTCGCTTCGGGAACACCGGCGGACTGTCTCGCCTGCGGGCGACGGGCAGACCTCTTCTGGATTGAGGGCGAACTGGCCGGTGCTTCCCCCGCGGCCTCGTCTTCACCGTTCCCTTTGACGCCATCGTTCATCATCATCGTCCTTTCGCTCGAGAGCAGCCCAACGAGCCGGCACGATGATCGCCGCCCGCTGATGCTCCTGACCACCGCAATTGAGGCCGAGGCCGCTGCCGACATCGCCAGGGCGCCAGCCGGCATTGCTGCCATGCTTGCGGCAGATGGCGGGGTTGTAACGCGGATACGCGGCGCTGTGAAGGCGACGCCGCGAGGCTGCATCGCAGCTTGCCCATGTTGTGAGGGGACCGGTAGGTTGTCCCTTCTATCTTCCGTCCGCACCGCGTTTGAAGAAGCGTCTCAGTCAGGCTATGATCCCAGCGCCCGGGCCATCGATCAGGAGACCGGGAAGGATTTCCGGCCATCAGGGAATATCGCGCTTGACGCCGCATCATATCCGGAGCAACGGGGTCTGAATGTCTTCCGCCGCCGACGGATTGGTGATTGCATGATGTCCTTCCAAAATACCGCTTCGTGCCGGCGGCACCGGCCGCGGCGCGTGTGAGAGTACGACGAGGCTTGATGTCACGAATGCCGGTTCGTCGGCGTCGGGATGTCCACAACCATTGACCCATCGGGGGCTAACCAGGGAGGGAGAGAAAAAATGAAACCTCAAGCACGGACAAGCACCAAAACCGAGACCGCGCTGCAGGGACTGCCGGCCAATTATCACACCGGCACCGATGTCGAGAGTTTGATCCACAGCTTCAATTTTCATCTGCAATTCACGCTCGCGAAGGATCAGTATTCGGCGACCACGCAGGACCGTTACCACGCCCTTGCTCTTGCCGTTCGCGACCGTCTTGTCGGCCGCTGGATCAATACGCAACAGGCTTACCACCACCGCAACGTCAAACGGATCTGCTACCTCTCGCTTGAGTTCCTGATCGGTCGCGCGATGGGCAACAACGTCATCAGCCTGCTGATGGAGGAGACGTGCCGCGAGGCCATGAAACGTCTCGGGCTGGACTGGGACGTGTTGCGCGACGTCGAGGTGGATGCGGCCCTCGGGAACGGGGGGCTTGGCCGTCTTGCCGCCTGCTTTCTCGATTCGATGGCAACGCTGAAGCTGCCCGCCATCGGCTACGGAATCCGGTACGATTATGGCATCTTCAAACAGCGGATCGAAAACGGCTACCAAGTCGAGGAACCCGATAACTGGCTCCGCATGGGCAATCCCTGGGAAATTCCGCACCCGGAATACTCCTATAACGTTCAGTTCGGCGGTCATGCTGAGCCGGTCCGCCTGAATGGCGTCACTCGCTGGCGCTGGCAGGACACACGCCCGATCATCGGCATGCCGTACGACACCCCGGTGGTCGGCTACGGCTCCTACAACGTCAATACGCTGCGACTATGGACAGCCGGGGCAACCCAGGACTTCGACTTCCACGATTTCAGCCGGGGCTCTTATGTGGAGGCTGTCGAAGATAAGGTGATGGCGGAGAACCTTACCAAGGTTCTCTACCCCAGCGATGCCATTTATGCCGGTCGGGAGTTGCGGCTGCGTCAGCAGTACTTCTTCGTCTCGTGCTCCGTGCAAGACATCATTCGCCGGTTCAAGGCCGACAACAACGACTGGTCGTCATTCCCCGATAAGGTCGCGATCCAGATGAATGATACCCATCCGGCCGTCGTGGTGCCGGAACTCATGCGCATTTTGATCGACCATGAGGAACTGGATTGGCGCAAAGCATGGGAACTGACGGTCAACGCGACCGCCTACACCAATCACACGCTTCTGCCCGAGGCGCTGGAGAAGTGGCCGGTGAGCATGTTCGAGCGCCTGCTGCCGCGGCATCTGCAGATTATCTATGAGATCAACAGCCAGTTCCTGCGCAAAGTGGCCACGCGCTATCCCGGTGACACCGACCGGTTGCAGCGGATGAGCCTCATCGAGGAGTACCCGGAGAAACAGGTAAAGATGGCCAACCTGTGCGTGGTCGGCAGCAAATCGACCAATGGGGTTGCCGCTCTTCACACCCGGCTTCTCAAAGAACGAGCAATGCCAGATTTCGCGGATTTTTATCCGCAGCGCTTCAACAACAAGACAAACGGGGTAACGCCGCGGCGGTGGCTGCTCAAGGCCAATCCCGGTCTTGCCAAACTCATTACGGAAGCCGTCGGCGACGACTGGATCACGGATCTGGACCAGGTCCGTGGCATCGAGAAATTCGCGCAGGATGCGGCGTTCAGGCGCAAGATTAAGCAGATAAAACATGGCAATAAGGTTGCGCTGTCTGAATACATCCGCCGGGAGCTCGGCCTGTCAATCTCTCCCGATTCGATGTTTGACGTTCAGATCAAGCGGATCCACGAATACAAGCGGCAGCTGTTGCTCTGCCTTTACGCAATTGTCATGTTCAATCGCATCAAAGACAATCCCGACATCGATATCGTGCCGCGAACGTTTATTTTCGCCGGCAAAGCAGCACCAGGATATTTCATCGCCAAGCTGATCATCAAGCTCATCAATCAAGTCGGCGGTGTCGTCAACTATGATCCGGACCTAAAGGACAAGCTGAAGGTGGTATTCCTGCCGGACTACCGCGTCTCGCTGGCCGAAAAGATCATTCCGGCGGCGGAACTGAGCGAACAGATTTCGACAGCAGGGATGGAGGCCTCCGGTACCGGCAACATGAAGTTTGCCATGAATGGAGCTTTGACGATCGGCACCCTTGATGGTGCGAATGTCGAGATCCGGGACGAGGTCGGTGACGAGAACATTTTCATTTTCGGCCTCACGGCGGAACAGGTCGCGGAACGGCGGGCTCACTACAATCCTCGGGAAATCTACCAGAGCGATGAAGAGATTCGCCGCGCCATCGACCTCATTCGGACCGATTTCTTCAGCCTGAACGAGCCGGGTATCTTCCGCCCGCTCGTCTCGGCGCTGATTGACGAGGGGGACTACTATATGCACCTCGCGGACCTGCCGCCGTTCATTGAGGCTCAGATGAGAGTTGATCGCCTCTATCGTGATCAAGAGAGCTGGACGGAGAAAGCCATCATCAATATTGCAAGAACGGGACGCTTCAGTTCAGATCGGACAATCGCTGAATACGCGAACGAAATCTGGAAGGTCGAGCCTGTCGACGTCGAAGCGGAAGGCTGAGAGCCAGGGTCCATTCTGAGGGCCTGCCGTAAGGGGATGGTGGATCACCGATCAGAAAGGGGATCCACCCATTCTCCAAAGCGTTGGCATCATGGCAGACGAGGCTTGTCCGCGAAGGCTGCAATCCTTCTCGCCGCGTTGTAAAGGAGCCGGCACCTTTATCTCTGGTTTCGTTCAACGCCGAAACCCTGTACATCTTCCACGATTGGGTTATTGCGCCGCACAAAGGCAATTGTGCATCGCGTCTTCGTCGGTAGTGAGCCTGCGGACCGGCGGAGACGGCTCATCAGGGGAACGCCGAGGCGTAAGAAAAGGACCTTCATGTTTATCGTCATGATTTCATCTGAACTCGCTCCCGTCGCCAAAGTGGGGGGGCTTGGAGATGTGGTGTTCGGATTGAGCCGGGAGCTTGAGATCCGAGGCAACTCCGTTGAGATCATTCTGCCCAAGTATGACTGCATGTGGTACGATGAAATTTGGGGTCTCCATAAGATATGGGATGAGTTATGGGTTCCCTGGCATAATATCTCGATTGTCTGCTCGGTCTGGTTTGGTTTCGTTCACGGCCGAAAATGTTTTTTCATTGAGCCACATTCTCAAGATAACTTCTTTCAGCGCGGGTGTTTTTACGGAAACAACGATGATGCCTTGCGGTTTTCTTTCTTTTGCAAGGCGGCGATGGAATTTGTCCTGAAATCCGGAAAACGCCCGGATATTATCCATTGCCATGATTGGCAGGCAGCACTTGTTCCTGTTTTACTCTATGAAGTTTACCATGATCTTGGCCTGGATAAGGTTCGTGTCTGCTACACGATCCATAACTTCAAGCACCAGGGGATTACTGGCGAGCAGGTTCTTTGGGCAACGGGTTTATGCCGCCCTGAGTACTTCCGGCACCCGGACAAACTTCAAGATAACTTCAACCCTTCCGCCATCAATTTGATGAAAGGGGGGATTGTCTATGCGAACCACGTCAATACGGTCTCACCGCACCATGCCTGGGAGGCACGATACACCGACCAGGGACATGGGCTAGGTCCCACTCTCGCCTTACATGGGGGTAAATTCGGCGGTGTGTTGAACGGCGTCGATTACGACGTCTGGAATCCGGAGACGGACCGCTTCATCCCCTCGCATTACAATGCATGGGACACGGATGCCAAATATCCGAACAAGGAAGCGCTGCGGGAACGGCTGTGGATTCGCAAGGATTTCAAGCCGCTCGTTGCCTATGTTGGTCGGCTTGACGCCCAGAAAGGAGTCCACCTGATCCAGCACGCGTTGTTCTATGCGCTGGAGCAGGGTGCGCAGTTCGTCCTTCTAGGCGCTGCCGGAGATTCCGGGATCAACAATCACTTTTGGCACCTCAAGAATCACCTCAACAACAATGCGGACGTTCACCTTGAAATTGGCTTCAATGAGCAGCTCGCCCACCTGATCTATGCAGGAGCGGACATTATCGTCGTCCCTAGTCTGTTCGAACCGTGCGGCCTCGCCCAGCTGATCGCCATGCGTTATGGCGCCGTGCCCGTCGTGCGGGCGGTCGGCGGCCTTGTCGATACCGTCTTCGATCGCGATTACTCTGATCAGCCGCCGGAGCTCCGCAACGGCTACCTGTTTCACGATCCCGATTTTCCGGCTCTGGAGTCGGCACTGAGCCGCGCGATCGGTCTTTGGCAAGCTTATCCGCGAGACTTCAAGCGTCTCGTCGTCAACGGCATGGCCTCGGACTATTCCTGGGGGACCTCCGGAGCGCACTATCTCGCCATCTACGACCACATCCGTGCTAAATAGGTCCGGAGGATAGGCCCTTCGCTTTGAGCCCTGATGCGGAGAGCCCACTCATACCATCCCGCCGTAGACGGAGTCGGGCCATGGCACAAGCGCCGCTTTATCATGCCCTCGGCTTGCATATGCATCAGCCGCCCGGCAACCTTCGGCTGTTGATCGACTGCGAGCCGCTCATGGCGGAACAGATCATCCGGTGTTACGAGCGGGTGCCACGCTATGTCCACACGTATTCGGATCATGCCCGAATGCACGTGGGCTTCTCCGGCGTGCTGTTGGAGCAACTCTGCGATCCTGATATTGTCGACCGCTATCGCAGGATTGTCGATATCCCGGCGATTCTCGATCAGTACGCGAACGCGCGAAATATCGAGCTGATCGGAATGGGCTATGATTATCCCGTTATTCCCGTGATTCCCCCAGACGACTGGGAGGATCAACTTTCTCGAAGCCGGCAGATGATGACAAAGGTGTTTGGCCGCGCGCCTCGGGGATTCTGGCCGTCGGAAATGGCGTTTTCTGCCGAAATCGTTCCAGCCCTCCTCAACGCCGGCTACGAGTATGTCGTTGTCGATCAAGCGCTCCTTCGTTCTGGGCAAGATATTGCGGGTTCGCTTCAACTATACCGGTTGAGCGTGGACGATCACTCGATCGTTGTCGTTCCCCGCGATCAGGAACTTTCGCTTGCGCAGACAAACGGGATCGACCCGCCGGCGTTCATGAAGGCGATCCAAAGCCGGGTCCGATCCTCCACCTTGCCGGCCGAGCGCCCCCTTCTTCTGACAACGTGGTCGGATGGCGAGAATGGCGGCTGGTTCCGGCAGATGCACGAACAGTCCGGCTTTTTCGGGCATTTCTTTGCTCCTTTCATGGAACAGATTGCCACCGCCGCCGTCGATGTTCAGCCGGTATGCTTGAGCGACTTCATTGCCCGGCATCCGCCGAGGGAGGAAGTCGAGCTGTGGGATGCCTCACCACCGGCCGAAGGATAGTTCCAACGCCGGCCGCTGGATTGACTGGCCTCAGCGGAAACCGCCGGCCCAGAGGTGCCCGCCTCTTCCACCTTCAATCCTGCGGTCGTGTCGGGTTGGTTAGAGCGTTCAGCGTGTGCCGCATGTCGCGAAGGAACAGTTCGACACCGTCCAGATCTCGATGGACCCGATATACCCAGGCGTCTCCCCAGTAGAAATTGCAGCTTGTTTCCGCACGCATCAACCGCCACTGCGCCTCGCCAAGTTGCCCCCCGAGGTCCGAATGGTGGGGCGCCACTTTGGCAACCTGGCCTTTGATCTCGTGGAACTGGCGGCTGACGTCGCGCAGACGACTCATTGCATCGCGTTGATGTTGCCCGCCTTGCCACTGATGAAAATCCCAGCCATGGTGCTCGTCGGTGTTCCAGGCGCCGCGCCGCACTGTCACCCGCCCGCCAGCGCCGAATCGATCGAGATAGTCGGTAATGAACGTCGGCCGCATCAGTGAGTGGCCGCTGCGAATCGCTTGTAGGGCTTCCATGTAGAAGTAGTTCCAGAAGTTGGCCTGGGGGTTGACGTTGCGGAACCAACCGCCGTTGTCTCCGTCGGTGGCCGTGGTCACCAGAGGCGGGAAATCGCACCACTTCGTGCGCTCGTTCAACTCGTGATAGAACCAGCCATATTCCATCCCCGATAGTTGTGCATTCGATAGATCCCGGTCCCGAACGATAACGACGATGTGATCCCCTTCGTACTCGGCAATATGCGGCCGATAGCGGACTTCCTGCCACGACATCGGGTCGACCGGATCAACATATTCACTGTCGACCAGCACATAGCGATACCCGGCCTTCTTGAGATGCGGGATCATCTCCATGCAAAAGCCCATTTCGGGAGGCCAGAAGCCCGGGAAATGCCCCCGCCAGAACAGGTGCCGGGCGAGAGCCTGCCATCGCCCGAGTTGATCGTCCCAATCCTGCTCCGGAATCAGCGGCAGCACAGGGTGGTAGTAGCCGGTCCCGAGGATCTCAAAGATTTTTTGATTCTGCAGGGACCAAAGCAGCGAGCCGCAGTCGACGGTGCCATAGACGCGTCTCTGAAATTCCGGGCTGGAAAGTGTTTCCAGCAATGTTCCGGACATCGAAAGGTGCACACGGGCGAGATCCTCATAGGGCCATAACACCCGGGGCATCCTATCGTACGCAAACAGGATTTCCTTGACTTCCCACTCGTTCGCCTCGAGCAGCTCATCAAGATTGCTCGGCGGCTGATGCAGGTTCAGCACCAGCGCATGGTAGATTTCCCTCACGGCGCCCCTCCCCGACGTGAACCTTTCGCTCCTGCAACAAAAGCTATCGCGTGTTTCCGAACCCGGCAACAAGCGATTTCCGTCGCAACCCGGAGCCGAGCAGCAATCGCACTCCGCGCCAACAGGTGGGCTTTGAAGAAAGCGAGAGCCCCGCCTTTCGGCGGGGCTGCTGACGGACTAAGGTTGAGACGTAAAGGGATCAGGACGAGTAATACATTCGCCACTCGACCGGATGCGGGGTGTGCTCGAAGTTGTACACTTCCTCCCACTTGAGTTGAATGTAGCCGTCGATCAGGTCGTCGGTGAAAACGTCCCCCTTCTTCAGAAACTCGCGATCTCGGTCCAGCGATTCCAGTGCCTCCCGCAGCGAGCCGCAAACGGTCGGAATGCCGCTCAGTTCCTCGGGCGGCAGATCATAGAGATTCTTGTCGATGGCATCGCCAGGGTGAATCTTGTTCTGAATCCCATCCAGTCCGGCCATCAGCATGGCCGAAAAGCCCAGATAAGGATTGCAGGTGGGATCCGGAAAGCGCACCTCGACGCGTTTGCCCTTGGGGTTGGTTGCCAGCGGAATACGGCACGACGCTGACCGGTTGCGCGCCGAGTAGGCCAGCAGCACCGGCGCCTCGAACCCTGGGATCAACCGCTTATAGCTGTTCGTTGACGGATTGGTGAATGCGTTGATGGCACGCGCATGCTTCATGATGCCGCCGATGTAGTAAAGGGCGGTATCGGAGAGATCGGCGTAGCCTGAGCCTGCGAACAGGGGCTTGCCGTCCTTCCAGATCGACTGGTGCGTGTGCATGCCGGACCCGTTGTCGCCCGCCACCGGCTTGGGCATGAAAGTCGCTGTCTTGCCATAGGTTTGCGCGACCATATGCACACAATACTTGTAAATCTGAACTTGATCGGCTGCGGAGATCATCGAGGAAAATACCAATCCCAGCTCATGCTGACTCGGCGCCACCTCATGATGATGCTTGTCCATCTTCAAGCCCATATCGATCATCACCGAGACCATTTCGGCGCGCAAATCCATGGCCGAATCGACCGGCGGCACCGGAAAATAGCCACCCTTGACCGGGGGGCGGTGGCCCGCATTGCCCTCTGCCAGGATGCGCCCAGTGACGTACGGGCCTTCATTCGAGCTGAACTCGTAGAAGCAGCTGTTCATCTGGACGTCGTAGCGGACGTCATCGAACACGAAGAATTCGGCTTCGGCTCCGAAGTACGCTGTATCCCCAATGCCGGTCGATCCCAGATAGGCCTCTGCCTTCTTCGCGATGGAACGCGGATCACGCAGGTATGGCTGTCCGGTCGAAGGCTCCATCACATCGCAGAACAGGATCAGCGCGGTCTGCGCAGCGAATGGATCGAGAACTGCTGTCTTCGGATCGGGGATCAACGCCATGTCCGACTCATTGATAACCTTCCAGCCGGCAATGGATGAGCCGTCGAACATGATGCCGTCCGTAAAGGAGTCTTCGTCGACGAAGTCTGCGGTCATCGTGAGATGTTGCCACCGCCCTCTCGGATCCGTGAACCGAAGGTCGATATATTTGATGTCACGCTCCTTGACGACGCGCATGACGTCGTCAGGGGTGGTGCAATTCAGTGCCATGTGCGCATCCCCTCATTTTCTTTCGAATGATGGCGTTCGTAGAGCTGGATCGGATAGGACCGGCGAACAGTCTCTCAGATCGCTTCAGCACCACGTTCGCCGGTGCGGACGCGAATGGCGTCCTCAACGGAGGTGACGAAAATCTTGCCATCACCGATCCGGCCGGTCTTGGCGGCTTGCGTGATGGCTTCGATCGCCCGCTCCACCATGCCGTCGTCGACAACCAACTCGATTTTCACCTTGGGCAAAAAATCTACGACATATTCCGCACCCCGGTACAGTTCCGTATGTCCCTTCTGCCGGCCGAACCCTTTCGCCTCAAGGACAGTGATTCCTTGCAGGCCCAATTCATGAAGGGCTTCCTTGACCTCATCCAGCTTGAAGGGCTTGATGATCGCCTCAATCTTTTTCATGCACGTCGGCCCCTTAATTGCGCTACGTCATGTCGACGCCGGAGGGCGATAGCCGCACGCACCGGCGACGTGATCCATTTCAGCCTGTCAAGAAGCACGGATCGTGCCAATTCGGCAACAGAATTGGAATTGGGCGGAAACTGCGGAAAAATGTGGACCGGGCGATCCCGCCTGGCAGCGTCAGAATCCATAGGATCTGCTTAGATTGCGGGCATATGCCCAGCATTCGTTCAAGGAGCGGCGATGGTGACGCCGAGCCCACAGGTGTAGTTTATCGGTTTTTTCAGACACGGAAGGAAGGCGTGCGATGAAGCCCGCCAATGCGATTCTCTCGTCTTATGGCACGACGATCTTTACCGTCATGTCCGCCCTCGCGACCGAACACAACGCCATCAACCTTGGCCAAGGTTTTCCCGACGAGGAAGGACCAGAGGACATCCGCCGAATTGCTGCCGACACCGTGTGGGAGGGGCCAAATCAGTATCCGCCGATGCTGGGCCTGCCCGAACTGCGCGCCGCCGTCGCAGATCACAACAAGCGCTTCTATGGTCTTGATGTGGACTGGCGGTCGGAGGTGATGGTGACCTCCGGAGCGACGGAAGCGCTCGCCGACTGCTTTCTCGGGTTGATCGAACCGGACGATGAGGTGGTGCTGATCGAGCCGCTCTATGACAGCTACCTGCCGATGGTCCGCCGGGCGGGAGGCGTGCCGAAGCTGGTGCGGATGGAACCCCCGACCTGGGCTCTTCCCCGAGCGCAGCTTGAGGCCGCGTTCTCCCCGAGGACCAAGCTTCTCGTCCTCAATTCGCCTCACAATCCGGCCGGCAAGGTTCTTGATCTCGATGACCTTCAGTTTCTTGCCGATCTCGTCCGGAGGTTTGATGCCTATGCTGTCTGCGACGAGGTCTACGAGCATCTCGTTTTCGACGGCCGCCACCACATCCCTTTGATGACCCTGCCGGGCATGCGCGATCGCACGTTACGGATCGGCTCGGCAGGCAAGACGTTTTCCGCCACTGGCTGGAAAGTGGGATACGTCACGGCGGCACCGCCGCTGCTGACGGCGGCTGCCAAGGCTCACCAGTTCATGACGTTTACGACCCCGCCAAATCTGCAACGGGCCACTGCTTACGGGCTCGCCAAGGACGAAGCATATTTCTACGATCTGGCCGCTTCGCAGCAGCACAAGCGCGATCGGCTGTCGGCGGGCTTGCGGGATGCCGGGCTCGAGGTGCTTGAGAGCGGCGGCAGCTACTTCATCACCGTTGACATCCGTGCCAGTGGTTTCAACGGCACTGATGCCGATTTCTGCCATCATATCACCACTGAGGCCGGAGTCGCTGCCGTTCCGGTTTCTGCCTTCTATCAGGACAGCGGGCCGGCACACTTCGTGCGGTTCTGCTTTTGCAAACGGGACGATGTTCTGGACGAGGCTTGCCTTCGGCTACGCCGGCATTTTGCCTGACCTGCACCCGATCAATTCGCACAGCGGCCGCCCCGTCTTGCCAAGGCTTCTTGTCGCAAAGCCAACACCAGTGTCGTGTTCTCGACCTACCATTCCATTCGAAGATTCTAGCATTTCAATTACTTGACTATGGCACACGGCATGCATCAGGTGGCGTTATGTAGTTCGACACCATAGCGAGGCAAGGGAGGTTCCCGACGAAAACGAGCGGACTGGAAGCAGGTCTCATGGTCCAGCGTGACGGCTCTGTTCGGATGGGCGCGGATCGCATCCGCCTCCTGGAGGCAATTCGCGACCACGGGTCCATATCCGCCGCCGCACGCGCCGTCGGGCTGTCGTACAAGGCCGCTTGGGAGGCGATCAACGCCATGAACAACCTGTTCGCACTTCCCCTCGTGGTGGCCAGCCCCGGCGGAAGGTCAGGTGGCGGGGCCACGCTTACTCCTGCCGGTCTTCAGGTCATCGCCGCCTTCAGTTTTGTCCAGCCGGAATTAAACCGCTTTTTCGACTCCCTCGAGTCGCGCCTTGGGCAGTCAGATCCCTCTTTTCCCTCCGCCATTCCGTGGAGCTTTCTCATGAGAACAAGCGCCCGCAACATGTTCCGCTGCACGATCAGTGAGGTCATCGAAGATGTGGTCAATGCTGAGGTTTTGATGGAGTTGACGGACGATCAGCACCTCGTCGCCATCATCACTAATCGCAGCGTCAGAAATCTTGATCTTGTCCGCGGCAAGGAGGTCTTCGCTCTCGTCAAGTCCAGCTTCGTCATCCTCACGCCTGAGGACGGCCTTGGCAAAACGACGGCCCGCAATCGTCTGTGCGGCACCGTAACAGTGCGCGGGGACGGCGCCGTCAACAGAGAAATCATCCTGGATCTTGGTGGCGGCAAGACGATTGCCGCCATCGTCACCAAGAAAAGCGCGGAGACCCTGGATCTCAAGCCAGGCGATCGCGCCTGCGCCTTGATCAAGGCCAGTCACATCATCCTGGCGCTGAAATGACTTTTAGGGGTCGCAAGGCAACAATAGAAAGACCATGAGCAAGCCGCTGTTCCGTCGTATCGCCACCCTCGCCCTATCCTTCGCCTTGGCCGCCCTGCCGGCCAGAGCGGGCGAAACCCTCGTCGCTGTTGCGGCCAACTTCGCCGCCACCGCCGACGAAATCGCCGAAGCATTTACCGAAGCCACCGGCCACACCGTAAAATACAGCTTTGGCGCGACCGGCCAGCTTTACACCCAGATCACGCAGGGCGCGCCGTTCGAGGTGTTTCTCGCCGCCGACGCCGAGCGCCCCGAACTCGCCGAGACGGAAGGCTATGCCGTGCCCGGTTCCCGCTTCACCTATTGCGTCGGCAAACTGGTGCTGTGGAGCGCCGATCCCGGGGCGATCGATGCCGAGGGAGAGGTGCTGAAGTCAGCCGATTTCGACCGCTTGGCCATCGCCAATCCGGAAACCGCGCCATATGGCACGGCGGCCGTTGAGGTTCTGGAAGCTTTTGGCGTACACGAGGCGGTCCTGCCGAAGATCGTGCAGGGCTCTAGCATCGCTCAAACCCACCAGTTCGTCGCCACGGGCAATGCCGAGATCGGCTTCATCGCCCTGGCGCAGATCATCATGGATGACAAGGGCTCCCGCTGGATGGTGCCCGACAATCTTTATACCCCCATTGTCCAGGATACCGTCTTGCTGAAGAAAGGTGAGGCCAACGAAGTCGCGAGAGCCTATCTGAACTTCCTCCGTAGCCCCAAGGCCGTCGTCATCATCCAGCATTACGGCTACGGCGTGGCCGGATCCTGAGATCGTCTGCCAAACCAAGGATGAGGCTGCCGCATGCGTGATTCGGCGATGTGGGACATCATCGGATTGACCATCCGGCTGGCCGCCATCACTACCGTGGTCTTGCTGGTTCTGGGCACGCCGCTTGCGTGGTGGCTTGCCCGAACTCGGGCTTGGTGCAAGGAAATCGTTGGTGCGCTGGTCGCTCTCCCCATCGTGCTGCCGCCCACTGTCCTCGGCTTCTACCTGCTGATCGCGATGAGCCCGGCAAGTCCGCTGACTCAGGCACTCGGCGGGCGCTCTCTGGCTTTCTCCTTCGAAGGACTTGTGGTTGGCTCGGTGATCTACTCCCTGCCTTTCGTGGTCAACCCGATCCGCAATGCCTTCGAAGCCATTGGCGAGCGGCCGCTGGAGGTCGCTGCGACTCTACGCGCCTCGCCGATTAACACCTTCTTCACGGTGGCGGTGCCGCTGGCCCGGCCCGGCTTTCTGACCGGCGCGATCCTGGGTTTCGCTCACACAATCGGAGAGTTCGGCGTCATCCTGATGATCGGCGGCAGCATCCCCGGCGAGACCAAGGTCCTCTCAATCGCCATCTTCGAGTACGTGGAAACGCTGCAGTGGGACAAGGCGCATCTGCTCTCGGCAGGAATGCTGGTGTTCTCGTTTCTCGTCATTCTCGTGATGATGCTGATTGAAAGGCGCCTGGGGGGAACCCGGCGATGATCGCTGCGCACTTTGCCGCACACCTCGGATCGTTTGCCTTCGATATCGCCTTCGAAGCTCCAGGAAGTGGAGTGACCGCGTTGTTCGGCCCCTCGGGTTGCGGCAAAACGACCGTGCTGCGCTGCATGGCGGGACTGGCGCGCCCGGATCACGGGTACCTGGCCGTCAACGGTTATGTCTGGCAGGACGGCCGCCACTTTACCCCGCCGCACCGCCGTCCTATCGGTTACGTCTTCCAGGAAGCCAGTCTGTTTGCGCACCTGTCGGTCCGCAATAACCTGCTCTACGGCCTGAGACGAGCCAGGGTGGCGCGGCCATCCATCGATTTTGGCGATGTCGTGGATTTGTTGGGCATCGGCCGCTTGCTCGACCGCTCGCCAACTCTGCTTTCAGGTGGAGAGCGTCAGCGGGTGGCCATTGGCCGCGCCCTCTTGTCACAGCCCCGCCTGCTGCTGATGGACGAGCCTCTCTCGGCGCTCGACCGGTTCAGCAAGGATGATATCCTTCCCTACCTGGAGCGCCTGCACGGAACGTTGTCGATCCCGGTGATGTATGTCAGCCATGACATTGCCGAGGTCGAGCGCTTGGCCGATACGTTGGTGCTGATCAAGGACGGGCGGGTCGAAGCCGCGGGGCCGCTGCATGCAGTTCTGGCCGACCCTGACCTTCCTTTCGCGCGCATGCCCGAGGCGGCGAGCGTACTGGAAGCGCGGGTAGAAAGCGTGGATGCGGGTTATGGCCTAACGGAAGTGAGCGTCCCTGGCGGCCGTCTTCTGGTACCCGGGGATCTGGGTTCGAAAGGTGTACGGCGGCGTGTCCGCGTACTCGCCTCCGATGTCAGCCTCGGGCGGCAGATGTCGAGGGATACCACCATCCTGAACGCCCTGCCCTCTCGGATCCTTTACGGGATACCCACCGCCGACCACCAGATCACCGTCTTCCTCGCCCTTGGAACCGACGACGGCGCCACTACATTGCTTGCCCGCATCTCGCGCAAGTCATGGGACGCTCTTGCCCTCAAGCCTGGCGATGCCGTGGTCGCGCGCGTCAAGGCGGTGGCACTGACCGATCGGGCGGCCTTCCCGCCACCTCGTCTCCCATCTTCCCTCGAAGGATATAGCGGCCATGTTCCTCATTGACGACCGTGTCCTCTTCCAGATGCTGAAGGAGGATGTGCCTTACGGGGATCAAACCACGCGGGCTCTTGTCTTCGGCAACGAGCGCGGGGTCATCAAATTCCATGCCCGCACTCAAATGATCGCCTGCGCGGTGGAGGAAGCGGCGCGCATATTCCAACTCGTCGGATGCACTGTCGATCTCGCCTGTACCAGCGGCGCAGGACGTGAGGCCGGCGCGTTGATTCTCCATGCTGCAGGACCGGCGGAAGCCTTGTTTACCGCCTGGAAGGTTGCCCAGACTCTGATCGAATGGGCGTCGGGCGTCGCCTCGGCGGCGGAGCGGGTGGTGCGCGCGGCGCGTGGAGCCAACGCCGAAGTCGTCGTTGCCTGTACGCGCAAAACTGTTCCTGGAATGCGTGCGCTATCGCTCAAAGCGATCACCACAGGCGGTGCTGTGATCCACCGCACCGGCCTCTCCGATACGGTCCTGCTGTTTCCCGAACACCGCGCCTTTGGCAGCCGAGACCTGCGACGACAGATCATTGCCGTGCGCGCCGCATGTCCCGAGCGCGCCATCGTCGTCGAGGTGACCTCCCACGCCGATGCCGTGTCCGCCGCCGATTGCGGTGCGGATGTGGTACAGCTCGAGAAGTTCAGCGCGACGGACGTCGCGGCCGTGATCGCGGCTCTCGCGTCCACCAGACACACCCGTGTTGCCGCCGCGGGCGGGATCAACGCCGCCAATGCCGCCGAGTATGCCGCCGCTGGAGCGGCAATCCTCGTCACCTCTGCCCCCTACTATGCCAAGCCTACCGAGGTGGCGGTGACATTGCAGCCGGCGTAACCGCAGGCATGCTGAGGCAGCGGTCAGTCGATCCCGATCATCTTCCAGCGGCCTGCAGGCATGTGAATCCCGCACTCGTTCTTTTCGCGTCCGCGCCAGCGACCGGCGCGGATGTCCTCGCCGGGGGCCACCCGATCGGTGCACGGCATGCAGCCGATGGAAAGGAAGCCGTCCTCCTCCAAGGAATGACGCGGCAGCTCATGCGTGCTGAAATAGTCCTCGATATCCGATTTCGCCCAATCGGCGAGCGGATTGATCTTGAAGCGCCCATTGTCGGCCACCTCCACTTTCGGCAACGCCGCGCGCTCTCCGCCGTGAAACCCCTTGCGGCCGGTGATGGTTGCGGTGAAACCGACCAGCGCTTTCTCCAGCGGCTCGACCTTGCGGATATAGCAGCACATGTCGGGATTGCCGTACCACAGCACACCGTCCGCATCCAGATCCGCAACCCGCTTTGGATCCGGAACGATGGTACGCACATCGCTGAGGCCGAGCCGCTCGATCAGAGCATCCCGATAGCGCAACGTCTCGCCGAACAGCTTGCCGGTGTTGAGAAAGATGACCGGTGTCGTCCGATCAACCTCAGCGACAAGATGGAGCAACACCGCGGCCTCGGCACCGAAGGACGACGTGAGCGCGATACGGTTTGCGAACACCTCGCCAATCATGGCTTGCAGCAGTGTTGCGGCATCGGCATCGCGGTACCGCGCGCTGAGATCGGCCGCCCAGCCTGTGGCATCCTGGCTTTCCCCGGGGAAGGTATCCTCGAGAGCCTTAGCTTGCAGCGCTGCCGTCTTCATTCCGCCGCCCTCGCCACGCGCCGCAACCGTGCAGCCGGGACGCGATTATCCGCCGCCGGCTGATACCAGACGGAAAATTCGCCGATCGCCTTCTGCCAGGCAGCCGCCTCCTTTTCCGTTGCGACTTCGAACGCATCGAAACCGCAGCGGAGCATGAACAGGAACTGATCCCGCAGCACGTTCCCGACGGCCCGAAGCTCGCCTTCATAGCCATAGCGCTCACGAAGAATCCGTGCCGTCGAATAGGCACGGCCGTCCTTGAAGCTCGGAAATTCAAGGGCGATCAACGACAACCGCGAAAGGCGTTCGGCAACTGCGCCGGCCGTTTCATGGCTGGCGAGGCGGACACCGAGCGGGTCCTGACGTGCAAGCAAGGTATCCTGTTCGGTGTTCCAGCGGGCAAGGGAAACGATCACGGCTCCTGCCGCCGGCAACGGGCTTGTATCCGTCACCGACAACCACGGGTCGGCGACGCATCGGCCGTCCTTAATGAGGGGCATAAAGCTTCTCCTTGAATGGCGCTACGCCGATCCGGCGATAGGTGTCCAAAAACCGCTCGCCGTTCTCGCGCTGCTCCAGATAGGTGTCGACAATCGTCTCGACCGCGCCCACCACCTCGCCGGACGAGAACGCCGGCCCGACCAGGGTGCCCAGCGCGGCGGTCTCGGTCGCATCGCCGCCGAGGGTGATCTGATAGAATTCGGTGCCTTTCTTGTCGACCCCAAGGATGCCGATGTGGCCGACGTGGTGGTGACCGCAAGCATTGATACAGCCGGAAATCTTGATCTTCAGCTCGCCGATATCATGGGCCCGCTGTATGTCCGCGAACCTCTCCGTGATCTGCTGCGCCACCGGAATCGATCGTGCATTGGCGAGGGCGCAGTAGTCGAGCCCCGGGCAGGCAATGATATCGGAGACAAGACCGATGTTGGCGGTGGCAAGCCCCAGCGGCTCCAGTTCCTGCCACAACGCATAGAGATCGGACTTCTTCACATGAGGCAGGATCAAGTTCTGCTCGTGGGAGACGCGGATCTCTCCGAGGCTGAAGCGGTCGACCAGATCGGCAACTCCGTCCATCTGCTCCGCTGTGGCATCACCAGGGATCCCGCCGATCGGCTTGAGCGACAGATTGACAATTGCATAGCCCGCCTGGCGATGGGGGAACAGGTTTGCCTGGGCCCACGTGTTGAACCGGGAATCGACTCGCTTGTGCGCCTCGAACCCGGGATCGCTGGCGGGCAACGTTTCGAAGGCGGGCGGCGCAAAGTAGGCCCGGATCCGCTCCAACTCGCCCTCGGGCAATTCCACCGACCCGCCCTTCAGATGCGACCACTCCTCTTCCACCATCTCGGTGAAGGCCGCGGCGCCGACCTCATGGACAAGGATCTTGATCCGCGACTTGAACAAGTTGTCGCGCCGACCGAGAAGGTTGTAAACGCGCAAAATAGCCTCGAGATACGAGATCAGATGCTGTTTGGGCAAGAATGGTCGGATTGTCTTGGCGATCATTGGGGTGCGGCCTTGCCCGCCACCGACCATCACCTCGAAGCCAACCTCCCCGTCCTCGTTCCGCACCATCCGCAAGCCGATATCATGAACGCGGACAGCGGCGCGATCGTTGGGCGCGCCGGTGACAGCGATCTTGAACTTGCGCGGCAGAAACGAGAACTCGGGATGGAGGCTCGACCACTGCCGAATGATTTCCGCCCAGATGCGCGGATCCTCGATTTCATCCAGCGCCGCACCGGCGTACTGATCCGCAGTCACATTGCGGATGCAATTGCCGCTCGTCTGGATCGCATGCATTTCCACATCGGCCAGTTCCATCAGGATATCCGGCACATCCTTTAGCGCCGGCCAATTGTACTGAACGTTCTGCCGCGTGGTGAAATGGGCGTAGCCCTTGTCGTAGCGGCGGGCGATGTGGGCGAGCGTTCGCATTTGCCGCGAAGACAACGTGCCGTACGGGATTGCCACCCGCAGCATGTAGGCGTGCAGCTGCAGATAGAGACCGTTCATCAAGCGGAGCGGTTTGAATTCATCCTCGCTCAACTCTCCGCTGAGTCGCCGGGCCGCTTGGTCGCGGAATTGCGCAACCCGTTGCTGGACGAATGCATGGTCGAACTCATCATAGCGGTACATAAACGCTTATCCTCTGCTCGCAGCCTGCTTGCCAAATTCGGGATGAACGGACGGCCCCGATGCGCGGAGTTGCTCCCGGTAACGAAGCGGCCGGACCCCGCCTTCGTCAGCGACGACATCGATGAGATAGGGCGCATCAGCGACCCGCCCGCCGGCGACATTCAGTCCGGCAGCCATGAGAGCCGCGCTCGCTTCCGCATCCTCGGCGATTCGGCTGTCGGTGATCGTCTCTGACCAGGTTCCAGCAGGCGTTAGATAGACAACGGCACCGTCGCTCAACCGATTTGCCGTCAGCACTTGATCCGTCATCGTCAAATCTCTTTCGGATTAACCAGCGGCCGTTCGCAACGAGGCCCTCGCCGTCCAGCTATCCGCCTCGCGTGCCACGTCTCCAATGATCAGGATGGCCGGTGCCCCGCGATCGACAGAACCGGCCAGAGCCCCCAGCCCCGACAACTGGCCCGTGCGCAGCGTTTGCTCGCGGCGGGTCCCGTTGGCGATCACGGCTACCGGCGTTGCCGGGTCCATGCCATGGGCGGTGAGCCGGCTGGCAATTCGTCCTGCGGTCGATGCGCCCATGTAGACCACCAAGGTCTGCCGCAGCCGCGCCAACGCGGCCCAGTCGACGTCCGGCTCCCCCTCCTTGCCGTGCCCCGTCACCACTGTCAGCGCATGTGCGTGGTCACGATGCGTGAGCGGAATTCCCGCCGCAGCCGCGCAACCGGTCGCGGCGGTAATGCCGGGAACGACTTCGACCGCGATCCCGTGGCGCAACAGGTACTCGCGCTCTTCCCCGCCGCGCCCGAAGATAAACGGATCGCCGCCCTTCAGCCGGACCACCCGGCGCCCGGCGCGAGCTTCGCGCAACAGGATCTCGTTGATCGCATTCTGCCCGCAGGCCTGAGCGCCTTTGGCCTTGCCGACGTCGATGCGCTCGCAATCCCGACGGGCATATTCAAGGATCTCTGCCGCCACCAGCCTGTCGTGAACAATGACATCGGCTTCCTGCATCAGCCGCAGCGCCCGCAGCGTCAAAAGGTCCGGATTTCCCGGACCGGCGCCGACGATAAACACCATGCCATGCCGGTCGAGCCGATCCGGTCGATTGACTGCAGCCAGCATCTGCTCGCTGGCACGAAGTTCGTCCCCTTCAAGAACACTTGCGGCGACAGGACCCGAGAAAAACTCCTCCCAGAACCGGCGGCGAGTCTCCGTGCTCTCGAAATTCGCCTTAACGGCGCTGCGAAACCGGTCGGCGAAGCGCGCCAGCTTGCCGAACTCCGGCGGCAGCATCGCTTCGATCTTCTCCCGGATCGAGCGGGCCAGCACGGGTGCGGTTCCCGCCGACGAAATCGCCACGGTAATCGGATCGCGATCGACAATTGCTGGCATGATGAAGGTGCACAGCTCCTTGGTGTCGACCACATTAACGGGGATCCCGGCGTTTCGCGCGGCGTCGGCCACGGTGTGTTGAAGATCCCGTCGATCCGTCGCGACAAACACCAGCACAGAGTCCTTAAGATCCGATACGGCAAAGGCGCGGCGGTGAAGCTCCAGTTCCCCGCGTCCCGCCATCACCTCGAGTTCGTCACACCCGGCTTCGCTGGCGGCAATGCCGCTGATCACGACCGCACGCGCGCCGGCTTTCAGCAAAAGACGCGCTTTGCGTGCCGCCACAGCGCCTGCTCCGATCACCAGCGCCCGCTTGCCGGCGACATCGAGAAAAATGGGAAGGTGCTCCATGGCCTCCGTTCCGTCCGCCCACCGCCGCTAGACCTGCGGCAAAAATACATATTCTCAGTGGGAATAATATCATTTATATGATAACAGAGTGTATTTTTGTTATAAACTACTAATTTATTATGTAATAAAGTCTGGAGTGCATCAGAAGCCTTTCGATGGGACGTTGTACGGCTGCCAAGCCGGCTGTGGTCGCCAGCTTGAGGGGTGCTATAATCAACCTGCCGAACCCTGCCCCTTGCCAACGCCCACGGGTACCCCTGCAGGCTCCTGTCACCAGCGATGTTGCCAGGAGGACTCTGCCTCTTTGAAAGGACGACAGCGTGACACCTCGTCGCAGTGACATCGTGATCGGCATCGCCGCCATGGCTGTGGTGGTGAGTGGGTCGAACGTGCTTGTGCAGTTCGTCATCAACGAGTGGCTCACGTTGGCCGCGTTTACCTATCCTGTTTCGTTTCTTGTTACCGACCTGACCAACCGCCGCCTTGGTCCTGCTGCGGCCCGCCGTGTGGTCTATGCGGGTTTCGGTGTCGCTGTTGTTCTGTCCGCTCTGCTGGCCACCCCCAGGATCGCGACGGCTTCAGCGACGGCCTTCCTGGTGGCGCAATTATTGGACATCTATGTTTTCAACCGGCTGCGCGATCGGGCGTGGTGGACGCCGCCGCTGGTCTCCTCGCTTCTCGGCTCGGCCATTGACAGCATCGTGTTTTTCGCCCTGGCATTTGTAGGGACTGGGGTGCCGTGGATCACCCTCGGCCTCGGGGATTTCGCAATCAAGATCGTGATGGCGGTTGTCCTCCTGATCCCGTTCCGCGGTTTCCTGAAATGGATGGAGCCGCTGGCGCTTCCAAGCGCTGGCGGCCGGTCCTGATGAAGACCACGCTGGTGCTTCACACGATAGGACGGCATCGACGTGTTCTGTTCGCGCTCGCTCTCTGCCTGATCGCTCTGATCCTCATCCCGGACCCGAGACGGCTTTTGTGGGACCTGGCGCGAGGAATCCATCAAGGATTTCTGGCGGTATACGTCGATGCGGCAAGCTTCGTCAGCGGCTGTTTTTGACATCCGGCCAACCTCAGAACATATCGAGATCAAATTTTTTCTTCCGGTAATCCTGCGCGCCGCGGGAGGAGGCTGGCGCCCTGCTGTCCACAAGCCCAGGATGCCTCTTGCGATTCGCTAAACCTTGATGGAATGTACGCCCATAAGCACAGAATATTGTTTGCTCAAGGAGCACTCATGGAAGACTTGTTTGACGTGTCGACCCCGCCGCAAGCTCAAGCGTATACCGCCAAGGACATCGAGGTTCTTGAAGGCCTTGAGCCTGTCCGGCGGCGGCCAGCAATGTACATCGGCGGCACCGATGAGCGGGCGATGCACCATCTTGTCGCAGAACTGCTCGACAATGCGATGGATGAAGCCGTCGCCGGCCATGCCAACCGAATCGAACTGGAGCTGGCCGCTGATGAGACGGTCACCGTGCGCGACAATGGCCGCGGCATTCCGGTGGACAGTCATCCCAAGTTCGCCAACAAGACGGCGCTGGAAGTGATCCTCACGACGCTGCATTCGGGCGGCAAGTTTTCCGGCAAGGCCTACCATACCTCAGGCGGCTTGCATGGGGTCGGCCTGTCGGTGGTCAATGCTCTCGCCGATCGACTTACCGTGGAGGTGGCACGCGATCGCACCTTGTGGACCCAGAGCTATTGCCGGGGGGCACCGCTGGCGCCGCTAAGGAATCAAGGCACCGTCCAGAATCGCCGCGGCACAACCGTCGCCTTTCATCCCGACCCTGCGATCTTCGGCAACAACGCCCGGTTTCGCCCGGCTGATCTCTACCGGATGGCACGATCCAAGGCCTACCTCTACCGCGGCGTTGAAATTCGCTGGAGCTGTGATCCGGCTCTCATTGCCGAGACCGATTCGACGCCGGCCTGTGAGGTGTTGCGGTTTCCCGGAGGACTTTGTGAATATCTGCTGTCCAGCCTCGGGGAGCGGGTTACGATTACCCCCTCTCCGTTCTTTGGACAGGCTTCATTCGAGAGAAATGCCGGCAAAGTCGAGTGGGCAGTGGCATGGCCCGAGGACGAAGACGGATTTTTTCGTTCCTACTGCAACACGGTCCCGACGCCGCAAGGAGGCACGCATGAGGCAGGGCTCAGGACAGCCTTGCTCAAAGGTCTGCGCGGATACGCCGAGCTTATCAACAACAAAAACGCGGCCAGGATCACGGCGGAAGATCTTGTCAGCGGTGCCTGCGGAGTCCTGTCGATTTTCATCCGTGAGCCTCAGTTCCAGGGCCAGACCAAGGAGAAGCTGACGTCCGCCGAGGCAAGCCGGCTGGTTGAGTCTGTTGTCCGTGACCATTTCGACCACTGGCTATCCGCCGCGCCGGACGTGGCGCGTGCGCTGCTCGAGCGAATTGTCGAGCGCGCCGACATCCGCCTCCGGCGTGCGCAGGAGAAGAAAACCAAACGTCAGACGGCGACACGAAAACTGCGCCTGCCCGGAAAGCTGGCCGACTGTACCCGCAATACGGCGAGCGGTACCGAATTGTTTTTAGTGGAAGGTGACTCGGCGGGCGGCTCGGCCAAGTCCGCCCGGGATCGGGACACGCAGGCCGTCCTGCCCTTGCGTGGCAAAATTCTTAACGTTGCCAGTGCTTCGGGAGAAAAGCTGCGCGGCAACCAGGAGCTCTCGAACCTGATCGAAGCGCTTGGATGCGGTACCCGTGGCGCGTTCAATGCCGAAACCTTGCGCTACGAGAAGATTATCATCATGACGGATGCCGACGTCGATGGCGCCCACATTGCTGCCCTGTTGATGACGTTCTTTTTCCGCGAGATGCCGAAGCTGATCGACCTCGGATACCTCTACCTTGCGGTCCCGCCGCTTTACCGTTTGACCCATGGCGCCCGGAGCGAATACGCCCGCGATGACCTCCATAAGGACGAACTTCTGAAGACGGCGTTTCCGCGCAACGGCAAGGTGGAAATCAGCCGGTTCAAAGGTCTGGGCGAAATGCCTCCGGCCCAGCTGAAAGCGACGACCATGGATCCTCGAACACGCACGCTCCTGCGTGTGACCGTCTCGGACAATGGAGAGCCGGCCAAGACATCGGAGTTTGCCAAAACCACCTCGGATCTCGTGGAAACGCTGATGGGCCGTAAGCCCGAGCTGCGTTTTGCCTATATCCAAAAGCATGCCCAGTTTGTGGAGGATGTGGATGTCTGAGAACGCCCGCCCAGAAGCCTGCTTCGGCTGGGGGCAAGGCCGCTCCGCTCGCCGAACACGGCTGTTTGCCGGCGCTGCCCTCGCGGGCATTCTGGTATTGAACGCCTGCGCAGGTGCCGTCCGCTCTACGGCTTCTCAGGATGTCGCCTTCAGATCGGGGGTGCTCAGCACGTTCAGCTATGCTGCTGCCGTCGGCGAGATGAACACGGTAATCGTCGGCAATCCGTTCACCGTGCCCAAGAACGATCTCGACCGCATCGTCACCGACGCCATGCAGGGCAATCACTACGGACCGCGCACCACCTTCACCACAGCGCCTTCGGAGAATGCGCGCCCGCAATTCCGCATCGTGATGATGTTCGACCGACCCCGGGGCCTCGACCGCCAACAGGTGTGTGGACCGCGCGAAAGCCTCATCCCCGAGCCC
>CAZFBS010000002.1:40800-102041 GCA_964517265.1 uncultured Rhodospirillaceae bacterium | reverse complement strand
GGGCCTCGACCGCCAACAGGTGTGTGGACCGCGCGAAAGCCTCATCCCCGAGCCCAAGGACCCCGAGCCCGAGGACGGGCGTTTGCGACTGACGACAGCGTTCTGTGCCCGCAACCAGCTGTTGTCGTGGGTCGAATCCAGCATTCTTCGTCCTCAATCGCCTGACGAACCGCGCTTTCACAGAATGATTGCCAACGCCACCTTCAACCTGATTCCCGCACGAGACAATGATTCTGGCAACAGGCGCGGAGTCACGGTTTTCTGACCCCCAATCGAGCAAGCCGAACCATACGGTTGTGAAGCTTTGTTAGCGACCGCAACGGATTGGTGACGCCGTTGGGTCTGTCGGCGGCAGGGATCACCCCTGCCCGAGCGGCGGACAGGGCTGGTGCACGCTGGCGTGGCGAGACAAGGATCACTGCCGCGTGGAGGAAACGGCAACACCTGCGGATCCGCTCGCTTTAGCAGTTTCCCGGAATTGATGGCAACGGCGATCGTTTCCCATGCTTTTGCCATGACGGTGGGGCGCACGGGTTCGGTTTACTATTGCGATCGGGCATCATAACTGATGCTTGACACATCAGAAAGAATCTCTTAGAAGTTAAGTTTAATATTTGGAATCGGATACAATCAGAGGCGAATGATCACCGCTGCCCAACTGCGCGCCGCGCGGGCCTTGCTCGGCATCGACCAGCGCAAACTGGCTGAGCTGTCGGACCTTTCGGTGCCGACGATCCAGCGCATGGAGGCCAGCGGGGAGGTGATCCGCGGCAACGTCGATTCGCTCATGAAGCTGATTGCCGCCCTCGATACGGCCGGGATCGCGCTGATTGCCGAAGGGGCCGTCAGTTCCGACGGGGGACGCGGCGTGCGCCTGAAATCCCCTCCCGCTTCGCCCAAGGAGCAAGACCGCGAGACGACAGGGCCTTAGCCGGGCCCGAGGAAGAGGCCCCGAGGCTCGATGAACAGAAACACAGGCGTCGTTTGCTCATGACCATTGTGATCGCCCTCTGGTCGGTAGCTGCGCTGATTGCAACGGCGGTGCTGGCCGTCATGCAAAACCGCGCGCCGCACATCCGAATCCTCGTCTACGGGGCCTGCCTCCTGATCTCGGCGGTGCTGCTCTCGGCGGCCTTGCTGCAGTTGCTGGGTGCGGGCGAGCCGCACGCGGCGGTGCGCCTGCCGCTCGGCATTCCATGGATCGGTGCACATTTCCAAATCGATGCGCTTGGCGCCTTTTTTCTCATTGTCGTCAACCTCGGCGGCGCCGGGGCGAGCCTGTACGGCCTCGGCTACGGCCGGCACGAGCCGGAGCCGCACCGGGTGCTCGGATTCTTTCCCGCTTTTCTCGCCGGCATGAATCTGGTGGTGCTGGCGGACGACGCGTTCACGTTTTTGTTGTCCTGGGAGTCGATGTCGCTGGCATCGTGGGCGCTGGTGATGGCTCATCATCGCAGCGCCGAAAACGCCCGTGCCGGCTACGTTTACCTGATGATGGCGAGCTTCGGCACGTTGGCGCTGCTGCTCGCGTTCGGCTTGCTTGCCGGCACCGACGGGAGCTATGCCTTCGAGGCCATCCGCAGCGGCACGCCTGCCCCCTGGATTGCCGCACCGGTTCTGGCGCTGGTTGTTGTCGGCGCCGGCTCCAAGGCTGGCCTCGTGCCGCTGCATGTCTGGCTGCCTCTCGCCCATCCTGCCGCCCCTAGCCACGTCTCGGCGCTGATGAGCGGGGTTATGACGAAGGTCGCCGTTTACGGCTTCGTGCGGATCGTCTTCGATCTGCTGGGCGAGCCAAGCTGGTGGTCGGGCATGATCATCCTCCTTCTCGGCGGCGTCACCACCGTGGTCGGCATTCTCTATGCATTGATGCAGCACGACCTGAAGCGCCTGCTCGCCTATTCCTCGGTCGAGAATATCGGCATCATCTTCGTCGGCCTTGGCCTCGCCCTCGCGTTCCGGGCCAACGCGTTGCCGGCGGCGGCAGCTCTTGCGCTCACCGCTGCGCTCTTTCACGTCTTCAACCATTCCTTGTTCAAGAGCCTGCTGTTCTTCGGTGCCGGCGCGGTGCTGACGGCGACGCGGGAGCGCGAGATGGATCATCTCGGCGGCCTTATCCATCGGATGCCTTATACGAGTGTCGTGTTCCTCGTCGGATGTGTGGCGATCGCCGCACTGCCGCCGCTCAACGGCTTCGTGTCCGAGTGGCTGACGTTCCAGGCGATTCTGTTGAGCCCGGATCTGCCGCAATGGGGACTGAAGGTGATGGTGCCGGCGGTGGGCGGGCTGCTCGCGCTGTCGGCCGCGCTGGCCGCCGCCTGCTTCGTCAAGGCGTTCGGCGTGACCTTTCTTGGCCGGCCGCGGACCGAGGCGGCAAGCGGGGCGCCCGAGGTCGATTCCTTCTCCCTGGCTGCGATGTTCGCCTACGCGGCGCTTTGCCTGCTCACCGGCGTGCTGCCCGGTTTGGTGATCGACGGCTTGGCGCCCGTGGCAACCGCGCTGGTCGGCGAGCGGATGCCGGTGCAGATCGGCGTTCCGTGGCTCTCGATCGTGCCCGTCGCGGAAAGCCGCAGCTCCTACAATGGACTGCTTGTCTTCGTGTTCATCCTCGCCACGGCCTTCCTTGCCGCCTATGGCGTTCATCGGTTTGGCTCTCACAAGCTCCGCCGGGCACCAGCGTGGGACTGCGGCTTTCCGGATTCCGCTCCCGTCACGCAGTACACCGCCGGGAGCTTTGCCCAGCCCGTCCGCCGAGTCTTCGGCACGCACTTGTTCCAGGCCCGCGAGCAGGTGGAGATGCCGCCGCCGGGGAGTGTTCAGTCGGCGCGCTTCACCCTCGTGCAGAGGGACCTGATCTGGGACGGCATCTACGCGCCCGTCGCGGGCCTCGTCGGATCCGCCGCCGACCGGCTCAACGCCCTGCAATTCCTGACAATCCGGCAATACTTGAGCCTCGTCTTCCTCGCCCTCGTCGGTCTTCTTCTGGTGCTGGCGATATGGCCCTGATTTCCGATTTGATGATCCAGGGCGTGCAAATGGCGCTGGTGCTGCTGCTGGCGCCGCTGCTGACCGGTTTCATCCGCACGGCGAAGGCGCGGCTCCTACGTCGCCGCGGCCCATCGCCAATCCAGCCCTACCGCGACCTCTTCCGACTCCTGCGTAAGGAGGTGGTGCTGGCGGAGAATGCCTCCTGGCTGTTCCGAATCACCCCTTATCTCATCTTTGCCGCGACCTGGGTGGCTGCCGCCCTGGTGCCGACGTTTGCGACGGGGCTGATCTTCAGCTGGACGGCCGACTTGATTGCCATCATCGCGCTCCTTGCTAGCGCCCGCTTCTTCCTCGCCTTGGCGGGTATGGACGTCGGTACCAGCTTCGGCGGCATCGGCGCGAGCCGCGAAGTAATGATCGCCTCGCTCGCCGAACCGGCGATGCTGCTGATTGTCTTCACCTTGGCGCTCGTCGCCGGGTCCACCCAGCTCGCCACCGTGTCGGCGCTGATGGCCTCGCTCCAGGTTGGGCTGCGTGTTTCGCTGGGACTGGCGCTGTTCGGTCTCATCATCGTGGCGCTCGCGGAAAACGCGCGCATTCCGGTCGACAACCCGGCGACCCACCTCGAGCTCACCATGGTCCACGAAGCGATGGTCCTGGAGTATTCTGGACGCCACCTGGCGATGATCGAACTCGCCGCATCCCTCAAGCTGTTGCTGTATCTTTCGCTGATCGCCTGTCTGTTTGCGCCCTGGGGGCTGACGGTAACGAATGCGGGCTTGGCCGCGTTTGCGCTCGGCCTCCTCGCCTACCTCGCCAAACTCATGATCGGCAGCGTTCTGCTTGCCGTGTTCGAGACCGCGATCGCCAAGATGCGGGTCTTTCGTGTCCCCCAATTCCTGGGCGCCGCGCTGATGCTCGGGCTGCTCGGCACCCTTCTGCTGTTCGTCTCGGGAAGTCTGTGATGGACGGCCTCGCCTTCGATATCGCCCACATGCTGGCCGGCGGGCTCGTGCTGGTCAGCTTCATGATGCTCTATCAGGACCGTCTGTTCGCGCTCCTGAACACCTTTGCCGTGCACGCCCTGGTGCTGGCGCTCTCGGTCGCCTGGCAGGCGTTCGTCCAGAACGCACCGCATCTCTATATCACCGCAGTCATCGCGCTTGTCTTCAAGGCCATCGTCATCCCTGTGGCGTTACATCGGATCATCCAGCGGCTCGGCATCCACCGGGAAATCGAGACCGTGATCGGCGTCGGCGCCACCATGCTCGCCGGCATGGGCCTTGTTGCACTGTCGATCGCGGTGATGCTGCAGGTCACTCCCGAAGCGGACCCGCTCGCGCGCGAGGATCTCGCGTTCGCCTTGGCGGTCATTCTGCTCGGGCTTCTCGTCATGGTGACGCGCCGCAATGCGGTCAGCCAAGTGATCGGCTTCATGTCGTTAGAGAACGGTCTCGTGCTGGCCGCCACTGGAGCCAAGGGGATGCCGCTGGTCGTCGAGATCAGTGTCGCCTTTTCCATTCTGATCGCGTTCATTGTGATCGGAATCTTTCTGTTCCGGATTCGCGAGCGATTCGACACGGTCGACCTGCATGCGCTCGACAGCTACCGGGGAGAGCGGCTGTGAGCGGGATTGCCTCTCATGCGGTGGCGGCAATCCTTCTCATTCCGCTGGCCGCGGCGGCCGTTCTGGCGCTGCTGCCCGCCTACCGGATGACCGCCCGGCTGAATGTTCTGGCGGCCTTTCTGACCTTGCTCGCGGCCTTGTCTCTTCTGCCGGGGGCGCGTCCGGAGCCCGGCCCGTACCTTCTCATCGACGATCTCAATATCGTCTTCATCGTGCTCAACACGTTCGTCGGCTTCACCACCAGCGTGTTCAGCGCCAGCTATATCGCCCATGAGTTGGAGACCGGACGGCTCACACCGATCTATCTGCGCTTCTATCACGCCATGTATCAGGCGCTGATGTTCGCAATGAACCTGGCGCTGGTCGCCAACAACATCGGGCTGATGTGGGTGGCGATCGAACTCGCCACCCTCACCACCGTGCTGATGGTGGGCATGTACCGCACGCACGAGGCGCTGGAGGCGGCCTGGAAGTACTTCATCCTCGGCAGCGTCGGCATCGCGCTCGCGTTGTTCGGCACCATCCTCGTCTACATGGCCGCGCACCCGGTGGTCGGCGAAGGACCCGATGCGATGGTCTGGACAACCTTGATCGAGCATGTCGCCGCGTTCGATCCGGCCCTGCTCAATCTCGCCTTCATCTTTCTGCTCCTCGGCTATGGCACCAAGATCGGTTTGGCGCCGCTGCACGCTTGGCTGCCGGATGCTCACGCCGAAGGTCCGACGCCGATCTCAGCAGTGCTTTCAGGATTGCTTTTGAACGTCGCTCTCTATGCAGTCCTGCGGTTCAAGCTGTTGCTCGCCGCCAATCCCGAAGCGATCGCGCCGGGATCGCTGATGGTCACGATGGGACTGACGTCGCTGGTGTTCGCGGCTTTCATGCTCTACCGCCGGCGCGATATCAAACGCTTGTTCGCCTATTCGTCGATCGAACACATGGGCATTATTACGTTCGCCTTCGGCATGGGCGGTCCGCTCGCCAATTTCGCCGGGCTCCTGCACATGGTGATGCACAGCCTGACCAAGTCGGCGATTTTCTTTGCCGTCGGCCACATCGCCCAGATCAAGGGTACGCAAAGGATCGCGGATATCCGCGGTCTTACCCAGTCCCATCCATGGCTCGGCTGGGGCCTTGTGATCGGTGTGGCCGCGATTGCCGGCCTGCCGCCGCTCGGCATCTTCATGAGCGAGTTTCTGGTGGTCACGTCGACCTTCGCCCGAGCGCCGCTCCTTGTCGTCCCGCTGGTGCTCGGCCTGCTGGTCGCTTTCGGCGCGTTGCTGCTGCGCCTGAACGGGCTTGCGTTCGGAGAACCCCACGGCAGCACGGCGCCGGCGGAAGCCTCCTATGGACCGCTGTTCGCCCATCTCGCCCTCGTGATCGTGGCCGGCGTGTATCTGCCACCGCCGCTGGTGACTTGGTTCCAAAACGTTGCCGGCATCCTTGGATGAAGCGGGAGGATGAAACGGGACGATCGTGAACGATGGTTGTGACAGAAGAGAGATGCAGCCGATGCCATCGCCGACGGATCTGATCCGTGAGTTCCCTGCGATCGCGCGGCACCACCCGTGGCCCCGCGCAATCGTCGATCCGGCCCGTTGGCGCATTGCCGCGGAACGTCTTGCGGAGGGGCGCGGGACGTTGCTCGGCTTATGGGGCGAGGCGCTCAGCGTCCACATGGCGCTGCTCGACGAGACCGCCACCGCGATCGCCGTCGTCAGCCTGGACTGCCCTCACGGCCGCTACCCCTCGATCGGACAATGGCATCCGCCCGCGATCCGGCTCGAGCGTACCCTTTGCGATCTTTTCGGGCTGCGGGCTGAGGGCTTGCCGGATGCGCGGCCATGGCTCGATCATGGGCGCTGGGGCGTCCGGCATCCGATCGGGGCGGCAACGCACGCGCCTGCCTCGGGCGCACCCTATCTTTTCCTCCCGACGGAGGGAGACAGCCTTCACCAGATCCCGGTCGGCCCCGTGCATGCCGGGATCATCGAGCCGGGTCATTTCCGGTTTACCGCGAATGGCGAGACCGTTGTCCGCCTCGAGGAGCGTCTGGGCTACGTGCACAAGGGCATTGAAGAATTGATGAGGGGGGCGGATCTGGATCAGGCAGCCACACTGGCCGGGCGCACGTCCGGAGACAGCACGGTTGCCTATCAGTTCGCCTTTGCGCGTGCCGCCGAGGCGGCGGCCATGGCCGAGCCCCCGCCCCGCGCCCAGTGGCTTCGCGCCCTGATGGCCGAGATCGAACGGCTGGCCAACCATTTCGGAGATATCGGTGCCATCTGCAACGATGCCGCCTTCGCGCTCATGCACGCCCACTGCGGCGTCCTTCGCGAGCAGGTCCTGCGGACCGCCGATGTCTGCTTCGGCCACCGTCTGATGCGCCATTCGATCGTTCCCGGCGGCGTCGCCCGCGATCTCGAGCGAGACGGCGTTGCCGCCTTGCGAAGTTTGGTTACCGAGATCCGGCGACGCTTCCCCGCGCTGATCGAGCTATACGACAACACCACCTCCCTGCAGGACCGTACCGTCGGCACCGGCATTCTGAAGCCGGAACTGGCCCGACGGTTCAGTGCCGGCGGCTTCGTCGGGCGCGCCTCCGGGCGGGCCTTTGATTCGCGACGAAACCCCGGATATCCGCCTTACGACCGCCTTCGTTTCGAGGTGCCGGTGCGCGAGGACGGCGATGTCAACGCGCGGATATGGATCCGCATCTGCGAGGCCGAGCAAAGCCTCGCACTCATCGCGCAGATTGTGGATGCACTGCCCGGCGGTGCATTGCGCTCCGAGCTTGATCTCGGCTTTGGGGAGGGCATGGCTCTCGTCGAAGGGTTTCGCGGCGATGTTCTGGTTTGGCTCCGCCTTGGTGCCGACGGACGAATCGAACGCTGTCATCTGCGCGACCCTTCCTGGTTCCAGTGGCCTCTGCTCGAAGCGGCGATCGAGGGCAACATCGTCGCCGACTTCCCGCTCTGCAACAAGTCCTTCAACTGCTCCTACTCGGGCCACGATCTTTGAAGGTCTCGACCCATGCGCAAGCTGTTGTTCGAAAGCCTGATCCGACCGCCGCTCAGCGAAACGCCGCCCTCGCCGGATGCAGACGCACTCGCCGAACTGGCCGCCGCGCTGGGCGAGCGGGCACGCCAGCATCTGGGACGCAGCCTGTCGATCCGCGAGGTGGATGCCGGATCCTGCAATGGCTGTGAGCTGGAGATTCATGCTCTCAACAACGCCTACTATGACATCGAGCGGTTCGGCCTGCGGTTCGTGGCCTCGCCGCGCCATGCCGATGTGCTGCTTGTCACCGGGCCGGTGACGAAAAACATGCGAGAAGCGCTCGAGCGGACCTGGCAAGCGACTCCGGAGCCGAAATGGGTGGTTGCGCTCGGCGATTGCGCGCGCAACGGAGGCTGCTTCGCCGGAAGCTACGCCGTGGTCGGCGGCGTCTCGGCGGTCATTCCGGTCGATCTGCATATCCCCGGCTGCCCGCCGACGCCAACGGCTATCATGAAAGGGTTGTTGGCTCTGCTCGATTGCGCCCGTCCGGCGAACACCGCCAGGTCCTGATCCGCGGGCGCGATGTCCACGAAGGGAAGCGCGCAGCAGCGATCGGTCGCCGCCGCGCCTATGCGGGAGGCGGGTAGAGCCGGGCCTGCAGACGCGCGCAGTGGTCGATGAGGTTACCCAGTTGCAAGGTCGTCTGCTTCAGCGGCGAGTCGATGGGCGGCACGATGATCTGGCTAACGAACGCGTGCGCCCAGAGGTCAAGCAACGTCGGCCGGTCCATTCCGAAAAACCAGGTGTCTGTCGCCAGCAGCCGACTGAGGGCCTCCAGGTCGTCCTGCCCGAGCCGACAGATCTCCTCTCGCGAATGACGCCCCACCCCCTGCACCTTCAGGGCGGCTGCGAACTTGCGACGCTGCATCGCCGCGATCAGCGTGCGTCCCGCCCAGGGGATGCTGGAAAAAAAGGTCTCGCGGATCACCGTCCACCCCGGTTCCTCCATCCAACGAAAGTTCACGCCAATCCAATAGAGGTGCTCATCGAGCATGCGCCGGAACGCCAGCGAGATCGCTTTCTGTCGATCGTCGAGAGGCGCATCGAGGTCAATGCTCCGCTTGCGGGAAAGCCGATCGATGATCAGTGTCGAATCGCCGATGCGGGTTTCATCCTCGTCCTCGATAAACGGCAGCTTGCCTTTCGGCGCCTTCGAGAAGCTGCGCATCGGATCGAACGGGACACTCTCGTAAGGAATCCCGGTTTCCTTGAGAAAATTCTCCACCTTCAGGCAGAACGGACTGGGGTCGGGGATGCCCCAGAACTCCCCGAATTTGTGCAGCTTGATCGGCATCTCGCGTCCTCGCTGAGGTCAAGAATCTGGCCTTCACCCGCCGTCGGTTTCCACCAAGCGCCCGGGCGATTTCGAACGAACCCCGGCGTTGCGGATTAAGGGTTTGCAAAAGTTCCGAAATGAACGGCCGCCCTTGCGCGCTCCTTCTGACTTCCCGTGCGACATCAAGAATGCGGGCGGACACCCGCCAACTTCGTGGTACACTATAGAAAGCAGAATATGGTGCCCGGTGCGCCATTCGGGAGGCGGGATAAAGGGGATGCGCAAAAGAACCCCAAGCAACGCCTGCAGTACCGCACTGCAGGTCCTGATCGCGGACGACCATCCTTTGTTCCGAGAGGCAATGATCTCGGTCGTCACCCAGATGAACCCGGAGGCAGTTTGTCTCGAAGCCGCCAGTCTGGATGAAGCGCTGGCGCGGATCCGGGACGCTCCCGGTCTGGATCTCATCCTGCTCGACCTGAGGATGCCCGGCGCCGATGGCCTGACCGGCTTGGCGCTGCTGCGGCATGAGGCACCGGCAATCCCCGTCGTGGTTGTTTCGGCCACGTCGGAACGGGGGACCGTACTCGAGGCGATCCGGGCTGGCGCCGTCGGCTACCTTCCCAAGTCAGCATCACGCCTCGCGATGATCGGAGCCCTTCAACTGGTCATGGCCGGCGGGGTCTACGTCCCCGGGGAGGTTGTTCGGACCAACGCAGCCGGCGGCGGCGAGGAGAGTCCGGCCGGTCCGATTGCTCCCGACGCGCTAGCGACGCTGACACGCAAACAGCTGCAGGTTCTGGACGGCTTGGTTCGCGGCCTTTCCAACAAGGAGATCGCGCGCGCCCTCAACCTTGCCGAACCCACCGTCAAGACTCATGTTTCGGGTCTTCTGCGCAAGCTTCACCTGAGAACACGTGTGCAAGCGATCCTTGCCGCCAGTGCCTTCGACTTCAGCCAGATCCGTCCCGTCGAGGCTCGGGACAAGCGCCGGCTGCAAGGAGATGGGTCATAAGGGCGCGGAGTTGGGCCGGTTTGACCGGCTTGTTGAGGACCAGATAGCCTCGCACAGAGACCGCTTGGTGAAGTTCCGCCGAATGATCGGCGGTGATCAGCAGCGCCGGAACCTTGCGCTTGAGCAGCCTCTGGGCCGTCTCGATTGCCTCCAATCCGGTTGCCGTCCCGCCGAGGTGATAGTCGGCGATGATCAGATCCGGGTCCCCTCCCTCCGCAACGACACAGGCCGCGGATTCCTCCGCCGATCGTGCTGTGACGACGCGGCAGGACCAACCGGTAAGCAGGGCTTTCATCGCCTCGCAGATGTCCTTGTCGTCGTCGACCACGAGCACCCGGGGGTGCGCGGCAAGCCCCCGCGCAGTCGGGATCACCGTCTTGGCGCTTACGGCGGAGCCGGGCGCGAGCGGAACAGTTACGGTGAATACGGATCCCCGTCCCGGCTCCGAGCGAACCTCGATCGGATGGCCAAGAATGTGCGCAACCCGTTCGACAATCGCCAAACCGAGACCCAGGCCCCGCTCCCGTTCGCCGCGCACACCTTCCGGCGGGGGCCCGACGTCGATCTGTCGGAACTCCTCGAAAATGATGCCGAGCTTGTCGGCGGGAATGCCGGGCCCGGTGTCCCAGACGCTGATCTGCAGGGCACTGCCCGACCGGCGACAGCCGAGCATCACCTGTCCCCGCCGCGTGTAACGGATCGCATTGCTGAGAAAGTTGCGAACGATGCGCTGCAACAGCCGCGGATCGCTGACGATGGAGGCCGAGCTGCCGACGTAGCGGAACCGCAGGCCACAGGCGGCGGCGACACTGCCGTATTCCGCGGCCAACTCATCGAGCAGGCTCTCGACGGGAAACGCCGATTGCTCGGCTTCCACCGCCCCCGCATCGAGCTTGGAGATGTCGAGCAGCGCGTTGAGCAGGGTGTGCACCGAGCCGAGCGCCTTGTCGATGCTGCGGGCGATCGCCTTGTTGGGGGCAGAGAGGCGCTTGTCCAGCAGAGCCGAGCTGTAGAGCCGCGCGGCGTGCAACGGTTGCAATAGATCGTGGCTGGCGGCGGCCAGGAACTTGGTCTTGGACAGATTGGCGCGCTCCGCGTCGGTCTTGGCCGCCCGCAGCGCATCCTCGATCGCCCGCCGCTCGGCAATTTCCTGGGAGAGCTGAGCATTCAGCTCGGTCAGCGCGGCGGTCCGCTCGGCAACCCGGCGCTCCAGCGTCTCATGCGACTCCCGAAGCGCCTTCTCGACCGCGCGCTGCTCCGAGATATCATGGGTAAGAACGAAAAAACCGATGACGTGGCCGCTTTCGTCCAGGTGCGGAATATAGCTCTTGCGAGCGATCCGGAAAGTGCCATCCCCCCAAGGCTCCTCGATCTCGAATGACACCCTGCGGCCGGCCATGGCCTCGTCGATGTAGGGCTTGAGCCGTGCGAACTGCGCTTCACCCTGGACGTCCCGGACCGCAACGCCGTTGATGGCATCGCGGGAGCGCCCGAACCACTCCTCGAACGCCAGATTGGTGAACGTGTAGGTCAGGTCCGCATCGACATAGGCGATCAGGGCCGGCATCGCGTCGGTGATCAGACGAATCCGGCGCTCGCTGTCTCGTAGCGCCTCCGCCGCCCGCGTGCGGCTGGTGATATCGGTGTAAGCACACACAAACCCGCCGTCGGGCATCGGATGATGACGCATTTCCAGCACGCGATCGCCACCGAGGTGGCGCTCCCAGCACGACGGCAGCGTCCGCAGCAGGGTCGATCTCTGCTCGCGGGCGAGCTTGTGAGGATCCCCCGGGCCGTACTCCCCGCGGCAGGCAGCCACCAGCAAAAACGCTTCCAGCGGCGCCCCTTCCTGCCCGAGATCGACCGGCATGCCCCATAGATCGAAGAATCGCCGGTTCCATGCGACCAGTCGAAGATCACCGTCGAACACCGCCACGCCCTGGGAGAGGGTATCCAGCGTGGACTGCAGCAGAAGCGATTTTTGCGCAAGCTCCTGCTCGCGCTCCTCGGCTTCCCGAAGCTTGAGGTCGGTAATGTCGGTATAGACTGAAACGACGCCGCCATCGCGGGTGCGGCGTTCATTGACCTGAACCCAACGTCCGTCTGCCAGCGGAAAGACTTGAGCACCGTGCGGATTGCGATGATCGGCAATGCGCCGGCCGATCCATGCCTCGCGCGCCTCTCCCTCCGCCTTGACCAAACCGCGATCGACCGTCAGCCGCGCGATGTCGGCAAACGAAATGCCCGGCTCGATCGTGACCCCGAGAGAGTTCCACAAAGCCTGATACATGCTGTTGGCCAACACCATCCGGTCGTCGGCATCGAACAAGACGAGCGCTTGGGAAATGCTCTCGACGGCATCGCTGAGCCGCCCCTTCGCGGTTTCCGCCTCATCTCGTGCGCGCGTCAGCGCCCAGTTCGAGGCCCGCAGATCCGCCAGCACCTCGGCCAGCGCCGCGGTGCGATCGCGCACCACCTGCCCCAACATTACCGATGTCTGGAACATGGAGAACGCAGAGCCTTGGGCGTCCATGCTGCGCTCGACCCGGTCCATCAACGCTCGGTTGATCTTGCGGAGCTTGATGTTGTCCTTTTCCAGTTGCGCGATGCGGTCGGCATGCCCGGCGGACTCGTCATCGACTTCCGGCATGAGGATGCTCACGAGACACGATTCCCGTCGGCACCGCCCGGTGCGCCGATCGCCACACCGGTGAAGGTCTGGTTGACATGCATGGCGTTGAACTGCTCGCCATAAGTGGAAAAGCCGATCACCCGGTTGGCCGCCAACAGCCGTGAGACATCCGGCGCCAGCGCCCTTCGTTCGACCTCGAGGCGGCGGAGGACACAATCGCAGCCGATGATCAGACGCGGCTCGCCAACTTCCTGCCGAACGCCCGCCAGCGCGTCGCGCAGATTCTCGACAATGTCGAGGCCCTCCGCCACGGTCAGCACGATGCCTTCGTCGATGGCACAGAAAAAGGTCAAGCTTTCGTCCGGATTGACCTTCTGGATCGACCGGACGTAGTAGAGGCCCCCCACCCGGACCACGACCGGATTGGCGGCGAACGCCATCGGGGTCAGCCGATCGACATCCAGCCCCACCAGATGTGCATACTCCCGCGCGGCCGGTTCGCCGTTGATCTCGGTAACCCGACGCGCGGAAGGATCCGCGGCGGTGACCACCATCTTGCGGTCGGTGGGAACGAAGTGCTGGGTGTGGAAAACGTGAAACGGGGCCGCCGTATTGACGAGAAGAAGCACCGCGGAGTCGCGCGGGATGATGCCGTCGGTGTAGACGTAGGTATCGTGGAACAAGAGATCGTCTCCCGCCGAGCCGCCGAACAGCGGAATATCACCTAGCGCCCCGCTGAGGGTGCTGACCACCCACTCCTCCTGGCGCGATAAGCCGTCGATGAGAACGAAGGCAAACGTGTGCCCCGAGAGCGGCACGTGCATGCGCTCCTGCAGCGAAGCGAGGGCTTGGCGCACCCGCTGCTGGCCTTCGAGCGGTGCGAACGCGGACAGGTTTTCGACGACGGTAGCAACGGTGGCGAACTCTCCCGCCGGAAGATGAACGGCCACCATCGATTCTCGGGTGTACCCCCCGGGAGCGATCTCGCCGGCGGTGCTGCATCCCACCACCTGCGTGTCGGCAAAGTGTTTTGCGAGGGCATCCGCCAGGGCGGCTCGCTCGTAGCGGACCGAGGAAAAGAAAATGACACAGCCGCCGCTGACGTCCCCCAGCGCCGCGCGTACCTCCCGCACGGCATCTTCAGCGCTCGGCGCCCGGGATGCTCCGACGCGAAGGCCGTCGCGCCCCCGCTCGCTTATCTCCGCCTGCGGGATGACCGCCGCCCCTTCTTCGTTCAAGCCACCGCCTCCATGATTCCGATCCGTTCCAGCTTCGCGACGGTATCGATCAGCGTATCAGCCGCCGACTGCGGCAACGCGCGCTCTGCGACGAACGTCGCGACCGCTTCCTCTAGCGGACGTTCGCTACCGAGGCCGACCATGAACTCGGCGACAAGGTGCGAATGGATGAAATACAGCTGGCGATTGCCGTAGTTGTAGACAAGAGCGCCGAACCGCTCGGGCCGGATGGCGACATTGCGCACCAGCCGGTAGCAGTTGTGGGTCTTCATTTCAGCATCCTTCCCGCGTCGATCTGGAGAGTGTGGCCTGTCACGTAGCGGCCCTCGTCCGAGGCCAGCCACAAGGCGGCATTCGCCACGTCGCAAGCGTCGATAAGCTTCACCGGCAAGGTATGACCGGCATGGATGAAATCGATGAGATCGTCCGCCGCCATTGCCGAGGCTTTGGCCATTCCGGGGATGATGTCGGTGTCCACGGCGGTCGGGTGCAGCGTGTTGACGGTGATGTTGTGCTGCGAGAGTTCGTGGGCGAGAGCCTTGGCCAGCCCGACCACGCCCCACTTCGAGGCACAGTAGTGCGCCATCCCCGGATCGCCGCGCAGCCCCGCCACCGACGAGGTCATGATGATGCGCCCGCCCGCCTTTCTGGCCAACATGTGCGGGACCACATATTTGACCGCCAGCCAGTATCCCTTGAGGTTGATATCGATCATGGCGTCCCACCACTCCTCGGTGATGTCCCAGGTCAGCGCCATGTCCGCGATTCCGGCGTTACATACCAAGATGTCGATCTGGCCGAAGGTGGCGATCGTCTCTTCGACCGCCGCTTCCACCTCACGCGCACACCGCACGTCTACCTCGAAGGCCAGCACGCGCCGTTGCAGTTGCCGAACCAGGCACACAGTCTCCGCCATGTCCTCGGGCGTGGCCAGCGCATAGCGGGGATACGGCAGATCCCGGCAGATATCGAGGGCAGCGATATCGGCTCCCTCGCGCGCCATTGTCACCGCGTGGGCACGCCCCTGGCCACGCGCCGCACCGGTGATCAAGGCCACTTTACCGTCCAGCTTGCCCACAGGTGTTGTCCTTTCACGGCGGCTTTCACGCGGTCTTGACTCCGCCGTCTTGTATTGCGGCTCGATGCTGACGGATGAAGCCATCCGTCAGCGTACCCGAACCTTTTCGCCGCCGAGCGCCCCGGCAAGGCGATTGCACGCCTGCCGATCAAGCGCCCCGCCCTCGATCCAGGCGAACCTCCACCGCAACAGCCGGGATGAGGCCGGGCTGAGGAATATCAGTAGACTCCGCACATGCCGTCGATGCTGACCTCCTCGATGATGATCTCTTCCACGATACGCGGCTTGGCGTGGACCGGCTCCGCCTCCTTCAACCCTGCAGGAGCCAGAGAGTCAGTCGGGAGGCGGGAGGTGGCCTGCGGGGCCTGAGCATCGGCGGTCTCCGTCAGGACGGCGTCTTGAGTTTCCGTAAACATGAACAGTCCTCTCCTTCTCTGGTTTGCGTCAACCATTGCGCCCCCGCGCGACCACCGCGCGGTGGGACCTGTTTGCCGAACCCTGCACGTCATCATGAGTTCAGCCTCGCCACCGGATGACAGGCAGCAAAGGGCGATAGCATCGCCGGGCCAGGCACCCACGCCACACGCCCAGCTGATAGGCGGCCATTTCCAGCCAATAGAGGCCGACGAACGTGTGAAGCGGAAGCTGCGGCCTCAGCCGGTGGTGATCGCAGATCGGCGGCATCAGCATCAGCACCATCGCCACCGGCACCAGCGGCGGCCACAACACCGCAGCGCCGACAAGCGGCAGTCCGTAATAGCGGGTAACCTCATGGCCGAGATGATAGAGCGAGGCGGCATGCTCGCGAGCCAGCGACGCGGCAAGACGGCGCGCCGAAACAGCAAGGCCGATCCGGTGCAATCGACGCCGCTTACGGAGTCCTTCCACGATCATCGCCAGGATCGCCAGGAGCGCCAAGCCTGCACCTAGCGGCCAACCGGCCGCAGTCGCCGCCAGCGCCGCCAGCATCAGCAGGCCGACGCGCGGCAGATGCATCACCCGGCCGTGGCGAGGATGGCGCGCGTGCAGCTCGGCCTCGGAGGACCCGTAGTCGGCACGGCGGTGCAACAACTCCGACAACCGGGCACGGTGGTGATGCGTGATGGCGCCGGCCGCTGCATAGTGAACGCGGGCCCCACTTTCCCGCACCCTCCACGCGAAATCGACGTCTTCGCCGACCCGCATGTCAGCGGCAAAGCCCCCGCATGCGAGCAGCACGTCACGGCGGACGAGGAGATTGCAGGTGGGCAGGTAGGCGACCGCCTCATCGGGCCCAACGGGACTGGCCGCCGGGCCCATATCGAGGGGCGAGCGAACCGCTTCGAAGGCGGCGACGGCGCCCGTCGAAGGCGGAGCGATCACGCGACCGCCGACGATCGCGATATCGGGATTCGCAAAACAGGGCACCAGTTCCCGAAGCCAGCAGGGACCCGCGACGCAATCGTTGTCGATGAAGGCGAGCAGCGCGCCCGCCGTCTCCGCCGCCGCCAGATTGCGCGCCGCCGACTGGCCGACGTTGCGATCGAGGCGCAGAAGCCGGATCGGCAGCCCTGCCAGAGCAGAGGCGAGCGGCGGGTCCGACGCATCGTCGACGACCAGGATCTCAATCCGCTCGCGCGGGTAGTGCAGATGGAGAAGCGAGCGGACGCAGGCGCGTGTCGCCGCCGGACGACCATGCGCCGCCACGATGATCGCGACCGACGGCCACACGGCAGGCGGTGCGGGCTCCCGCACGACCATTCGCCGCCGCTCCAGATCTTCAAGAAATGCGGCCGCGGCCAGGGGCGATAAGTCCGGCACCCGGGCGGCCACCTCGGCCAGGGACCGGCCTTCCGAGGGCGAGAGTCCTTCGAGCAGAGAAACGCCAGCAGAGTTCAGGCGCAGCACCGTCAGCGGACGCGACGAGAACAACATGCCCCCGTTGCCGTCGGCAACCACCTCCAGCCGAGGCGCGAGCCGGTAGCGAATGTTCGCCTGTGGCAAGCCCGCTTCCACCGCCGGCCCCACTGACAACCGATCCCGCACCAGACCGTCCCCCGCCGCCGTAATCATGGCTGCGGCCTTTCTTCGCTCGACAGAGAAATCGCAACTGCGCTGCGGTAACATGCGGTCTCGGCCGCCAGATAACGGACCCCGCGGGCGCTATCGGCTCTACGCGGGTCCCCCAGGGTGCCTGTCGGCGTCACCGCACGCAGGCCTTCCCGGCGCAGGCGCGGCATCAGGTCGGTCAGCCCCTCGCGACAGCCGGGCACGGCCTGTTCCATCCGCACCAGGTCCGGCGACAGGGCGAGCATTTCGGAGGTCTCTCCCTCGCCCGCATGGAGGCCGACGGCATCGGCCGGAATACCATCGTGTGCGGCCACCGCCAGAACCGCATCGGACAGAGCCGCCGTTCCACCCAGCACCAGCACCTGGATCGTCGGCACTTCCGTGGCGAGACGAGCCGCCGCCCGATCGAGCGCGTCGCCGTTGCCTCCGTGCGCCGAGAGCAGCAGCAGACGGCGCACGCCCCATGCCGCCATCCGGCGGGCACAGTCGACGATGACGGCGGCGAGGGTTTCCCGGTCGAGGCCAAGCAGACCCGGGAATCCGTGATGCTCGTCGGAACAGCCGATCGGCAGCGCCGGCGCGATCAGCGCATCGGGCAAGGCGTCCGCCAGCCGATCCGCCAGTGCCGAGGCACGGACCGTGTCGGTGCCCAGCGGCAGATGGTGCCCGTGCTGCTCGGTCGCGCCGAGCGGCAGGATCACTGTCGTCGCACCGGCGGCAATCTCTGCCGCGACGGCGGGCCACGTCATTTCCGCCAGCCGGCGTCTCATCCCGACCTCCCCACGAAGCCGTTTTCGCACAGAAACGCAAGGATGGCGTCGGCGGCCTGTTCCGGCGGCCCCGAGATGATCCGTCCCGACTTCTGAACCATACCGGCGGAGAGCACCTGCGCCACCCGCTCATCGGCGGGCAGGGCGCTGTCGGGAATGAAGATTTCCCGCGGGCGTTGGTAAGGCGGCATCGCTGCCTGAACGGTTGCCGAGGGAAAGTTGAGATCCACCGGCGACAAGCCGAGGTCGCCGAGATGGCGAACCGGAATGCGCGCCCGCCGGGCCTTGATCAAGTCCGGCAGAGCGGCGTAACGAAGCGAAACCGAGCCTGCCTCGACGGCCAGGACCGCCGGCAGGGTGACTTCGCCCTCCGAGCGCGCGCCTCGCGCCAGTCGGCGCTGGAACGACACCCGCGCGTCATGAAACCCGAACGCGAGGATGTCGGTGACGACCGGCCAGTCGAGATATTCGGCCACCAGCGCCGGAACCTTGCCGGATCCGCCGGCAAGCGTTCGCGCCCCACAGACGACGACGTCCGGCAGTTGTTCGGTCCGCAGCGCGGTGGCGAGCAGCAGCGCGGTTGCCGCCGGCCGTGTTGCCGTTCGTCCCTCTTCCCAAAGGCGCAGCACGGTATCGACGCCGACCGCGAGTGCATCGCGCAACACCGTTTCTGCCTCCGGCGGTCCAACGGTGAGTGCGAGGATCGTGTCGCCCGGCGCGCGCAACCTCAGCACCATCTCCAGGGCGGCGGCATCCGCCGGGTTCAAAATGTACAACAGGCGGCTGGCGTCCACTTCGCCGGTGAGGGGATTCACCTCGACCGTAGTGGGATCGGGCAGGCGCGACAAACAGACAACGTAGCGCATCACCATGGACCTTTTAGGACTCGCGGAACGTCACCCCGTACCCGCCTTTCGGGTAGGTCCAGGTGATCGCACCCTCCTCCGTGCAGACGAAGTAACAGGCCCCGCATTCGAAGCACTGCTCGTAGTTGAACAGAACGCTGCCGTCGTCCAGGGGGACGAACAGCGCGGCCGGGCACACCGTGATGCACGCCCGCACCGAACATCCGCGACATTTTTCGCTGTCAACGACGATGTGTGGTGTGTCGTCCGTCCGAAACCGGACGGTCCGCATCTTTTCTTCGTGCGTGGTCGTTACCATAAATAAGCCCTCGTGACTTGGTATAGATCCCTCATGACCTCGCGCGGCTTCACTCCCACCTGACGCATGGTCCGCCAGTACAGCGGCACCAGCTTCTGCTTGCGCTCGCCATCGACCCGGAACAGCGCTTCCGACATCCGGGCGGCGAGTTCCGGGTAGAGATTCTGCAAACGCTCGCCATTGACGAACGCGGGCGCATGGCGGTAGGCCCGCAGGTCGGTCAGCACATTGCGCTGATAAAGGAGCTCCATGTACTTCATCAGCGAATAGCGCGAGAAATCGCGGCGCCGGCAGGCCGCGATGGCGGCGGTCCCGGCGGCGAGGCCCGACTGGAGGGCGTAGTTGATGCCTTCGATATAGATCCCGGTCGCGAGGCAGAAGCCCGCAGCGTCACCCGCCACCAGAATGCCGTCGCCATACAGTTTCGGCACCATGTTCCAACCGGCTTCGGGAATCAGATGAGCCGAATACTCGCGAAGGGTACCGCCGCGGACAAGCGGAGCCACTGTGGGGTGGGCCTTGAACGCTTCCAACAGATCGTACGGGCGTTTCTTGTGCTCGACCAGCGACGAGAGCTGGCCAAGGATGCCGAGCGAGAGGGAGTCGCGGTTGGTGTAGAGAAACGCCCCGCCATGAACATCGTCGGTAACCGCGCCGACATATTCCAACGCCACGCCATCGTCGCCGCTGAGATGAAACCGCTCGCGGATCACCGATTCTTCGAGACCGATGACCTCCTTGACGCCGAGCGACAATTCGTGGGTATGCAGCTCCCGCTGGAGGCCGGCCTTCCGCGCCAGCCACGAACTGGCGCCGTCACAGGCGATCACCACGTCGCCGCGCACCTCGCCATGATCGCGGCGCACCTTGACCCCGACAACTTGGTCGTCGTCGCGAATGACGTCGTCGACTACGGTGGAAGTCAGAAGAAAGGCACCCGCCGCTTCGGCCTGGGCGGCAAACCAGCGATCGAACTTCGGGCGCAGAATGGTGAATCCGTTGTAAGGCGGCTCGGCATAACCGGGAGCGACCGATCGAAAGTCCAGCGAGACCGCCGTGTCGGGAGACATCAGCACCAGCTCCCTGCGGCTGACATGGCGCTCGACCGGGGCTTGCGTCCACCACTCGGGAATCAACTGGTTGAGAATGGCGCTGCCATAGAAGACCGCTCCCGAGACGTTCTTAGCGCCCGGATACTCGCCGCGCTCGATCAGCAGCACCTTCAATCCTGCTCGTGCCGCGACCAGGGCGGCCGCGCTGCCGGCGGGACCGGCGCCGACGACAATCACGTCGAAATGCTCGTTGTCGTTTCTGGCCGTCATCTCTGTTGCCTTTTCCGTCATCCCGCCGCCCTCATGAACCGCTCACCATGAGCGCGTACTCCGGGGTCTCGGGCGCGGTGCCGGAGACCGATTGAGCAGCCGCTGATTGACCTTGGGTCGACTGACCCGCAACCGTCAGCGCCTCCAGCTTGCGCAGCAGGATCGGCACGATCTCGTGAAGATCGCCGATCACGCCGAGGTCGGCCATCTTCAGCATCGGCGCGGTCCCGTCGATGTTCACCGCGACGATCGTCTGGCTGCCGCCGATGCCGGCGATGTGCTGCCCCGCGCCGGAAACACCGAGGGCGATATACAGCTTCGGCGCGACGATTTTTCCGGTCGTGCCGATGAAGCGATCCGCCGGCAGCCAACCCCGGTCGGCGGCAACCCGGGTGCCTCCCAATGTCGCGCCCAAAACCTCGGCCAGCCGCTGAACCTGCTTCATACCGTCCGCTCCACCAACGCCGAGGCCTCCGGAGACGATCCGTTCGGCCTCGGTCAGATCGATGGTGCGAGGATCAGGCGGCAGCGTGCGCACCGTGCGATCGCGAAACGTCGAGGGATCCAGCTCCGGCATCACGGTCTTGATCTCGGGATCGGGTGCGGGGCGGGGCGTGCCGACCCCTCGGACTCCGGGCGCCATCATCAAGGCGACTGGCGTGCCGCGCGCCCAGATCAGGCGCTCGTGCATCTTGCCGTCATGGCTGAACCGGTAGGCTTCCGGATAGCCGTCCTCGATTACCTTGGCGCGCGAGCAATTGGTCGCCAGCGGCATCCGCCACCGGACCGACAGGCGTGGCAGCCACGCGCGCCCGTAACCGCTGTCCGGCGCGAGGATCAGCAGGGGCCGGGCTGCCCGCAGCACCGGCTCCAGAGCGGCAAGCCAGCCGTCGGCGCTGAATGCCGCCAACGCTTCGTGTTCAACCACGGTGACGCGATCGGCGCCATGAGCCGCCAGCTCCGGTGCCAACTCCGCCACTGCCGAGCCGGGCAGAACGACATGGACATGACTGGCAAACTCTCGCCTTCGCTCGAGCACGATGTCGAGCGCCTCCTCGACGCACTCGAGAGTGAAAGGGGTTAGCCGGCCTTGTTCCACTTCCGCCACGACGACGATCGGCATCGCGATCGCGGGCGCGGCGCGCGGCGGTACGCTTTGCGGACGCATCGTCCTTGCAGGCATGGTCATCAGACAGCCCTCCCAGCCCGTTCGCCTTCGAGAATGGCGGCATGAGCCCGGCGCGGGGCGACGCAGTCGCCGATCCGATGAAGTTCGAATGCCGAGCCGTCCAGCGCTTCATAAAGCGCGTCATCGGCCTTGCGATGGACCGCGAGAACGACGGTATCGGCTTTCGGAAAGGTCACCATCTGCCCGCTGTAATTGTGCAGGGCGCTGACCACGCCATCTTCGATGCCGAGGACCGAATGGTTCGGGGTGCAGGTGATGCCGAGTCGCCGCGCCTGCCGGTACCAGTTCTCCAGATCGAGGGTGACGCCGAGATCCTGGCCGACGTAAAGCGTCGGCGTCACCACCTCGACCATGCAGCCCTGGTCCGCCAGATACTCGGCGGTGCTGGTGGCTTCATGGAAGCCGAGTCGGTCGATCAGCAGCACGCGCTTGCCAGCCTTCACCGCCCCCGACAGGATATCGGTGACCGACGCGACCTCAGGTCCGTCGCTGCCAGGAATCGTGGTCCGGTCGGGGGTAGAGCCGGTTGCGACGATGACGGCATCGGGACGCTCGCCGCGCACGCTCTCGACGCTGGCGGCAACCCCCGTCTGCACCTCGACCCCGAGCTGGTCGATTTCATGCAGGAGATTGCGGACGATGTCGCCGAACTCGGCCCGGTTGGTGACGCGCGCGGCCCATACCACCTGCCCGCCCAGCCGCTCCTCCTTCTCGACCAGCTTGACCTTGTGGCCGCGCCGGGCCGCGATCGTGGCGGCCTTCAGTCCCGCAGGTCCTCCGCCCACCACCAGCACCCGCTTGGCCGGACGGGCAGGCCGGAGGGTGCCGATGCCATATTTTCGTTCCTGCCCGGTGCCGGGTGATTCGATGCAGCCGAGCCACCGGTTCAACCCCATCCGGCCAACGCATTCCTGGTTGCACGAGAGACAGAGACGGATGTCGTCGGGGCGGTTCTCGCGCGCCTTGCGGGCGAATTCGGGGTCGGCGATCTGCGCGCGCACGATCCCGACGAGGTCGGCATGCCCTTCCGCGAGGACCCGCTCGGCTTGGATCGGATCCTTGACCCGGCCTACTCCGATCACCGGCAGGCGCACCGCCTTGCGGATCGCGGACGGAATGAACATCGCGTAGTTCGGCGGGATCCGCATCGAAGCTTCGATCATGTAAAGGGTTTGCGTCGCGGTGCCGATGCTGGTGTTGATGCAGTCGATCAGCCCGTCTTGTTCGAGGATCCGCGCAAGTGCCACCGCCTCGTCGATGGTGATGCCATCGGCGATCAACTCATCGCCGCACAGACGCACGCTGAGGACATAGTCGCGACCGACCGCGAGGCGGATCGCCGCGATGATCTCGCGCAGGAGCCGCGCACGGTTTTCCAGGCTGCCGCCGTATTCGTCGGTGCGGCGGTTGGTGTTGCGCGAAAGGAACTGGCGAACGATGGAGGAATGCGAGCATTGCAGCTCGACCCCGTCGAAACCGCCCTGTCTGGTGTAGCCGGCAACGCTCGCATAGCCTTCTATAATCTGCCGGATATCCTCGCGCTCGACCGCCTTGGGCACCTCCCGGAACAGCGGGTCCGCGATCGCCGATGGCGCCCAGGCCGGCAACCGGGTGAACATCCCGCTGCTTTGGCCGCCGTTGTGATTGATCTGCGCCAGGATCGGCACGCCCTCTGCGTGGACCGTCTCGGTGATCCGCCGATAGCCGGGAATGACCGCCGGATTGAAGGCATGGATCAGCTTTTCGTAGGGATGATCGGTGGGATGGGTCGAATGCTCCTCGGTGATGATCAGCCCAGCGCCGCCGCGCGCCCTCTCGCGATAGTAGAGCGCGTGCCGGTCACTCGGCATGTAGTCCTCGGCGTAATTGGTTAGATGCGCCGAGAAGACAATCCGGTTCTTGACGATAATGTTGCCGATCTTGAGCGGCGTAAACAGGAGGCGATTCGGAGTGGCCATTCTACACCCCCAGTCCGGCCCGATAACCTTCGAGAATCGCTTGGCCGATCGAGCGCGGCGCTACGCAGTCGCCGACGCGAAAGACGCGCTCGCCGGCCTCTTTGAGAAAGAAGTACAAGTCCTCGTCGGGAACCTCGGCCCCCACCCGCACGACAAGGTCGACCTCGGCCATCTGAACGGGGGTGTGATCGAAATGATCGCGCCCGATCACGGTCCGGCCGGCGATCCGCTCGACGTCGATCTGCGGCCGGAACGCGATGCTCTTGGCACATGCCCGCTGATTCCATGGCGTCAATTCCATCGTCGCGGTGAGGCCCTGGCCGACAAACATATCGGCGGTCACCACTTCGACCCGCCAGCCATGATCGGCCAGCCACTCGGCCACGCTCATACCGAGCTGGTTGCCGAGAGCGTCCAGCACCACCGCCGTTCCCGGTCGTCCCGGCACCTCGCCCTGCATGACTTCCCGCGGCGTTCGGATCGCCAGGCCGTTGTCGGCGACGAGCGCCGGATCGGGCTCCGGGCGTCCCCCCACTGCGACGATGACGGCGCCGGGAGCCTCGTCGCGGATCATTGCCGGCGTCACCTCGACGCCGGTGTGGATCGGAATGTTGAGCTTGCGCACCTGGGCCTCCAGCCAGTCGACAATCAACGCCAACCGCTCGCGCCCGGGGGCCGCCGCCGCCAGCCGGACCGCACCGCCGGCGCGGGACGCACGCTCGAACACCGCGACGCTGTGGCCGCGTTCGGCCGCCACCCGGGCCGCTTCCAGACCCGCGGGTCCGGCCCCCACGACCATCACCCGATGACGAAGGGGCGCCCGGGTCAGCGGCGCAAATTCCGATGTTCCCTCATAGCCGGCGGCCGGATTATCGGCGCAGCTCAGGCGCGGGTTCTGGACCCGATCGACCATGCAGAGCTGATTGCACAGGATGCAGGGCCGCACCTGATGCGGCAGCCCATCACGGATCTTGTTGGGAAGGGCGGGATCGGCAATCAGCGCCCGGGTCATTTCCACCGCGTCCGTTTGGCCTTGCCCGACGATCTCGGCCGCCATCTGTGCATCGACAATGCTGCCCTGCGCGATAACCGGCAGCGAGACCGCCTGCCGGATTACCCCCGCGAGCGGGACGGCAAATCCCGGCGGCATGGAAAGGCCCGGCCGGGTCTGGTGGCTGCTGTAGATGCTGCCGCTGGTGACACTGATGAAATCGATCCCGCCGTCCTCCGCGAGCAGGCGGGCGATCTCTGCGGCGTCCTCGGGTTTGATGCCCGCCCAGGGCGCGTATTCATCACCGGCCAGCCGCAGACCGACGATCGCTCCCGCAGGCATCTCCCCGCGCACCGCGCGGATGACCTCGCGCGCGAAGCGCAGCCGGTTGTCGAGGGTACCGCCGTAAAGGTCCCCCCGCTGGTTCGTCAACGGCGAGAGAAACTGACGGATCAGGCTGCTCTGACCGGCGTTGATCTCGACGCCGTCCAGCCCACCCGCGGCGGCGTGCCGCGCCGAGACCGCGAAGCCCCCGATGACCGCGGCGATGTCGCCCACCCGCATCACCTGCGGCATCTCGCGGCTGTTGACCTCAGGCACCGGCGAGGGCGCCCACAGCGGCGCCTGCGAGTAGTGGCTGCTGCCCTGCATCCCGCTATGGGTCAGCTGCGCCAGAACCAGGGTGTCGTGGCGATGGACCGTTTCGGCCATCAGCCGATAGCCGTCGACGACCCCCTCGTCATAGCCGCGGATGACATATTCGTAGGGCCAGTCCGAGGGATGCACCACGCTGCCTTCCAGAACGATCAGCGCGATTCCGCCCGCCGCCCGCGTGCCATAGAACGCCGCGTGACGCTTCTCGAAGCGATGATGGTTGGCGAAATTGGTCTGCACCGCTCCGAACACCAGCCGGTTCGCAGCAATCCTGCCGCCCAGCCGCAGCGGCATGAACAACGGCTCGAACGGGTTCTGTTGCGGCATGGTCATTGCGGTTTCGCCCTCATGCCACGCCCGCCGCCGGAGTGGACATCTCGAACACGCAGTCCGGGTCCGGGGCATCCACGGACCGTCCGGTGAAATGCTTCACCGCAAGGCAGCCGCCGTGACACAGGTTGAAGGCGCCGCACGCTTGGCAGCCGCCCCCCGCCTGCCATTCGCGCAAGTGGGCGAACAGCGGAGCGGTGCGCCAGACGTGGCTGAATCCGCCCTCGCCGCGCACGTTGCCGGCAGAGAACTCCGGCGCCAACATGAAGGGGCAGGCATAGATTTCGCCGACGGGGTCGACGCAGCAGACGATACGGCCGGCGCCGCACATGTTGAGCCCTTCGACAGGCTCGCCGTAGGCGGACAGGTGGAAAAAGCTGTCGCCGGTCAGAACGTTGCGGTGGGCGAGCAGCCATTCATAGAGGGTGCGGTTCTGCGTGTGTGTCGGGCGCAGTTGCTCCCAGACATCGCCGCCGCGCCCGGTCGGACGCAGGCGGGTGAGCCGCAACTCGGCGCCGAAATGCTCTGCAAGGGCAAGAAACCGATCGAGATCGACGACATTGTCGCGGGTGACGACCGCGTTGATCTTGAACCGAACCCCACGCGCGGCGAGGCGCCGCATCGCCCGATCGGCACGCTCATAGGAGCCGTCTCCGCGCACGGGATCGTTGGTCTCGGCGCTGACCCCATCCAGGCTGATCTGGACGTCGAGGTAATCGCGGGAGGCGATCCAATCGGCAGCCCGATCGTCGATCAAGGTCCCATTGGTGCTGAACTTGACACCGATGCCGCGGCCGAGGGCATGATCCATCAGCCGGAAGAAATCGGGCCGGCTCATCGGCTCGCCGCCGCCGACATTGATGTAAAAGACCTTCATGTCGGCCCACTCGTCGAGCAAACGCTCGGCCTCTGCGGTGGTCAACTCCTCCCGCCGGCGCTTGCCCGATGAAGAGAGGCAATGCACGCAGCGCAGATTGCAGCCATAGGTGATCTCCCAGGTCAGGCAGATCGGCGCGTTCAGTCCCTTGCGGAAAATCTCGTAGCTCATGTCCAAGCCTCCTCGAACCTTTGGCGGACGGCGGCGTCGGGCTTGCGATCGATCACCAGCCACGCCCCGTGATCCTCGAACCCGTGGCAGATCCCGCCCGACGCCGAGCCCAGTGCAAGAAGGCTCTCCCGGTCGAAAACCTGCCGGTGGCCGAAACGGGAATCGGGAACTTCCTCCACCGGCACCGCGACGATCAGCCGCCGGCGCGTCAGGCGCCACAGGTGATCCATCGCCAAACCAGTCTCGGCCGGATCGAGATGCTCGAGCAGGTGGACGGCGGTCACGACGTCGAAGGACGGCTGGGGAAAGGCGCGCTCGAACGGATCGAGGATGTCGGCCTCGACAAAATGCAGGCCGGTCAGATTGCGATGCCGGGCATAACCCGCCGCGAGCGCGATCAACGCCGTGTTGAGATCGCAGGCAACGATGCACGAAGGTTTACGGCGGCCCTGTGGCTGCGGTCCCGCTCCCGATGCCAGCAGCAGCGGAAGGAACCCGAAGCAGGTCGCCACATCGAGGATGCTTTCGGCACCAATTTCGGCGATCAGAGCGGCGATGCGGTCGTAGATCGCGGCGAAATCGCCGATGTAATCCTTTGGCGGATTAAGAGCGCCAGCCGGGAGCGCACCCGCCCTTCCTCCTCCCGCGTCGCTGGAGAGGCCCGCACGCTCCAGAGCCGTCAGTGTGTTGTCGTAGAAGCGGTGCCAGGCACGAGTTTCGTTGCCGTCGACGGAGCGGACGATCTCGCCGACCAAGCGCTCGAACAGGTCCTGATCGCTTATGGCAGACCCGTCCGCAGCGTCGCGTCGGACCTCGCCGGCTGCAAGCAGCGGCAGCAGTTCATCGGCGACATAGCTGGCAATGTTGTTGTCGATCTCCGAGGGTGCGAAGTCATGCACGACAATGATGTCGTCGATGCCGCCCGCGTTCCGCTGCGAATTGCCGGAGGGGTTAAGTGGATAGAGGGTAAAGCGCGGGCTGCGGGCAATCGGGATGGCACGCTCGGCCAGACATCGCACCAGCAAGCCATGGCGCTCCCGGGATAGGGTCATCACCGTCATTGCATCACCCCATCCCGGCCTGCCGCAGCGCCGCGCCGGCGCCGGGCCCATGCGCCCGCAGCAATGTCTCGGTTACCTCGCCGAGTTGCTTCAAGTTGCGAACCACTTCGGCACGATGGCACGCCGAGGCGTAAAGCGGCATGTCGGAGCTGCCAAGCCCCCAGCTGCCGCGAGATTCCGGGCAGAGCCAGACCAGTTGCTTGGCCCGCCGACGGATCTCCTCCAGCGCCTGGATGTTGGGCGGATTGCGGTTGCCGCGGCCGTCGCCGAGCACGATCACCGTGGTATGGCCGTTCAGTGACCCGAGATGGTTCTGACAAAAAATCCCGAACGCCCGCCCGTAATTGCTGTTGGCATCGCAATCGACGAGTTGGCCGCCGAAGATGGCGGCAATGGCGGCGTCGATGCTGAGCTGTTCGAAATGAGGCGTGGCATCGGCGAGATCGCTGACGAACACGAAGCTGCGCACCTGCTCGAACAGGGACTGAAGGCTGTAAACCAAGTGCAGCATGAACCGTGCGGTGGTGCGGACCGACAGGCTGACATCGCAGATGACGACAATGCGCGGCTTGTCTTGCAGCTGACGCGTCATCACCGGCCGGAACGGAATCCCGTCAAAGCTCATGCTGTTGCGCATGGTGCGGGCGACGTCGATCCGCCCCCGATGGCTTGCGATGCGGCGGCTGGAGCGGGCGCCTTTCATCCGTCGGCCGAGACGGCGGACGATTTCTTCCATTCCCCGCCTCTCCGTCTCCGTAAAACGATAGTCGTAGGCCGAGCGGATCGGCTCCGGGTGCGGCTGCGCGGCGCCGTGATGCAGCGCCATCTCGCGTTCGATATACCGTTTCAACAATTCCGGCAGGTTGGCGATGACGCCATCGACGTTGCGGGCAAGCCGCTCGATCAGCGCCTCGTCGACCTCGAGATCGCGAAGATCATCCAGCAGGGCTTCGGCGGCATTGACGATCAGGTCCTCGTCGACGGACGGTAATCCCTCGCTGAAGTTGAGCTCGCCGGGGCGAGCGATATTCTTCACTTTCCGCACCTGCAACTGGTGCGTGACCTTCTTCATGACCTGATCGAGGAGGCCCTTGTTGCGGTTGAGGATCAAGCCCTGACTCAGCGCGGAAAGACTGAGCTGGTTGGGGTCCTGATGCGGGTTGAAGCGGGTCACCATCTTGTCCGGCTCGAAGAAATCCCGGATCGAGACCGGCTCGCCGTGGGCGTGCTCGGCGTCGTTTTTGGTAATGCCCGGATCATCCGGAGATAACACGATGCGCTCCGGCTCGGCGACATCGCCCTCATGATGGTGGCCATGGCCGCTTCCTCCAGTGCGGCTGCCGCCGCTACCCGGCAGGGTGAAAAAGAGCCTGAACAGCTCTTCAAACACCGGAATGTCGTGCATGTCCTTGACCAGTGTCGTCCGCAGTGCCGTGCGCACGGTCTCGCGGTCGGCCAAAGTGACCTGCAACAGGGCCTGCAGGGCGTCGATCGACTCCGAGGGCGAGATCCTGATGCCATTTTTTCTGAGCAGACAGATGAAGCGGTTGATCGGCGCGTCCATCACGCCTCCCCGACGCCGCCATCGACCCGGCCGCGATAGCTCCCGAAGTACCGCACCGCATGCTCCTGCCGGCGCGTCTCGACGTCCTTCAGATCGGGCTCGGCCGGCCGCGCGCGCGGGTGCAACCGTGCCGGCGGCTCGACCGATTCCGCGCGACGAGGGCGTTCATGCCCATGATCGTGCCTGTCCCGGTGGCTATGTGTGTGCCCGGGCGCGTGATTATGATCGTGGTCGTGGTCGTGGGCTTGGCCGTTCCCATGGTGGTGCTCATGATCGTGCCCGTGGCCGTCATGACAATGAAGATGGGCGCCATGGGCGGTGACCCCTTCCAGCAACCAATCGACATGGTCGCGGACCTGCTGGGTATCCCGCTCGTATTTGACCAGGAGTTGCAGAGTCTCTTCCACCAAATCATGAGTCAGATGCTCGGCATCGAGCAGAACCAGGGCCTGCGCCCAGTCGAGCGTCTCGCTGATGCTGGGCGCCTTGCGCAGGTCCAGGGCCCGCATCCGGCGGATCACATTGACGACCTCGGCGGCCAGCGTCTCGCTTACGTCCGGAACCTTCAAGCGAACGATCTCCAGCTCTCGTTGCTCATCGGGATAATCGATGAACAGGTGAAGGCAGCGCCGTTTCAACGCGTCGCTGAGATCCCGGGTGTTGTTGCTGGTGATCACGACATAGGGCGGCGTCTTCGCCTTGATGGTGCCAACTTCCGGAACGCTCACCTGGAAATCGCTCAACACTTCGAGCAGGAACGCCTCGAACTGCTCCTCGGCGCGGTCGATCTCGTCGATCAGCAGAACGACCGGTTCAGCCGCGCTGATGGCTTGGAGAACCGGACGGCGGACGATGAAATGTTCGGAGAAGAACACGTCCTCGTGCCGACGGAGCTTCTCGACCGCATCGGCAAGATCGTCGACGTCGGCAAAGAGGCGGCCGATCTTGTCACGGAGGATTTGCGTGTAAAGGAGCTGCTTGCCGTATTCCCATTCATAGAGCGCGCGCGTCTCGTCCAGTCCGCTGTAGCACTGCAAGCGGATCAGCTCGCGCCCCAGAACGTGCGCCGTCGCCTTGGCCAGCTCGGTCTTGCCGACACCGGCGGGCCCCTCGATCAGAATCGGCTTGCCCAGCTTGTGGGCCAGAAAGGTAACGGTCGCCAGTTTGCGATCGCAAATGTACTGCCGCGCAGCCAGGTCTTCGATCGTCTGCTCGACGGACTGGAACATGATCTTCCTTTTCGGGGGGAAACCACCCTTGTTCACAAGGGTGGCTCCCCCTTCCCTAAGGCCTTAAAAAACGGCCGGAGCTGCGCGCATCAATAGTAGGAGCCGGTCAGCGTGTGCCTCACCATCGGCGCGACCGCCTCGTAGGTGACTTCGCGCGCGTTGCCCGGCGTCGAGCCGTCGCCCAGCAGGTGCTTGGTGATGCGGTCGACGTCGCGGTCATCGCCGGCGATGGTCGCACCGCCCCACTCGGCGTACTTGCCTTGCCCCATCCGCGACTTGGTGTACTGCGGGGTGCTGCAGAAATTGGACGGAACCCCGACATCCTTGCTGAGGCGGATCGCCGCTTCCAGCGCCCGCTCGGCCGCCGAAACGTCGGTCAGGCCATCGACATTCTCGCCCAGCGCCCGGGCGATGTCGCGGAAGCGCTTGTAGTTGGTCGGCATGTTGTATTCCCACACCCGCGGCAGCGCGATCGCGTTGTTGAGGCCGTGGTGGGTATCGTAATAGGCGCTGACGGCGTGCGAGGTGGCATGGATGATGCCAAGGCCGCCGCTGTTGAACGACTGCGCCGCCATGTAGGACGCGTACATCATGTTGTAGCGCGCCTCGTAGTTCAGCGGCTCGAACACCGTGCGACGCAGATGCTCGCCGACCAGTTCGATCACCTTCAGCGCGTTGCCGAGACTGGGCAGAAAGTCGAGGCGCGAGACGTAGGGTTCGGAGGCGTGCGCGAGCACGTCGAAGCCGCAGAAGGCGGTCAGGTCCTGCGGCATCGAGAAGAACAGGACGGGATCATTGATGCCGAGGGTGACAGGGCAGGTATCGTCGAAACCGAGCCACTTGTAGGGCGCCTTCTCCGAGGTCGTGTCGGTGATGACATAGGCCCAGCTCGTCTCCGAGCCGGTGCCGGCGGTGGTGTTGATGGCGATGTGCGGTGGATTGTCGGGGTTCTCCGACTTGTTGAAGCCGTCGAACTCGTTGATATTTCGGCCGTCATGGGCGACCACGATGCGGGCGCCCTTGGTTGCGTCGGTGACGCTGCCGCCGCCGACCGAGATGAAGCTGTCGCACTTTTCTTTCACATAGAGATCGGCCATCTCCATGCAGTTGTAATCCTTGGGGTTGGATTCGATCTTGTCGTAGATGACGACGTCGACGCCCTGGTATTTGATCTTGCCGGCGACGTCCTCGACAATGCCGGTGCCGCGAAGGCCGGACGTTGCCAGGAGCGAGCGTTTGAACCCGAGCTTCTTGGCTTCAACGCCGACCATTTCATATGCGCCGGGGCCGAGGATGCCGCGCGGCATCCGATGAAATTCCTTAATCGGGAATTGCCATAATTTTTCCGCTTGCATGAACCGTTTCCTCCACATTTATCCATTGTTCAGCCTCTTGATCGAGGCACGTTCCGAGAAGACGGAGTTTTCTCCTTGTCTTTCCGGCATAATTTATTCGTCACCTTCCGCGGGTTTTCTTTTTTCCCTCCTTTTTGTTCAAGGATCTCCAAGGGCGCGGATCCGTCCAGGCGAAGTCATGGATAAGGTTCACCACGACGTCTTCGACTGGATGTTCGATGCTCGTGCGGTCGTGCTGTCGACCTGGCATTCGGTTGCGGCGGCTGCCTCGGCCTCCGGCCCCGCCGAGGGCATCAGCCGAGAGCGGATGATGAAGCGCATTCCTTCCGGGGCTTCCAGCGAGAAGCCTGACCCCCGACCGGGAACGACATCGACAATCAGATGGGTGTGAGCCCAGCGGGCGTACTGATCGGCGCCCATGTAAAAGGGACAGTCCGCAATGGTGCCGAGATAAACATCCCGCTCACCGACCCGGAAATCGCCGCGGGGGTAGCACATCGGGGCGCTGCCATCGCAGCATCCGCCCGACTGGTGAAACATCAGCGGCCCATGCCTGCGGATCAGCTCTTCCACCAGCGCTTTCGCAGCCGGGGTGATGGATACACGGTCCCCGTCCTGGGCGCTGCCCATTGCCTCATCCATCGCTCACTCCTTCTTCAGCGGGTCGGGCGGAAGCACCGGTTCCCCTGTTCAGGGGAACCGGCTGCCGGCACTGCTCAGAAGAAGCCCATCGGCTTGGGATCGTAGCTGACCAGGACGTTCTTGGTCTGCTGGTAGTGATCCAGCATCATCTTGTGGTTTTCCCGCCCGATGCCGGACTGCTTGTAGCCGCCGAAGGTGGCATGTGCAGGATAGAGGTGATAGCAGTTGGTCCAGACCCGGCCCGCCTGGATGCCGCGTCCCATCGCATAGGCGCGGTTCATGTCCCTCGTCCAGACCCCGGCGCCAAGGCCGTAGAGGGTGTCATTGGCGATCTCCAGGGCCTCGTCGGCGCCCGAGAACCGGGTCACCGCGACCACCGGGCCGAAGATCTCTTCCTGGAACACCCGCATCTTGTTGTGTCCGACAAATACGGTCGGCTCGACGTAATAGCCGCCGGACAGCTCGCCGTCGAGATGAGCACGGTTGCCGCCGGTAAGGATCTCGGCGCCTTCCTGCCTGCCGATATCGATATAAGAAAGAATTTTCTCCAGCTGATCGTTGGACGCCTGCGCGCCGATCATGGTCTCGCGATCGAGGGGATGGCCCTGCTTGATCTGTTTGACCCGCTGGACCGCCCGCTCCATGAAGCGATCAAAAATCTTGTTCTCGACCAGGACCCGCGACGGGCAGGTGCAGACTTCCCCCTGATTAAGGGCGAACATCGCAAAGCCTTCGAGCGCCTTATCCAGGAAGCTATCCTCCCGGTCAAAGACATCGGCGAAGAAGATGTTGGGCGACTTGCCGCCGAGTTCCAGCGTCACCGGGATCAGGTTCTCCGAGGCGTACTGCATGATCAGCCGGCCGGTGGTGGTCTCGCCGGTGAAGGCGACCTTGGCGATCCGCGGGCTCGACGCCAGCGGCTTGCCGGCCTCGACGCCGAAGCCGTTGACGACATTGATGACGCCCGGCGGCAGCAGGTCGCCGATCAGGTCCATCAGCACCATGATGCTCATCGGCGTCTGCTCGGCCGGTTTCATCACGATGCAGTTACCGGCGGCGAGCGCCGGCGCCAGTTTCCACGTTGCCATCAGCAGCGGGAAGTTCCACGGAATGATCTGGCCGACGACGCCCAGCGGCTCGTGATAGTGATAGGCGATTGTGGTCGCATCGATCTCGGAGATCGATCCTTCCTGGGCCCGGACACAACCCGCAAAGTAGCGGAAATGGTCGACCGCAAGCGGCAGGTCGGCCGCCGAGGTCTCGCGGATCGGCTTGCCGTTGTCGAGGGTCTCGACCATCGCCAGCAGCGAAAGGTTCTGCTCGATCCGGTCGGCGATCCGGTTAAGAATGTCGGAGCGCTCGGCCGCAGGGCGATGACCCCAGGCCGCTTTGGCTGCGTGAGCGGCATCAAGCGCCTTGTCGATGTCCGCCGCCGTCGAGCGCGCCACCTCGCACAGCGGCTGGCCGCTGATTGGACTTGGATTGGAGAAGTATTGGCCGTCGGCGGGCGGAACCCATTCGCCGCCGATATAGTTGTCGTAGCGCTCCCGCATCTTGATTTTTGCGGACAGGCTGCTCAAGGCTTGCTCAAGATTCATCGTGTTCCTCCCATGCTGCGAGGCGTCGTTGTTTTTTTTCGGGGCTCGCTTGAAGAGTAGAATATACCTCGAAGGCGGTCCGGTCGAGACACCCAGATGACCCGTTTGCGGATTGCGCCAAAACCGAGTCTTTTGGATGAGATTTTGCCGCATGCTCCATCATCCGCTGCGGCTGACAACTGGCCGGAGGGCTCACCGTGTCTTGGGTCGGGCCAGCGGGTGGGCGCTGTCGATTAGAGCGCGCAGGCGTTCGTCGAGGATATGAGTGTAGATCTGGGTGGTGCTGATATCCGCATGGCCGAGCATTTGCTGCAGGCTGCGCAGATCGGCGCCGTGAGCGAGGAGGTGGCTGGCGAACGAATGACGCAGGACGTGGGGAGAAACCCGCTCGGGCGCGAGTCCTGCCTCCACCGCCAATTCCTTCAACAGCTGGCCGAAGCGCACCCGGGTCAGGTGCCCTTCGCGCGAGCGCGAGGGAAACAGCCACGGAGAGCGGGCAACGGTGACGGATGGCGAGCGATCCGGATCGCGCAAAGCGCGGTAGGCGGCGATCGCCTGCATCGCCGGCTCGGTCAGCGGCACCATCCGCTCCTTGCCGCCCTTGCCTCGGACGATCAGCATTCGCTCGTCCCGGGTGATCGCGGACAGGGGCAAGCCGACCAGTTCGGAGACGCGAAGACCGGTTGCGTAGAGAATCTCCATCAGGGCGGTCAAACGCAGGCCGTGGGTATCCTTCCTCTGCGAAGCGGCTTCAAGCAGGCGCGTGACCTCGTCCTCGCTCAGGTATTTCGGAAGCGGCCGGCCGGGGCGCGGGCTTTCGAGAGTTGCCGAAGGATCGTCGGCGCGCACGCCCTCGCTGAACAGAAAACGGAAGAATTGCCTTAGCGCCGACAACCTCCGTGCTCCGGTTCGCGGGGACACCCCCGACACCGCCAGCGCTTCAAGATAGGTCCGCAAGGCCTCGGCATCGGCACCCTCCGGCATGATGCCGCGAGCGTGGAGATGCTCGGCAAAGTGCTGGAGGTCTCGGCGATAGGCGGCAATGGTATTTCGTGCGGCACCGCGTTCGACCGTCATCATCTCGAGAAATGCCTGCACGTGCCGCGAGTCCGCGGCTTCGGCCCGGACTTGCCGAGAGCGCGTCATCTGTAATGGTCGAGATGCTCGAACCGGGGCTAACGCTGAAACCGGCTGTCGGGAATGACCAGTTCGACCGGCTCCAGCGGCGCCGGTATCTCCTGTGTCGCGACAAAGCCCAGGCCGCCCACCACCACCAGAAGAAGAACAATCATAAGAACCTTGACCACGGCGATCCCTTTCAGAGGCTTGTGCAAGCGGAATGGCGGCGACGCCGGTGCCTGAAGGTTCTGCGGCTTCAGGCGCGGCAACCGCTCATCACCCTTCGGCGATGGACCATGATGTTTACGTTGGATTTGAACTGTGGCTAATATCCGCCAGTCTAATGATGGACCAGATGTCTTTCAACAATTCCGCCCGTGCAAGCGGCGGGCGTTCGCGGCACAATGATTCGCAGGCAACATCCATTGTCCGAGCAAATATATATGCAAGTCTCCGGTGTCGCACCGCCGAGCGCATGCAGCCGGTCGATCGTTTTGATCGGATTGATGGGGGCCGGCAAGACAAGCATCGGTCGCAGGCTCGCTCGCTGCCTTCAGCTTCCCTTCGCTGATGCCGATGACGAAATTGTCGCCGTTGCCGGCTGTTCGATTATGGATATCTTCGAGCTGTATGGCGAGCAGGCGTTTCGGGATTGCGAGCGGCGAGTGATTGGCAGGATGCTTCAGCAAAAGGCTCATGTGCTGGCCACCGGAGGCGGCGCGTTCATGAATCCGCACACGCGGTTGGCAATCCGCAGACATGGCGTGTCGGTGTGGCTGCGCGCGGATCTGGATACCCTGGTCGAGCGGACGAGCCGGCGCAGCGATCGGCCGTTGCTGCGGGGCGATGACCCGCGGGCCCGCCTTGAATCCCTGATGAAAGAGCGTTATCCGGTGTATGCAGAGGCCGATCTGATCGTCGACACCAGCAACGAGCCGCCGGAGGCAACCGTGCAAAAGGTGTTGCAGGCGCTGAGAATCCCGAAGCCGACCCGGCAGCAACCTGCAGACGGCAGGCCATGAAAACAGCGGGAGGCGACGCCGAACGTGCCGGAGCGGTTGTTCCCGTTGAACTGGGCGAGCGCTCCTACAAGATCGTGGTCGGTGAAACACTGCTGACGACGGCCGGCGCCATGATCGGCGAGGTGCTGCCGGCCTCGCGCGCGGTTATCGTTACCGATTCCAACGTGGCGCCGCTGTATCTTGCTTCACTCGAAGCCTCGCTGGAGGCGGCGGCCATCCGCCATACCGGCGTGATCCTTCCGGCGGGTGAGCATACCAAGCGGTTTTCCCAACTGGAGCAACTCGCCGAGCATGTTCTCGACGAGGGGATCGAGCGGACGACGGCGTTGATCGCGCTGGGTGGCGGCGTCATCGGCGATATCACGGGATTTGCGGCCGGCATCTTGTTGCGCGGACTGCCGTACATTCAGGTTCCGACGACGCTGCTGGCTCAGGTCGACAGCTCGGTCGGAGGCAAGACCGGGATCAATACGCGGCAAGGAAAAAACCTGGTCGGTCTGTTCCATCAACCGCGGCTGGTCGTCGCCGACGTGGGAACGCTGGCCAGCCTCGATCCGCGCCAGCTTCGCGCCGGCTATGCGGAAATCGTCAAGTATGGGCTGATCGGCGATCCAGAGTTCTTCGACTGGCTCGATTCGCACGGATCTGCGATCTGCAGCGGTGATCGCGCGGCGCAACAGCATGCGGTCGTGGTCAGCTGTGCGGCAAAAGCAGCCATCGTCGCTGCGGATGAGCGCGAATCTGGGCAGCGGGCGCTCTTGAACCTCGGTCACACGTTCGGCCATGCGCTGGAAGCCGAGACCGGCTTTGGCGATGATCTGCTCCATGGCGAAGCGGTGGCGATCGGCATGGGGCTGGCCTTCGATCTCTCGGCGCAGCTCGGCCTCTGCCCACCCGCCGACGCCGCGCGGGTGCGCCGTCACCTCGCGGGGGTCGGGCTCCCGATCGAGCTTGGCGCCGCCCTCGCCGCCCACTCGACCCCGGAGCGCCTTGTCGCTCACATGATGCGGGACAAAAAGGTCAAAGATGGCCACATCGCCTTCGTTCTCGTGCGAGGGATCGGCAAAGCTTTCGTGAGCCGGGATGTGTCCGTCGAGGATGTTCATCGCCTGCTGAGAGACCGGATACACGCCGATCCACTCCTTTCCTAATCGCCCGTCAATTCAGGGGCACAGTCATGGTCATCACCGCTGGAGCGATCGTTCTCCTCCTCATCCTCTCCGCTTTTTTCTCGGGATCCGAAACGGCGCTGACCGTCGCATCACGGCCGCTGATGCACCAGATGGCGCAGAACGGGGATCGGCGGGCCATCATGGTCAACCAGCTGCGGGAGCGGACCGACCGGCTGATCGGCTCCATCCTGCTCGGCAACAACCTCGTCAACATCCTGGCTTCCGCTCTCGCCACCAGTTTGATGATTTCCCTGTTTGGGGAGGCCGGTGTGGTCTACGCCACGTTCGGCATGACCCTGTTGGTGCTGGTCTTCTCGGAAATCATGCCAAAAACCTACGCCTTCAATCATGCCAACGCGCTCGCATTGGGATTGGCGCCTGTGGTCAGGCTGGTCGTTCGGGTTCTGTCTCCGATCACCAATTCGATCCAGGCCGTCGTCAACGCCGTGTTCCGGACGTTCGGCGCCGATCCACGAGCGCAGCAAGGTATCGGTCCTAGCTCGGAAGAGCTTCGCGGCGCGATCGAACTCCACACCGGCGAGGGCGAGCCGGTGCAACAGGAACGGGCGATGCTACGCAGCATTCTCGACCTGAGCGAGGTGGAGGTCGGCGAAATCATGATCCACCGCAAGAACGTCAGCATGATCGACGCCGATGCGCCCACCGAAACGATCGTCGGACAGGTATTGGCAAGCCCCTACACGCGGATTCCTTTGTGGCGCGGCGAGCCCGACAACATTATCGGCGTTATTCACGCCAAGGCGCTGTTGCGGGCGGTTCGAGCGGAAGGCGTACGGGAGGAGATCGACGTCGTCGCCCTCGCGGTCAAGCCATGGTTCGTGCCCGATTCCACGACCTTGCTCGACCAGTTGCAGGCCTTTCGGCGGCGGCGGGAGCATTTCGCGCTGGTTGTCGACGAGTACGGGACGTTCATGGGGATCGTCACGCTGGAGGACATTCTGGAGGAAATCGTCGGTGACATCGTCGACGAACACGACATTCCCGCTCCTGGGGTGGTGCGTCAGCCCGACGGCAGCTACATCGTGCAGGGAAGCGTGACCATACGCGATCTCAACCGCCGGTTCGAATGGTCGCTGCCCGATCAGGACGCCGCGACCATCGCCGGCTTGGTCCTGCATGAGGTCAGGCGGATTCCCGAAGTGGGTCAGGCATTTATGTTCTACGGTATGCGTTTTGAGATCCTGCGCCGCCATCGTCATCAGATCACGTCGATCCGCATCACCCCGCGGGCGGAGGCGGGGGGCAAATCTCCCTCTTCGGATTCAATGACATGAAAACCGGCAGCGTCGCGCTGCTGCGCATCGAGCCGGACGTGGTGCCGGATGTGGTCGCGAACGCACGGGTCCACGCGCTATCCAGTGACGCGACCGCCGAGCAGGCGGCGCAGCTGATGAGGCGAACCGCCGCGGGCGCGGTTGTCATCGTCGATCCGGAAGGAAAATTTGCCGGCCTTCTGACCGATGGTGATCTCGTTCGCGAGGTGGTGGCAAAAGGGCTGGCCGCCGGGGCTGTGAAGCTTGGCTCGTTGGTCAATCCACACCCGGAGTGCCTCGCCCCTTCCGATCTCGTCCTCGACGCCTTCGATCTGATGCGTGTTCGCAACGTCAACCACCTGCCTGTGATCTTTGACGGACGGGTCACTGCCATTGTCTCCATCGGAGATCTGTGTGCGGCTTTGCGTCGGAGTTTGGAGGATCAGCTCCGCAGCGGTGAAGCCGCCGTCTTCGGTGACCTGCTCAGGAGATAGCGTGCCATGCCCCTCAGCCGACCCCTGCCCCGCGATCATATTCATACTCGGGAAATCCGCTGCCGCGGCTTTCGCAGACGTGATGGCCTGTGGGATATCGAAGGCGTTCTGGAGGACACCAAGACCTATTCCTTCGACAACCATGACCGTGAAGGGATCGCCAGCGGCGAGCCGATCCACGCGATGCAGGTTCGTCTGACCGTCGACGACACCTTGACCGTGAAAGCCGCCGAAGCTGCGATAGACGCCGGGCCGTTTCACATCTGCGGCAGTGTCACTCCGATCTTCACCTCTCTCATTGGCGAGCGTATCGGGCCCGGCTGGCGCAGGACTGTGCTTGCGAAGATGGGCGGCGTGCGGGGCTGCATTCATCTCACCGACTTGCTCCTCGGGCCGGTGACGACCACGGCCATGCAAACGATTGCTGCGGCGCGGGCACAACGCCAGACCCGAAGCAGCAGCGGCAGGCCTGCCCTTGTCGATAGCTGCCATGCTTTTGCCTCCGATGGGCCTGTCGTCCGGCGCGAGTGGCCCGACCTCTACACCGGAGGCAGGTGAACAACGAGGAGCGGGAGCGGCCGTGTGGCGCCAGCCTCACCCGCCGTCGATCTCGGAGGGCGCACGGGTACTGAGGCTGAGGGCATGGACCCGCCCCGCCAGCTCCTCGGCGAGGATGTCTGCAACCATTCGATGGCGATCGAGTCGCGAGCGACCCTCGAACGCTGGCGCGACGATCTCGATTCGGAAATGCGTCTCGCCGCCGGGACGCGCGCCGGCGTGGCCCTCATGGCGTGTGGACTCATCGATGATTTTCAACCGCGTCGGCGCCAGAGCGGCCGTCAGCTTTCTCTCGATGGCGTCAACAGTGCTCACGGCAAGCGTTTCCAGCAAAAGGTCCAGGCCGCCAAAGGGTGGCGGATCGGCTGGGGATCGTCAAGTCGGCTTGCCTGCCATTCGTCCAGATACCATAGTATGGCCATGCAGTTTGAGACGATGCGCGGTCGCGGCAAACGCGAGATTCCACGGCAGGATGTTGAGCGCAGGTGCGACTGGCCGGGGTGCCGGGAGACGGCCGAGCATCGCGCGCCCCGCTCGCGGCGCGAGTTGAACCGGTTCTGGTGGTTTTGTCTCGGCCACGTCCGCCAATACAACGCTTCGTGGAACTACTATGCCGGCATGACCGAGCAGGAGGTCGAAGCCGACGTCCGCTTCGATACTGTCTGGCAGCGCCCCTCGTGGCGGATGGGCGAAAGGATCCGGACGTTTGCGTTCGGCTCCGCCAACGTCCGGGACTCGTTTTCTGTGTTCGGACACGAGGGCGAAGCCAGGAAACGTCCATCGACACCGGAGGAACAGGCTCTGGTGGTCCTTGATCTTGAACCGCCGGTCACCGTGGCCGTTGTCAAGGCGCGCTATAAGGAACTGGTGAAACGTCACCACCCGGATGCGAACGGCGGAGCCAAGGCGGCGGAAGAGCGCTTCAAGGATATCAACGCCGCTTACTGCATCATTCTCAAATCCCTGGGCGAGTGAGTATGGCATCTCGCGCCGGGAGTGCTAAATGACGTACGAGTAATCAATCAGATGGGATTGTGATGACAGGGTTGGGCACGACAGATACGGCCTCAACGCGCCAGCGGCTCGACGCACCCGATATCGTCTTATCGGTGCGCCAGACCTTCGGAATCGAGAGCGATCTGGAGGTGCCCGCGTTCAGTGTACCGGAGGACCACGTTCCGGAAATCGATGAAGCATACCGCTTCGATCATGACACCACGCTGGCCATTCTTGCCGGTTTTTCCCACAACCGGCGGGTGATGGTGCAAGGCTACCACGGAACCGGAAAATCGACGCATATCGAGCAGGTTGCGGCGCGTCTGAACTGGCCGTGCATTCGGATCAATCTCGACAGCCACATCAGCCGGATCGACCTGGTCGGCCGCGATGCCATCGTCGTTCGCGATGGGGTGCAGGTGACGGAATTTCGAGAGGGGATGCTGCCGTGGGCGCTGCAGCACCCGACGGCGCTGGTATTCGACGAGTATGATGCCGGGCGTCCGGATGTGATGTTCGTCATTCAGCGGGTCCTGGAGGTGGAGGGAAAACTGACCCTTCTCGACCAGAACCGGGTGATGCGGCCGCACCCCTACTTCCGCCTGTTCGCTACCACCAACACCATCGGGCTCGGCGATACGACTGGGCTCTACCATGGCACCCAACAGATCAACCAGGGACAGATGGATCGCTGGAACATCGTCGCGACGCTGAACTATCTGCCGCCGGAAGACGAACGCCAGATCGTGCTGGCCAAGGTGCCTGATTACAACACCAAGGAGGGCCGTGAGACCGTCGCGGCCATGGTGGAGTTGGCTGATCTCACCCGCTGCGGCTTCGTCAACGGTGATATTTCGACAGTGATGTCGCCCCGAACCGTCATTACCTGGGCGGAGAATACGCGGATCTTCGGGGACATCGGGGTCGCCTTCCGGCTGACATTCCTCAACAAGTGCGACGAGGTCGAGCGGCCCATCATCGCCGAATACTACCAGCGATGCCTTGGCGAGGAATTGCCTGAGTCAACGATGCGGTCCGCCGTTCGCTGAAGGCGATCGACAACCACGATGAGCCAGAACGAAGATACCCAGACCTTGATCAAGCGGGTGACGGCGGCCGCGGTGCGGGCGGTCGGACACCGCAACGATATCGGGGTTACCTATGCGCCGGGTGTCGCCGACATCCGCGGCGACCGCGTGCGGCTGCCGTCACCGTCGGCTCATATGGCGCCGGCGGAGCTTGCGCACCTGCGCGGTGCCGCCGATGCGCTTGCCCTGCTCTTGCGCTATCACGATGCGCGGCTGCATCAGCGGCGTGCTCCAGCAGGACGCCAGGCACGCGATATGTTCGATGCGGTGGAGCGCGCACGGGTGCAGGCTCTTGGTAGCCGGCGTTTGGCGGGCGTTGGCGTCAACCTGGGCGCACTGCTGGAGCAAACCTGTCAGGCGCGCGGTTACGCCGCCGTGTCCGGTCGCGATCCGGCATTCATGGTGGACGCCGTCAGCTTGTTGGTGCGTGAGCGGTTGACCGGACAGCCAAGCCCGAAGATGGCGGCGTCGATGGTCGACCCGTGGCGCTCGCTGTTGAACGACCGTTGCGGTCTGCAGATGCGCAAGCTGGTGGAAGCGCTCTCGGATCAGAAATCCTATGCTGCCGCCACTGCCGAATTGATTCACGCGCTCGAGTTGATCGACGATGACGATCCCTCGCTCCAGCAGGAAGACGAATCGGAGAACGAGCAGAAACCGGATTCCGAAGACGAGGAGGGCCTGCAAGCCGAACACCAGCAGGCTCGGATCGAAGGCGACTCGAGAACAGGGAGCAGCGGCTCCAAGCTTGAGGAATTCGAGGTTGGCATCGACTTCCCGGAGGATGCCGAAATGCCGGGCGAAGGCGGCACTTCGCCGGCAGGTCCCTCTCCGCGGCGCGAATCCAGAGCGGACGCAACCGAGGCGGACACTGGCGTTTATCACCCGTACACCGAGCGGTTTGATGAGGTCGTCGTTGCCAGCAGTTTGTGCGATGCGGATGAGCTTACGCGACTCCGCCATCAGCTCGATCAGCAGTTGGCCAACTTGGAAAGCGTCGTGGCAAGACTGGCCAATCGCCTTCAGCGGCTGTTGCTGGCGAAGCAGACCCGTGCCTGGGATTTCGATCTCGAGGAGGGAACGCTCGACGCCGCGCGTCTGGCGCGCGTGGTGGTGGACCCGCTGCATCCGCTCAGCTTCAAGCAGGAAAAGGAGACGACGTTTCGCGACACCATCGTCTCCCTGCTGATCGACAACTCCGGGTCGATGCGGGGCCGGCCGATCACGGTTGCAGCGATGAGCGCGGACATCCTTGCCCGCACGCTGGAGCGCTGCGGCGTGAAGGTGGAAATTCTCGGCTTCACCACGCGCGCCTGGAAGGGCGGAATGTCGCGGGAGCGTTGGGTTGCCGAAGGAAAGCCGAAGAACCCGGGACGTCTGAACGATTTGCGCCACATCATCTACAAGGACGCCGAGCAGCCATGGCGGCGCGCACGCCGCAGTCTCGGTCTGATGCTGCGCGAGGGCCTGCTCAAGGAGAATATCGATGGCGAAGCGCTTTTGTGGGCGCATCATCGCCTTCTTGGCCGTCCCGAGCAGCGCCGGATTATGATGGTCATCTCCGATGGGGCTCCGGTCGACGACGCCACCCTTTCGGCCAATCCCGGCAACTATCTGGAGCGGCATCTGCGCGATGTGATCCGCTGGATCGAGACGCAGTCGCCCGTTGAAGTGACGGCGATCGGGATCGGCCATGACGTCACCCGGTATTATCGGCGGGCGGTAACGCTGGTCGATGCAGAGGAACTGGGCGGCACGATGATGCAGAATTTGACCGAGCTGTTCGATCAGGAACCTCGGGGTCAGGCGTGGACGGCACCAGCCGCGGCGACCGGGCGGCGGGCCGGCCAGCCTCGTTGATCCGTCGCCTGAGCCGGCTGCTTTGCTCCATCATTGCTGAGACGAGCCGGTGACGTCCCCTGCCGGCAGGCCGGTCCCGCTCCGGCCGGTCCCGCAAGCGTTCAGCGCGGCGGGCCGCCCTTGGTGCCACGCCGATATGCCAACGCCGCGTGCAGAACAGGCCAAAATGCCTCGAAGGCGATGATCCGCGTCATCTCCACCAAGGGATTGCCCGCCACCGACAAACGCTTCGGGTGATCCGGCCGGTCAAAAAAAAACCCGATTGACCCATGATCGTCTCTTCTCAGCAATCAGTGAACCAAACCGCGCCACTCAACACCAGGCTCTTAAAGGCCTCCAGCTCCTCTGCGCCAAGGGCACGACTGATGTCAAAAGAGAACTCTACGTCAATGCTCTCAGCCCACATCATGCGTTGCCATACCCGCTGGCGTAAGGAAACGGAACGGCCCTGGGCGAGATAACGGCTTGAGCGTGCCGTGACGGATGCTAAGATCAGTGTGCGAGAAACGCGCTACTCAACCGAGGCTCAAGACCCTTCTGGTCTGAGCCCAAGGTCGGCGGCGATGCCGAAGGTGCGGGCCGCGGCAAGGGAACTCGCATTTCAATGCAAATGTTTATCGGATGGCCGCGCAGCGGCCTCCGTTGTCAGCGGGACCTAGCGGGCATGCGAGGCCTCCTCAAGGGTGGCCCGTGTTTCATCCGATGAACTCACCGCACATAGAAGAAGACAAGCTGATCATCATCGGTGGGGCGCCCCGGTCAGGAACGACTCTCGCGCAGAACATGCTGTCGGCTCACCCGAGCGTGCTTGGCGGTCCGGAAGTCTTGCACCTTCACGACATCCTGGGGGTTCGCAAGCGGATGCTCAGTTCGCTAAGCAGGGGATGGCTCGACTTCTACTGCGATAAAGAGACGATCGATGCCTGTTTCCGAATGATAATCCTGGAGTTGCTGGCTCCTGTGCAGGGCATGCAGGGACGACGCTACCTCAGCGAGAAGACACCGGAGAACGTGCTGGCGTTTGCGGATCTGGCCGAACTTCTGCCGAAGGCGCGCTTTGTCCATGTCGTGCGCGATCCGCGGGGGGTCGTGAACTCGTTGCTCAAAGTGGGGCGGCGCGCCCGCCGGAAAGGTCTCGACCCGGCCCCGCAGGCGGCCTCCTTGCGTGGCGCCATCGTCCATACCCGGCGATGCGTTGAAGCCGGTTTTGCCGCCAGCGCGAAGATGCCTCAGCGCATCCATACCCTTGTTTACGAAAGGCTGGTAAGCGCTCCTGAGCAGGAGAGCCGCGTGCTGTGCGCGTTTCTCGGGCTGGAGTGGTCGGATCAGATGATGCGACCCTCCACCCATCGGCATCCCGGCGAATGGGCGCTCACGGTAGGCTCCGATGAAGTATGGTACACTCCCGAAGAATACCGCCGCGATCCGGAAACCAGGAGCGTAGAGACGTGGAGGGATGATTTAACCAAGCTGCAGCAGGCGGCCATCGCGAACGCATTCGGCAGTATGAAAGAATACGAGCGCCTGGGATACACGCTGGAAGCCTCTTCTGGCGCAAGGCTGATCAACTCGATAACCGACTTTGTTGTTTCACTTCCTCGTCAGATAAGGCGTGTCGCGGCGTCAACGCTGCGTTCTGTCCGAGACTGACGAACGCTGAAGGGTGGGACCGGCCAAGCGGTGTTCTGCCCGCAATCCTCCTGCAGCTTATGAGGGTTCAATCTGCTTGCCTAAAGGGATGGCTGTCGGCGAGGCCGGCTGGTCCCGAGCCTTGAGGAAAGTGCTCATGTAGAAGCACCCTCTGGTCCTCTGGCTCGCCCTCGACGAAAGCCTCCGTCTTTCTTCTTCTCCTTTTTTCGTGTCGAGTGAGAATTTTCCGCAAATATGGTGTTTCTTGAACGAGTGGCGGCGCGAACCGAATGCGGGAAAATCCTCTGGACACATCCGCCGAAGAGGGATTTACTGAAGATCTCCTGTGTGGCACACCTGCCGGCCTTATCCTCTCCCGGGGACGGCAGGCGCAAGAGCGGTCCAGCCCCAGGCCGACCCGGCGGATCGGGCTGGACCATTCTTTTCCTTCATTCCCGTATTGCGAACGCACCTTTGCGAACGCTTCTTCAAGAGGTAAGTATACGGTGCCGTTGCTGGCGCGTCTGACGGAATGGAGCCATTGGATCATGAGTGTATCGTTCTGGAGCCTGCCGGGCGTTTGCCGTATCGGCGCTGCCGGCCTTATTGTCGCTGTTCTCGTGCCCCAGCCGCTGGCGCCGGCGGGCGCCGTCGACGGTCCTGAACAACCCTCCGGCTTCGGCTCTGTTGCCGCCAGCGGGATCGGGCCCCTGCCGCCGCCGGGAACCGTCATCAACGTGGAAACAGCGGCTCATGATGTGAACTTTCGCCCTGATCCGCTCCATCAACAAGCACGCTCTGCGGCGGCCGATGCCTTGGAAGCGTTGGGATATCAAACCACCGATCGCGGAACGCCGGTGCTCCGGATCGGGGTCTCGACAGCAGCAGGACCGGTACGCACCTTTGATTGGCCGGTTGGGGCGCGGCCAGACATGCATCCGGGCGAGATCGCACCGATACCCAACTCGGGGCGCGTTCCTATGGTGGATCCTCAGGTAAGGGTTCCGCTCGGGGCACCACAGCGACGATTGACAGGCAGCTATACCGTCACTCTCATCTTGTTCGAACGCGGCAGAGAACCGGTATGGTCAGCAACGTCCACCGCTACCGGAACGATCCCGGATCCGGAGGCAATGGTGCGGACGCTGATCCAAACGGCGATGAGCGACCTTGGCAGAAGCGCCGGGCGCGAGTTCACTGTGTCATGCGATGAGGACGACGTTGCACAAGGGGCAGTCTGCCCCGAGTAGACATTGCGTCTGCGCACAGAGCGCCCCGAAAAGGCTCCCAGCGAAGCGGTCGCCGGCCGGGACTTGCGAGCGCTCGTGCGACGATGACGGCAAAGGGGTATACTGCCGTCAATGACCACCATAAAACCCGTAACCTGCTCCGCTCCTCTACCTCTGCGGGTACCTGACGCTCCAGCGGTTGTCGCCGGGATCCGGGACGCTGTCTGGGTGTCTTCGTCCGGCACTGTCGAGATCGTGGAACACCGGGAAGCCGCCCGCCGGATTCAGGGCGGGGCACAACCGATCGTCTGCCATGCCAAGGCCGTTGCCCGCCGCCTGCGAACAACACCATTTCTGGGCCATGACGTGCTCGAGCTGTTCGCCTTCGTGCGCCCCGCCCGTTTCTGCGTTCCGACGCCTCGAGGTCTTGCCGACTGCCTGCTGCTGACACCCCCGGACAGCGCGGAACAGGAGGCACAGATCCTGATCGCCGCAAGCCGTGCCCTGCTGGCGGAATTGCGCGCCTCATCACAGGATGACGCCCTTGCTGTTGCGTCAGCGATGGGGCTGGCGGGTTGGCCATGGGCGCCATCCGTGATCAGCGCAATCTCCGGCGGAAGGACGGTGCCGGCGGGCGATCGCCTTAAGGAAGCTCGCGCCGACGAGCCCTGCGGTCTCAACGTCTGGACCCGCCTGAAGGAATGGGAAGATCAGGCGCCGCCCGGTCGGCCGGAATCGTGGCCTGTGGAAGCGGTCGAGGCGCGGGCGCGGCTGGTCCAGCTTCTCGGTCCGCACGCGGAGCCGCGCGTGCAACAGATGCAGTATGCGGGGCACGCGGCGGCGGCGTTCCAGCCGCGCGACCGGGCCGGCGCTCCGCGGGTCGTCCTTGCCGAGGCGGGAACCGGGATCGGCAAGACCCTCGGCTATATCGCACCGGCCAGTGTCTGGACCCAGAAAAATAAAGGCCCGGTATGGTTCAGCACCTACACCCGCAATCTTCAGCGACAACTCGATCACGAACTCGATCGCCTTTATCCGGATCTGCGTGAAAAAACGCGCAAGGTGGTGGTGCGCAAGGGTCGGGAGAATACCTTGTGCCTGCTCAACTATGCCGAGGCGGTAGCCCGGCTGCCGAGCCGCGGCGGCGATGTCGCCGGCATTGCACTCGGACTGATCGCACGCTGGGCGGCGGCAACGCGGGACGGAGATATGGTTGGCGGCGACTTCCCGGGCTGGCTCGCCGATTTGCTCGGCGCCGGTCTGACCGTCGATCTGACCGACACCCGCGGTGAATGCATCTATGGCGCCTGCCGCTTCTACCGGAAATGCTTCATCGAGCGGGCAATTCGCCGGGCACGGCGGGCGGAAATTGTTGTCGCCAACCATGCTTTGGTGATGGTCCAAGCGGCGCTGGGCGGCGATGATGCGAGCCTGCCGACCCGCTACGTGTTCGACGAGGGCCATCATCTGTTCGACGCCGCCGATTCGGCGTTCGCGGCGCACCTCACCGGGCGGGAAACCGCCGAGCTGCGGCGCTGGCTGCTCGGAGGCGAGGATCGCGGCCGCTCACGGAACAGGGGGCTGCGGGAGCGGCTGTCCGAATTGATCGGCACCGACGAGGCGGCGCAACAGGCTCTCGACGAAGCGATCGCGGCGGCCCGCTCGCTGCCGGCTCGCGGCTGGCGACGGCGCTTGTTTGGTGAAAATGCGATCGGTATCACCGAGACGTTCCTCGCCCTCGTCCGCACCCAGGTGTATGCCCGCGGCGGCGCCGGCGAACCGGGCTACAGCCTGGAATGCCTGCTGCAGCCGCCGATCGAGGGGCTTGTTGAAGCCGCAGACAGCCTCGAGGCCGCGCTGCAGCGCTTGCTGAAACCACTTGCCGCGATAGCCCGGGCGCTGATCCGGCGACTGGACGCCGAGGCGGCGGAGCTTGATCCAGGGCTACGAAGTCGTCTCGAAGCGATGGGCCGGAGTCTGAACCGCCGGGCACTGGTACCGCTGGCGGCATGGTGCACGATGCTTCGGGCGCTGACGACGGAAACCCCGGCGGAGTTCGTCGACTGGCTCGGGATCGAGCGATACGACGGACTGGAGATCGATGTGGGCCTCTATCGGCACTGGCGCGATCCGATGCAGCCATTCATCGAAACGATCGGCGCCAGCGCCCATGGCATGCTGATCACCTCGGCGACGCTGCGCGACGGCACCGGAGATGAAGAAGCCGACTGGAGCGCGGCGGAGAACCGGCTCGGTGTCCGCTATCTTTCGGTTCCGCCGCTGATGTCGGCACTGCCCTCGCCTTTCGACTACGAGCAACAGACCCGGGTTTTTGTCGTGACCGACGTCAACCGCAACGATCCGGCGCAGGTGGCCGCGGCTTATCGCGAGCTGTTCGTCGCGGCAGGCGGCGGCGCATTGGGATTGTTTACAGCCATCCAAAGGCTGCGCGCCGTCTGGGAGCGGATCGCCGTGCCGCTGGATGAGGCCGGTCTGCGGCTGTTTGCCCAGCACGTCGACGGGCTCGATACCGGTACCTTGATCGACATTTTTCGCGCCGACGAGGATGCCTGCCTGCTCGGCACCGATGCCGTTCGCGACGGTGTCGACGTTCCGGGGCGGTCGCTGCGACTCATCGTGTTCGATCGGGTGCCGTGGCCGCGCCCGAACATTCTCCATCGTGCGCGCAAGGAGATCTTCGGCGGCCGCACCTACGATGAGTTGCTGACCCGTCTCAAAATCAAGCAAGCGTACGGGCGGTTGATCCGTCGCCTGAGCGACCGCGGCGTGTTCGTCATGCTCGACCGGGGTCTCCCCTCGCGACTCGCGACCGCGCTTCCGCCAAGCGTTACGGTCGCGCGCGTCGGGCTCGGCGAAGCGGTCGCGGCGACACGGGCTTTTCTGTCCGGGCCGACCGGATCGTAGAGGTGGCATCGCCCTCATGCGCAATCGGCATTGCTCCGCCCCTCTTGACCTCACAGGCATCGGCGGTCTTTAAGTGCCAGCATATGCGAACAGCGCCCGCCCGCTCCGGCAACCGGCGTGCGCCACGTGCAACCCGCCGGCTGCAAGCGACATTGAGAGAGGTTCGGGATGATCAGCTCACATGCGGCCCTGATCTACACCATGGTCCTGGTTTCCGCCGCGGATCGCAACATGACCGATGCCGAACTCCGGATGATGGGCGACCTCATCACGGCGCTGCCGGTTTTTCACGACTACAACCGCGAACTCCTGCCCTCGACCGCCGCCAGCTGCGCCGAACTGCTCGACAGCGACGATGGGCTGCAGCAGGCCTTGCGGTTGATCAAGGCATCCCTGCCGGAGCACTTGCGAGAGACGGCTTACGCCCTCGCCTGCGATATCGCGGCGGCGGATGGCCGCATCCGGCCGGAAGAAACCCGCATGTTGGAGATGATTCGCCATGAACTGGCGCTCGACCGTCTTCTCTCGGCAGCCATTGAACGCGGGGCGCGTGCGCGCTTCGCCAAGCCGTGAGTAGCCCCAACGAGACGACAGATCCTACGGCAGCATCGCTAGAACGTTCTGCAGCCTTCGACTTTGCAGCATCGGTCGCCCGGAGACATCGACGACCCGATAGGCACCATCCTTCTTGGTGATGGCAAAGAGGAGGTCGTCCTTCTGCCCCAGCACGCTGATACAGGTATATCCCTCCACCCCCATGTCGAGGTCCCACCACTTGGCGAGGCCGCGGCGGATCAGGCTCAGGATATGCGGCCGTACAGCGAGCACATCAGCCTCGCTGAGGCAGCGGGAATTCAGCGTGATGACATTCACTCTCAATAGCTCCTGCTTTCCTGATCATGCAACGTTACGCTCTCTCTGCAAACCGAATCTGAGCTGGAGCGATTAAATATTGATGAAACGCAACCTCGGAAACACGACAGGCAACAGTCTGCACCTTTCGATCGAGAACGTAAGAGATGCACTGGTGCTCTCATCTACTACTTTTGGTATAATCAAATGCGGGTTGATGTAAACCCTTTAATGGGGGCCTCCTCGTTTCTTTGGCGCTGACAAGGGCTTGGGTGGAGCGGCGCGATGCCGCCTCTTGGCCAACGCTGACGAGGTCTCAAGGTCCGCAGTGTGGGGGTTACGGTGACGGGTGATCTTGGGCGATGACGAGGAGAATGGAGCGATGACAACCGCGTCTGCCGGCATCTTTCTTGGCAAGGCTGACGGCCCGGTGACACTGCCGTTACGCTATGCAAACCGCCATGGGCTGATCGCGGGCGCTACCGGCACCGGCAAGACCGTCACCCTGCAGGTCCTCGCCGAAGGGTTTTCCGCGGCCGGCACGCCCGTATTTCTCGCCGACGTGAAAGGCGATCTTTCCGGGCTCTGTGCTGCCGGTGAAACCACTGGCAAGCTGGCGCAACGCGCCGGAGCGGTGGGCATGGAAAGGCTCAGTGCCCGTCCGTTTCCGTGCGTGTTCTGGGACCTGTTCGGCGAGCAAGGGCATCCGGTGCGGGCGACCGTGTCCGAGATCGGACCGCTGCTGCTGGCCCGTCTGTTCGATCTGAACGAGACCCAGGAAGGCATGCTGCACATCGCCTTCGCCCTGGCGGATGAGGAAGGGATGCTGCTGCTTGATTTGAAGGACCTGCGTGCGATTCTCGGTTTCGTCGCCGACAACGCAAAGGTTCTCTCGAAAACCTACGGCAACATCACCGCCGCTTCGGTGGGCGCGGTCCAGCGGCGGCTGATGGTGATCGAACGCGAAGGCGGCGATGTCTTGATGGGGGAGCCGTCGCTGGACATCCAGGACCTGCTGCGGCGCGACGCAAACGGAGAGGGCTACATCCACATCCTCACTTCCGACAAGCTGATCAATAGGCCTCGGCTCTACGCCACGTTTCTCCTCTGGCTGCTCTCGGAACTGTTCGAAAGCCTGCCCGAGGTGGGCGATCTTGAGCAGCCGAAGCTGGTCGTGTTCTTCGACGAAGCGCACCTGTTGTTCGATGAGGCACCGAAGGCTCTGGTCGAAAAGGTGGAACAAACGGTTCGTCTGATCCGCTCAAAAGGCGTCGGCATTTTTTTCGTCACCCAGAACCCGACCGACCTGCCCGAGTCCGTTCTTGGTCAGCTCGGAAACCGGGTTCAGCATGCGCTGCGTGCCTTCACCGCAAGGGACCAGAAAGCGGTCCGCGCCGCCGCCCAAACCTTTCGCGCCAATCCGGCCTTCGCCACCGAAACGGCGATCACCCAGCTCGGCGTCGGCGAGGCCCTCGTCTCGACCCTGGAGGCGAGAGGCGCTCCCTCCGTCGTCGCGCGCACCCTGTTGCGCCCGCCATCCTCCCGCATCGGGCCGGTGAATGTCGAACAACGCGCTGCCGCCATCGCCGCCAGCCCGTTCTCCGGGCGCTACGATGTCACCATTGACCGCCATTCCGCTTACGAGCAGTTGGCGGCTCGCGCCGAAGCGGCGAGCCCAGCCGAGGCTCCCGCCAAGCCGCAACCCGCGCCCTCCGGGCGCCGGACCCGGCAGACGCCGCTCGAGGCGATGGCTAAAAGCACCTTGCGCAGCGTCGGCAACCAGATCGGCCGCGAGATCGTGCGCGGCCTCCTCGGCTCGATGTTCCGCGCGCGGCGGTAGGACCACGCGGAGGGCGGCCAAGCCGCCGCCCGTCCGCGGGGGCCGGCGACACTCAGTGCGCCTGCTTCCTCGGCATCAACACAGTGTAGTCGAAATCGAGCACCACCGCCGGGTCATACGAGCCGGATTCGTCCTTGTAGGGAAAGTCGGTGCAGGACCGATCCTTGGTTGCAACGGTCCGCACCCGGAGCGCGCCGAACGCCGCATGGCCGGGAAGCTCCCGTTTGTCCAGGATCTCGCTCCAGGCATAGATGGTGTGTCCGGCAAACGAGGGCGCGGTGTGGCGGCCGCCGTTGATCGCCGCCACCTTGATCGCGTTGGCAAGCCCGTTGAAAGAAAGCGAGCGGGCAATGCTGATGATGTGACCGCCGTAGACGATGCGCCGGCCAAAGCGGCCGTCCTTCTCGGCGTGCTGGTTGAAGTGGACCCGTGCCGTATTCTGGTAGAGGCGGGTGGCCATCATGTGCTCGGCCTCTTCGATGGTCATGCCATCGACGTGGTCGATCTTCTCCCCCACCTCATAATCCTCCCACAGATGCGGGCTGCCGGAGAGGTTGATATCATAGCGGTCGCCCCGCAGCTTGTAGGGCACCAGCAGATCGCCCGCCTCGACCGCGTCCGGCAACTCCGGCACCTCGTCTCCCGGTGCCGGTGCGTCGAGGTTCTTCTTGCGCACCAGGACCCAGCGGATGTAGTCGAGCACGACGTCCCGGCGCTGGTTCACCCCGACCGAACGGACGTAAACGACCCCCGACTTGCCGTCCTTGGTCTGACGCAGTCCGATCACCGTCGAGGTCGTGGTGAGGGTATCCCCCGGGAACACCGGCTCGCCGAAGCGGCCGGCGGCGTAGCCGAGATTGGCAATGGCATTGAGAGAAATATCGGGCACCGTCTTGCCGAACACGATGTGGAACGCAAGCAGGCTATCCACCGGCGCCCGATCCAACCCCAATGAGGCGGCGAACTGCGCCGAGGAGTTGACTGCAAAGCGGGTCCCATACAGCGCGGTGTAGAGCGCGACGTCCCCCTCGGTGACGGTCCTCGGGGTCGCGTGCACGATCTGTTGTCCGATCCGGAAATCCTCGAAATAGTTGCCGGCGTTGTTCTTGACGCTCATCTTGATCCTCGTTTGCCGTCCCGTTCCGCCCAGTCCGCTTAACGCTTTGGATAAGCTCCCCGCTCAGAACCCGTAGCGCGTGGCGAGGTCGGGATCCTTTTTTGCCACAAGCTGCGCCAGATCGACGATGACCTTCGCCTGCTTCCAGGTGGCATCGTCCTGCATCTTGCCGTCGATCATGGCGACACCGGTGCCGTCGGGCATCGCCTCCAGAATCCGCTTGGCGAAGAGCACCTCATCGGGATCCGGGCTGAACACCCGTTTGGCGATACTGATCTGATTGGGCGCCAGGGACCATGCCCCCGCGCATCCCATCAAAAAGGCGTTGCGGAACTGGGCCTCACAGCCGGCTTCGTCCTTGATGTCGCCGAATGGCCCGTAGAACGCCTTGATCCCCGCCGACTCGCAGGCATCGACCATCCGTGCCAACGTGTAATGCCACAGATCCTGCTGGAAGAAGGGCCGCTCCGTCGAACCCTCCTTGGGATCGGCGAGAACACCATAGAAGGGATGGCCACCGCCCACCCGTGTCGTCTTCATGCCGCGCGAAGCGGCAAGATCCGCCGGGCCGAGACTGAGGCCGTGCATCCGCGGGCTGGCGGTGGTGATCGCCTCCACATTCTTCACCCCTTGCGCCGTCTCCAGCAGGGCGTGGATCAGGATCGGTTTGCGAATCTCATGCCGGGCCTCGAGCAGGGCGAGCAACTGGTCGACGAAGTGGATGTCCCACGGTCCTTCCACCTTGGGGATCATCATCACATCGAGTTTGTTGCCGATCCCGGCCACGATCTCGGTGATGTCGTCCAGCACCCACGGGCTGTTCAGCGCATTGACCCGGGTCCACAGAGCGGTATCGCCGAAATCGGTGGTCTTTGCCACTTCGATGAAACCGGATCGCGCCGCCTCCTTGGCGTCGGCAGGAATGGCATCTTCAAGATTGCCCAGGAGGACATCCACCTGCTTGGCCATATCGGGCACGCGCGCCCGGATCTTTTCCATATGGGGCGGAAAGAAGTGAATCATCCGCTCGGGCCGCACGGGCAGCTCGCGCAGCGGATCCGGTGCACCGGCAGCCAGCGGTTTGAAGAACTCGCGAGGCAGTTTCATGTCCCTTCCCCCCTAAAAATGTTGCCAACCATCCCTTCAATTACGGGAACCCATGGAACTAACACCCCATTGGGAGGCCCGTCAAATGCTGTTCAGATGGTTGCGCCATGCGTTAGCGCCTGGGGTGGGAAGAGACCAATGCGGCCAGTTTTTTCTCGACGGTCTTGGCGTTCTGATCGAGGCGCTCTCTCAGCCTTTGGGCATAGGCGTCCGGCAAGACCTCCTCGGTGCCATCGCGTACGGCATCCAGGGCGCGATCGGCGACCTCCGCGGGTGCCACCTTCTCGCCCGGCAGCGAGACCGCCATCTCGGTATCGACCGGGCCGGGAAAGACGGCGACCACGTACGTTCCCTGAACCGCCAGTTCGGCTCGCACCGCCTGGGTCATCGACCAGGCCGCGGCCTTGGAAGCACTGTAGGAGGCCACTGTCGGAATATTCACGTGCGCGGCAATCGAGAGCATGTTGACAATGGCGCCGCCGCCGTTGCGCGCGAGCACCGGCGCGAACGCGCGGATCATCGCCAGCGCGCCGAAGTAATTGGTCTCCATCTCCGCGCGCGCCAACTCCGGCGATGGCGCCGAGAGGAACCCGCCAAGGCCCATGATCCCGGCATTGTTGACGAGAAGGGTCAGCTCGCCCGCACGCTCGGCCGCCGTCGTCACCGCCGCCGGATCGGTGACATCGAGGGTGAGCGGGATCACCCGGGTGCGATCGAGGGAGGCAAGGGCGTCCCGCGCGGCGGGATCGCGGGTGCCGGCGTAGATCCGTGCGGCGCCGCGCGCGAGCAGCCTCTCGACGAAGGCCCGGCCGATCCCCCGGTTCGCCCCGGTCACGAGCGCAATCGATCCGTTGATCTCCATCCCTACTCCCTATGAACCTTCCCCACGGAGTCATCCTGTTTCGGATCATCGCGCCGCCGCCGCGCCGCTCCACCGCGATGACGGAAGGGCAAGAACATAGTCGCGGCTAGCGTAAGAGGCAACGGTCGCGGGCGGCCCTCTTCTAAGCGTCGTTGCGATGAGGCGGAGTCGACTTCCCCGTCTTTGCGAGGAGGCGAAAGCCGACGAAGCAATCCACAAGAGGTCCCGAAACCTGCCTCGGATGCCTTTGCTGGATCGCCACGCCGCGATGCGGCTCGCGATGACAGCGGTACCGATGCCCCCGTCTTTGCGAGGAGGCGGAGTCGACTTCCCCGTCTTTGCGAGGAGGCGAAAGCCGACGAAGCAATTCAGAAACATGCTGGGTTCGTTCCTGACCTGCGTCGCGTTGGCTGGATTGTCGCGCCCGCGCGTGCGCGGGCTCGCAACGATCAGCTTGCATTCCTTCGTCATCCCCAGCGTGTAGGGTGCGCCTGTGGCGCGCGCACCACAGGCAAATGTTCAAACGTGGAACGATTCCCCGCAGCCGCAGCGGCCTTTTTCGTTGGGGTTGCGGAAGACGAAGCCCGACTGAAGCTTATCCTCGCTGTAGTCCATCTCGGAGCCGAGCAGGAACATGATCGCCGTCGGATCGACAAAAATTCGAACGCCCTTGTCCTCGATCACTTCCTCGAACGGCTTCTGCGCATCGGCATACTCGACCGTATAGCTCATGCCCGAGCACCCTCGGGTATTCACGCCGACCCGCAGGCCCGCGACCGGCTTCTCGGAGCGCGCGATCAGCGCTTTGACCCTGTTGGCGGCGGCCTCCGTGATTGTGATCATGAAAGTGACCTCGCTGCTGTGGTATCGACACGTATGTAGATCAAAACATTCCCAGCGCCAGACGGGCGTCCTCCGACATCCGCTCCGGCGTCCACGCCGGCTCCCAGACGAGACGGACTTCGACCTCCCCGACCCCGTCGACCGACGCCACCGCATCCGCCACCTGCCCCGGCATCTCACCGGCGACCGGACAGCCGGGCGCCGTCAGCGACATCTCGATTGCGACATCGCCCCGCTCGCCGATATCCAGCCTGTAGATCAGCCCCAGCTCGTAGATGTTCACGGGAATTTCCGGATCGTGCACCGTCCTCAGTGCGTCGACCACGGCCTCCTCGGATGCGACCGCCTCGCCTTCGTCCAGCGGCTCGCCCGCAGTGGCGACGAAGTCGGTCTCCGAGGGCATCCCCAGAAAGTCAGGAAGAAGAGAGTCCCGATCCGCCATTGCTGTCTTCCCCGTCAGCCTTTGCACCTTCGCGGCCCAGCTTCTGCATGTGCTTGAGCATCGCCAGCATCCCGACCTGACGCTGCGTGGTCAAGGCGCCGAGATTGAGCCTGCGCACTTGATCCTCCGTCAATTCCTGCAGTTCCTCACCGGTCAGGCCGCTGAACGACTCGGTCATCATCGCCACCAACCCGTTGACGATGATCGCATCGCTGCTGCCGCGGAAATGGTGCCGCCCTTTGCCATCGATCGCGTCGACGATCCAGACGCGCGACATGCAGCCGTGCATCAGATTGGCGTCGGTTTTCCATTCCTCGGGCAGCGGCGCCTCCTTGCTGTGCTGCTTGCCGAGATCGATGATGTACTCAAAGCGCATCTCGTCATCGTCGATCATCTCGAGGGCCGAGGCGAATTCTTCATATTTCGTCAGATCGACCACCGCCCGTTCACCCCAGCATTGCCTTGGCCTTGCGGATGGCGGCGATGAACGCATCGACGTCCGCCTTCGTGCTGTAGCAGGCGAACGACGCCCGTACGGTGCCCTCGACTCCCAGGCGAGTCATCAGCGGCTCGGCGCAGTGCTGGCCGACCCGAACGGCAACGCCGGCCCGATCGAGCACCGCCGCCAGATCATAAGGATGGATCCCGTCGACCAGGAACGAGATGATGGCCGCCTTGCCGGGCGCGGTGCCGAAGATGCGAACGCCGCCGAGTTCGTCGAGAAGGCCGCTCGCATAGCCGAGCAGATCGCTCTCGTGAGCCCGCACCGCCTCCGGGCCGAGGCCGTTCATGTAGCGGATCGCAGCGGCGAGCCCGATCGCCTCGACGATCGGCGGGGTCCCCGCCTCGAAGCGATGCGGAGGTTCCTTGTAGCTCACCGCCTCGAAGCTCACGTGCTCGATCATCTCGCCGCCGCCCTGATAGGGCGGCATCGCTTGCAGAAGATCGGATTTGCCGTAAAGGACGCCGATGCCGGTGGGGCCGTACAGCTTGTGGCCGGTGAAGGCATAGAAGTCGACGTCGAGATCGCGGACATCGGCGCCGCCGTGAACGATGCCTTGCGAGCCGTCGATCAACACCGCGGCGCCGTGTTCATGGGCGAGCCGCGCGATCTCCTTCACCGGCGTCACCGTCCCCAGCACGTTGGAGCAGTGCGTAATCGCAACCAGCCGGGTCCGCGGACCCAGCAGCCTGGCATACTCCTCGGTCCGCAGCGCCCCCGACTCGCTGATCGGCGCAATCCTCAAGACGACACCTGTCTGCTCGCGCAACATGAGCCAGGGAACGATGTTGGCGTGGTGCTCCATCTCCGAGAGGATGATCTCGTCGCCCGCGCGCAGCTTCATCCGGCCATAGCTGGCGGCGATAAGATTGATTGCCTCGGTGGCATTACGGGTGAACACGATCTCGCTGTCGCTGGCGGCATTGATGAAGGCGGCAACGGTGGTGCGCGCATCTTCGTACGCATCGGTCGCCAGCTGACTTAGCCGGTGGGCGCCACGGTGAACGTTGGCGTAAACCGTCTCGTAGGCCTCCCGCATCGCATCCAGCACCAACCGCGGCTTCTGCGCGCTGGCGGCGCTGTCCAGATAGGCCAGCGGCTTGCCGTACACGGTTTGCGCCAGAATCGGAAAGTCGGCCCGTACTCGTTCCACATCGTAAGAGGTTGCGGCGCCCTTGATCGGGCGCAGGCCAGCACTCATGGCTGCCGAAATCATTCGCCTTCCCTTCCTTCCGCTCTCATCCAGGCTTCGATCCGCTGGCCCAGCAGGGCCCGCATCGGCAGCCAGCTTACCTCCTCCAGCGCATCCGCCACGAAGGCCTCGATCAGCAGCCGCCGAGCCGTTCCCTCGTCGATACCGCGCGAGCGCAGGTAGAACAACGCCTCGTCGTTCAATTGCCCGGCCGTCGCACCATGGCTGCACTTCACGTCGTCGGCGTAAATTTCCAGCTCCGGCTTGGCGTCGATTTCGGCCGCGTCGGAGAGCAGCAGCGTCTTGCAGCTCTGGTGGCCGTCCGTCTTCTGGGCATCGCGGTGGACGACAATGCGCCCTTGGAACACTCCGCGCGCCTGCTCGTCGAGAACGCCCTTGAACACCTCGCGGCACGACGTTCCCGGCACCCGGTGTTCAATCACCGTGGTATGATCGCAATGCTGCCGGTCTCGCATCAAGAAGGCACCGCTCAGGCCGCAGTGGGCACCGCGCCCATCAAGCGTCACCCGGGCGTCGAGGCGCGACAACCGGGCGCCGGTCGCCAGCGAGAAGACCTCGTAGCCGGCGTCCGCTCCCACTGCCGCGCGTACCGTCGCGACATCAATTGCCTCCGGCCCGTCGGCCTGAACGCGGTAGTGACGCAACGAGCCGCCGGCGCCGATCGAGATGTCGAGCAAGCTGTTGGTGAGGCAGGCACAATCACCGCCTGCCGCCGCATGCTCGACAAGGCTCGCGGCCGCGCCTTCCTCGATCTCGATCAGGCCGCGGGGATGGCTGGCAACAGGAACGTCGGCACCACCGCCGAGCGTGACGATCTCGATCGGTGCCTCAACAACGACACCCCGAGGCACCTTGAGGATGAAGCCGGCGTCGATCCAGGCCGTGTTCAGCGCCAACAGCGGCTGTTCCGCAAGCTCGTTGATCCGCTTCAGGCCGGCTTGCACGACCGCCGGTCTCTCGCACAGAGCGGTCGCCAGATCCTCCAACACCACCCCGGCCGGCAGCCGATCAAGCAGCGAGAGATCGCCCCGAAAACGGCCATCGACGAACACCAACCGGGCGGCGATGGCATCCGCCCCGAACAGCGTCGGGACAAGATCGACGGGAGATCCGCCGGCATGAAGCGAGGACGGGACGAATTCGATCCGCTCGAGCGCGCGAAGATCCGTATATTTCCAGGCCTCGCTCTTGCGGCTCGGTAGACCACCGGCGGCGAACGCAGCCGCGCCCCGCTCGCGCAAATCCTCCAGCCAACCCAAGCCGGCACCGGGTAGCCGCCCGGCGGCGCCGGGATGGCCCTCCAGCAACGGATGACCGGCCAGGGCAAGGTCTGTTGCGCTCGCGTCTCGGGTTCTCACAGTTGCGCCTCTCATGCTGCAGCACCGGTGTAGGTCCCGTAGCCCTTCTCTTCCACTTCCTCCGCCAGATCCTTGCCGCCCGAGCGGATGATCCGGCCTCCGAGCAGGACGTGGACATAGTCGGGCACGATGTAGCCGAGCAGCCGCTGGTAGTGGGTGATCACCAGCATCGAGCGCTCGGGGCTCCGCAGCGCGTTGACGCCATCCGCCACCGTGCGCAGCGCGTCGACATCGAGGCCGCTGTCGGTTTCGTCCAACACCGCCAGGGACGGCTCCAGCAGCGCCATCTGCAACACCTCGTTGCGCTTCTTCTCGCCGCCGGAAAAGCCGACATTGATCGCGCGCTTGAGCATCTCGTCGGCAATGCCGAGCGCTCTCGTCTTCTCGCGCAGGCGCTTGAGAAACTGCATGGCGTCCAAAGGCGGCTGGCCCCGATACTTGCGGACCGCGTTCAACGACTCGCGAAGGAATGTCGTGTTGGCGACACCCGGGATTTCAACCGGATACTGAAACGCCAGGAACACGCCTTCCCCCGCCCGCTCCTCGGGGTCGAGCTGAAGAAGATCACGGCCGTTGTAGAGCACCTCGCCTTGCGTGACCTGATAGCCGTCGCGCCCGGCCAACACATAGGACAGCGTGCTTTTTCCGGACCCGTTGGGGCCCATGATGGCGTGAACTTCGCCGGGACCGATGGCAAGGTCCAATCCCTTGAGAATTTCCGCTCCATCGACGGTGGCGTGCAGATTCCGAATTTCCAGCATGGCGTCGTTTCTCTCCATCATCCCGCTGATGTGGTGGCCCTTTGGGGTCGGCCCGCCGCCTAGCCGACGCTGCCTTCCAGGCTGATGGCAACCAGTTTCTGCGCTTCGACGGCAAATTCCATCGGCAGTTGCTGCAAGACCTCGCGGCAGAACCCGTTGACGACGAGGGCAACCGCGGTTTCTTCCGGAATGCCGCGCTGACGGCAATAGAACAGCTGATCCTCGCTGATCTTGGAGGTGGTCGCTTCGTGCTCGACGGTCGCGGACTTGTTCCGGCTTTCGATGTAGGGAATCGTATGGGCGCCGCACCGATCGCCGATCAGCAGCGAGTCGCACTGGGTGTGATTGCGCGCACCGATCGCCCGCGGGGCGATCCGCACCAGCCCGCGATAGGTCTGGTCCGCATGTCCCGCCGAAATCCCTTTCGAGATGATGCGCGAGCGGGTGTTGCGGCCGAGATGGATCATCTTGGTCCCGGTATCCGCCTGCTGGCGGTTATTGGTAATCGCGATCGAGAAGAACTCGCCCACCGAGTTGTCGCCCTGCAGGATGCAGCTGGGATACTTCCAGGTGATCGCCGAGCCGGTCTCGACCTGGGTCCACGAGATTTTGGAGTTGCGACCCCGGCAAGCCCCCCGCTTGGTCACGAAATTGTAGATCCCGCCCCGCCCCTGCTCGTCGCCCGGGTACCAGTTCTGCACGGTGGAGTACTTGATCTCGGCATCGTCCAACGCGATCAACTCGACCACCGCGGCATGAAGCTGGTTCTCGTCCCGCATCGGCGCCGTGCACCCTTCGAGATAGCTGACATAGGATCCCTTGTCGGCGATGATCAGCGTCCGCTCGAACTGGCCGGTGTTCCTGGCATTGATGCGAAAATAGGTGGACAGCTCCATCGGGCAGCGCACACCCTCGGGGATGTAGACAAACGTCCCGTCGGTGAACACTGCCGAATTCAGCGTCGCGTGCTTGTTGTCGGTGTAGGGAACGACACTGCCCATGTACTTGCGCACCATCTCGGGGTGCTTCTCGACCGCCTCGGAAATCGAGCAGAAGATGACTCCATGCTCTTTCAACTTCTTGCGAAAAGTGGTGGACAGCTCCATCGGGCAGCGCACACCCTCGGGGATGTAGACAAACGTCCCG
>CAZFBS010000002.1:0-40700 GCA_964517265.1 uncultured Rhodospirillaceae bacterium | reverse complement strand
GGTGGACAGCTCCATCGGGCAGCGCACACCCTCGGGGATGTAGACAAACGTCCCGTCGGTGAACACTGCCGAATTCAGCGTCGCGTGCTTGTTGTCGGTGTAGGGAACGACACTGCCCATGTACTTGCGCACCATCTCGGGGTGCTTCTCGACCGCCTCGGAAATCGAGCAGAAGATGACTCCATGCTCTTCCAACTTCTTGCGAAAAGTGGTGGCGACTGAGACACTGTCGAACACCGCATCGACCGCAACGCCGGCCAACATTTCCTGTTCGTGGAGAGGGATGCCCAGCTTCTCGTAGGTCCGGCGCAGCTCGGGATCGATCTCGTCAAGGCTTTTCGGCTGGCCAGATGATTTCGGCGCTGAATAATAGTATGCGTCCTGATAATCGATCGGCGGAAAGTCGATCTTGGCCCAGCGCGGCTCTGGCATCGTCAGCCACAGGCGATAGGCGCGAAGGCGCCACTCGAGCAGCCACGCCGGCTCCTTCTTCCTTCCCGAGATGAACCGGACAATGTCCTCGCTCAGGCCTTTGGGCGCCGTCTCCGCTTCGATATCGCTCACGAAGCCATACTTGTAGGTCCCTGTGACCGAGCGAACCGTATCGACCGCCGTATTCCCGATCGCATCCATTGCTTCCACCATCGTTTCGCTGCTGCCCCTGGTTCCGACCTCAGATCCGACGCGATCCCCGGTCTCGGTTGTCGCCGCCGGCTCAGCCGGCCTGCCGTCGTTGCGGCACTCCTGTCGTCGAGCCCTTCCGGCTCCATGGAGCCGCGGCCGGTTCGGCCAGTTCCGCCAAGCTGACTCCCTCCAGTGCGCGTTGAACGGCGGCGTTGATCGTTTGCCACCCGCGCCGGGTGGAACAGATCCCTTCCACCTCGCATATCCCCGGCCCCTGCTCGATACACTGAGTCAACGCCACCGGGCCGTCCAGCGCGCTGATGATCTCTGCGACCGAAATCTGCCGCGCGTTCCGCGCCAGCTTGAAGCCGCCTTTCGCCCCGCGCATGGTGGTCAGCAAACCGGCCCGCGCAAGGACGGAGAGGACCTTGCTGACAGTCGGCAGCGGCAGCTGGGTTGCATCCGCCATCGTCTGCGCATTGTGAAGATCCTCCTGGGATCCTGCCATCTGGCTCATCAAGACAACGCCATAGTCGGCCAAACGGCTCAGTCGCAGCATTCCCGACCCTTAATCATGAGCAATTTTGTCATGATTTATATGGACGAGGTGCTCACCCGATGCAACGCAAAAAACGGGCTCCGGAGGAACGCAGGCGGAAAAATGCAGCAGCGATAGCATAATTGTCATCGGCATGGTGTATACTGTTGGCAATCGGTGCAGCGGCATGAAGCCATGAACACCTACGACAGGCCCCAGCATCACGCAGAGGGTGAGGAAACGGACAGCGGGACGGCCAAGCGGAAGGATGACGGCTTTCCCGTCGGCCGGCCGGTTGACGTTGCCGGCTGTGATCTGTTCCGGGATCTTGCGCCTGCGCGCATCGCCGAACTCGAGCGCCAATGCCGCTTGAAACGCTTCGCCGTAGGCGAAGTCATTCTGGCTGCCGAGGATGACCGTGCGCACAACGTCTTCGTTGTCCTGCACGGCACCGTGGAGGTTCTCCGCAAGGGTCCTTACGAGGACTTCATATTGCTGGCAACCCTGCAAGCAGGCATGTACTTCGGCGAGTTTTCCGCCATCGACGGTCGATCCGGGTCCGCGACGGTGAGGGCGGGCAGCGACGCCATCCTGGCCGAGATCCCGCGCGAAATCTTCCGCCTCCTCCTTCGCGACGAGCCGGCCGTCGCGTGGCGAATGATGGAGCGGCTGGTTCGAACGATCCGCGCTCTCGACTCCCGGGTGGCAGGATTGCAAGGGTGCGAGACGGAAGTCGACCGCATCCACCGCGAGCTGTTTCTCGTTAACCTGTGAGGGTGGAAACGTCCTCGCGGCTGGGAGCGACTACCGCCGGACCAGCCACGCGCCCGCCAGCACCACTCCGCTGACCGCTGCGGCCATGCCGACGAGCCTGCCGATCCTACGCGCAAGCGGCGCGGCCTGCCTGTCATCCCGCTCCGCTCCCGAGACCTCCGCCGCCGCATCGATCACAGGCTGCTGGCCGTTATCGATTCTCTGTGTGCGCGATGGGGCGCTCTCCGCCGCCGAGGCCGGCTGGGCGGCTGCCTCTTTGTCGGCATGCGGCTGTTCCTTGTCCTCGGTTCTTCCGTTCTTGGCGCTGGTCTCTCTTTCCTTTGCTGCCTCGCCATCGGGCCGATCCTCACCCACATCCGGTTCCGGCGCGGCCCCTGCCTCCTGCGATCGGAGCAGGCGAAGCCGCTCGCGGGCCATCGCTTGTCGCTCCGCGCTGCGGATGCGGTTGGCGTCGAGGCGCGCCTGAATGTCCTCGGCGTCCAAGGCGGCGAGTTCCTTTCGGAAGGCTTCCAGTGCCCGCTGCCTGCGGCGCGCGCCGCCGTTCGAACCCGTCTCGGATGCACCCGCCATTGCCGTTCTCCCGCTTGCCTTGTGTGTCCGCATCACCCCGCCGGTCCGTTGCCGCACCCGCCTTGTTCTTCGTGGAATCTGCCCTTTGACTTGCTCGGCAACAGGGTCCTTCTATTGTTAATGTGTTGGCCTGATGGACGCCACAAAAGCATCTCGGAGAAATAATGTCGGCAGGCGTTCCGCCCACAGCGTTCCGCTCCGCGATCCCGATTCATACCGCCGTTCCCGGCCGGGTAAGGATCCGCGTTGCGGCGCTTCGCCACAACACGCAGGTGAAACACAGGATCGAAGAGTCGTTACGGCACATCCGGGGCGTAAATCACGCCAGCGCGTGCACCTGGACCGGCAACGTTCTTGTCCTGTTCGAGGCCGCCCTTACGGTGCAGGCCCTCCAGGCGCGCATCGAGAGCATGCTGAACGCCAATGCAAAGCAGATGCCGGCTCCGGTGAGCGGAGAGAGTGCCGCCGGAGACGTTGTCGTTCAAGCGAACGAAACACCGTGGCACTGCCTCGCCACGGAGCAAATCGCAGAGCGCCTGCAAAGCTCGGCACAGACCGGGCTGAGCGTTGCCGCAGCTCAGGAGAGGTTGATCCGGCTGGGCCTGAACGCGCTGCCCCGGCAACAGCAGCGATCGAAGGTGGCCATCCTCATTGAGCAGTTTCAAAGTCTTCCGATCGCGCTGCTGGGAGCGTCGGCATTAATTTCGGTGATGACCGGCGGCATCCTCGATGCCCTCGCCATCGCTGGCGTGCTCGCCATCAATGCCACCATCGGCTATGTCACCGAGACCCAATCGGAGCAGACCATCGCTAGCCTGTCGGCACCGGTGGCGGCGAAGGTGGATGTGTGGCGGGAGGGAACCATCGTCCGGGTGCCGATGGAAGACGTTGTTGTCGGGGATGTCCAGATGCTGGAGCCAGGCGTCTTCGTCGCAGCGGACGCGCGGATTCTCAGTGCCGAGGATCTGACCGTCGATGAATCGATGCTGACGGGCGAGAGCATGCCGGTTCAGAAGATGGCCGACCGCTTGAGGCAGGAGGATGTCCCCCTCGGCGATCGCAGCAACATGGTTTATCGCGGAACGGTGCTGACTGGCGGCAGTGGCCGCGCCATGGTGGTCGCCACCGGCCAAGAGACGGAAATCGGCCGTATTCAGACGATGGTCGGTGCGTCGACGACACCGAGCACGCCGATGCAGATGCAATTGGATCAGATGGGCCGCCAGCTGGCGTTCCTGTCCGGGGGCGTCTGCGTTCTCGTCTTCGTACTGGGATTGCTGCGCGGCCAGGGCATCGTGCAGATGCTGAACACAGCGACCTCTCTTGCCGTGGCGGCAGTCCCGGAGGGATTGCCGGCGATGGCGACCACCACGCTCGCCATTGGCATCGGCAAGATGCGGCGCCACGGCATTCTGATCCGTCGCCTCAGTGCAATCGAGACGTTGGGAGCCGTGCAGGTCGTCTGCTTCGATAAGACCGGCACGCTCACGCTCAATTGCATGCAGGTTCGCGCGATCCACTGTGGGGGTCGTCGCTACCGTCTCATCGATGGTATCCTCAAGAGCGACGGAGAGGATGTCGATCCCGCTGCCCGCGGCGATGTCTGCCGACTCGCCGAGGCCGCGGTGTTGTGCAACGAAACCGAAATCATCGGTGACAACGGTCAAGAGCAGCTTCGCGGCTCGCCGACCGAAGCCGCCCTGGTTCGCCTCGCGCTCGACCTCGGCACCGATGCAGCCGCGCTCCGACGCCGATGGCCCAATCTGTCGACCAACTACCGCACCGAAAAGCGCAGTTTCATGGCGACGGTCCACCGGGGCGAGGATGATCAGCGTTTGGTCGCCGTCAAGGGGAGTCCCGAGACGGTCCTGGCGATGAGCCGCTGGTATCTCAAGGAAGGCCGACGCGAGATGCTGAGCGATGACATCCGGCAGGCGGTGACGGTGACCAATCAAAGGATGGGAGGCGAGGCGCTGCGTGTTCTCGGCGTTGCCTGCGCCGACATCGAGGTCGACGGTGACGGAAATAGCGCAGCCTCGAAGGTAAAGGCGCTGGATGACCATTCGCTTACTTGGCTCGGCTTGGTCGGCATGGCCGATCCGACCCGGCCGCGAATGCGGGAGCTGATGAGGGCATTCCACGATGCCGGCATCCGCACCGTGATGGTGACCGGTGACCAGAGTGCCACCGCCTATGCGATCGCCAAGGAACTGCAGCTCGGGCGCGACGAGAGTATCGAGATCCTCGATTCCAGCAGCCTGAACGACCTGCAGCCGGATGTCCTGACCGGCCTTGCCCGGCGCGCCCACGTGTTTGCCCGCGTCAGCCCCAGCCACAAGCTCCAAATCGTTCAGGCGCTTCAGCAAGGCAGCGCCATCATTGCGATGACCGGTGACGGGATCAACGACAGTCCGGCGCTGAAGGCGGCCAATATCGGCGTGGCGATGGGCCGCTCAGGCACCGATGTGGCACGCGATGTGGCCGATGTCGTGCTGAAGGACGATGATCCGGAAACCATCATCGTTGCGATTCGGCACGGCCGCACCCTCTATGGGAACGTGCGCAAGTCCCTGCGCTTTCTGCTGGCGACCAACCTGAGCGAGATCCTGGTGATGGTCGGGGCGACCGCGGCCGGACTGCGGCAGACGCTGACGCCGATGCAGCTTTTGTGGATCAACCTGATGACGGATGTGTTTCCGGCCCTGGCCCTCGCGTTGGAGCCGCCCGAGAGCGACGTTATGCAGGAAAAGCCCCGCGATGCCGCGGAGGCGATCCTTCGAACTGGCGATTTGAGGCGGGTGGCGGTGGAAGGCATGGTCATCAGTGGGAGCGCCCTCGCCGCCTGCGCCTATGGTAACCTGCGCTATGGTCCCGGCGCACGCGCCGGAACGATGACGTTCTTAAGTCTGATCACCGCGCAGATGTTGCATGCGCTGACCTGCCGGAGTGATCATTACGGCCTGTTCAAGCCGGGCAAGTCCACCCCCAATCCGTATTTGCAGCTTGCGCTGGGCGGCTCGTTGTTGATCCAGGTGCTGGCCTTGCTCATCCCGCAATTGCGGCGCCTTCTCGGCCTCAGCCCGATCGGCGTTGCCGATGCGGCGATCACGGCGACCGCGGCGCTGCTCCCTTATGTCGTCAACGAGGCGGCAAAGCCGTCACCCCGTCGGCTTTTGCCGGCAGTGGGCCGGGATGAGGATGCGCGCGCATGAAATCCGATTTCATTTTCACCTCCGAATCGGTGACGGAGGGGCATCCGGACAAGCTGTGCGATCAGATCAGCGATGCGCTGGTCGACTGCTTTCTTCAGCAGGATCCGTTCTCGATCATCGCCGCGGAGTGCGCGGTGGCGACGGGCATTCTGTTTATCGCGGCGCGGTTTGCCGCTGATGCCGCGGTGGATATCGCCGGCATTGCCCGCCAGACCATTGCTGGCGCTGGCTACGACAGCAGTCACGGCTTCGATCCCAACCTCTGCAGCGTGATGACCAGCCTCAATGAGATTGCCGGCGCCAACCGATCCAAGCGTGACGAGGCTGAACTGGATGACGCGGAGATCGAGAAGATCGCTCCGGCCAATCAAGCCACGGTGTTCGGCTTTGCCTGCACTCAAACGCCCGGGCTGATGCCGTTGCCGATCTGGCTTGCTCACAAGCTGGCGCGCGGCCTCGCCGATGCCCGCAACAGCGGGGATCTTCCTTATCTGGCGCCCGACGGCAAGAGCCAGGTCGCCGTCGAATATCGCAACCGCCGACCTTTCCGGATTCACAGCATCACCGTCATCTCGGCGACGAAGAACGGTCTCGTTCCCGACGCGACGACCCTAGGCAACGATATCATGGGCCGTGTGGTCGCATCTGCGTTCGCGGAGGAGTCGATCCGTCCCGATGCGAACACTCTAGTCTTCGTCAATCCGGGTGGCCCGTTCCGGGACGGTGGCCCGGGCATGCATGCTGGCCTCACCGGGCGCAAAAGTGGGGTCGACACCTACGGCGAGTACGCCCGGCAAAGCGACTCGGCGCTCAGCGGCAAGGATCCCTCCCGGATTGACCGGATTGGCGCTTACGCGGCCCGCTATGCCGCCCGCAACGTGATTGTGGCGGGTCTCGCCGAGGAATGCGAAATTCAGCTGAGCTACACGATCGGCCGGGCGCGCCCGGTCAGCATGCAAGTGGAGACCTTTGCCACGGGAACCATTCCAGACACTGAGATCGCCCGGCGGATCATGCGCGCGTTCGATTTCCGTCCCGCCAGCATCATCCGTCACTTCGATCTGCGGCGACTGCCGGCGCAGGGCAAGACGGGATTCTACCGGCACTTGGCGGCTTACGGACACGTTGGCCGTACAGACCTTTCCTTGCCTTGGGAAACCGACGGGCTAAGCGAACAACTAGCGGACTGAGCGCAGGTCGGGGCCATTAGAACGGCAATAGGCTGATCAAGGGTTTGCAACGACCTCCTCTGCTCAGCAGCAGCGGCCGGAAGACGGGTGCTCAGGGTTTTTTATTGACTTCATCCAGCCGGCGGCCCAAATACGCGGTAACGATCGGTCACGGTCGTTGGCGCTTCGGTCGCGTGAACGGTTCTCGCAACTGCGAACAATTGCCCCTCCCGGTAGCGTTTTTTTCTCATTTGTATGCAAGACCGCCCAGGTCACGCGGGGCGTCACCGACCAACCCCGCGAGCGGCGCTCTAGGATTTGAGCGTTCAGCCATGCTGCCGCTGCGCGATGCTGAAGAAAGATAACGACTTTTGATGACTTTTGATGACCTTGGCGTGAATGCGCCGATTCTCAAGACGCTTGCCGCCGAAGGCTACGAAACCCCGACCCCGATCCAGGTGCAGGCCATTCCCGATGTTTTGATAGGCCGCGATCTACTTGGCATCGCCCAAACCGGCACCGGCAAGACCGCGGCGTTCGCGCTGCCGATCCTGCAGCGGCTGGCAGGAAATCCCCGCCCGGCGCCTCGCCGCGGCTGCCGCGCGCTGGTGCTGAGTCCGACCCGCGAGTTGGCCAGCCAGATCGAAGCCAGCTTTCGCGTCTACGGGCGCGGCATGAAATTGAACTCGACGATCGTATTCGGCGGGGTCAGTGCCGGCCCGCAGATCAAGGCGATGGCGAGGGGGGTAGACATTCTCGTCGCCACCCCCGGAAGGCTGCTCGACCATATCGGCCAGGGCAATATCCAGCTGGGTAACGTCGAGGTTTTTGTTCTGGACGAGGCCGATCACATGTTGGATCTAGGCTTCATCCAGCCGATCCGCCGCATCGTTTCCGGCTTGCCGGCGGTCCGGCAGAATTTGTTCTTTTCCGCAACGATGCCTCGCGAGATTCGCAAGTTAGCCGCCGATCTCCTGGTCGACCCGGTCGAGGTCGCCGTCGTCGCGCAGACCACCACGGTGGAACGTGTGGAACAGCAGGTGATGCTGGTCGAGACACGGCAGAAGCCGGCGCTGCTTGCGGAACTGATGATCGACAAGGCGGTCGATCGGGCGCTGGTATTCACCCGGACAAAACGCGGCGCCGACCGCGTCACCCGCCATCTCGCCGAGTCCGGCGTCAAGGCGACCGCCATTCACGGCAACAAATCGCAGGGTCAGCGAGAGCAGGCCCTCGCCGGTTTCCGCGCCGGCCGCACCCGCGTGCTGGTCGCAACCGACATTGCCGCACGTGGTATCGACGTCGAGGCGGTCAGCCACGTCATCAATTTTGACCTGCCGAACATTCCGGAAAGCTATGTTCACCGGATCGGCCGCACCGCGCGCGCCGGCGCGGGCGGAATCGCGATTTCGTTCTGTGACACGGAGGAGCGGCCCTATTTGCGCAGCATCGAGGCGCTGATCCGCCAGAAACTGCCCCTCGAAGATCGCCGAGGCGTGGCCGGAGTCACGCCGCCTCCCGCTCCGCCCGCCGGCGCCGGAAAGGCAACCAGCCGCCCCGCGGCACGCCCGCGGAGCGGGCAGGAGCATCGGCGTGCTGGCGGATCCCAGCCTTCCGGCCGCGGCGACCTCTCGGGGCTGTCGTTTCTGAAGGCGCCCCGGTCGAAAACGGGTGGCGGCGGCCGGCCCTCAGCTGCCAAGAGGCCTCACCATGGCGCCCGTGACGCTGGCGGCGCGCGTAACTGACACGAGCAGGGAGAGCGACGAAGGGATGGGAAGAAAACCCAACTACCGAGCTGACAGAATCGAGCGGGAGCGGGCCAAAGCCACCAAGAAGGCCAAGCGCCTGGAGGCCAAAACGAAAAAGCCGGCCGAACATGGCGGCGATGAGGCGCCCGCGGACGAGGGAACGAATGGCGTCTCCAGTGCCGCGGATGACGCCGACTGTGCGGGTGGCGACGATCGGGGGAGTCGGATCGATCCTGACGCCGACTGAACTACCGATTGAACCGGGGAGACGGTCTTAGCTATCGTCTTACTCCCAGTCTAGTAGTGGAACAAGATAATATAGCGGAACGGTGTCGACGGCGGGAACCGATCTCCTCTCGCCCACGTTCTCTTCAGAGCAGCATGAATAGGGGCGGTCAATGATGCTGTGTTGTGTGCTTCCATACGTGCAAGCCGAGCGAAGAGGGTAGCGCTGCCGTCGGCCAGGCGCGCTCAAAAATGCCTGGAATGGGTTTCAGCAAACTGGCGAAGCGGGTTCGCGCATTTAAGAAAGAGACGGGGGTGCGGGCAGGGAGCTGAAGGCAAGCGCCTGGAATCTGCGGGCTCTTTCGTAATTGACCTGGAGCTGGGCCGGGGAAATGATCAAGAAGAAAATTTTCAATGTTTAATACGATCAATAAATTATTCGCCCTCCTTTCGCGGCGGGAGCGGGTGCAGCTCGGCGCCTTGTTCGTCGCCATCCTCGGCGCGGCGGTGCTGGAGCTGGCGAGTGTCGGCGCCGTGCTTCCGTTTTTGACCGTGGCCGCCAATCCGGCGGTGATCGCCACCGATCCGCGGTTTGCCTGGGCGTTCGCGTGGTCCGGCGCATCCAGTCCCCAGGCTTTTCTGGTTGTCCTCGGCCTTGGCGCGTTCCTCGTCCTGCTCGCCAGCAATGCCTGGATGGCGACGACGACGTGGGCGCAGGCCCGCTTTGCCCATGGCTTCGCCCACAACCTCGGCCTGCGTCTGGTCGAGCATTACAGCGCCCAGCCCTATGTCACCCTGCTCACCCGCAACACCGCCGATCTCGGCAAGAACATTCTGACCGAAGCCTGGGACGTGATGAACATGGTCATCATGCCCGGCCTGCAGGTTCTCACCCGCTCGTTCATCGTTCTCGCGATCGGCGCCTTGCTGGTGGTCGTCGATCCGGTCCTTGCCGGGCTGGTCACCCTCGTGCTCGGTGGTGCCTATACTGTCATCTTCCTGATCATGCAGCGAAGGCTGAAAGTGATCGGGAAGAAACGGCTGGCCTCCAATTCCGCGCGGTTCAAGGCGGTCAACGAGCTCTTCGGCGGGATCAAGGACTTAAAGTTGCTGGGCCGCCAGGACACGTTCATTCGCACCTTTCGCCAGGCATCCGCCCGCAATGCCAAGCTCCGGGCCAGCGCCGCGATCATGGGGCAGATGCCGCGCTATCTGCTCGAGACTGTCGCCTTTGGCGGCATCTTGCTGATTGCGGTGTACATGCTGCTTCGCGGCGGCGATCTGCCGGCGGTCATTCCCGCTCTCGGGCTCTACGCCTTCGCCGGCTATCGGCTGATGCCGAACCTGCAGCAGGTGTTTCACGGGTTGACGCAGCTGCGGTTCGGTGCCGCGGCACTGGACAACCTTTGTGCGGAGATGGCCGGTGTGAGCGGGGTGTCGGAACAAGAAAAGGAGCAGAGATCGCCGCGCCGGCGCCCGTCCCCCTGCCCCTCCCGGCTGCCTTTCAACCACGATCTGGTGCTCGATCGCGTCACCTTCACCTATCCCGGTGCCGTGCGGCCGTCGCTGCGCGAGGTCATGCTCGCGATCGATGCCAACAGCACGGTCGGCTTTATCGGCAAGACCGGCGCCGGCAAGACCACCTTGATCGACATCATCCTCGGCCTGCTCCAGCCGGAGGCCGGCGAGATCCGGATCGACGGCGTGCGGCTCAGCGAGGAGAATTGCCGCGCCTGGCAGGCGAACATCGGCTACGTTCCGCAGCAAATCTATCTGGCGGACGATACGGTGGCAAAGAACATTGCCTTCGGCGTGCCCGACGCCGAGATCGACATGGGGAGCGTCGCGCGCGCGGCCATGCTCGCCAACATCGATGCCTTTATTAGTGAGGAGATGCCGAAGGGTTACCAGACTCTGGTCGGCGAGCGCGGGATCCGGCTCTCCGGCGGCCAGCGCCAGCGGATCGGCATTGCCCGCGCGCTCTATCACAACCCGCCGATGCTGGTGTTCGACGAGGCCACCTCGGCTCTCGACAGCGAGACCGAGGCGTCGGTGATGGAAGCGGTGCACACCCTCACCGGGCGCAAGACCATCTTGATGATCGCCCACCGCACCTCCACTCTTGAGGATTGCGACCTGATCGTCGAGCTGGCGGACGGCGGGGTAGTTGATTGCCGTGCGCGGCAACTCGTTCACCGGACCGCTCTACCTTAGATGATGGTACCATTATGACCAACACAGGTGCCAACGTCAGCGTCGTCATTCCCGCCTATCATGCGGAGCCCTTTATCGCCCGCGCGATCCAATCGGTTCTCGCCCAGCCGGGCATCGAGCCTCAGATCATCGTCGTGGTCGACGGTCTGTTCGATCGCACCGCCGAAATCGCCAAAGAGTTTCCAAAGACGCAGGTGGTGATCCACGAGGTCAATCAGGGCGCGCCGGTCGCCCGCAACCGGGGGCTGGCTCTGGCCACGGCGCCATACGTGATGTTCCTCGATGCCGACGACTGGGTCGAGGGGCCGCTCTTGGAGGGCTTGTTGGAAGCACTCGCGGCATTTCAGGCCGACGTCGCCTTCGGCCCTCGCCAGAGATATGAGTCAGGGCAGCCGACGAAGACGATATCATTACACAACGGAAACGATGAAAAACCACATATAATCGATAATATCGAACTTATTATTCTCTTTTTAGACAATTCTCTGATCACGCCCTGCTCAACGCTGTGGAGAACGGACTTCCTCCGCAGGCAAGGGGGTTGGAATGAGAGACTTATAAAGTGCCAGGATTTTGAGATCGTGCATCGCTGTCTCATTCGCGGAGCGAAAGCGGCCCTGTCTGGAAAGGGCTATGGCGTCTCGTTCCAACACGATTCCGAACATCGTATTACTCTCAACAATTCAAAAGAACGTTGGCATTCGCAGATATTGGCGAGATCCCTTGTCGTAGAAGAAGCAAAAACCCGAGGTCTTTTGGACCGTACCCTCAGGAATGCTTATTCCCGCGAGATGGAACGGTGGATGCGATCCTTTGTCCTCTGGGCCGATGACGACGTCTATCGTGAAGCAGAAACCTTCCTTGACAGTTTGGGAGGACAAAGGAGGCCGAGGTCGTGGGCACACAGAGCCGGATGTTTCCTGCTCGGGGTTCGCCGGAAAGAGCAGCTTTCTTTGAAGGTAGCCCATGTGAAAAAACTACTCAAAGAAGCAAGATTCTTCTTATGAAAGCCTCCACACGCTGCCGATGCCGCTCTACAGACGCTCGAAAATTGTATTGGAGTCTTGGGGCTTGAGGGCAATCGGGCCCCTTGAGCACCGCGTCGGCGACCCCGCTGATCAGCTCCGGCGAAACCTCGATCCCGTAGGACGTCGACGGCTTTCCAGAAATTCCATTTGCTCGAAAATTCCTTCAATTTTGCGACAATTTAAGAACAAGTTATAAATACTTGCCAAGTATTTTATATATTATATAAAGATTTGACCGTACTGAACATCACATGTATGAAAACACCTCTGAAGAATCAGGACCTCGATAGTGACTTATAGACATCCTGATGGAGGTTGTTTTGGCAACAATACCGGGCAGTGCATTTAACGATTTTATCGTTGGGACTCAGTACGCGGATTTTGTTACAGGTGACGCCGGAAATGATATCGCCTATGGCGGAAGCGGCGACGATCTCGTGTTTGGAGGCGGCGGGAATGACATTCTCTTCGGCGAGGAGGGCAATGACAGCCTCTACGGTGAGGACGGCGACGATATTGTCTTCGGTGGCGCCGGCGACGATGCTCTCGACGGCGGCGACGGCGACGACTTGTTGTTCGGCAACGACGGGAACGACACTGTTGTTGGGGGCATCGGCAACGACATCCTGTTCGGCGAGGACGGCAATGACAGTCTCGACGGCGGCGACGGCGACGATACGCTGATTGGTGGCGCCGGCGACGACATGCTCGAGGGTGGCGGGGGCAACGACCACCTCTACGGCGGCGACGGACACGACAGCTTGAGCGGCGGCGCCGGCAACGACACACTGATCGGTGGCGCCGGCAACAATGTCCTCGAAGGCGGGTCCGGCCATGACGACCTCTATGGCGGCGAGGGCAGTGACACCCTCAGTGGTGGATCCGGCAACGACCATCTCTACGGCGAAGCCGGTAATGATATGCTTGATGGCGGGTCCGGCCACGATGACCTCTACGGCGGCGAGGGCAATGACTACCTGCTCGGCAGCAGCGGCCACGATCATCTCCATGGGGACGCCGGCAACGATGTTCTTGACGGTGGCACCGGCCACGATGACCTCTACGGCGGTGATGGCAACGATACCCTCCTTGGCGGCGCCGGCCGCGACACCCTCTTTGGGGAGTCAGGCGACGATCTTCTGATCGGCGGGAGTGGTCACGATCATCTTCAGGGCGGTGATGGCAACGATCTGTTGATTGGCGGTGACGGCTCGGATGTCCTCAGCGGCGGGGCCGGCAACGACCTGTTGCTCGGCGGCGAAGGTGCTGATGCTTTCGTCTTCCATGGCGGTGGCGGCAACGACGTTGTCCTGGATTTTCAGAAAGGCATCGACGTTCTCCAAGTCGCAAAGAACATCAACGGTCTTGAAATCACCTCTGCGCAGGACGTGGCCTCTTTGGCTACCAGCGAGAACGGCAGCGCCGTCATCGATTTCGGCAACGGCGACAGTATCACGCTGTTGGGTGTGGCAGCTTCGGACATCCACGACGATCCAAGCAAGTTCATCCTGGTTGTCTAGGCATCGTTCGGATGGCCGCCACGCCCAAGGATGGGAGTCCAGCAGTGCGCGCACCGGGCACAACCCTTCGCCTTTATGGGCTTGCTCCAGGTGTCGCCCTGCTGGTTTGGGACGAGCAAGCGGGCAAGTACCGAGAGCGGCAACCGCGTGCCGTGATCGGTGGCCATCCGGCACGACCGCCCTTCCCTTACATCAGGGCTGCGCTCGGCTCTTTATGTCGGCGGCACATCCTGGCCGTTCACGCCGATGCTGCGGCGGTTGGCAACGAGTAGGTCTACGTTATGGATACCGACGGGTCCACGATTGTCGTCCTTGATCCGCATCAAGATGCCCCGGGTCGTCTGTTCCTCATCCTGGCCGAGGGCGAGGAGACATACCCGGGCGCATTTGCTGTTATCTTCAGCGACCATGGTATGATTTGCTTGCGTGTTACGCTCGGCGCCCGACCCCTACGGTCGGCTCCGGCATGGTTCGGCAGGATGAGTTCTAGCCGGTCGGGGTCGCGGCGCGCCGGCATGTCCTGGCCTGCTTGGCTCGTCTCGCAAAGCAGGATGCGCCAGCCGCTGTCCTGTACGGCGCGTTGCAGATGCCGTCTCCTTCGCGGGGCGGCTGCAGCGGCACCCCAATGAACCCGTGCACGCACGATATCGTCAAGGTCTTCGACCTCGGTCCTGTCGCTCGCAAGCCAGCCGCCGCAGTGATCGCGCCGGTGCCGGATGATCCCTTGCTGATGAGGTGCAGGGTCGGCCAGATGGCCGCAGATCCCGCCACTGCTGCTGTTGAGACAATCTACATTGTCGGTCAGGACCGGCAGCATCAACAGCAGATTATCAGCGTTCTTGGCGATGTTCATGCCGCTTATGGCGTTCCGGCACGAATCGTTCTTGTTCGGCATCTTGGCACCGCCGCCAGTGTCCTGAACGCTAGTGTGCAGGTATCGCAAGCGCCGCTCTTGGTGCTGTTGGACGGCGCCGTTGTGCCGGAGACTCCAGGATGGATTGACATGCTCGCCCGCCCGCTGAGGAGCCACCGCAGCGCTGGCATTGTTGGAGGCAGGCTGCTGCGTGACGACCGCACCCTCTGGAACGACGGCCTCTCGATCGGATTTCGGAACGAAGATCCCGGCGACAAACACGATTCTTGGGATCTCCATCCCATTCATGCCGGCTCACCCTGCAGATACGCGACAGGCGTCTCAGTGAAGGAGGTCGCTGCGGTCTCTCCTGAGTGTATCGCTCTTCCCCGCTCCATCATCGAGCGATGCGGCGGCTTGTCCCAGCGTTACATGACATCCGATTATTGGCTCGCCGATTTCTGTTTGACTGCCGCTGCCGCCGGGTTCAAAACCTGCCTCGCGACCGAAGCGACCGTGTTTCGGCTTGGTTCTGCCGGACTACCGGGACGCCTGCACGGCCTTGCCAATCCTGCGGTCGAGAGAGATCGACTCCTGCTGGAGCGACGCTGGCGGCATCGCCTAGCTCCCTTCGCCCCTGCACGTCGGGAGCGGGCAGCATGAGCAGGCCGCGCATTCTGTTCGTTTGCCACGGTCACCCCGAACTGACGCCGGGCGGGACCGAGATCATGACTCACGACCTTTGCCACGCGCTTCATAAGGCCGGGTATGCCGATACACAGTACCTTGGCTGCGTGACGCGGCTGCACCGCGCGTTTCGCCCTGAGAGCAGACTTGAACGGATCCGTCTCACCCCCCTGGAGATGCTTATGTGGGTGGGAAGCTATGATCCATTCGCCATGGCGCAACCGAACCTCGACAGCTTCGTTCAGGCGATGCGCGCCGTTCTGGCCGAAGCACGGCCGGATATCGTTCATTTTCATCATCTGTCGCTGATGGGCCTTGAAGGCTTGATGGTCGTCCGGCGCCTGCTGCCTAAGGTCCGGATCGTCGTCACCCTGCATGACTACGCGAACCTTTGCTTCAACGATGGGCTGTTGATCCGGACAACCTCGGGCTCTCTCTGCTTTGGCCCGACTCCGTTCGATTGCCACAACTGCTTTCCGGACATCTCACCAGGGCGGTTCCTGATTCGCTCCCTGCATATCAAGACGATGCTCGGCTTGGTCGATCACTTCATCGCGCCCAGCCATTTTCTCCGGAAGCGGTTCCTGGAATGGGGGCTGCCGCCAGAACGTATCGAGGTGATCGCTAACGCCGTGCCGCAGAACAGAGAAAAGGGCCGCGGTAACATCTTCAATACGGCATCGAGAGGGCGTTTTGGCTTTTTCGGCAACATAGCCCCGCATAAGGGGATTCTTGTCGCTCTGGCGGCAACCCGTCAGCTCGCCGATGCTCCCGTGTCACTGGCCATTCATGGCGGCATCCACTTCCAGAGCGAATCCTTCAACGTCGCATTCGCCGAAGCCGTTGCAGCCTCGCCGCAGAGTGTGGCTTGGCATGGGATATATGCTCGGAACGACATTGCCCAGCTGATGGCGGATGTTGCCTGGATTATCGTCCCGTCGACTTGGTGGGAAAACGCCCCCCTCGTCATCCTTGAAGCGTTCCGCAACCAGCGGCCGGTGATCTGTTCCGACATCGGCGGCATGGCGGAAATGGTCGAGGACGGCGTCAGCGGTTTGCACTTTCGCGCCGGAGACGCTGCGGATCTTGCTCGCACGATGCGCCGCGCGGCCACGGAACGCGGGCTTTTGGAGAAGCTCCAGGGCGGGCTGCCGGTTGTCCCGCAACCCAGCGAGGCAGCTGCCGCGCATGCCCGGCTTTATCGAGCACTCTTGAATAAGGACGGTGTTAACCCTCCTCCCCCTACGCTCGAAGAGGCGGCGCAACGGCACCCCCGGGCAGCGCTGGCCGGGACCGCGAAAGCCAGTTGCAATTGGGACAAGAGGAACGAGGGCTTGAAAAGCAACAAGAGATGCGGCTGCCGAAAGCATCAACCGTTGGCTGTGGAGTAGCAAGGTGGCCGTGACCGCCGAGGCCCATCCGCAGTCGGACGTGCTGCGTGAAACCCTGCGCCAATGTGTGGCGGGACTCCTGTTCGCTGCGGCGATCGGGCTGTTCATCAGCCTTCTGCATCTCGTGATGCCTCTGTACATGTTGCAGGTGTACAACCGCGTCCTGGCCGGGCGCAGTCTCGACACCTTAACGATGCTGACCATCATGGCGTTTGGCGCCCTCGTGTTCCTCGCGATGTTCGACTATATCCGGGCCCGGGTCTTCATGATCATCGGCGAGCGGATCGCGCGGCGGCTCGGGGCCATCACACTGCAAGCCAGCGTTCGCGAGTCGTTGCGGCTGCAATCCACGGGAAGCGGCGGCGGCATGCGCGATCTGCAGGAACTGCGGCAGTTCGTGACAGGGGGCGCTGCCACTGTCCCATTCGATCTTTTGATGGCGCCGCTGTTTATCGTCGTGCTCTTCATGATGCATCCGCTGTTTGGCATCGTCGCGCTGTTCGCAGTTGTCGTGCTGACTGGCTTCGGCATCATCATGGACCTGCTTGTCAGGCGCCCGGCCGCCCTCGCCAACGAGGCAGCGCTGGCGTCCTATGCGGATGTTACGACCGCAATTCGCCGGGCGGAAATCCTGGAGTCGATGGGTATGCTCCCGGCCATCGCACGCCGCTGGCGTCGCGGCCAAAGCCGTGCCCTCCGCCTGCTCGGAGCCGGCAACAGCGGCGCCAAGGCCCTTGGCGCGATTGCCCGCGCGGTTCGGATGGCGTTGCAGATCACGATGCTGGCAACGGGCGCCGTCCTCGTTATCAAACATGAGGCGTCCGCGGGAAGCATCATGGCAACAACCATGATCATGGGCCGTCTCCTTCTTCCTTTCGAACAACTGATCGATGGATGGCGGCAATGGACGCAGGCAAGCAGCGCCTTGAAGCGCCTGCGTACACTGTTGACAGAGCACATTCACGATCGCTCCTCCGTGCCGGTCGAAGCGGTACAGAGCAGCCTGCGGATCGACCACATTGGCTTCGTGCCGGCCGGTTCCGACCGCCCGGTCCTCAAGGGCATCGATTTCGCCCTGGAGCCGGGCCAGATCCTCGGCATCATCGGCCCGTCCGGAGCCGGGAAATCAACGCTGGCAAGGCTCATGGTCGGGCTGTGGAAACCGACCACCGGAGGCATCTATCTCGATGGACATGACGTCTACACGTGGGAGCGCGAGAGCTTCGGCGCTCAGGTCGGCTATCTTCCACAGGACCCCGCTCTCCTCAACGGCACCATTCGGGAAAACATCGCCCGTTTCACCGAAGCCGACACCGCTGATGTGATCGCAGCGGCGAAACGTGCGGGCGTTCATGAGCTGATCGGGCGTCTTCCGCTCGGTTACGAGACCATCGTCGGCGACAGCGGCTTCGTACTCAGTGGTGGGCAGCGGCAGAGGATCGCCCTTGCGCGGGCACTGTTCGGCTCTCCACGCCTGCTGGTTCTTGACGAGCCCAACTCCAACATGGACGGCGAAGGCGAACACGCTTTTCTCCATGCCGTGTCGGCGGCAAAGCGAGAAGGGGCGACAGTCGTGATCATCGCACAGCGGATGTCAATCCTTTCGATCGCAGATCAACTTTTAGTCATGCGTGCCGGATGCGTAGAAAGAATGGGACGGCGGGAAGAGATCGTGAAATCGCTGACGGTACAGGCATCCTCCAGCACCCGTGAACCGGCTCCCGCCGGTCCCCTGCTTGCATTCGCCTCAACCCAATCATGAGCGTTCGGATGGCTGGTGCCCACAATCTTCTGGCCGTATCGGCCGATGCCGCCTTCGATGATTCAGAGGAACCTTCGTTCCGCGCAATCGTGATCTGCGCTGCGATCTGCATTGTTTGCCTGCTTGGCGGCGGTGCCGGCTGGCTGTTGTTCGCGCAACTCGACAGCGCAGCCATTGCTCCGGGCGTAGTGGTCGTCGACAGTCAGCGAAAAACGGTCCAGCACCTCGAAGGCGGGATCTTGCGTTCAATCCTGGTCCAGGAAGGCGAGTCGGTGATTGCAGGTCAGCATCTTGCCGAACTTGAAAGCACCGAAGCACAGGCGCGACTGGACCAGCTGCTCAATCAGCAGATCACCGCCGAAGCAAGATTGGCCCGGCTTCGCGCTGAGCAGGGCAATCTGCGGACACTCACGTTCTCCCAGGCACTGCTGCAAGCCGCCGCGCGGCAGCGCGCCGACTCGGCCATCACGGCCGAGCGCGACCTGTTCGAAGCCCGGTGGCGCGCGCATGATAGCTCCGTCGAGCTGATCAACCGGCGCATTGAACAGCTCCGCAATACAATTGCATCGCTGGAATCGCAACGGTTGGCAAACGACAGAAGGTTGGCGCTGTACCGGGACGAGTTGAATGCGGTGGCATCACTGTTCAAGCAGGGATACGAGCGCCGTCCGCGGCTGCTTGAACTGGAGCGGCAGGTTGCGGACCTGGTCGGGCGCCACGGAGATCTGGTCAACACCATTGCCGCCAACACGCAGGCGATTGACGGGGCCAAGATTGAAATCGAGAACATCAGCCACGTCCGGATGGCGGAAATCGCCGACGAACTGGAGCAGACGCTGGCAATGAAAGCCGATCTCGCCGAGCGGATTCGCGCCGCCCGGGATGTGGTCGACCGACGCATCGTCGTCTCACCGCAGGATGGCATCGTGGTGGATCTTCGTGTCGTCACGCCTGGGGGGATCATTGCACCCGGCGAAGCCATTATGGACATCGTCCCAGTCAACGATGACCTTATCGTGGAAAGCCACGTTGACCCGGCCGACATCGACGTCGTTCGTGAAGGATTGCCCGCTCAGGTGCGCCTGCTGGCATACAAGACCAGCACCAGCCCAGTGCTCGACGGGTTCGTGCAGTACGTATCCGCAGACATGTTATCGGATCAGCGAACGGGACATGCCTACTTCCTTGCCCGCGTGCAGCTTTCCGAGGAAAGCCTCGCGCAACACAAAAGCATGAAACCATCTCCCGGGATGCCCGCCACCGTAATGATTGTTACCGGCCGCCGGCGAGCGATCGATTATTTTCTCAGTCCGATCACCGACCGGATGCGGAATTCCTTCCGCGAAGAGTAACAAGGCGTTCTAAGCAGACGGCAATTGCTGTCGGCTGAGCGGACAACGTCAGCCGCCGAGGATGGACCAAAGTCCAAGCCCGAGCGAAGCAGTGGAAAGCGCCGCAATCGCGGCAACGGCAACACGCAGACCTCGATCGGATCGCCTGCCCTCTCCCCTCGCCAAATGGATCTTTTCCTCAATACCCTTCAATGTGGCATCGAAGCGTACCTGAAAAACCTCCAACGTCGCGAGGTGCTGCGCCAGTTGCTCCTGCGTTGTCCGAACATCCTTGACGGTATTCGTCACCTGCGCTGCTGTTGCCGACACCGTGGCAAGCGCCTCCTGCATCTCCTTCAGCACGGCACTGCAGGTCGCCTGAAGTTTGCGATCCGCAGCGGACAGCTGAAGCAGCCACTGCTTGGCACCGGCGGCAAGGGGCGCTTGATCCGCACGGGCACCGTCGGCCGGTGTCGCCATGATGGGCGACGGTGAGTTGCTGGGGGAGCGGACAGGGGGATCGACGACTAGGTTAACGAGACGGGTGGCGGGACCGTCGTTGCGGGAACGCGCAACAGCGGTAACACGGTGCCTCATCTGTTCGGGAACGGGATCCTCGAAGAACGCTTGGAAGCCATGGCAACCCTCACTGGTCCCGCTTTTCAGGTCTCGGCGAAAGCGATCCGCGCGCACCGTTGCCAGAAGCACGCCGTCAAGATAGATGTCAATGTCCAAGACCGCGTTTGGGGCTAGCCGGTCGCAGGCCCAACCGGACACACGTTGCGGCTCGATCCGTTCGATAAATCCTTGAACGGCTTGTTCGGAAGGGATCTTTCCTAAAACCATGGGCTGGGTTGGCTTCGTTTTGCCGCTAGGTTCAACTGCTGCTCCAGCCGCTGTTTCCTCCTCGGAAGTGTTCGCCATCTCTTCGTCCTCACGATCACAGGTCGCGCCATCGGGCGAGACGATGCGCCGATTGGACACCTTCCCGATTAAGGCTTGGTAAAATGCGGCCGGTCCATCCTCCCCGCTCGGCCCTGTTCCGCCATCTGTCTCAGAAGGTTGAGCTGTCGCGGCAGAAGATCGTTCAAGCTGAAACGATCAACGGCATGACGACGCGCGGCGGCACCAAGGCGATGCGCAAGCTTCGCGTCGCTCAGGACTTGCAACACACGATCGGCAATCGCTTCGGGGTCATGGAAATCGGCAAGCAGTCCGCTTTCGGTATCCTGGACCACTTCGCGAACCGGCGGTGTGTCCGATGCCACGATCGCGCAGCCTGTGGCCATTGCCTCGATCAGCGACCATGACAGAACGAACGGTACAGTGAGATAAACATGTACCGAGGAGGCCTGCAGTACGGCCCGGTACTCCTTCAAGCTGAGAAAGTCGACGAAATGAAGCCGTCGGCGATCGAGTTGCGGCAGCCGCTTCAGCATCATCTCTTTGTACGTGGTTCCGGCGGGCGCCGGGGGGCTGTAGAACACCCGATCGCAACCGGCAATGACGGCATGAACATCGCGATTGCGCTGCTGAATACAGGCCAAGGCCTGCATGAACTGCGGGAATCCCCGATACGGCTCAAGACCCCGGGCAGTATAAGTAACGATAGCGGCGTCCTTCGGTACGTCCATGATCGGCAGACGTTGCCGCGCTGCCGTTTCAACGGCCGGCCTGAAGAATATGGTGTCGACACCATCATGGAGTGTCACCAGCTTGCGCTGGAACTCTTCCGGAAACTGGCTGCGCTGGAACGCGGTAGGACAGACGCCGCGGTCGCATTGCAGCAATTCTGTGAGGATGCCGGCATTTCGCATGCGGATACGAAGCCGATTGTCAGCGCTCAAGCCGCGGCGGGCGAGAAAGTCAGCATCGGACTGTTCGCTCCTGTAGAACCATTCGAAGTAGCCGATCAAGGGCACGTTCGGGAATGCGTCTCTCAGGAACAGGCCGGGCCCAAAGCCGGCATGGGCGTAGATGACATCGGGGCGGAAGCCTTGCTGCATCAGGTTCTGGCATTCGCGAAAGGCGGCTTGGCCAAGAAGGACGGCGGTTTCCAGCGGTTGCAGATAGTGATGCGTGCTCTGTGATGCCTTGCGGGTTGCCTCGATGATCCGCCGTTTCACTCCCGGAATTTGTCTTGTCGCGGTGCTGGTGAGGAACACAACCTCATGCGACGGATCGGAGCCGAGACTCGCGGCAAGATGGGCAAACTGGGCGGGAAATGAACTATGGGCGAAGAGGATGTGCATAGGCGGCGGTGACCGGAGTATTCACGGGACTCGCGCGCTTGTACCATATTCTCCTATGATGTGATCGCCTCGGGTGGACAAATTGAAGGTTGCGGTGCTTGTCGCGGCGCCTTATTCACAGTCTGTTCATCGTCGGAAAGCGGCAGAAACTCCTGCATGCCCTTCCATCCATGGGCGCGGCAGGCGCTTCGCAGGACATTGACACATCGATGCAGACATCAAGCCAGACCGAATATGCGGCCGGCTCGGCCACGCCCGTTTCCATCCCGCAGATCTCTCGGCCCTCTGAATTCGGCTCGGGAGTGTCGGCGACACAACTCGCTCTGTCTGACTTTGCCCGCACAGCGGTCTTATGGCGTTTGTGGGTCAGCATGGGCTGGCAAGACATCAAGCAGCGCTATCGTCGGTCAATGCTCGGCCCCTTCTGGTTGACGCTCAGCATGGCCATTATGATCGGCGCGCTCGGATTCTTGTACGGCCAGCTGTTCGGGATTGAGCTCGCCACATACCTGCCGTTCTTGACGCTGGGGTTCCTCATCTGGGGTTTCATTTCCTCGGTGATCACCGAAGGCTGCACCTCCTTGATTGCGGCGGAAGGATTCATCAGACAGGTGCGCCTTCCTTTTACCCTTCACGTGATGCGCTCCGTATGGCGCAATCTGATCATGCTTGCTCACAATGCCGTCGTGTTCGTAGCGGTGGCGATCATTTTTCAGATATGGCCCGGCTGGTCTGTGCTCCTGATCATTCCCGGACTGGTCTTGTTGATCATCAACGCCATCTGGATAACATTGCTGCTCGGGGCCGTGTGCGCCCGTTTTCGCGACATTCCTCCGATCGCGGCAAGCCTTGTTCAGGTCGCGTTCTTTTTGACACCGATCATCTGGATGCCCGAGTTGCTCCGCGAGAGAGTGGTGTTTGCCGAAGCCAATCCGTTTTACCATTTCGTCGAGATCCTGCGCGCGCCACTGCTCGGCAATGTTCCCGAGATGCTGACGTATCAGGTCGTTGTCGGCACAACGCTCGTTGGCTGGACGTTGACATGGCTGTTCTTCCGGCGATTCCGCTGCCGGCTGGCTTACTGGATTTGATTTCTCGTGACGTACATTGAACTACAGTCGGTGGGCGTTGACTTCCCTCTTTACGGGGGCGGCAGCCGGTTGCTGACAAAGCGGTTGATGCATCTGGGCACCGGCGGGCGCATTGGCCGGGATTCCAGCGATCGCGTCTGCGTACAAGCTCTTCGGGATGTTTCATTGTCCTTTCGTCATGGCGACCGTGTCGGGTTGATCGGCCACAACGGAGCCGGCAAAACGACGCTGCTGCGCGTCCTCGCCGGCGTTTATGAGCCTTCCCACGGCATCGTCCGCTGCGAGGGGCAGGTCGTTGCGCTGTTCGATCCGGCCCTTGGCATGGATATGGAGGCAACGGGATACGAAAATATCGCCTTGCGCGGCATGATCCTCGGTCTCTCGCCAAAAGAAATTCGCGAGCATGCCGATGCAATCGCTGATTTCACCGAACTGGGTGATTACCTGGCAATGCCGGTCCGGACGTACTCCAGCGGAATGATGCTCAGGCTTGCCTTCGCGGTCTCCACCAGCGTTTCTCCTGATATCCTGCTGATGGACGAATGGATCGTTGCCGGTGACAGCCAATTCATGGACAAGGCTCACGCTCGGATGGAAGGCTTTGTCAATCGGTCCAGTATTCTCGTTCTGGCGTCCCATTCCCTAGATTTGATGTGCCGCTGGTGCGACAAGGCGGTGCTGCTGGACGAGGGTAGCGTTGTCGCCTTTGGCCCGATCCGGGACGTCATCGGTAGATACACCTCGCCGCCGGCGGACCCGCCGGCTGCAGCCGTCGGGTGACGATCTTGCCTTCTCCGCAGCGGGTGCCCGGCATTTCCGGCTCGCTCCCTCATCCACCGCCCGCCATGCCCTGTTTACGCTGCATCAGGCCCTTGTCCGGTCTGTAGCCGATGATCGCGAGCGTAAGAAAGAGCGCGAGCGCGCCTCCGGCATAGGCCAGAGCGGCCCCGTTCAGCTGAAGATGGAGTGCGAAGCGGATCAGCTCCACCGCATGGGTGAAGGGATTGAGCCGGCAGAGCATGGCCAGCAAGGTGCTGGACTCCTCGATCTGCCACAGCGGGTAAAGCGCGCTGGACAGGAAGAACATCGGAAAAATGACGAAGTTCATAACACCGGCAAAGTTCTCGAGCTGGCGAATTGCCGACGATAAGAGAAGCCCGATCGCGCCCAGCATCAGGCCGGAGAGGATCAGGGCCGGTGCGATCGCGCCATAGCCGAGGGCGGAAAAGCGGATCCCGAACACCGCAGCGATCAGCAGAAAGGCATAGGCCTGCAGACAAGAGACGGCGGTTCCCGCCAGCAGTTTGCAGGTAAGCAGGTACCAGCGCGGCAAAGGCGCGACCAGCAGGATTTTCATGCTCCCCATTTCCCGGTCGTAGACCATCGACAAGGCGCTTTGCATCCCGTTGAACAGCTGGATCATGCCGAGAAGCCCCGGCACGATGTAGATTTCGTAAGCGACGGCGGACTCGTAAGGGGGCGTGAGCACGCCTCCCAGCGCGGTGCGAAAACCGGCGGCAAACACGAGAAGCCAAACCAACGGTCTGACCAGCGCCGCGAAGAACCGCCCGCGTTGGGAGAGAAACCGGAGCACCTCGCGAACGACAATGCCTTTGAGGGCGATTGGAAAGCGGGCCAGCCTCATCTGCGGGTCCCGCCAGTGCCGTCCTGTGCCATCAGCCGCAAGAATGCCTCGCCAATGCTTGCGCACCCGGCCAACGATGTCATATCCGTAACCGTGCCGTCCGCGATGATCGTCCCGCTCTGCATGATGATGATCCGGTCGTCGGTGCCGACCTCATCGATCAGGTGTGTTGCCCACAACACGGCAACGCCCTGCTCACGCGCAAGGGCGTGGGCATGGTCGACGATCGCCTGTCGCGTCGGCACGTCGAGTCCCACCGTCGGCTCATCGAACAACAGCAGCGCCGGTTCGTGAAGCAACGCCCGAGCCAGTTCAACTCTTCGCCGGTATCCGCCGCTGAGTACCCGCACCGTGCGATTGCGCTCGTCCTGCAGGCCGAACTGCGTGAGCACCGCATCGATCCTTTGTTCAGCAGTCCGGCCGACAATGCCATGCAGGGCCGCGACGTAACGCAGGTTTTGGGCCACCGTCAAATCGAGATCCAGGGTAGATTGCTGAAAGACGATGCCAAGTCGGCGCAAAGCTCGGCTCGGTGCCGTCCGGACATCCCACCCGTCGATCCGGATGACGCCGCTCCGGCTCTCGAACAGGTGCGCAATCAGCGAATACAAGGTCGTCTTGCCCGCCCCGTTGGGGCCCAGCAGCACGGTGAAGACCCCTCGACGAACAACCAGCGAGATATTGTTCAGCGCAAACCCGTCCTCGTAGGACCACGAGACATTGCAGACCTCCAGAGCCGGTATTGGCAGATCAGGCGGCATGACAGCGGGCGTGCTTCACTTCCTGCCAGAGACGTTCTTGATTCTGTACCGCCAATCCCAATGAAGGCGCTCTTGCCAAGCCGTCACAGTCGTGCCCTTTGACCGCAAGCCTCTGGAACGTCGAGAGCCGAACGCTGTAGACCCGGCGACGAGGGTTCAGCCAACGCGTCGAAGGCTCCGTTGTTTCGGTTTCACGAGCATTATCCAATAGGGCATCCTATCTTGACAGGCAGAACTTCGTTTTCGTGAATGTGAAGGAGGATGGAACATGCGGCAGTGGAAGCGCCCCAAGGTCATCGAGATCGCCCTCGGCATGGAAATCAACTGCTACGCCTGCGCAGAACTCTGAACCCGACGCCGGGCAGGATGGGCGGCCCGTCCGTGGGCCGCCACGTCCATGCTCATGATTGTTCCTCGTGATGAGGGTGATCGTCCTCGGATCGGCCGCAGGAGGCGGCTTTCCGCAATGGAATTGTAACTGCGAGAATTGCCGGCGCGCCCGCGCCGATGATCTCGCGGCGATTCCGCGAACGCAGTCGTCTCTGGCGGTGACCGCCGACGGCGCCCGATGGTACCTGCTCAACGCCTCTCCCGACATCAGGCTGCAACTGGAGCAAACACGTTGGCTGCACCCCAGAAATGACGTGCGCGATAGCCCCGTTACCGGCATTGTCCTGACCAATGCGGATGTCGATCATGTGGCGGGACTGCTCAGCCTCCGTGAGAGCCAGCCGCTCATGCTCTATGCTACGCCCAGGGTCCTTGCCGTGCTCGCGGCCAACCCGGTGTTCGACGTGCTGCGCCGCGACATCGTTACCCGGACCCCGTTGGTCCTCGATGCGGAAACGACGCTCGTCGGGCCGGATGGACTGCCGGCAGGGCTGAGCGTGGAAGCCTTCGCGGTGCCGGGCAAGGTTGCTCTCTATCTGGAGGATTCTTCCGCGGGCGCGGACTTCGGCACGGTGCGGGAAGACACGATCGGTCTCAAGATCACGGAGACCGGAACCGACCATTTCTTTTACTACATCCCCGCCTGTGCCCGGCTTTCCCGGGAGGTCGCCGGCCGGGTGACAGGCGCACCGCTCGTTTTCTTCGACGGCACGACATGGACCGACGATGAGATGCGGACAAGCGGCGCGGGGGTCAAGACGGCCGGCCGGATGGGGCATATGAGCGTCAACGGCGCAGGCGGATCGCTCGCCTCGTTCGCCTCCCTCGGCGTACGCAGGAAGATCTTCATTCACCTTAACAATACGAACCCACTTCTGCTGGCGGACTCGCACGAGCGCGCCATCGCCGAAGCGGCCGGCTGGGAGATCGCCTTCGACGGCATGGAGATCGAGGCGTGACAGAGACGCTATTGAGCCCTGATCAGTTGGAAGAGCATCTGCGCCGGATTGGAGCCGAGCGCTATCATGATCGCCATCCGTTTCACCGGCTGCTGCATACGGGGAAGTTAAGCCAGGGACAGGTCCAGGCCTGGGCGCTCAATCGCTATTGCTATCAGGTTGCCGTTCCGCGCAAGGATCTGACACTGATGAGCGGGATGACCGACCGGGCGAGCCGTCGCGCGTGGCTGCACCGGGTGATCGAACACGACGGCTCAGGCGACGATCAGGGTGGAACCGAGCGCTGGCTGCGGTTAACGGACGGTCTTGGTCTTGAGCGCGCATACGTGGAATCGATGACAGGGGCCCTGCCAGCTACTCGTTTCGCAGTGGAGGCCTATGTTCGCTTTGTCGGCGAGCGCCCTACTCTTGAAGGAATCGCCTCGTCGCTGACTGAACTGTTCGCCCCGCAGATTCACGAAGAGCGGATTGCCGGGATGCTGGCGCACTATGAGTTCATTGGCGAAGACGTCATGCAGTATTTCCGCCGCCGCATTGTCGAAGCTCCCAAGGATGTGGCGTTCGCTCTGGACTACGTGAAGCGAAATGCGCACACGCCTCAGCAACAGCAGGCGGTGCTGGATGCTTTGCGCTTCAAATGTGATGTGCTGTGGGCACAACTGGATGCCCTGTATTTCGCCTATGTCGAGCCGCGGCTGGTCGCACCCGGCGCCTTCCTTGCGAAAGATAGCTGATGACGGCGAGATCGACGGTCGGGGAGCAGGCCCAGCCGAGGCTGGCGTCCCACGTCCGGCTCACGTTCGATGCACGGCGCCGCCAATGGGTCGTGCTGGCCCCGGAGCGGCTGCTGATGCCGGACGAGATCGCATTGAAAATACTGCAGCGATGTGACGGTCAGACCTCGATTGCAGCGATCGTCGACGAGTTTGTCGCCGCATTCGACGCCGGTCGCGAGGAAATCGCTTCAGATGTGATAACGCTGGTGCAGGACCTGATGGACAAGGGAGTGCTGGTTTCATGACTCCTGCGCCGCCGCTTGCCCTGCTTGCCGAGCTGACGCACCGGTGTCCGATGCGCTGCGTCTACTGCTCCAATCCTCTTCAGCTGGAGCCGACGCGGGCTGAGATGGACTGCGCAACCTGGCAGCGTGTCCTGGATCAAGCAGCGGATCTCGGCATCCTGCAGGTGCATTTCTCCGGCGGCGAGCCGCTTGTGCGCACCGATCTGGAGATCCTGATCGGGCATGCGGCGGCCTGCGGCCTTTACAGCAACCTGATCACTTCAGGCATCCTGCTGGACGGTGAGCGGGCACAACGTCTGGCCGATGCCGGCCTTGAGCATGTTCAGATCAGCCTTCAGGACACATCGCCCGAAGGCACCCGGTGGATCGGTGGGCTCAAGGGTGCTTATGAGCAGAAAGAGCGTGCCGCAGCATTGGTGAAGGACGCGGGCTTGGCGTTGACGCTGAACGCCGTCCTCCATCGCCACAATTGCACACGCGTAGGCGGCCTCATCGACCTCGCGGTCGACTGGGGCGCTCGTCGTCTGGAAATCGCGCATGTTCAATATTATGGATGGGCGCTTGCCAACCGTGCCGCGCTGATCCCCACACGCATGCAACTGGAGGAAACGACGCGCATTGTTGCGGCCGCCCGAGAGCGACTCGCCGGGGTGCTGGTGATCGATTATGTCGTTCCGGACTACTACGCGTGGCTGCCGAAGGCCTGCATGGGGGGATGGGGTCAGCGCTTCATTACCATCGATCCGGCGGGCCGTGCCCTCCCCTGCCACGCGGCACCGACGATCCCGGGCTTGGTGTTCGATACGGTCAGGAAGCGGCCGCTGTGGGAAATCTGGGAATCCTCTGCAGCATTTCGGCAGTTCCGAGGAACCGATTGGATGCCGGAGCCGTGCCGGAGCTGCGAGCGCCGCACCGTCGACTGGGGCGGATGCCGCTGCCAAGCCATGGCCCTGACCGGCGATGCCGCCAATGCCGATCCCGCTTGCCACAAATCCGCCTGGCACCAGTCACTCGGCGCGCTCGCCGCCGCCGAGGCGGCAGCACCGCCGCCATCCTTCACCTATCGGAGTGCGGCCGCGCAGCGCCGGAAATGATCGCCCCGCCGTTTGCGTTAAGCGATGCGCCCGAAGATCTGCGGGTTGTGCGCCAGGAAAAACATGTGGCAAAACGATATCGCTTTACGAAGAACGGAACCCTTGCCCGTGCCGGGCCGTTCGTGCTCACGATATGTCGACAGCAACGCAGGGCCTTTTCTGGTTGGGAGAAACCCGCATGCAGCCACTGACGCCATCCTGCCGGCAGAACACGCGCAACCCATCCGGCTGCATGTTCCTGGTCGATCACGGAGGCGGGCGTAAGTGGCGCCAAGCTCTCGCGGCTGTACTAATGGTGCTGGTCGTCGTTGCGAGCGCTTCACAGGCATTCGCCGCCAGCGATGCATTCGATCCGCTGTTTTCCCTCTGTCTGGCAAGCACCCCCCCCACGGTGCCGGAAACGCTCTGGGGGTCCTGGAGCTTGGCGCCGGCGGTCCTGCTGCCGCTGTTGCTGGTCTTCGCATTCTACAGCCGCGGTCTGCTGGCTCTTCAGACATGCGGTAAGAGTCCGCTGCGCTGGCAGATGCTCTGCGCCGCAGCAGGATGGCTGGTACTGGTGGTGGCGCTCATCTCGCCGCTGTGCCGGCTGGCGGCCACTTTGGTTTCCGCTCACATGGTCCAGCACATGCTGCTCGTGGCCGTCGCCCCACCGCTTTTGGTTCTGGCCGCACCACTGCCGGTACTGCGCGCCTCGCTGCCGCAGGACTGGCAGATGGGCCTATCTGCGCTTGCCGCGGCGCTATCTGGATGGGGCAGCCACTTGGGCGGCTCATTGGCAGCAGGCGCGGCCTACGGCGCGGCCATTTGGCTTTGGCATGTGCCCGTTCTTTATCAAGCCGTGCTGCTGGACCCGCTCTTGCACACCCTCGCGTATGTCGTTTTGATCGCCATCAGCCTTCTCTTTTGGGCAAGCATCGTTACGCCTGGAGCAAGGGACTCCCATGGGCATGGCGCGTCGATGGTTTCCCTGCTCGCCACCCTGATGCACACGGGACTACTCGGCGCGTTGCTCACCTTTACCACCACGCCATGGTATCCGGTGCTGAGCGTCAACGCCGGCCTCTGGGGTGTCTCTCCGCTCGCCGACCAGCAACTGGCCGGTCTGGTAATGTGGATGCCGATGGGCATGATCTATCTCGTCGCCAGTCTCATCGCCGCCGGCGCTTGGCTCACCGCCGCTGCACACCGAACATCGGCCCCCACGTGAGCTGGCGGCGGGGCGCTGGCTGGAACTGAGCGGGACAGGACATCCGGATCCCTTTCCGGCGAGCGATTTTTTCGACTATAACCGCCTCGACTATCAGCTTTTGAATTTAGCAGTTGGCTGGGATGCAGCTGAAGATCATCGAGGTGATCGCACCGAAAGGTAACGCCGATACGCTCATCGCGATCGCCGAAAAGCATCAGGCGGTCGACTGCCAAGTTTACAGTGTTGGCGACGAAGAGCACGAATGTGTACGGATCCTGACTGCACAATCGCAGCGCCAGCCGCTGGTTGACCGCATCCATGCACAGTTGGGGAGCGGAGACTACTGGCGGCTTGCTATCCTGCCGGTCGATGCCACCCTGCCGGCGGTGGAACTGGACGAGGAGCAAAGCAGTGCTGAACGCTCTCGGGCAACCATAGCGACGCGGGAAGAGCTGTACAATTCCGTCGCCAGTGGTGCCAGGCTGGACACCACGTTTGTGTTTCTGGTTGCCCTCTCCACTCTCGTTGCCGGGATCGGTCTCATCACCGATAACGTCGCTATCGTGGTTGGCGCGATGGTCATCGCGCCCTTGCTGGGACCAAACCTCGCCCTCGCTCTAGCGGCGGCGTTGGGCGATCGCTCATTGATGGCCAAGGCGGGGCGCACCAGTGCCGTAGGCATTGCGCTCGCGATCCTGCTCCCGGCCGCATTTTCGTTTCTCACCCCGGTGGACCTGGACAGCCGCGAGATTTTGCTGCGGACGACCGTCGGTTACGATGCGATCGCACTGGCGTTGGCGTCGGGAGCCGCCGCGGCGCTGTCGTTGACCACCGGCCTGTCCACCACTCTGGTCGGTGTCATGGTGGCAGTGGCGTTGCTACCGCCGGCCGCCACCGCCGGGCTGATGCTGGGCGCGAGCGAGATGGACATGGCGATGAGCGCGCTGACTCTGGTCGTTGTCAATGTCATCAGCGTGATTCTCACGGCGGAAGTGGTGTTTTTGGTAAAGGGGATCGCGCCGCACCGCTGGTTCGAGAGAAAGGAAGCGCATCAGTCGGTCGCATTGACGATGACCATCTTGGTTGCGATGCTCGGCTTCGTGGCGCTGATCATCGCCGCCAAATACGTTCATTGAAATCTGCTGGAATTCGCTTGCTGTTCCCTCTCAAACTCCCATGCCTCTCGCATACCGATCGAAGTGCAAGGGCGCGATGGCAATCACAAACAGATTGCTGGTACGTTCCGCGTAGACGCGGGAATATCCTTCAAGAACCTGCCAGCGAGCACACCGCCGGGATCGGCGCACCCGCTCGAACGCAGTTCGAACTGCTTTTTCGATGATAGAGCGGCCATTCGCGAGCCAATGGCGCGCCCGTTCGAACAAAGTTCGAACTTACTTTTAAATGACAGGGCGACCATTGCTATGGCAATGGCGCGCCCGGAGAGACTCGAACTCCCAACCTTCTGATCCGAAGTCAGATGCTCTATCCGTTGAGCTACGGGCGCGTATGCCGGCTGTTCCGCTCACTCGCGGCCCGGCCAAGGGTCTCTGCGGGCGGCATTTGGGCAAGCATAATGCTTGCGCGCTGTTGCGGTCCACCCGCTTCATCGTCCCCGCGCGATCATTTTTCGCAGCATCCGTCTCGCCCCTGCCGGCACCCAGTTCTTCAGCGGCTGTGGCACAAGCCGCGCTACGGCACCAGCCACGCCTGGAGGGCGGCGTTGCAGGAAGGACTGCAACCGATCAAAATATTCTTTGTTGTATCCCTGCAACCACCAGCTATCACCATAAGGATCGATTAACGGCGCATCGGTTCTCTTCAAAATGGCCAAGTTATTATCAAGAATCTCTACCAAATTAAACATATCGTCGGCGCAGATAATCTCAAACATTCTTTTGATCGAGGGAATCTTGATATCATCAATTAAAAGCAACCCTCCCGATTCGATGAGTGGATAAAAATAATAATATTCGATATCAGGAAAAGGATAACCATGAGGACCGTCAATCAAAGCGATCTGGAGCTTCTCGTCGAACTGGTAATATGGCAGCGTCTGCTGTGTCGGTCCTTCTACGAAGGTGACCACTTCATTATTAAAAATCTTGCTTGCCTTGACTCTGCTGATGCTCTCGCCATCATTGAGAGCGAATACGACGTGATGGGTGGACAAATGGGAAAAAAGAAGGGTGCTTTTACCGGATCCCGTTTCCACGGAGTTACGAATGGGTCCGATCCGCTCCGCGTGCTGTGCGATCGACATTAGTGCTCGGGGACTAAGCGAGCCAACCCCGTGCCAGTTTACGGGCAGCTTTGCTATTTCTTCGATAATGCCGGCGATATTATTCTGCAAGACCATTATATTCTTTCTTCTTCCTATCTTTTTTGATCCTCACCGGTCGCGGGATGCCGCCAAGGGTAAGGCCGGGTATCTCTCTTACCATTACCTACGCTCATGCGTTTGATCTTCAGGCTACATCGCAGCCTGTTCGGCCAATGGGAGCGCTTACAGGCGCAAGCACGGAAAGGCAAGGTCCCGGAAACATCTCTTGCCTATGATCGTTCTACCCTAGGCTCTAGGGCGCCGGTCGTAGTATCTACCTAACCACGATATGCTATGGACAGAGATACCTTTGAAGGGAAATTTGATGAAATTCTCGCCCTCAAACGTTGTATCGATGTCGCTTTTCTGTTATAGTGTTCGAAACCAAAGTCGCTGGGGTGGAGCAGCGTTGCCTTTTTAAATGGGCCGCGCGCGGGAGTGGCGATGCCCGCGAGTTCAGGAGACGGATCTTGCCATCCACCCCCGAGAGGCACGGCTCTCTACGAGAGCAGTCCGTGACGACCTTTCTGATATCGTTCTCACCTCCCCTTTCGGTCGACAGCCCGCTGGTTGAGGCTGCGGGTTGTCCATTGCCGCCCAACGCCGTGCCGCCAGACATCGATCCACTAAAACAAACAAGGATCGGCAACGGATGAGTGCTGAGAAACCGCAGCCGATCGGAACGCTCGACGTAGCATCCGGTCCAATCCTGGCAAACCGTGCCGACGGCACCTCCACCTTTTTGCAGGCCGGCGATCCGGTTTTTCCGGAAGACGGAATCGCCACCGACGCGAACACAACGGCCAGCATCGTTTTTTCGGATTCGGCAGTGCTGTCGCTCGGCAGCAGCACCCGGATCGTACTTCCGGCCATGGAATATGGCGGGGGCAGCAAACCACAAATGCCCCTATCGGTGCTCCAGGGCGTATTCGTGTTCGTTCCCGGCGCCAACGCCGACGGCAGATCGGAGGCCTACGTCTTTGCCATTCCAACCGGCAGCATTGCGATCAAAGGCGCGGCCGTTGCAGGCATCGTTGAACCGCTTGCTGGAAGCGGACGAATTGCGGTGGTGCCTTGGGCCGATGCCCCTGGCGAGGGATTGACCGGTTCAGCGACGATTACCGCCCTTACCGGTGCGCGGGAAGACATTACCACCACAGAAGTCGAAGTTCTCGTTAGCGAAGACGGGCTCGCCGTGGTGCCGTTGAGCCAGATCGATGCAGCGTTGTTGTTCCATCCGGCATATACCGAGACGCTGGCGCAGAGCGGCATCGATTCCTCTTATGTCTCCGTCGAAGGCTTTCCCACCCAAGCGGGAACTCATTCCGCAGAAGCTGATCCTGGGGACGATGACGCCAGCCCGATGCTGTTCGTTTCCGAGCCAGTCGCGCCGATGGAGCTTATCGTCTCGCCGCTCATACCGAAGCGAGGGCCGATTGACGTCGCACTGAACGAAACCACCCGCGGGCTCATCGATCACAGCCCCCTGGAGGGGTTCGGCTCTGGCGGCGTCGCTGGCATGGAACTCGAGTTGCCGGCGCTCGATCCGGCCAATCTCGATCCGTCAACCGCTCGGATCTTCACTACCACCGACGAGGATCACCCGACTGTTCCGATGTCGGGGCTGTTGTTGAGCCAGGATGAAGATGGTGGCGCGCTCAGCGTCAGCCACATTATGGGTCAGGCGGCACCGGTTGGGGCCAGGATTACGCTGTTTTCCGGTGCCATTGTGGACCATCTTGCGAGCGGGACGTTCGTGTATAATCCCAACGGCCAGTTCGATCACCTCTCGCAAGGCTTCAATTCACGCCAGGAAGCGACCGACTGGTTTACTTTCACTGTCTCTGACGGCCAGGGCGGTGCAGCAACTTCGGTTGCCATTATCACCATCCTTGGCGTCAACGATGCACCGGTGGCGCATCCGGACGCGGTGAAGGGTACGGAAAATCAAGTTGTCATCGCCGACGTGCTCGTCAATGACACCGACGCCGATCAGAGCGATCATCCGGCAACCTTTGTCCTTCGCAACACCGCCATCGAACGGATTGACGGTATTGTTCTCCCTGAGGCCGTTCCTACCAGTAAGACGCTGATTGAGAACAACAAGGCTGTATTTCTCCCCGGGAACGATTTCAACAGCTTGTCGTTAGGCGAAACGGCAACTGTGGTCATCGGCTACACGATGTCCGACCTCTTCGGCGCCCAATCGGCCTCGACCCTGACCGCGACCGTTCATGGCCTCAACGACGCCCCGATTGCCAAGAACGACACCTCGGCGTGGACGACCCAGAACAACCCGCTGGCTTCGCTCTTCATCCTCGCCAACGACGAAGACGTCGATCGCAACGATATCATTCGTCTCGTCGACGTCGACACCAGCGCAACCAAGGGAACAGTCAGGGATCTTGAGAACGGGACGGTCTCGTACGATCCAGGAGCGGCATTCCGCCATCTCGCCGCAGATGAGACGGGGCTGGATACCTTCAAGTATCGCATCACGGACCAGCATGACGCTCTTAGCGGTTATGCCAGCGTCTCAATCACGATCTTCGGTGCAAACGATGCTCCCATCGCTTATCCCGATTTCGCTAGCATCAACGAGAACATCCCCATCCGGGTCGATGTCCTGGCAAACGACACCGACATCGACAACGGCGACACGCCCGCCTCTTTCACCCTGGAAGCGGCGGCAATCACCGCTGTTTCCGGCCTCGCTGACGCCAATGCGGAGGTTCCCGCCGGCGTCTCGATCGTCGGCAACCAGCTTCGCTTCCATCCCGGGACTCAGTTCCGGCCGCTCGGTGTCGGCGAAACAGCGGCGGTAACGGCCGCCTATACAATGGCGGATCCGGCAGGCGCAACCTCGTCATCGACCCTCACGCTTATTGTCTATGGCGTGAACGATGCGCCAATCGCCGACGATGACCAAGTCGAGATCGATGCGAAAACGACGCTCAGGATCGAATCCGACGTGTTGCTTGCAAACGATTTCGATCTCGACAGGAATGACACGATCCAGTTCGCCTCCCTGAATACCAATGCGACCAAGGGCATCGTGACACCAAACAGCGACGGCAGCTTCACATACTCCGCTGGGCCGGCCTTCGCGTTCCTCACCCCCGGCGCATTTGCGACGGATACCATTGCGTACAGCATTACGGACTCTCACGCGGGCATCAGCGAGCCGGCGACCATCCGCATTTTGATCCGCGGAGCCAATGATCCACCCACCGCTCAGAATGACAGCGCTTATGCTATCGAGAACGGCAGCGATATCGTCATCGATGTGCTTGCCAACGACAGCGATCCGGACAGCGACGACAACCGGGCTACCTTGAAGATCGTGGACGCCGTCGCCGATTCGGGTGCCCAGGTGGTCACCACAGGCGCACCAGGAGGCCGCATCATCTACAAGCCCTCCACCACGCAAGCCTTCGAGGGGCTGGCACCGGGCGCGAGCGTGACCGATACGATAACCTATACCATCGAGGACAGACATGGTGCCCGCGCCACCGCCTCGATCGCCGTCTCCGTCAGCGGCGTCAACGATGCACCCGTCGCCGCCGATGACATGGCGGTGACGGCGACGAACACCCCCGTCTTGATCGACATTCTGAACGGGGATCGTGATGTCGACGGCGTTCTCGATCCGGCCAAGGCGGCAATTGATTTGCCGTCCAAATTCGGGACCGTTGCCATCGATCCTGCCAACGGCCTTGCCACCTACACGCCCGGTAACGGCTTCGTTGGCATCGATTTCTTCACCTACACGATAAAGGACGCTTACGGGGCCGTCACCGATCCTGCAACGGTGAGCATCACGGTCAAGCCCCTGGTTGGAACATCGGTCGCTGTCGACGATGCTGTCATCGTGGACCCGGGTACCGCGGTGCGCCTCTCCGTCCTTGCCAACGACAGCGAGCCGGCAAGCGGCACTCTTGCCATTGCTTTTGTCGATGGAACCACGGTGTCGATGGGATCGGAACTGCTATTGTCATCCGGATCAACGATCCGGATCAATGAGGATCAGACCCTCACCTACGCCCCCGGCACGAGGTTCGAAAACATGCCGTCGGGGCAGTTTGGGATCGATCGCTTCACGTACCAAACGATTGACACCAACGGAGTCGCCGGCAGTGCCGCCAGCGTGACCGTTCGCGTTGGAGGCAGCGCCGGACCCGGGCTGATGCCGGGGGAAGAGCTTGTTCAGAGCTTCGAATTTCCCGTCAGCGGATGGCTCCTGGACTGGACGCGAACGGCGAAGGTCGGGACTCTTCCGGCCGACCAAATGCCGATCCGGGTTGTGACGCAACACGCCGTCGGGGAGCAAATCCTCCTGCCATCCCACTCTCTCACTGCGCAATCCGGTCACATGGCGTTGATCACCGCAAGATCCTATGCTGGCGATGACGCCGTGCAGTTCAACACCATCGCTAAGCTCGAAACCGCCCTTCAGATCCCGGTCGGGGCTGTTCAAGCGGGTATCGGGATTGCCCCGCACAATGGATCAGCCCGCGCCATTTGGACCGACGTTTACCTGAAGGGCGGTGATACGTTCTCGTTTGACTGGACATTTGTCTCAGACGAAGCCACGCCGGCACGCAACGACTTCGCCGCTATGACAATCTCCGGTCCGGATACCGCCGCAGTGTTCAAGCTGGCCAGCGTGTCGGACGTTCTGGCTCTATCGGGAACGGCAGACGGCACTCTCGGCATGGTCACCACTGTATTCACCAATACCGGCCCGGAAGGCCTGTTCCGCATCGGCTTTGGGGTCTTCAATCACCTGGACAGCGCCCGAAGCTCGGTTCTTCTCGTCGACGATGTGCGCATCAACGAGGCGGGGCTTGATCTTGATGTACCGAACAAAGTGACTACCCTTGCAGCGGACGGGTCGTTCGTCTCTATCGCCGAGCGCCCGTTCGCCGGTCGCGACAGCGGCGAAACCTTGGAAACAACGCCGCTCGCTCTTCCGCTCAGCGTGCTGCTGGCCAACGATACCAGCCCATCTCTCAGCACGACGATCCGCATTCCCAACATCAATGGCATTGCGACGGGGGTTGGCGGACCGGGTGCCGGCGGTCAGACAGTCCTGCCGTCAGGTGCGCTGCTCCAGGTCAGCGCGCTTGGGATCGTCACCTACAATCCAAACGGGGCATTCACGTCTCTTGCACAGAACGAAACTGCCACAGATACCTTCACCTACACCCTTGCCGCGAGCAACGGGGCACTCGACGAGGGCATCGTGTCCCTCACTGTCGTCGGCGTGAATGACGCTCCGATTGCGATCGACGATCACGATGCCGTCGGTCTGCTGCTGTCCGATCAGAGAGCCAACATTCAGGCCGCCAGCCTCCTTGCCAACGATCACGACCCTGACGAAAGCGATTTTCTGAAGATCATCGCGGCCGGACCGACCGCGTACACAAAAGGAATCGTGATCTTTCATTCCGATAGCAGCGTGTCGTACGACCCGAGCGGCCGGTTCGAGGGTCTAGGCGCCGACGAAACGGCAACTGACCACTTTGCGTATACGATTTCCGACCCATACGGTGAGACCGCGACAGCAATCGTCACCCTCACCATCGCTGGTGCCAACGATCCGCCTGTCGCCAAGGACGATCGGTTCATCACCAGCGAGGACATCGTCGTGAAGGGCAACGTTCTCCTTGATAATGGCGAGGGAGCCGATTCCGACCCCGACGCCAATGACGCCTTGACCGTCACGGCATTCGACGGGCTGAGCTCCCTCGGTGCCCGCGTCATTGTTCAACCTGATGGCGCCTTCACCTACGATCCAACGGAAGCCGGGAGAGTGCAGGCGTTGGCTTTGGGCGAAACCATCGATGATTTTTTCAAATACATGATCGATGACGGCTACGGTGGCACCGATACGGCGAATGTGTCGATCACACTCCACGGCCTCAACGACTTACCTTCCGCCAACAACGACTTCCTTGTCACCGATGAGGATGCAATTCTCAGCATTGCCAAGGAGGTCTTCCTCAGCAACGACATCGATCCCGACGCGAGCGACCAACTGGCTTTTGTCGCGCTGAACTCAAGCGCAACCCGTGGCGTGGTGACGATGAGCGGCGATACCCTGATTTATGATCCACGGGACGCATTCGATGCACTTGGCGTCGGCGAAACCGGCATCGACAGCTTTACGTATACGATCAAGGACAACTCGGGAGCCGAATCGAGCGCAACAGCATTCGTCACCATCCACGGTCAGGGAGCAGCCCGGACGGTCGCCGACTTCGAAGAAAATATAATTGCCGGTAGCCCGCCCTTTGGTTGGGATACTCTCGGACGGGTCAGGGCAGTGACGAGCTATCCCGACACCAACGAGTCGGTGTTCAAGCGTCAAGAGATTGACGTTCCCGAGGGAAACTGGACGGCGCGCCTCGACGCCGACCCTTGGCCCGTGGCCCACCTTCGTGGCTTCCTCGGGATCGGAGAGAGCACCAAGGACTATCTGGTGGCTGATCGAATCGACAATTCAAGAGCAACCGAAGGATCGGCCATGAGGCAGACCATCGTCTTACAGGCTGGTGATACCGTCTCATTTCAGTGGGCCTTCGATGCGTTGGATACGGTCAGGGGAGTGTTCGACGGAGCCAACGATTTTGCGTTGTTCGCCATCGATGGCGCCGCCTTTCGCATCATGGACGTGCGCAACCAGATGGCTCTCAGCAACAAGCCGTTCGGCGCGGTGGAGGGGATTGGGTTCTACAAGGCGCCCACCGCCGGCCAGTTCACTCTCGGGTTCGCCGTATTCGACGATGGCCACGATGTCGAATCCGGCCTCATTACCGACTCTGTTCTTCTCATTGATCACGTTCAGGTTAACCGGGATATAAGCACGGACGGATATACCCTCGTGGGCGCCCTCTCCAACGACACCTTTCAGACCTATGCAAGTTTGCCCGCCTCGAGCCCCTGACCTTCATCGATCTCGATTCCGAGCGAGCCGGCCGTAGACTCGCACACCAAGTGCGACACCGGCTATGTCCGGGATCGCCATGGGAATGAGATACACGCACCTTGACCTCGAGGAGAGGTGCCGCCTGCGTGGCCTGATGGAGATGGGGCCGGGCATCGGCGAGATCACCCGCCGCTTGCGCCGTCACCGGGCAACTATCCACTCGGACATCGGCCACAACCGCTGTGTCGACGGCTACAGGGCGGACAGCGTCGACGGACTTTCCTTCCGATCTGCCGCAGGTGCCATGGTCCCTGATTATTGGCAAACCCACCGTCATCGGCAGTCTGGACAGCGAAAATATCGCACTCAGGCCAACGCCGCGGCGCATCGAGTCAGTTCTCGGCGCACGTGACTTTGCAGCGACGGCAACCCCAAGCACCCCAGCGGGGCCGCACGTGATCGACGCGTTCGGCAGAGCCACCGCGAAGATGGTTCAGGAACTCGTTCGCTGGACGCTGATCACTCCCCAACGGTCGGGGAACAGCTGAATCTCCTTCCCGTCCCTTTGGTGCCAGCATGGCGGAGGAATACCGGGAGCAACGCCAGCCCCGCCAAGCCTGCCAGCGGTAGGACCAAGTCCCATCGCAACACCGCATCGGCAGAGAGGGGCTCGGGAGTTTCTCCCAGCGCCGCCAAGCCGGCACCAAAGCCTGCAAAAATCAGCGAGATCGGCAACAACCCGAGGAAGGTGGCGAGGACAACGGTTCTGCGAGGCATTGGAAATGCCAAAGGCAGCAGATTGACGATCCAGCCGGGTATCACCGGCAACAAGCGAAGAGCAAGCAGATAGTTGAACGCGCCTTTCGCCACCTCTCGCTCGACAGCGGCAAACTGCGGGCCGAGGCGGCGTCGGACAATCTGGGTAAGGACTCGTCGGCCTGCAAGATGAACGAGAACAGCAGCTGCGGCCGCTCCCGTCGCGGCTAGAGCTGTGCCGACAACCGGGCCGAACAGGTAGCCTCCCGTCACCGTCATCAACGCCCCCGTTGGCAGCGGCGCCACCCGCGCGGCGGCGGTGCAGGCAACGAAGGACGCGGCGGCCAGCACAGGATAGCCATCGATCCAAACCGCGAAGGTGTTCAACATCTCAGCGCTCAAGGAAGCGAACTGCCTTCCTCCGAGCGTGACCAGAAGCAGGAATAGGAGAGTAACAGCGGCGCTTGCGATTGCGGTCTTTACGCCCCAGCCAGTGCTGCTGACTCTAGCCCACATGGTCTCGACTCTTTCCACGCCGTCCTATGCTGCACGACCTCGTGGCACCGGCCTTGGTTGCGAGCGTTGCCGTTGCAAGGATACCACGGCTGATGGGCTTGCAGCGAGGGGTCAGGTCCTTCCCCT
>CAZFBS010000001.1:264310-279055 GCA_964517265.1 uncultured Rhodospirillaceae bacterium | reverse complement strand
TTTATCGCTTTTAGCGATGGCGCGTTGGCTGATCATCTTCGGCGTGATCCTGATCGTGGCGGGCTTGCTGTGGCCCTTCGTCCAAAAGCTCGGGCTCGGCCGGCTCCCTGGCGACATCGTCATCGAACGGGAGAACGTTCGCTTTTATTTCCCGATCGTTACCTCGCTGATCATCAGCGTGGTCCTCACCCTGATTCTCTGGTTGATCAATCGGTAACGAGGGTGTTGGCTTCGCCCATGGCGCATGGCAAGTGGACTTGGACGTTGAACTGGAGCGTGATCCGCGAGACCCTTGTCATCGGCTCCTGCCCGATGACGACGCGGGACATCGATCGCATCCGAAAAGAGGCGGGGATCACCGCCTTGCTCTCGGTCCAGACCGATCTCTGCCGCGCCGCCTTCGACATCGACTGGGGCGCGCATCTTCGCCATGCCGGCAAACGCCGCATCCCGCTCGTCAACGCGCCTATGCGGGATTTCGATCCGCCGGAACAGCGGCGGCGGCTGCCCGACGCCGTCCGCTGCCTCTCCCGGCTCCTCAACCGGGGAGAGCGCGTCTACGTCTACTGCACCGCCGGGATCAACCGCTCGCCGCTGACCGTCCTCGGCTACCTCACCTTCCTTGAGGGAATGTCTCCCGAACAAGCCTCCGCGCTGATCAAGGCGGGGCGCCCGCAGGCCGAGCCTTACTGGGAAGCCTATTACGGCTGCCGGCAGGATCTCGTCGATCTGTGCCGCGATGCGATCGAGCGGCGTGCCTGGGATCTGGCGAAAGCGGAGCCGGAGAGCGCGCCGGAGTCGCACTGGATCCGAGCGGAAAAAGACATCATCCGCGACGTCTTCCTCGCCACTGCCTCCGCCCCCGACAGCCGCCTCGACCCAAGCCGCTCGTAATCATGTGGTAGCGGAAGTGATGGCGCCCAACCGGCCCGATCAGCAATCTCCGCATCAGGCCCTCGCAGTTCAGAGCGTCGCGGGCTCGTCGGGCGGTATGAGTGGTTCGAGCGCCGCAATGAGCGGAGCGAGGTCGTTCTGAACGATATACCAAATGCGATCCAGTTGAACCTTTCGATAGCCATGGATGAGCCGGTGACGAAGGCCGGTGATCTCCCGCCAGGGGATGTCGGGCAGGGCGGCGCGACATTCAGGGGTCAGCGTGTTCGCCGCTTCGCCGATTACCTCCAGCGATCGCATCACCGCGTTCTGATGCAGGCAGCTGGCGAGAAACATCGGCTCATCGACTCCATCGATAAAGCTTCTCGCTTCTCGCGTCGCCCGCCGCGATCACGATGTCGAGGAGAAGCGACAGATCCCTCGGCGCCAGTTCAACCATAAAGCGGTTCGGCTCCGGCCAGGATGGCGCGGCGGCGGAGATAGTTGCGACTCCCTTCGATCGCCTTACGCTCCACCAGATCGACCGGCCGCCCAAGAAGCGCTTCCAGCGCCTCGACGAAGCCAAGGAACTGCTCCAGCGGCGGCAACTGGCTTTCCGGCTTGAACGTCACCAGAAAGTCGGCGTCGCTGCGGGCGGGATCGAAGTCGTCCCCGCGCGCGGCCGAGCCGAACACCTCCAGCCGCTCGACGTCATAGCGACGGCAGAGCGCGATCAGCGCGTCGCGATGGCTGGCGATGGATGCGTGCATGACCGCGGTTCACCCTCTTTCCGTCTGCCAACGCGTTCAAGGGGGCCGGATGCCGGCCCTGAGGCTGCTGACAAACCCTTTCATCGTCATTGCGAGGAGGCCTCAAGGCCGACGCGGCAATCAAGAAGATCCTGGGCTTCCGTTTTTTTCTTCTGGATCGCCACGGCTGCTTCGCAGCCTCGCGACGACGATGAAGGACTTTATCAACAACCTGCGGGCCAGTTACCGGCCCCCTCTCCCGTCACACCGAAGTCGCCATCACGCGGCTTCGGCACGAACGCCGTTGATAATCAGGCCGCCCTCGCCGGCGGAGACGGTGATCGTCTCGCCGTCGACGATCCGCCCTTCGAGGATCATCGTCGCCAGCGGGTTCTGCAGGCTGCGCTGGATCACCCGCTTCAGCGGCCGGGCGCCGTAGACGGGATCGTACCCCGCCTCCGCCAGCCACGCCAGCGCCGCCCGATCCACGTTCAGCGTGATCTTGCGGTCGGCCAAAAGCTGCTGCAGCCGTTCCAGCTGGATCTCGACGATCCGCCCCATCTGCGCCGGGAACAGGCGGTGGAACAGGATGATCTCGTCGAGCCGGTTCAAGAACTCCGGGCGGAACGCAGCGCGGACGATCGCCATCACCTGGTCGCGCACCTCGCTGGAGTCGTGCCCTTCCGCCTGCGATGCGAGGATGTCGCCGCCGAGGTTGGAGGTCAGCACGATCAGGGTGTTGCGAAAGTCGACCGTGCGGCCCTGGCCGTCGGTCAGGCGACCGTCGTCAAGCACCTGCAACAGGACGTTGAACACGTCCGGGTGCGCCTTCTCGACCTCGTCGAACAGGATCACCTGATAAGGCCGCCGCCGCACCGCCTCGGTCAACGCGCCGCCTTCCTCATAGCCGACATAGCCGGGAGGCGCGCCGATCAGGCGGGCGACCGTATGTTTCTCCATGTACTCCGACATGTCGATGCGGATCATCGCCGCCTCGTCGTCGAACAGGAACTCGGCGAGCGCCTTGCACAGCTCGGTCTTGCCGACGCCGGTCGGCCCTAAGAACAGGAACGAGCCGATCGGGCGGTTGATGTCCTGCAGTCCGGCACGGGCCCGCCGCACTGCATTGGCGACGGCGGTGAGCGCCTCCTCCTGGCCGACCACCCGCTTGCGCAGGTTGTCTTCCATCTGCAGAAGCTTCTCGCGCTCGCCCTCGAGCATCTTGTCGACCGGAATGCCGGTCCAGCGGGAAACGATGCCGGCAATGTGCTCCGCCGTCACCGCCTCCTGCACCATCCGATGCTGCTCGACCTCTTCGGCCGCCTTCAGCTTGCGCTCGAGCTCGGGGATCACCGAATACTGCAGCTCCCCGGCTTTCTCGTACTGCCCTTCCCGCATCAGCCGCTGGATGCTGAAACGGGCCTGATCCAGTTCCTCTTTGATCTTGGTCGCGCCCGCCAGCGCCTCCTTCTCGGCCCGCCACTGCGCCGTCAGCTCATCCGCGCGGCTCTCCAGCTCCGCCAGCTCCTTTTCCAGCTTCTGCAGCCGGTCCTGCGAGGCGCGATCGTCCTCCTTCTTCAGCGCTTCCCGCTCGATCTTGAGCTGGATGATCTTGCGGTCGAGCTCGTCGATCTCGTCGGGCTTGGAGTCGACCTGCATGCGCAGGCGGCTCGCCCCTTCGTCCATCAGGTCGATCGCCTTGTCCGGCAAAAAGCGGTCGGTGATGTAGCGGTTGCTAAGCGTCGCCGCGGCGACAATGGCGGCGTCAGTGATGCGCACGCCGTGGTGCAGCTCATACTTCTCCTTCAGCCCGCGCAGGATCGAGACAGTATCCTCAACGCTCGGCTGCGAGACAAACACCGGCTGGAACCGGCGGGCGAGAGCCGCATCCTTCTCGATGTGCTTGCGGTACTCGTTCAGCGTGGTGGCACCGATACAGTGCAACTCGCCGCGCGCCAGCGCCGGCTTGAGCAGGTTGGAGGCATCCATCGCCCCTTCGGCGGCGCCGGCACCGACGATGGTATGCATCTCGTCGATGAACAGGATGATCTCGCCCTCCGCGGCGGTCACCTCCGCCAGAACCGCCTTCAGCCGCTCTTCGAACTCGCCGCGATACTTCGCTCCGGCGACCAGGGCGCCGAGGTCGAGGACCATCAGTTTCTTGTCCTTCAATGTCTCCGGCACGTCGCCCTTGACGATTCGTTGGGCGAGGCCCTCGGCGATCGCCGTCTTGCCGACGCCGGCCTCGCCGATCAGGACCGGATTGTTCTTGGTCCGGCGGGAGAGAACCTGGATCGTCCGGCGGATCTCCTCATCGCGGCCGATGACCGGATCGAGTTTACCCTCCGCCGCCGCCGCGGTCAGATCGCGGGCGTACTTCTTCAACGCATCGTACGAATCCTCGGCCGTCGCGGTGGACGCCTTGCGACCCTTGCGGATGTCCTCGATTGCGTGATTGAGGTTCTGGGCGGTCACGCCCGCCTCGGCCAGAACCTTGGCCGCCGTCGTTCCCGCCGCCAGCACCAGCGCCAGCAGCAGCCGCTCCGCGGTCACAAAGCTGTCGCCTGCCTTCTGAGCGATCTGCTCCGCCTGTTCAAACAGGCGACCCGTCTCGCCCGCCAGATAGACCTGACCCGCCCCTGATCCTTCCACCTTCGGCAGCTTGGCGAGTTCGGCTTCGGTACCCTGCAGCGCCCTCACCGGATCGCCGCCGCCGGCGCGAATCAGGTTCGCCGCCAGCCCTTCCTTGTCGTCCAGCAGCACTTTCAGAATATGCAGCGGTGTCAGCTGCTGATGCCCGCTGCGCATGGCGAGCGTCTGTGCGGCCTGAATAAACCCTTTCGAACGCTCGGTGTACTTCTCGACATCCATCACTTGGAACCTTTCTTGTCCAGACAGGATCCTGCGTCCCTGCTCCCGGCAACGCGGAACCCCTCATCAACCTATGGTTTCCGCGTGTAAATATGGATCAGGCCTGCTGCTCTGCAACTGCCTGCCCAGCCTCAGATCGGCACCAGTTCGGCAACCAGGGCATCGATTTCGCCGGTGATCCCGCTTTCCTGCAGCACCTCCCGAATCATCTGGCGAGCGCGGACGAAGTATATGCCCGGCGGCAATACCACGTCGCCGGCGATGCGCTCCGCCTCCAACGCGGCCCGCATCAGCAAGAGGTGGGTCGGCCTCGTCGAATCGAAGCGGGGGATCGGCAACTCGAAGATCAACTTATCGAAGTCCCGCGCCCCCCAGCGGCCGCGCGACTGCAGCGCGGATATGCGGCCGCGAATCGTCTCACTGTTGAGCAGCCCGGTCACGTAAAGGGCTTCCGAATAGCGCTGGAACGCCGCCCAATAGAGTTTGTGATCGATCACCGCCCGGCGGTCCTCGACAATCGCGGCAGACAGCAGTTGGCCGGACTTGGCATACACCACCCGCACCGGCGCCGGTGGCAGTTGCCGTCGTAAGGCCTCGTGGTAGTTCCAGCGTTGCTGCAGCGACAGCTTGCCCCCACGGCCGTGTGCAGCCCATAACCGCTCGGCGTTCTCAAGCCAGCGGGCAAGTCCAGGATAGCCTTTTTCCTGGGCGGTTGCAGAATCCAGCATCTGCTCCTCGGCGTCATCCCATGGCACCACCGCGAGCGCGGCGTTCAGTACGCGATACGGGGCCACCGACTCGCCGAGATAAAGGGGGCGCAGAAAACGCGCTTCCACCGCGTGCCGCAACGGCGGCAGATCGTGCCAGGGATGTTTCTCCAGCTTGCCGGGCCGACTTTCGACCAGCGGCAGCAGCGGGTTGCCACCCAGGCGCCCGGTTTCCACCCGCGCGACCATGCACAGGCGCCGCGGCACCATCGTCGCCCCCTGCCGGAAGCTACGGTTGTAGGCAGAACGGCCGGAGAATTGGGCCTTGCCCGGCCAAGCGGCGGGACGATGGCGAAGTGTCGTCCTAGCTTCGAGCATTGAGGCATCGCGGCGTTGCAGGCGGCCGGTGTGCAGCATGATGAGATCGGGCAGCGTGCCCGCCGGCCGCCGCTCGGCGAACAACACGGCCGAGGGCACCGGAAACAGCGGCTGCACCGTCTCATCGAACGCCCATGCCTCCACAAACCGGACTTCGACCGAGCCGAACGCCCCTTTGCGAAAGCCCCGGAACTGCCCCCGGTTAAGCGTCCCGTAAGGCATCACGAACGCGATCGTGCCTTCGGGCTTGAGGTAGAGTTCTGCACAACGCGCGAAGAAATACGCCGACAGGTCGTGATGCGCCGCGACCCGGCCGCCGGACCACAGACCGCGCTTCTGGCATTCCTCCCTGAACGTGCGTTGCGAGCCGGGCGCCATGTAGCGGAACGACAGCCACGGCGGGTTGCCGACAATGACGTCGGCGCGCTGCGAGACCGATGAGAGCCAAAGAGGGCGGCTGAGGTTGCGCGCGATATAACCCCAGATGTGATTGCGCCCGCTCTGACGCAGCGCGCGGATGTGGCTGTATGTTGTCACCAGAATATCGACATCGACGCGCAAGCAGACGTTCTCACGCGTCAACCAAGCGCGAAACGCCTCATCGCTGGCGTTGTGGTCGCTCATGTCGAGCATCATCTTGACGGTGTCGTCGAACCGGGCGGGATCATTGGCCAGTGCTTCGGGAAAATGCAGATCCGGGCCGTCCGGAACACTGATCACCACATCGAGGTGCGCGAACATCTGCCGCGTGTTCCACTGCAGGGAATCGCCGAGATAGACCGGCAGCGCGATCGCCTCCGGACGGCTGCGCAGACGCTCCTCGCCAATGGCGAGCAGATAACTGACCCGCGCAACCAGCACAGCCACTGGGTGAACGTCGATGCCAATCACCTGTTCAAGACACTTGCGCATCGCTTCCGCAGTGCTCAAACGGGCTTCGTTCGCTGCCGCGAAAAAGCGGCGAACAGCGTGGAACAGAAAGCTCCCGGACCCACAAGCGGGATCGAGCACACGCTGTTCGAGCGGGGCGTCAACGGCGCGGGCGCAGATGCGCGCAGCCAGCCAATCCGGCGTATAGTATTCGCCGAGGTCATGCCGTTGATCGGGATCAATCAGCGATTCATACAAACCCTTCAGAACATCGTGTTCGACATCATCCAGCCGGAACCGAGCCACTTGGCGGGAAATTCGGGCAATCAGATCCGCTCCTGACCGAGCCTGCAGCACCCAGTCAAAAAAGTCGCTTTCCACTGCGCCGGAAATCCCGGCTTGATGAAACGCCCGCCCCGACAACAAATCCTCCGGCTCCGGCAGCGGGATTGCCAGCACCCGCATCGCCATCGTCTTGGCCACCGCGGTCAGGTAGGTGTGCTGAAGGAACAACGCGTCGGCGTCGATCCGGCTGCCATAGACGATCGCAAGAAAATTGGCCCACAGCTGCCTTTTGAGCTGCACCTCCGGGCGATCCTTGACATCGTCCCACAGTTCGGCAAGCCCGGCGAGGGCCCTGCGGTAGGCAAGGCTTTCCCGGCCAAGTTCAATGCGCACGATAGAGGGCTCAGGTATCAGATCCGGCTGAAGAGACACGGCCGAATCAAGCCAAAGCAACAATCCGCCGGGATCGTCGACGGAAACTTTGTAGCCGGGAAGCGCGATCAGCTTGCCTCTCTCGATCTCGTAGGCCAGAAAATCGGCGCCATCGGTGGCAATGCCGATGAAGCGCTCGCCGGTGTCGTGTTCGCGTTCCGGCAGATAACGCCCCAGTTCCTCCTCGGCAGTGCGACGTTCCCGGCGAAGATCGCGCTTGAATTCGAAAACGGTCTGGCCGAGGAGCGCATCGAGACGCCCACGTACTTCAGGCAGGTGGCGCTCGAACTGAATATCCGTGCTGCTGGCGCCAAGGCCGTAGACGAGGATCTCATACATGAGCGCCCTGATCTTCTCGTGGCCGGGACGGCTGACCAACTCGAAAACGATTTCCGTCAGGCGACGCGGTGAGAGCGGCATACAGGAATCCCCAAACAGACGGGGAATGCGGCGTCACGCATTCTCAAGGTCGAGAGCATGATTCGACGTCACGCATCGCGGCGATTAAGTTTCCGGCGACGAGAATTTGGGCGGCGCCGCCTTTCTCCACCTTGCGCCGGTCCATTGGCAGCGGCCGCTCGCCGGCCCCCTTTTCCGGCCCTTCACCGGATCCGTTGGCGTGATCCGGACATCTCGATCGCGGCCATGGGGAGGACTACCCGGGAATTCGCCACGCGCTGGGGGTTCCGCTCAAGCCCCCAGCGCGCAGGTGTTGTGCCAAACCTCCACGGAGGACGGGCTAAAACGTACCCGTCACTCCGACCGTAAAGACGTTCTCCGTAAAATCGAATTCGGAAAGATCGGAGCCGCGCTTCTGAAAGTAGTAGGTCGCCGATGCCGTGAGAGTTTTATAGAATGTGTAGTCTAAACCGATGTTGGCGCGATAGATGTTGTCTGTACGATCCTGCAGCTCCCGCAGCGAATAGCTTGCGCCGACCAGACTCCGCGTCCTCAGACCCAGCTGCCGTGACCAGTTGGCGCCGATGAAATAGTCTTGTTCATCCTCTCCATCCGGCTGCCGTTCCTCGATCAGGATCCCCGCATTCATCCCAAAGGCATCACGGCCCCGGGTGGTCGAGACACCGGCACGGAAATTCCGGTTGTACGTGGTGACGTTGTCGATCGTCCCCTGAAAGGTCGGATCGAATGCGAATCCAGTGCGCGTGTCGACAAACTCCCCTGTCAACGGATCGATTCGCAGGAATCCGGCCGAACGTGCGATCGAGCGCGTTCCCGTGGTCAGGCCTTCCTCGTAGTCGGCGAACATCGAGGTTCGTGGAGTCGGCGAATAGATAAAGTTCAAGTTGCCGGCGGCACGCTCATACCGATAGCCAACGGTGGCGGTCAGATCCAGGCGCGGATTGGGATTCCAGCGGGCCCCGACGGCGAACGAGGGGTCGTTGACACGGTTCTCCGAATCACCATCGTCGAAGTAGTCCCACCCGACCGTGCCGAGGGCAAAGAGCCGATAAGAGATCGGGTAGGCATACCCGAATTCGACCGTCGCCGTGTTGAGATCGTCGAGATCTTCTCTCGTTTCATTGGAAGCCGAGGCCTCAAAACTCCAAGGACCCCACTGCGAGGTCCCGGGGCCGCTGACGAAACTCAGCCCCAGCGCATTGATAAGAGTCAGGTCTTCGCGCTCGGTGAACGCATCGATGACATCGAACTCTTCGGTCCCCTCGAAGGTGGTGGCGAACGTATATCGCAGCTGCGCCTCGCCGAAATCACCGAAACGAGCAGGAACGTAGGGGCTGAAGCGAAAGGTCACCACCGGCACCTTGTCCGTCAGGACGAAAGGCGAGCTCGAGGTTTCCTCCCCGAGGCCGCCGGTGTTCTGCTGAGAAATCGACATGCTGGTGTCGATGAACAAAAGCTCCGGCGCCGCTTCGATCGTCGCCGTTCCGAGCACATCGAGGTACGTCTCGAACCCTTCCGTGGTATCGAACTCGTTGTCCCCGAACACCTCCTGGTACGCGAGGTTGATCGTTGCATCGAGCCCGCCAAAGAACCGTGGCGTCGTGCCGCGAATGCTGAGGCCCGGGGTCAGCGTCGTAATCAACGCGCTTTCTTTGTCCTCGGACGGGGTCAGGTTGATGTTGTCAGTGAAGGTGACAAACGCTCCTGCGCTCAACGCAGTTTCCCAGACACCCGAAAAGGCCCCTTGCGGGATCAACAGCACGTCTCCCGGAGCCATCCGAACGTTGGCTGCCATATCGCCGCTGTTGACAAGATCGTCCAGACGCACAGGGATCTCCGTCTGGCGACCATCGACCGTCCGAATCAGGGTGGCCTTGTTGCCGGCGGCGAAGGGCGAGAGTCCACCGGCCTCAACCACCACATCCAGAACCGTAATGCCATCCCGATAGGCAATGGACCGCGGGGCAACCGGGAAGCGCTGTCGCACCGCTCCCGGTCCGCTCCCGGCAACCTCCGGCCCGATCGCCGTGCCCACGACCCGGATCTGCTGACGCAAGTCGCCAACGGCGGTGAGCACCTCGACCGTCACCATCGGCGAGGTAATGAAACGACTCAATTCGCCCTCGATCGCCCGCGCAAGTTCGGTGGGCGTCCGGCCTGCAGCGTCGATCTCGTTGATCAGCGGCATCGACAGCCGGCCATCGGGGCGTACCGGGACCGTAGCACTGAGATCTGGTTCGCGGTTGACGGTGATGCGCAACTCATCGCCCGGCCCAATCTGGTATAGAGCCGAATCGGTGGCGCCGGCGGCACCCGTCCAGGGTTGCGATGGCGCGCCTGCTGTCGGCGCCGCCGATTCGGCCTGCGCCACGGATGCGTTCAAACCGGGCGTGCTGGGAACGAAACTTGCCGCCACGGCAACAGTGGTCATCATTGCGATCGGCGCCCGACGCCGCCTGCGCCGGCCGCGACCGGCCGAGAAGGAGCCCAGGCCGTGGCGTTTTGACCCTCGTAAAGACATCAGAACCACCCCCTTATCGGCATTTTGCGGAGGTATGCTGGCCCTTGCGTGTCAGGCTGTAAGATTCGAGCAGAGTCCATCCGGATTCCTTCCGCAATTATTGCGCGTGGATCACAAAGGCCGCGCAGGTCCCCAATACCTGCCTGACCTCAGCCGAAGCTATTCGGCCCTGGCCGTGGAGGCTCCACGGTCGCCATCGCTGACCACGCGCATTCCGTTAGCAACATCCGATATGGAGTAATTGATGATGTCGACAGTGTAAACGAATATCAGTTTACCCGGTTGCAGGCGCCCCGGGTAATTCTGCAGATGTTGCCTCAAGCACAGCATCGTTACCCTCGGCCGGATAGGCATCGCCCCGGTAGGGCACGACGCGATACAACTTTTCGTCCTTGAAGCCGCTGCCGAGGTGGGCGTCTTGTTGACCGAACTGTAGAGGCCGATCCGGGGTGTCGAGGTTTTTCGCCACCAAACGCGCGAACGCCGGGGTAGCTGCCCGCACCACCACCCGGCGAAACTGAGTCCGACCCTGCCATCTCGGATCATCGGGATCGGCCACAGGCTCAAGCACCCACAGTCCCATGTCGGCCGTTTCCTCTCCGTTGCCCATCTGCGTGAACCGCTACTGCCGTGCCAGCGCGCGACTGATGACGATGCGCTGAACGTCGGATGTTCCCTCGTAAATCTGTGCGACGCGGACGTCCCTGTAGATTCTTTCGACTGGAAAGTCATTCAGATAGCCATACCCGCCGAGAATCTGGATTGCCATCGAGCACACTCTCTCGGCCATCTCCGAGGCGAACAGCTTGGCCATCGAGGCTTCCTTGAGACACGGTTTGCCGGCATCCCGCAATTGTGCAGCCCGCAGTACCAGCAGTCGCGCCGCATCGATTTGCGTTGCCATGTCGGCGAGCCGGAACGCCACTGCTTGGTGCTCGATAATGGCAACGCCGAAGGTGTCGCGTTCCTTCGCATAATCGATGGCATACTCGCATGCCGCGCGGGCCATGCCGACCGATTGGGAGGCAATACCGATGCGCCCCCCCTCAAGGTTGCTGAGCGCAATCCGGTAGCCTTCCCCTTCCTTTCCCAGCAGGCACTCCTCGGGGATCCGCATGTCCTCGAACACGATCTGGGCGGTATCGGAGGCGTGCTGACCCATTTTCTCCTCAATCCGGGCCACCTTGTAACCGGGAGTGTCGGTCGGAACGATGAACGCGCTGATCCCATGTTTGCCGGCATCGGGATTGGTAACGGCGAATACGATGGCAACCTGCCCTGTCTTGCCGGAGGTAATGAATTGCTTGACGCCGTTGAGGACATAGGAATCCCCGTCGCGCACGGCCTTGGTGCGAATGTTGGCGGCGTCGGAACCGGCCTGAGGTTCCGTCAGGCAGAAAATCCCGAGCAGTTCTCCTCGCGCCATCGGCCTCAGGAACCTTTCCTTCTGGGGAACACTGCCGAATTTCAGAATCGGCATGCAGGCGACGGAGTTGTGCACGCTCATGATCGTCGAGCAGGCCCCGTCGCCGGCGGCGATTTCCTCAATCGCAAGAGCGTAGGCGACGTGATCAGCACCCGCGCCATCCCATTCCTCAGGAACCACCATTCCCAACAGGCCCAGCTCTCCCATCTGACGAATGGCATCTTGAGGAAACGTCCCGGTACGGTCCCATTCCGCGGCATGCGGCTCAAGCTGCTCTTTCGCAAACGCGCGCGCCATTTCACGGATCATCGTCTGTTCTTCGGTAAACATCATCCGTCTTATCGACCTCTTGTCCCTGTTGTCGCCGCCTCCCTGCGAGGCCGCGGCCTCCCGCTTCGACAGTAGTGTCATTATGTCGGTGAAGACTACAACAACATAAGCAATCGAAGGCGGTCTCGGCGGGTCTCAGGATGAGCGAAGCGGCGCGCTCCTGCCCGTCTGCTCGCTGCCATCCCTCGCAGAAGCGACCAGCTTTTCAACCCAGCGGGCAAGATCTGCCTGCCGATACGGTTTGGAGAGTTTCGGGATGTTCTCCGGTGCGCCGCCCGGCAACTCGGCATACCCGGTCGCGAGCAGCACCGGCAAGTGAGGCCAGCGTTCGCGGATGCGGCCAATCAGCTCGAGCCCGGTCATGTCCGGCATGGCTTGGTCGGTCATCACCAGATCGACCGCGCAGCCCGAATTCAGCACGTCCAGAGCGGCGGCGGCCGAGGAGACAGCGATCACCTCATGACCCAAATCCTTCAGCATCGCTTCGGTGCTGCTCGCAACCAGCCAGTCGTCCTCGACCATGAGCACGACCCACGATCGCATCGGCCGCGCCGGGGACTCCTCGGGAGGGCGGGCGGCGGTCGGGGGCCCCTCATCGGCGCGGGGCAACCACAGCGCGACACGGGTTCCCTCGCCCGGACGGCTCGACAGGCTGAGGACGCCGCCGGACTGGCCGGCAAGACCATGAACCATCGAAAGACCAAGACCGGTCCCTTGGCCTTGCCGCTTGGTCGTGAAGAACGGCTCGGTGACGCGGGCGAGGGTTGCGGCGTCCATGCCGATACCGGTATCGGCGACCACCACACAAACATAGTCCCCCGGTGACAGCGCCAACGGGTGGTCCGCGCCCACCACTTCATTGCGCGCCGACACCGTCAACAGCCCGCCCAAAGGCATCGCGTCGCGGGCGTTCACCGCGAGATTGAGCAGCGCCATTTCGAATTGGTTGGCGTCGACGCGCACAGCCCACAGCTCATCGGGGAATTCCGTCTCCATCCGCACGGAAGAACCAAGGGAACGACGCAAAAGGTTTTCCATGTCTGCAATAAGTGCCGCGACATCGACCACACCCGGGTGCAGATCCTGGCGGCGGGCGAAGGCGAGCAGGCGCTGCGTCAGCTTGGCACCGCGCTCGGCACCCTCAGCCGCACCATCCAGCAGCTTCAGCTCTTCATCGCCTCCTCTCGCAGCAAGGCGCTTGCGCAGAAGCTCCAGGTGGCCAAGCACGGCGGCAAGAAGATTGTTGAAGTCGTGGGCAAGGCCTCCGGTGATCTGGCCCAGTGTTTCCATCTTTTGCGCCTGCACCAACTGCGCCGTACGCTCGGCAACCCGCGCTTCAAGCTCGGCCGTCAGCCGCTCAAGCGCATCGGTCGCGCCTCGCCGCGTGGTGACGTCACGGATCACCCCAACCATGCGGATCGGGCTGCCGTCCGTATCGCGCCTGACCTCGCCACGGCACTGCAGCCAGCGGATCGCGCCATCGCGAGGGTCGATGATCCGGAACTCACCATGAAGAGCACCCTCGCCCTTCAGTGTCGCCTGGATCCTGGCGTCGAGGTCTTCGTGATCATCAGGATGCACAACCTGGAAAAAGGCGGCATAGGAAGGATGGACGGCTTTGGGATCGAGGCCGAGCACCCGGAAGTTGCTGGCCGACCAAATCACCGTGTCGTTCCGCAGGTCCCAGTCCCAGGAACCGATTCCGCCCGCCTCCTGCGCAAGGCGCAGCCGCTCCTCGCTGTCGCGCAAAGCTTCTTCCGCCCACTTGCGCTCGCTGATGTCGTAATTGACGCCGAGCATCCGCACGGGCTGCCCGCTTGAATCGCGAATGACTTCGCCGCGCCCGGCCAGCCACGCTACGGTTCCGTCGGCGCGGATCTGGCGGAACTCGATGCGATAGGGCCCTTCTCCCCGCAAGGCTTTTGCAACCGCTTCATTGACATCGGGGAGATCCTCCGGCGCGATCTCGCGGTAGACGTCCTCTTCACTGATGATGACGCGGTGTGGATCGAAGCCGAACAGGCTGCTCGCCTGGGCATCGAGGACAAACCTGTGTTTAAGCAGATCCCAATCCCAAACGCTCATCCCCCCGGCCTCCAGCGCGAGACGCAATCGCTGTTCGCTTTGGCCCAAGGAGATCATCAGTTGGTCGCGCTCAGACAGGATCTCGGCGAGCTTGATGCGCCCTTTGCGTTCCCGATCCGCCGCTTCGCGCTCACTCTTCAGTGCGGCATGAGCGGCGTAGGTCAGCCCGCCGATCAGCAAGGTGGCAATCGCGAACAGCACCAAGTCCCGGTAGAACCGGAGCCAGAACGGAGCAAGAACCGCGTCGCGCGAAACGGCTGCAGTGACAATAATGGGAGCGCCGGCAGCCGTGGCATAGGCGGTCAGCATTGGACCCGCCGCGCTGTCAGGATCGAGAAAGCGGCCGCTCGGCTGCCGCGGCAGGTGTTCGCGGAAAAGCGGGGTCGTGCGCGCGCTGGCGCCCTCATCGCTCGGCTGCAGCGGCCAGCGCATGACCACCGCGCCGTCATGGCGGTAGAGGGCGAGCGCGCCATCGGCTCCGAAATTCAGGTCGCGGTGCAGCCGGCTGAAGTAGTCCGCGTGCATCGACATCAACACCAGCCCGCGGAACTCCCCATCGATGATCATCGCCCGCGCGTAGCTGAAAAACCAGACAGGCTCGATGCGCCCAAGAAGCAGCCCCGTAACGTGTTCCTCGTGGCCGGAGTCGATCATGGTGAAATATTCGCGGTCGGCGTAATTGGCTCTCGGGACGTCCCGCTGAAGAGAATTGGCGACAAGGTTGGCGTCGCTGTCGATCAGCCAGACCGAGCCGATGAGCGGTGCGGCCTCCGCGAATTCCGCCAGTTCCGGCCACCC
>CAZFBS010000001.1:258758-264210 GCA_964517265.1 uncultured Rhodospirillaceae bacterium | reverse complement strand
GCGGTGCGGCCTCCGCGAATTCCGCCAGTTCCGGCCACCCCTCATCGCGAAAGTAGCCGAGCCCGCGGGTGGCGGCGATGTCGGTGATCCGGGCGGCGATCAGCCGACCGGCCTCGAAAGCGCGCTCGGTTTGTTCCTTGAGAACGAAAACGTTCCGGTCCGTCCGCTCCCACCCCTCCTCCAGGGAGGCGCGATAATCGTTCCACGCGTTGACCGCAAACAAAAGCGTCGCCACCGCCGCCACGGTTGTTACGGTTGCGTCCAGCCATGTACGGGAATTCACAGACTGCGTCCCCTCATCTCCCGCACGGGATCAGGATGTGACGCGCGCCCACCCCTCACCCTTTGCTCTCGAAGCAACAACCGCCCGATCGTACCGCCAGCCTTCTTTGCGACATTGTCGTCGGCGTGCGGCCTTTCTGTGGCTGTCCCGCCTATCACACGTTAACGTGAGGGCTCTCGGCATCGCCTACCATTTTCAATCGGGGTCGGCCTCTTCGACACGCACGAACTGAATTCTCAAGGAATAAAGGCAATGAGGCCGACGTGCACGTGAAACAAAAGATCGTTCACGCAATCGCGGCTTCCGGCCTTCGCTGAGAGCCCCGCCGGAGCCGCAAAGCAGAACTGGCCGCAAGCAAGGGAGACCGTTTATGAGCAATCGAGAGTTTATCACAGCAGGAGTGATGGGGTTTGCCATCGTGCTGCAAGCCGCGGGTTTGTCCGGTGCCGCGGAACCGGACGGCACCGCTGAGAGCGAAGCCACGGTGGCAATGAACAATGCCGATGGCAACAGCGTCGGATCGGTCGCCCTGAAGCAAGGCCCCCATGGCACGATGTTGCATGCCCGGCTGACGGATCTTCCTCCCGGGACCCACGCGATCCACGTCCATGCGGTTGGCGCATGCGAGCCGCCCGACTTTCAGTCGGCGGGCGGTCACCACAACCCCGAGGAAACGCAACACGGGTTTTTCAACGAGAACGGCTATCACGCCGGCGACCTTCCGAACATCCACGTACCGGAATCCGGCACCCTTGAGGTCGAAATCTTCAGTGAGCGCCTCAAGCTGAACGACGACGTCTTCGGAGGCGACGGGGCCGCACTGGTGATCCACAGCGAGGCGGATGATTATCGCACCGATCCCGCCGGCCACGCCGGCAGCCGGGTTGCGTGCGGCGTCATCGAGCGCAACTAAAGGGTCTTGCGCATTACGGCGGGCGAGGCCTCTTGCGTGCTCGCCTCAAGACGGGGCGAGAGACGCCAACGTCCGTTCCCAGGGGAGCGAAAGCGTGCAGACAAGCCCGGCCGTCTCGAATTCCAGCCGGGCTTCGCCGCCCAGATCGTGCTTAAGGCCGCGCTCGATCAGGGTGCGGCCGAAACCGGTTCGCTTCGGCGGGCAAACGGGAGGTCCTCCTCGCTCCCTCCAAACCAGATGCAGCCGAGGATCACCGCCTGCCGCCGTTTCGCGCGACCAGGTGACGTCCAGGCTTCCGTCCGGAACCGAAAGAGAGCCGTACTTGGCGGCATTGGTCGCGAGTTCATGCACGATCATGCCGAGCGTCACCGCGGCGCGCGGCCGCAGCAACACCGTCGGCCCGTCAATCGTCTGCCGCCCCGCATCGCCGGTTGCGTAAGGCTCGACCGACCGGCGCACCACTTGCGCGAGGTCCGCGGACTGCCAGTTGCCGGCTGCGAGCAGGTCGTGAGCGTGGGAGAGGGCATGAAGCCGGCCGATGAAAAGCTCCCGGGCACCGGCAAGATCTCCACCGTCACGCAAGGTGTGGGCGGCAATCGACATCACCGAGGCAAGCGTGTTCTTGACCCGGTGCTCGAGTTCGGCAAGGAGCAGCCCCCGTTGCTCCTCGGCAGACCGGCGTTCCGTCGTCTCATGGACGATCACGCCGACCGCCCAGACCTCCCCGGCCTCGTCCTTGAGCGGATAGAAATCCTCGGTCCAGAACCGCCGGGTATCCGGATCCCGCGCCGTCTCCCCTTCGATCTCCACATTCTGCATCGGCTCGCCCGTCTCGAACACACGGCGCAGGATCGGAAGCGCACTTGCGGCGATACCCGGCACGATGTCCGCGACATAGTGGCCGAGGTGGGTGTCCACCGAAAGTCCGTTGATATCGGCGAGCCGCTCGTTGATCCTGAGGTAGCGGAGCTCCTTGTCGAACAGAGCAAGGCCGACCGGAACCTGCCGGTAGATCATCTCCAGCTCTTGCCGTTGCCGGCGCACGCGCTCCGTGTCCCCATCGGCGTCGGCCCGCGATGGCCCCCGCGATCGCACTCGTGCGCCGACATCGGTGCCCGACCAGAGAATGTGTGTGACCCGGCCAAGATCGTCGACCACCGGCTTCAGGGAACACGCGAAATCGACATAGCGACCCTGGCCGAGACAGACCTTTATCGCGCCGCTCTGGCTCCTGCCGTCGGCCGCGGCGGCGATCTGCCGGCGGATCTCCGCCTGCACCTGCTCCGACCAAGTCCAGAACGGTATGTCCGCGAACGGCCGCCCGACGACCTCCTCGCGATCGAGATCCGCCGTCTCCAGAGCGGCGGCATTCAGCGCCACCACCGAGCCGTCGACGTTCAAGAGCCCGACGCAGGTATCGAGGCTGTCCAACACCTGCACGAAGGCGCTTCTTCCCGCTTCCAGATGACGAAACGAATGACCGCTTTCCATTGCTCTCCCCGCCTCCCTGCGAATGCTGGCGGCAACTCACCCTCGTCCTCAGCGAACATGATGCGATCGCGCGCCACCCGCAATACCCTGGCGGGGCCGGACCGACAGATTGCCAGGCGCCGTAACGGATCGCGGCCAGCGGTTCGCGGCCACCGCCATGCCGAGGACGCATGGCTGCCGATGTTTATCAGACCTTTGCCCGCGCCGGCGCGCAGACTAAAAACAGCGGCAGGCTCGATGGATGCGCCACCCCGCCGCAAGAGTTGCAGCAGGGGTACGAAGCGCCTAACATGCGGGCCCTGTTCATGCGACCGGTTTGCAACAACGATGCGCCTGGTTGTCATAAACACGAGCAATCTGGTGGTGCAAGCCAGGCGGGAGCTCAAGGCAAGAGTGCGGCGCCGGCAGCAAGCGGTATCGGGGACGTCCCCGGCTGCTCGCCGGCGTGCAGCCGAACCACGTTTAAGGTCATAACATTTCAGAGGGAGAGAGACATGGCGCTACCATCCGATCCGATTGTCATCGTCGGTGCCGCGCGCACCCCGATGGGCGGCATGCTGGGAGCATTCAAGGACGTCGAGGCAACGCAACTCGGCGCCACCGCGATCAAGGCGGCCCTGGAGCGGGCGAAGGTCGATGGTGCTGATGTCGGCGAGGTGATCATGGGCTGCTGCCTGATGGCAGGTCTGAAGCAGGCCCCGGCGCGGCAGGCCGCCCATTATGCCGGCGTTCCATGGTCCGCCGGCGCAACGACGCTGACGAAAATGTGCGGCTCGGCGATGAAGGCGGCGATGCTCGGCCACGACAACATCCTGGTCGGCTCCCACGATATCGTCGTTGCTGGCGGCATGGAGAGCATGTCGCGCGCGCCGTACCTGGTTTTGAGGGGTCGTACCGGCTATCGCATCGGCCACGGCGATCAGCTCAAGGACCACATGTTCTATGACGGCCTTGAGGATGCCTACGAGGAAGGCCGGGCGATGGGAACCTTCGCCGAGGATTGTGCGGAGATGTACCAATTCACCCGCGAGTCTCAGGACGCCTATGCGACGGAGTCGGTCAAGCGGGCGCAAAATGCATCGAACGACGGCACCTTCGCTAAGGAAGTGGCGCCGGTCACGATCAAGGAGCGCAAGGGCGATCGCATCGTCGACAAGGATCAGGCTCCGTTCGAGGTCAACGTCGACAAGATCCCGACCCTGCGGCCGGCGTTCCGCAAGAACGGCACGGTGACGGCGGCAACCTCCAGCTCGATTTCCGACGGCGCAGCGGCGCTGGTGCTGATGAAGCGCTCGGAAGCCGAAAGGCGCGGCCTTACCCCGCTCGCGGTGATCCATGCCCACTCGACCCACTCGCAGGAGCCGAACCTGTTCACCACGGCGCCGATCGGGGCGATCCACAAGGTGCTGGAGAAGAGCGGCTGGACCAACAAGGACGTCGATCTGTGGGAGATCAACGAAGCGTTCGCCGTCGTCACCATGGCGGCGATGCGGGACATCGACATCCCCCACGACAAGGTCAACGTCAACGGCGGCGCCTGTGCTCTCGGCCATCCGATCGGGGCCTCCGGCGCCCGCATCGTCGTCACCCTGCTTCATGCGCTGGAGAAGCACAATCTGAAGAAGGGCGTGGCCGGGCTTTGCATCGGCGGCGGCGAGGCCACCGCGATGGCGATCGAGCGGCTGACCTGACGCCGCGCCGGGGCCGGGTTCCGGCTCCGGCAAAGGTAGAAAGTAACTGCGCCTCGTGGACCCCGCCTCCCGCGCTTTTTCGGGCGGGTGGGGTCCGCGGGGTTGCGGCCTCCTGTACCGAGCGGGCGGGCGGCGGCACCAACGGCACTCATTCTGAGCAAATTCAAGGGGACAAGAAGGGGACTGAAGATGGATGTGAAAGGGCAGGCCGCGATCATCACGGGCGGCGGATCGGGTCTCGGCGAAGCCACTGCGCGGGCACTGTCCGCGGCGGGCGCGAAGGTCGCGATCTTCGACATGGCGGAAGAGGCGGCCAATCGCGTCGCCGGCGAGGTCGGCGGCATCGCGTGCGTGTGCAATGTCGTCGAGGAGGACTCGGCCAAGGCCGCCGTCGCCAAGGCCCGCGACGCCCACGGCGCCGCGCGGATCGTCGTCCAATGTGCCGGCATCGCGCCGCCGGTCAAGATCGTCGGGCGCAAGGGGCCGCACCCCCTCAACACCTACGTCAATGTGGTCAACGTCAATCTGGTCGGCGTGTTCAACGTACTGCGGCTGGCGGCCGCCGACATGCAGGAGCTGGAGCCGCTGGAGACCGGCGAGCGGGGGGTGATCATCAACACCGCGTCCATCGCCGCGTTCGAGGGGCAGGTCGGCCAGGCCGCCTATGCCTCGTCCAAGAGCGGGGTGGTCGGCTTGACCCTGCCGGCGGCGCGCGAGTTCGCCAAGGCCGGCATCCGCGTCCTCTGCATCGCGCCCGGCATTTTCGCCACCCCGATGATGGCCGGCCTGCCGGAGGAGACCCAGAAGTCGCTGGGGGCCTCGGTGCCGTTCCCCTCCCGCCTCGGCAATCCCGACGAGTTTGCCCGGCTGGTCATGCATATCTGCGACATCAGCTACCTCAACGGCGAGGTGATCCGCATCGACGGCGCCTTGCGAATGCAAGGCTGACGTCCTTCCGCTTCACTCGGCGGAGACGTCATCGCGCAGAAAACCAGGAAGGAGGGCAGCCCGTCGCAAGCCTGCCCTCCTCCCCCCGCCGTCATTGCGAGGAGCGGCAGCGACGAAGCAATCCAG
>CAZFBS010000001.1:78625-258658 GCA_964517265.1 uncultured Rhodospirillaceae bacterium | reverse complement strand
CCGTCATTGCGAGGAGCGGCAGCGACGAAGCAATCCAGCAAGATGCGAACAAGACAGCCTGCCGTTTACATCATGACGAACAAGAGAAACGGCACGCTGTATACAGGGGTGACATCCGATCTGCTGAAGCGCGTCCATCAACACAAGAACGGGCTTTCCGGCGGGTTCGGCAGCCGATACAACTGCACGCGGCTGGTCTATTTCGAGCTGTTCGAGGACATGACGACCGCGATCGCCCGCGAGAAGCAGATCAAGGCGGGATCGCGGCAGAAAAAGCTGGCATTGATCGAAGGTGCCAATCCCGAATGGACCGATCTCGCCGCCCAGCTTTCCTGACCCGTCATCATGACAAGGAGCGGCGGCAGTGGAGCCCCCCCGTCATTGCGAGGAGGCGAAGCTGACGATGCCCTCCCCTCGTCGCGAGACCCTCCCCCCACCGTCATTGCGAGGAGCGGCAGCGACGAAGCAATCCAGAAAACGCTATGGCAACCCTCTGCCGCCGTTGCTGGATTGCCGCGCCCGCCTGCAGCGGGCTCGCAATGACGGCGGGGGTGTGGGGCGGGCGCGAAAGCCGATCCACCCGGAGGGAAATAAGAGACCAAAAACGGCGACCCGGGAGGGGCCGCCGCGTGGGGGGTTCGGTCGAACCGCTTGCGCGTGGTGGAATACGCCTTCGGCACTTCCACCCTACGGAATCAGGCGGCCATCATGTTCTTGCGGCCGTGAGGCCGAGGGCGCCGAGGGCGGTCAGCAGCAGCGGCAATGCCGCCGGAACGGGAACCACTTGGACAGCACCCAAAGTTGACAGAGCCCCAACTTGCCCTGCTTTGTTTTGTGTTTCCTCCATGCTCCAGGTGCCGCTCGTCTGCGCAGGATCATAACAATAAAGTGCGGAACCCTGATCCCCCGCACCATCTCTCAGAACTATATAGTGTACTGCGCTGGTGGCGCTCCATTCCCTTTGTAGGAGCTCATTCGCTATCGAACCGGATCCGCCATCGCCCGTGACCGTCACGCTTCCCACAGGGTCAGCCCCAGATGCACTTAACTTTACCCACAAGAACCAGCAAATCCGTGCTTATGTTTGTTAGGGCAGACACGAAAGAGAGAATTCCTGGTGCATTCGGGTTGCTAATTCCACCAGTACCAACGAACGTGCCGCAATCGGCACTCGGGTCCGAACACGATAAAGCCTTTGCTTCTTGAGCGGTGAACCTGCCAAACATTAACCCGACGCCCAGCGCGGTCGCGCCAAGCAGATTGCGAAATGTTGTCATTTGTATCCCTTCCCCTTAAGCTTCCGGCCGCGCCCGCGCGGTCATTCGTTATTGCCACCCCGTCTGCTGCCGTCCTGCCTGCGAGCCCCGCCGAGCACCCGGCGCGGCAGGCCATGCCACCAAATGTCTGTCGACCCTGGCCCGATTTTCACCGCTTTTGACGCTACGGCGCGCACGCGTCCGGATCAAGTAAAAAACGTCGCCAAGATGGCGCCAATGGCAAGACAGCCAAAGACATTCCCGCCGAGATCACCAATACCGGTACCTCTCATGTGGTTCAACAGACCCTTTTTTTGGGGTGAACCTGAATACACTATTGGCCCTACCCGGTCTGTTTCTTCCCTCTGTCCGGTAACTCCAAGAAATATTTGGAATATTTGACGAGATGTTTGCTTTGCAGGCGGAACTCCTTTCGGATATCCTCGAAACCCGATGGAAAGATACTGGCGACAGTGGCGGATGCATCGGCTGCGGATGCATCACAGCGCGGCCCCGGTTTCACCGGTTGCTGACGGCGCGCGCGAACACTACAGTGGGATTTTCCACGCGCCTTGGGGAATTGGGGGACCGTTCCGGCGTGATCCTGTTGCTTGCGTTTCTGGTCGCGCTGTTCCTGGCGACGGTGGCGATGCCGCCGCTGATGCAGCTGGCGCGGCGGATCGGCCTCGTCGATGTGCCCGGCGGGCGCAAAATCCACAGCCGGCCGATCCCGCTGTGCGGCGGCCTCGCGATCGCGATCGGAACGATGGTGCCGGTGCTGATGTGGGCGCCGCTGGACCGGTTGCTGTGAGCGGGGCTCGCCGGGGCGTTCATAGTGCTGGCGCTCGGCATCGTCGACGACGCTTGGCCGCTGCATTACGGCTGGAAGTTTCTCGGCCAGGGGCTGGCGGTGGCGGTGGTGCTGACGGGCGGCGTGGCCGCGTACCATCTGCCGACATTCGGCCTCGATCCGGCGCCGGGGTGGCTCTGCTATCCGATGACGGCGCTGTTTCTGGTGGCGGTGACCAACGCGTTCAACCTCGCCGACGGCCTCGCCGGCGGCTGCGTGATGCTGACGCTGATGGCGATCGCCCTGCTCGCCTATCCGGCCGGCGGCCTCGCGCTGATGATCCTGGCGGCGGCGGGCGGCGCGGTGCTTGGATTCCTGCGCTTCAACACCCATCCGGCGACGGTGTTTCTCGGCGATACCGGCAGCATGTTCCTCGGCTTTCTGACCGCGGCGATGGCGATCGTGCTGGTGGAGACAACCCACAGCGCGCTGAGCCCGGCGCTGCCGCTGTTGCTGGTGGGCCTGCCGCTGCTCGACACCGGCTTCGCCTTCGCCCGGCGGATCGCCAACGGAAAATCGCCGTTCAAGCCGGACCGCAGCCACCTTCACCATCAACTGCTGGCGTGTGGGCTGACGCAGATGGAGGCGGTCAGCGCCATCTACTTCATTCAGGGAACGATGGTGACAACGGCGGTGCTGCTCCGCTACGAAAGCGACTGGCTGGTGCTGGGGGCGTTCCTGGCGATCTCGCTGACGGTGGCGGTGCCGCTCGGCTGGGCCCGCTGGCGGGGCTGGCAAGTGCGGGACAAGGCCGGGCCGGTTAGCGAGGGCGGCGAGGTCGCGGCGCACCCCGAGCGGCGCAACCGGTGGCTGCGGCGGTGGACGTGGCTGCCGCTCGGCAGCCTGCGTTACATCGCGGTGGCGATGGCCGTCTTCCTGCTGGCGGTGCCGTTCCTGCGCGAGCCGGCCTCGCCGGACATCGGCATCATCGCCGCCGCCGCGGTGGTGTTCGGCTTCGCCTTTCGGGTGCTGTTCCGCAATCACCGGGTCCTGCTCGACCGCGGGATCGTGTTCCTCGCCGTCGGCACCACCGCCTATCTCGCCGCCTCCTGGATGGAGGGGGACCCCGGCCGAAGCTGGGCCGTGGGCGGCTACCTCGCGATGCTGGCGGCGGTGCTGGTGGTGGCGATCCGGGTCACCCGCCGCACCCTGTTCCGGGTAACGCCGCTGGATCTGTTGATCCTGTTCCTCGCGATCACGGTGCCGAACCTCTCCGGTACGGCGGTGCTGCACTATTCGGTGCGGGAGATGGTGGCGATCATGCTGGTGCTGTTCTACGCCGGCGAGTTCGTCATCGCCCACGATCGGCGCAGCCGCCGTCTGCTGAGCGGGGTGGCGACGCTCACGCTGGTCATCGTCGCGGTGCAGAGCCTGTTGTAGGAAAACGGGGGAGCCCTCCTCCTGCCGGCAGGCCAGCCTCTCCGCTCACGCTGCCGGGTGAAAACGGACCCGGCACTGCCTAGATCTGAAGGGCTCAACAGGAATACCCCGAGGAGACGATGTTCGCGTTCGACAATACCTATGCGCGGCTGCCCGAGCACTTCTATCAGCGCTTCGATCCGGTCCCGGTTGCGCGCCCGCGGCTGATCAAGGTCAACCGCGCGCTGGCGGCGGAGCTGGGCATCGAGGGAGCCGCGCTGGAGAGCGCGGTGGGCGCGGCGATCGCCGCCGGCAACCGGCTGCCGGAGGGCGCCGAGCCGATCGCGATGGCCTACGCCGGCCATCAGTTCGGCCACCTCGTCCCACAGCTGGGCGATGGCCGGGCGATCCTGCTGGGCGAGGTGGTCGACCGCCACGGGCGGCGACGCGACATCCAGTTGAAGGGCGCGGGGCGGACCCGGTTCGCCCGCAACGGCGACGGGCGCGCGGCGCTGGGGCCGATCTTGCGCGAATACCTGGTCAGCGAGGCGATGCACGCGCTGGGGATTCCCGGCACCCGGGCGCTGGCCGCCGTCACCACCGGCGAGCCGGTCTACCGCGAGACGGTGCTGCCGGGGGCGATCTTGACCCGGGTCGCGGCCAGCCATATCCGGATCGGCACCTTCCAGTATTTCGCCATCCGCCATGATCACGAGGCGGTCCGGCGGCTGGCGGACTATGTGATCGACCGGCATTATCCGGAGTTGAAATCGGACGACGCGGCGAACGGGACGGGCGAAGAAGCGGCGGCAAACGGGGCGCGCATTCTGGCGCTGCTGGATGCGGTGGTGGCGCGGCAGGCGGCGCTGGTCGCGCGCTGGATGCAGGTCGGCTTCATCCATGGCGTGATGAACACCGACAACATGGCGATTTCGGGCGAGACGATCGACTACGGGCCGTGCGCGTTCATGGACGCCTACGATCCGGATACGGTGTTCAGCTCGATCGATGCGGGCGGGCGCTATGCGTTCGCCAACCAGCCGCTGGCGGCGCAATGGAATCTGGCGCGCTTTGCCGAGACACTGCTGCCGCTGATCGATGGCGACACGCAGGCGGCGATCGATCGGGCGCGGCCGGTCATCGTCGATTTCATGCCGCGCTTCGAGCGGCATTGGCTCGCCGGAATGCGGCCCAAGATCGGATTGACGCGCGCGGAGGACGGCGATCAAGCCCTGATCGAGGCGCTCTTGGAGGGGATGCATGCCTCCGCGGCGGACTTCACGCTGACCTTCCGGCGGCTGTGCGATGCGGCTGAAGATCCCGCCGGCGATGCCGCGGTCCGCGGCCTGTTCGCGCCGCCGCATCTGTTCGACGCGTGGGCGGCGGACTGGCGGGCGCGGCTGGCGCGCGAGCCGGGCGAGCCGGGCGCGCGCGCTGCGATGATGCGGCAGGCCAATCCCGCCTATATTCCGCGCAACCACCGCATCGAGCAGGCCTTGGCGGCGGCGGTGGCGGAGGACGACTTCGCGCCGTTCGAGACCCTTTTGGAGGTGCTGAGCCACCCCTACGAGAGCCGGGCGGAGTTCAGCGCCTATGCCGATCCGCCGAAGCCGGAGGAGCGCGTCACCCAGACCTTCTGCGGGACCTGAGAGGCGCGGCGAACCCGCCCCGCCCCCTCTTCAGCCTCGCCCCCCGCGCGTCCCTCAGAGCGGCCAGACAAGCAGCAACAGCGGAACGGCGATCGCCACGACCAGCACCTCCAGCGGCAGACCCAGGCGCCAGTAGTCGCCGAAGCGAAAGCCGCCGGGGCCGAGGATCAGGGTGTTGTTCTGGTGCCCGATCGGCGTGAGGAACGCACAGGAGGCGCCGATCGCGACCGCCATCAGGAAGGCATCGGCGTTCACCGCCAAGGCATCGGCGACGCCGATGGCGATCGGAGCCATCACCGCCGCGGTCGCCGCGTTGTTCATCAGGTCGGACAGAACCATCGTCACCACCAGGATCAGGACGAGGGTGACGATCCCATGCCCCTGCGCCAGTGTCTCCAGCAGAGTGCGGGCAATCAGATCGGCGGTGCCGGTGGCCTCCATCGCGCCGGCAACGGGAATGAGCGCGGCCAGCAGCACGATGACCGGCCAATCGATGGCTTCATAGACCGTGCGTGGCGGCACCGTGCCGAGCGCCATCGCGGCCAGCACACCCAGCGTGAAGGATGCCGCCGCCGGCAGCAGGCCGAAAGCGGCGATGCCGATGGCAGCGGCCATGATGAGGGTCGCGATCTGCGCCTTGCGCCGATCGGGAATCCGCAAGTCCCGCTCCGCCACCGGCACGCAGCCGCCATCGGCGGCGAACTCGGCAATCGCCTCGGCAGGTCCCTGCATCAGGAGCAGATCGCCGGGCCGGATCCGCAGCCCTCGCAGCCGCGCCTGAGAGCGGGCGCCCTCCCGGGAAACCGCCAACAGGTTGAGCCCGTAGCGGGTGCGCAGCAGCATGTCGCGAGCGGAGCGACCGACGATCGTCGAGCCCGGGCGGACCACCAGTTCCTTGAGGACGATCTCTTCATCGCTTTGGTCTTGCTGCCGGTCCTGCGCGTTCCTGTCGGTATCTTCGTCGCTGTCGCCGTTGTCATTGCCGGAAGGGCGGTGGTCCTTGGGCGGCCGGTCCTCTTGTGCCGGTTGCGGGACTTCGTCCCTGTCGTTCGGGCGAGGGTCCTCAGGGTCGCGCTCGGCTTCGGCATCGCTCGAAACGGCTTCCTCCAGCTTCAGGCCGAGGCCGGACAGCACCTCGGCGAGGGCATCCATCTCCGCCTCGATGATCAGGATGTCGCCGGCCAGCACCCGGCGTCCCGCCCGCGGCGCCGTCATCCGCACGTCGTTGCGGACCAGCCCGACGACCTGGGCGCCGGCTTCTTCGAGGGCGGCCTCGATCTCGCGCAAGGTCTTGCCGGCCGCCTTGCTTTTTTCCGGAACCCGCGCTTCGGTGAAATACGCCCCGGTCTCGAACCCGTTCACCCGCTGTTTGTTCGGCGCCGGAACAAGCCGCCAGCCGATCAAGACCACGAACGCCACTCCGGCGATCGCGACGGCAAGGCCGACCGGGGTGAAGTCGAACATGGTGAAGGCGCCGGCCGGAGACTCGGCGCGAAAGCCGGAGACGATCAGGTTGGGCGGCGTTCCGATCAAGGTCGTCATTCCGCCGAGGATGGTGGCGAACGACAGCGGCATCAGCACCCGCCCGGGCGGCATCTCAAGGCGCGCGGCGAGCTGAACGGCGACCGGCATCAACAGCGCCATCGCGCCGACGTTGTTCATGAACCCGGACAGCGATGCGCCGAGCCCGGCCAACGCCGCCAGACTGAGCGTCGGCCCGGCATCGGCAGGCAAGAGATGGCGAACGAGCACATCGACCGCGCCCGAGGTCTGCAGGCCCCGGCTCAGCACCAGCACGCAGGCGACCGTGATGACGGCGGGATGGGCGAAGCCGGAAAACGCGTCCTCCGGCGCGATCAGGCCGGCGATTACCGAGGCCAGCAACGCACCGACCGCGACCATGTCATGGCGCCAGCGTCCCCACAGGAACATCATCGTCGTCGCGAGCAAAATGAGGAGGATCAGACCCTGTTCGACGGTCATGGCGCGCCTGATGTCATTGTCTTGCGGGTTTTCTTTACGCCGCTTGGCGAAGGCCGTCTTTGCCAAAGTGGGAGGGGGGGATGGCAAAACGGCGCCGAGAAGGCAATGGCGCATGGCGCGGAGCAGATGGTAGGATCACCCATCGAGGGATTGACGGCGCGGACGGCGGTGCGCCTGCGACGTGGGACCACGCAAGACAGGGGGTTTGAAGTCATGAAGGGGTTTGTCGCCGACATCGAGTCGTTGACGAAGGACAATTCGGATTTTCGCCGCGTGCTCTACACCGGCAAGAACTTGCAGCTGGTTTTGATGGCGATCCCGCCGGGCGAGGAGATCGGCGAGGAAGTACATGACGATCGCGACCAGTTCTTTCGCGTCGAGAAAGGCAAGGGCGAGGTGCTGATCGACGGCAACCGTTCGCAAATCGAAGACGATGACGCGATCATCGTTCCGGCGGGCGCCCGCCACAACGTCGTCAACACCGGCGTGGCGCCGCTCAAGCTCTATACCCTCTATGCGCCGCCCGAGCACCGCGAAGGCACGGTACATGCGACCAAGGTGCAGGCCGATGCGAACGAGGAGCATTTCGACGGCAAGACGACGGAATGACGGCCGGATCGTGTGCCGCGGCGCCTTGACCCCCGGAAAAGGGCGCGCCGCCATTGGCGCAGTGTTCTGATCGAAGGGAAACGGACGATGCCGTTCGCGCGGCACCTGCGCGGGGTTGTCACGGCTGCGCTCGTCGCGGCGGTGCTCGCCCTCGTGCTTGGTAGGACCGGCACTACCGCGCAGGCGCAGGCGCAGACCCAGCCACCGCCGGCCGTGGTTGTCGAGCAGGTCGAGGAACAGCGGGCCGGCACCTCGGCCGAATTCGTCGCTCGCGTCGAGGCGATCGAAGCGGTCGACGTTTGGGCGCGCGTCGAGGGTCTTCTCGAAGAGGTCGCGTTCAGCGGCGGCGAGAATGTTCAATCCGGGGATCTCCTGTTTCGGATCGGGCCCGAGCAGTACGAGGCGGAGGCAGCGGCGGCACGCGCGCAGGCGAAACGAGCCGAGGCCATCCTGACCGAGGCGGAACTCACCCTGGCGCGCTCCGAAGAGTTGCGGGCGGGGGGAACCGTCTCCCAGGCCACGCTCGACGAGGCAGCCGCAGGTTATGCGGTGGCGGAGGCTGACGTGGCGGCGGCGCGCGCCGCGGTCCGCTCCGCTGAACTCAACCTCGGCTATACGGAAGTTCGCGCGCCGATCACGGGGCGCATCGGCCGCCCAATCGTCACGCGCGGGAATCTGGTGGGACCGGACGGGGGCGCGCTTGCGCGGATCGTCCAGCTCGATCCGGTGTGGGTGGTGTTCTCGCTCAGCGAGGGGGATGTGGTGACGTGGCGCCAGGCACAGCTCGAGCGCCCCCCGGGGGCCGAAGCCGCACGATTTGCCTTCACGGTGCGGCTTCCCAACGGCACCGTCTATCCCTCAGCCGGCGCGCTCGATTTCATCGAAAGCGAGGTGGATCCCGCCACCGGTACCATTCCCGTGCGGGCGGTGTTTGCCAACTCCAACGATCTGCTGGTACCGGGGCAGAATGTCACCCTGCGGGTGGCGGAGGAAGACCCGCCGGCCTTCCCCGTCGTGCGCCAATCCGCGGTGCAGCAGGATCGGCAGGGACGTTATGTCTATGTGCTCGAGGAGGACAACACCGTCTCGCGCCGCAACATCGAAACCGGCGAGCGGGTGGCGGAAGGCTGGGCGGTCGAAAGCGGCCTCGATGCGGGAGAAACCGTGGTAATTCAGGGCGTACAGCGCCTGCGCCCCGGCGTTGAGGTCCGCCCCTCCTCCGCCCAAGAGCCGGGGACTTGATTTCCGGCATCTTCATCCGGCGACCGCGGTTCGCGATCGTCATCGCGCTGGTGACGAGCTTGGCCGGACTGCTCGCCCTGATGTTCATTCCGGTGACGCAATATCCGCAGATCACGCCGCCGACCGTCACCGTCTCGACCACGTTTCCGGGGGCGAGCGCCGAAGAGATCGCGAGCACGGTCGGCTCCCCGCTGGAGACGGCGGTGAACGGCGTCGAAGACATGATCTACATGGCCTCGACCTCTTCAAACGCCGGCACCTATTCCCTCAGCGTCACCTTCGAGGTCGGTACCGATCCGGACCTCGCCCAGGTGAACGTTCAGAACCGGGTGCAACTGGCGCTTCCGCGGCTTCCAAATGCGGTGATACAGCAAGGCGTCACCGTGCGCTCGCGCTCCCCGGATTTCCTGTTTGCCATCGGCTTCTACGCGCCGGACGGATCGATCGACGAGTTGACGATCAACAACTATGCGAACACGACGATTGCCGATGCGATCGCACGGGTGCCGGGAGTCGGCGATACGGATGTTATCGGCGGTGCCGACTACAGCATGCGGATCTGGATGAATCCGTCGCGGATGACCGCTCTCGGCATCACGCCCGGCGACATTGCCGCCGCCATCCGCACACAGAACGTGCTGGCGTCGATTGGACAGGCCGGAGCGCCGCCGATCCCCGACGGACAGGAGGCTCAATACTCCCTCGTCGCCAAGGGCCTTTTGCGGGACCCCGAGGAGTTCGGCGCCATCATCGTCAAGACCGGGAAAGACGGGGCTATCGTACGGCTGCGTGACGTCGCCCACGCCGAACTCGGTGCCCAGACCTATGCCGCCCGTGCGCGCCTGGGCGATCATCCGACCGCCATGCTGGCCATTTACCAATCCCCGGGCGCCAACGCTCTGGAGACCGGCGATGCCGTCCTCGACGCGCTGGAGGTGCTCTCGCGGGATTTTCCAGTGGGACTTGAATACAGGGTCGTCTACGACGCCACCCAGTTCGTCCGCGCGACGGTGGCGGAGATCGTGGTCACCCTGATGATTGCCTTTGCCGTCGTCGTGGCGGTCACCTTCGTGTTCCTGCAGCAATGGCGCACCACGCTGATCCCCTCGCTGACCATTCCCGTTTCTTTGATCGGCACGTTCATCGTTCTGCTGGCGGCCGGCTTCACGGCCAACACCATCACCCTGCTGGCGTTGATCCTGGCGATCGGCCTCGTCGTCGACGATGCGATCCTGGTGGTCGAGAACGTCCACCGCCTGATGCAGGAAGAGGGACTGAAACCCGCTCAGGCCACACACCGCGCCATGGAACAGGTGACGGGGCCGATCATCACCACGACTCTGGTTCTGCTCTCCGTCTTCGTGCCGACCACGTTTCTGCCGGGCATCACCGGACAGCTCTTCCAGCAGTTCGGCATTACGATTTCGACGGCGCTGGTGCTGTCCTCCCTGGTCGCACTGACGTTGAGCCCCGCCCTTTGCGCAACGTTTCTTACACCGCCGCGGCCGGGAGGTGGCCCGTTACGGTATTTCTCCCGGGGCCTGGAGCGGGTGCGCGCGGCCTACGCCATTGCCGTCGCGTGGCTGCTTCGCCGTCTCGGAATCGTTTTCGCCGTGCTCATCGTGGCGTTTGTCGGGGCAGGAGTTTTGTTCGTAACGCTTCCCACCGCCTTCCTCCCGGAAGAGGATCAGGGCGCGCTGTTCATCGACGTGCAGCTGCCGGACACCGCCTCACTGGAGCGGACCGATGCGGTTCTCGGTCGGGTCCGGAATGTTCTTGAAGACATGGATGAGGTCGCCGAGGTGATTTCCGTCAGTGGGTTCAGCCTTCTGCAGGGTACACTGGCGCCGAACGGCGGGCTGGCGGTGGCCTCGCTCGAGCCCTGGGCCGAGCGACAAGGAGCGGCGGGGAGCGTTCAGGGAATCCTGGCCCGTCTCAGGCAGGCGTTTATCGATATTCCCGAAGCGAACGTCGCCGCTTTTGCGCCACCGCCGATTCCGGGGATCGGCTCGATCGGCGGGTTCGACCTTCGCCTACAGGCCCAGCGCGGGCAGTCTCCCGAGGATCTCGCGCAGGTGGCGCAGGCGTTCGTGGCGGCGGCGAACCAGGATCCCCGGATCGGCATGGCTTATTCCGCCTTTTCTGCCGACGTGCCGCAGGTCTTCGTTGACGTCGACCGGACCAAGGCGGAAAGGCTGGGGATTTCCGTTGCCGAGACCTACGAGACGATCGGCGCCTTCATGGGCTCGCGCTATGTCAACGATTTCACGCGCGAGGGCCGAGTCTACCAAGTCAATCTGCAAGCCGATGCCGCCTTTCGCGCCCACCCCGAGGACATTCTGGAGTTTCACGTTCGCAACGCCGAGGGACGGATGGTGCCGCTCCGCACGTTCGTGGACCTGGATACCACCTTTGGTCCGTTCACCGTGTCCCGCTTTGATCTTTTCATGGCCGCTCAAATCAGCGGGCAGGCCGCCCCTGGCAGCAGCTCCGGCGAGGTGATGGCCGCGTTGGCTGAGATTGCAGAGGACGTTCTGCCTGAGGGCTACGGCTATGCGTGGTCCGGTCTTTCGTTCCAGGAACAACGCGCCGGCGGCGAAGCACCGATCGTCTTCACTCTGGCATTGCTGTTCGCCTATTTGTTCCTGGTTGCCCAATACGAAAGTTGGATGTTGCCGGTCACGATCCTGCTATCGCTCGGCATCGCGGCGCTGGGTGCGACCGCGGCGCTCTGGATCGCCGGTCAGGAAAACAGCGTCTACACGCAGATCGGCATCGTTCTGTTGATCGCCCTCGCCAGCAAAAATGCGATCTTGATCGTCGAATTCGCCAAGAACCAACGCGAGGCCGGCCATTCCATCATCGAGGCCGCGATGGAAGGAGCCCAGCAGCGGTTCCGCGCGGTGCTGATGACGGCGTTCTCGTTCATTGGCGGCATCATTCCGCTTGTCCTGGCAACCGGGGCCGGCGCCAACGCCCGGGAGGTGATCGGTATCACCATCCTCGGCGGCATGCTGGCGGCAACACTGATCAGCCTGCCGCTGATACCGGGCATCTACGTTGCCCTGCAGCGGCTATCAGAGCGGCGTTGGCGGCGCCGGGAGGAAGAATGAGCGGCAGGGAAAACCATGACCGCGCCGGCCCTTCCACGCCCAGGTCCACAGGGCATGCCCCCGGAGACGCCGATCTCCGGGGCCCCCGGTGCGGGCGTCTGTTTCTTCCCGCATCCTGCAAACGCTCAGAACGTGAACTTAGGAACGGGCTCGAAGCCAGGTAGAACCGGGGTGAACGCGTCGAACGCCTCTTGTTGCGATAGGCCGCCCTCGGAACGCTGAAACACCGTGATTCTGCCCATGTTCCGGCGCGGGGAGACAACGGCGACGATGCGCCCCGCGGGTACCAGTTGCCCGAACAGGGCTTCGGGAACATCCGTCACCGCGCCGCCGAAGGTGATGACGTTGTAGGGACCTCCTTCGTCATAGCCATCGCGCAGTGGTCCTTCCACGACCACGACATTGTCGAGCTCCAGTTCGGCAAACAGGCGCGCGGACTCGGCCACCCGGTCCGAATCGCTCTCAAGGGCAATGACGGTGCTCGCCAGCTGGGATATCACAGCCGCATTGTAGCCACTCCCACACCCGACCTCGAGAACGACATCCTCGGGCCCGATCGCCGCGACCTGCAGCAGCCGCGCCAGCACCAGCGGCTCCATCAGGTAGCGGCCGTTACCCAAGTGGAGATCCTCGTCGATATAGGCGATGCCCTTCAAGGCCGGCGGGACAAACATCTCACGCGGGATCCGTCCCATCGCGGCAATGACGCGCGCGTCTTCGATCTGATTGGTGCGAAGCTGGTTTTCGACCATTCTTCGTCGCGCGAGAGCGTAGTCCATGGGACCATCCATCCATGTTCGAGAAGCGGCTCGGCAGGTCTTATAGCCGCCCGCCATAGCAGGTACAATGCTCCGCGGTCAGGTTCCGTGGTCGCGTCTGACAAGGATGGTTCTTCAAACACAAGGCATCTTGCAGCCTCGCAGAAGGTCTCTATATCTCGGCCATGATCAACAGCCTCCATTCTGCGGGAGCCCTTGTGCCCGTCGCCAGCCAGGAGCGGTTTGTCCGTCGCCGGTTCTGGGCCAAACTGCGCAGCACCCTGGGCAGGATTCCGTTCGCTGAGCAGGCGGTTGCGGCTTTTTATTGTGCAACCGATGGAAGAACGCCCGCGCACGCCAAGGCGGTCCTGTTCGCGGCGCTGGCATATTTCGTGCTGCCGGTCGACATGATTCCGGACTTTATCGCCGGCCTCGGCTTCACTGATGATGCCACCGTGCTCCTCGCTGCGATGAGCAGCATCGCTCCGTACATCACCGGAACCCACCGCGCCCGCGCCCGCGCCTTCCTTGCCAAAGAGGGTTTCTAGAAAAACGCAGTCTCTCCTCCGGCCTTTGTTGCCTCAAGCGAGACCGCCGACGGTAAAAATTCCTGCGTCAGGTGATATGTTGGGCTGGCGGCTTTCCCAGTTGTGATTCGCGATGGGTGATGTAGACGGCGGCGGTCAGGATAATCACCGCCCCAAGATAGGTCCAGGCATCCGGCATTTCGCCAAAAAAAATCATTCCAAACACCGAGACGAACACCAGCCGCGAAAAATCGAACGGCAGAACGGCGGACGCGTCGGCCGCAGCAAATGCTTTCGTCATCAAGATCTGTCCTGCCGTTGCGGCCACCCCGATCAGAAGGAACCAAAGCAGCAGCCGCGGGGTCGGCGTCGTCCAGACGAACAAAGCAGGAACAAGAGACATCGGTGTTACCAGCAGCCCGAAATAGACGACGATGGCGGCCGGATGCTCGGTGCGCGAAAGCGACTTGATTGACAGCATGGCGCCGGCCATCAATACCGCGGCGCCAAGCGCGATGAGGGCCGCCGCCGAGACGACCTCGGCGCCCGGACGCAGGATGATCACGACGCCGAAAAAGCCGGCCAGGGTGGCGGTCCAGCGCCTGAGCCGGACTCCCTCCTTCAGAACGAGGGCGGCTCCGACCGTCGCAAACAAGGGCGCGGCGAACGTCAACGCCGTCACCTCAGCCAAAGGCAGCAGACTGACGGCCATGAACAGGCAGAGCATCGCGGACAGTCCGAATCCGGCCCGCACGATGTGCATGCCGAGGCGCTGCGTTGCAAGCGCCGCAAGCCCGCTTCGCAGCAACCAGGGCATCATCAGCGCAAGGCCGAAGAAATTGCGGAAAAATGCGGCTTCGAAAGGATGCACTGCGGCAGACACGTGCCGCACCAGCACCATCATCAGGGCAAAGCTGATTCCGGATCCTGTCATCAGGACGGCTCCGCGAATGCTGGCGGGCATCGTGCGAAAGCGGGTAACGAAGGCGGCGCGCGGGGATCGGGGCATGATGTATCGCAGAGTGGCTCCATTGCGGGCGCGGGCGGCCATGGTATTCCCGATGAGGCTCGGTTGCGCCTCCCGCCCGCGCGCCACATACTGCCACGAAAAGCGATCGGGATCGCAAGGAAGGCAAGGAGATGCTCGTCATGGATCAACCGCTGTGGCAGCCATCGGAGACGCAGGTTCATCGTGCCAACATGACCCGCTTTATAGCCCAGGTGGAGGCGGACTGGGGCGAGCCGATCGGTTCCTATGACGCCCTTTACCAATTCTCGATCGCCGATCCGCCGCGCTTTTGGATCAGCGTCAAAAATTTCACCGATATCCGTGTGCAGACATGGGGAGATCGGGTTGTCGAGAACCTCGACCGGATGCCGGCGACCCGCTGGTTTCCCGGAGCACGTCTCAACTTTGCGGAAAACCTGCTGCGGCGGCGCGACGATGCCGACGCCATCGTTTTCCGGGGGGAAGACCGCGTTCGTCGTCGCCTGTCCTATGGCGAACTCTATGCCGATGTCTCCCGTCTGGCTCAGGCGCTAAAAGACGCCGGAGTTGCGCCCGGCGACCGGGTTTGCGGGTACCTGCCGAACATGCCGGAGAGTGTTGTCGCAATGCTGGCGACCACCAGCATCGGAGCGATCTGGTCGTCCTGCTCGCCCGATTTCGGCGCGGAGGGAATCATTGACCGGTTTGGTCAAATCGAGCCCAAGATTCTTTTCACGGCCGACGGCTATTTTTATAACGGTAAGGAAATTGACTGTCTTGAGCGGGCTGCGGAGGTCGCAAAGCGGATCCCTTCGGTGTCCCACGTTGTCGTGGTACCTTATGCTGGCTCTGCCGGCGCGCGCGTGCCGAAGGCGATTGGGTACGACGACTTCGTGGCGACCTACCAACCCCAGGATATCGCGTTCGCGTCCCTACCCTTCAACCACCCTGTCTACATTCTTTATTCCTCCGGAACGACCGGTATCCCGAAATGCATCGTGCATGGCGCCGGTGGCACGTTGCTCCAGCACGTCAAGGAGCACCGGCTCCACTGCGACATCAACCCCGACGACCGGGTGTTCTACTTCACCACATGTGGCTGGATGATGTGGAATTGGCTGGTGTCGGCGCTGGCATCGCAAGCCACGCTGTTGCTGTACGATGGCTCGCCATTCCATCCCAGCGGGAACATCCTGTTCGACTTCGCCGACGAAGAGGAAATGACGCTGTTTGGCACCTCGGCCAAATATATTGATGCGCTGGCCAAGGCCCGCCTCGCCCCCCGGCAAACACATTGGCTGCGCTCGCTGAAAACAATGACGTCCACCGGCTCACCGCTTGCTCCGGAATCGTTCGATTACGTGTACCAGAACATCAAATCGGACCTGCATCTGGCGTCGATCTCTGGCGGCACCGATATCGTCAGCTGCTTCGTTCTCGGCAATCCGATCGCTCCGGTCTGGCGCGGGGAGATCCAGACGCCGGGCCTCGGCATGGCGGTCGCCGTCTTCGATGAAGCCGGGCGGGTGATCGAGAGTGGCAAGGGCGAGCTTGTCTGCACGAAACCGTTCCCGTCTATGCCGGTCGGCTTCTGGAACGATCCCGGCGGCGCCAAATACCGCGCAGCCTATTTCGAGCGGTTTCCCGGCGTGTGGCACCACGGCGACTACGTCGAGTTCACCCGCCACGGCGGGGTTATCATCCATGGTCGCTCCGATGCCACCCTCAATCCCGGGGGTGTGCGCATCGGCACCGCCGAGATCTACCGGCGGGTCGAACAGCTGGACGAAGTGCTCGAATCCGTCGTGATCGGGCAGCCATGGGACAACGACGTGCGCATCGTTTTGTTCGTTGTGCTGCGCCCGGGGTTGATGCTCGACGCCGCTCTCACTCAGAAGATCAAGGATCAGATTCGCAAGACGTGCAGCCCCCGCCATGTGCCGGCGCGGATCGTGCAGGTGGGCGACATTCCACGCACAAAGAACGGCAAGATCAGTGAACTCGCGGTCCGCGATGCGGTCGTCGGCCGGGCCGTCGCCAATGCCGATGCCCTCGCCAACCCTGAGGCTCTGAGCATGTACTACGACATTGCGGATCTGAAGGTTTAGCCTGATGCTTCCCGTATAACCTGCTGGCGTCCTTGCGAGCCATCGTCATGAGCGGGCGGACGGCTAGCCGGTGGCTTTGTGCCTGATCGAATGGACCCTGTGAACCGCCTTGAGCGACTCTGTCAGCCCCTGCGTCTGCCTCTGTCGAGGAGACACCATCCCTAGCGGCATCGGCCAATGGTGGTGATGAGCGCGCGCGCCAAGCGAGTGCTGCTGTGCGGCGCGGTGCTGTTGACGCTGGCCATGGGAATCCGTCAGACGTTCGGCCTTTTTCTCGCCCCCATGAGCACCGATCTCGGGGTCGGGCGAGAGGCGTTCGCCTTCGCGATGGCGCTGCAGAACCTGTTGTGGGGCGTTCTCCAGCCGCTGACCGGGATGATCGCGGACAGGTTCGGTGCGGTGCCGGTGCTGCTGGCCGGGACTGCGGCCTACGCCTTGGGGCTGACCGTGATGTCCGGCGCTAGCAGCCCCTGGGATCTGTATGCCGGTGGCGGCGTTCTCGTCGGGATGGCGATGAGCGCCACCAGCTTCTCGGTCGTGCTGGGGGTGGTCGGTCGGGTGGTCGCTCCGGAAAGACGCAGTATGGCGCTCGGCGTGGTCAGCGCCGGCGGCTCCTTTGGGCAGTTCATCATGGCTCCGATTGGCCAGCAGCTGATCGCCGCCCAGGGAACCACCGGTGCGCTTCTCACCTTGGCGCTGTTGTCCTTGCTGATGGCGCCGCTGGCGATCGGCATGGCACGCCGCAGGCAAGGCAGCGAGCTTGCTTTTGCCGCCAAGGCGCCAGGGGAACGGCGCTCAGGCGCGGCCGGCGCGAAGAGCCAATCCCTCGGCGAGGCACTCGGCGAGGCACGGCGCCATCCGGGCTTTTGGTATCTGACGACCGGATTTTTCGTCTGCGGGTTTCAGGTGGTTTTCATCGCGGTACACCTGCCCGCCTACCTCAACGATCTCGGTCTCGATCCGGGGCTCGGTGCTACGGCCCTGGCGTTGATCGGATTCTTCAACATCATCGGGACTTGGTCGTGCGGGGCCCTCGGCGGGCGGTATTCAAAAAAGTACTTGCTCTCAAGCCTATACATCACCCGTGCGCTGCTGATTGCGGTCTTCCTCATGGTGCCGAAGACGGAAGCCGTCGTCATGGTATTCGCGGCGGCGATGGGCCTGTTGTGGTTGGGCACCGTGCCGCTGACCAGCGGTCTGGTCGCCCAGATCTTCGGCGTGCAGTACCTGTCGACGTTGTTCGGAATCGTTTTTCTCAGCCACCAGCTCGGCAGCTTCCTCGGCGTGTGGATGGGCGGGATTGTCTATGACAGCACCGGCTCGTACGATGCGATCTGGATTGCTTCCATTCTGCTCGGTGTGCTCGCCGCCCTCCTCCACCTGCCGATCGGCGAGCGCCCGCTCCGCGCAGAGGCAACCGCCTGAGGCTAAAGAAGCCCTCTTCAAGACGCTTCGTTCATCGATAACGATCGCAGGATGCTGCGCCCTACAATCGCGGCATGCTGCACCCCACAATGAAGTGGCTTCGATGCTTTGCCGAGGGTGGTGCTCTACCTTCGCCCTCCCTCCTTCCTTGCGACCATCAGCGTCACGATCGTTGGGCGCGCGTTATCGGCAAGCCATCTCTCGTCACTCATGCTTGATGCGAGGTCGCGAGCGAAATGCGATCCGCAGGGCAGGAACCGGCGAGAGTGCAAGACAGGCTCGGGCGTGCAGCCCGATCCCCCGCCAGAAGGTTTTCTCTCCCACAACAGGGAGCGACCTTTCCGGTTCTGTAATCGAAAATCAAGACGGCGCGAGAAACCACCCCGCGATGGCCGCGGGTCAACCCGTGCTGACGGGCCACATTTGGGGCCAGCAACGCATTGAACGGTACAAAGACGTGTGGCACAGTCGATCATGCAGGCGGGACACGGAAGGTTGATGTAATTTTGTGAATACCGTCACGGTTACTGCCGACCACTTCGGGTTGAAAATCGGCAAGCCACGCGAGGATACGCTGGAAGTAACGCTGACCGGTGAGTGGTCAATGCGCCATCCACTCCCCTCGCCTGCCCGCGTCAGCGAGCACCTGACGGCGGATCCGGCGATCCGTCGCTTGATTTTCTCGGCAGGACATCTCAAGGCCTGGGACAGCAGCCTGTTGACCTTTCTGGTCGAAATCAGCGGCTTTTGCGCTCAGCATGACATTGACTTCGACATGAGCCGGCTGCCGTCCGGGATGCGCAAATTGATCGATCTGGCGACGGCGGTGCCCGAAAAATCGGATGCGCGACGCTCCGAACAGGGCAGCACAGGGCTCGCGAGTCTCGGTCACTGGGCGCTGGCGATGAAGCAGGCGGTTGAGGAGACGCTGGTGTTCATCGGCGAAGCCAGCATCAGCTTCGGTCGCATGATGACGGCACGGGCCCGGTTCCAGGGTCGCGACCTTTGGCTGCTTGTTCAGGAGTGCGGTGCGCAAGCGCTGCCGATCGTCTCGTTGATCAGCGTTCTGGTCGGCCTGATCCTTGCCTTTGTCGGCGCCATTCAGCTGCAGCAGTTCGGCGCGCAGATTTTCGTCGCCAACCTTGTCGCCATCGCGATGACCCGGGAGATGGGGGCGATGATGGCAGCCATCATCATGGCCGGTCGGACCGGTGCCGCATTCGCAGCGCAACTGGGGACGATGCAGGTCAACGAGGAGATCGACGCGTTGAAGACGCTCGGCATCTCGCCCATCGATTTTCTCGTGTTGCCGCGGATGACGGCCCTCATCTTGATGTTGCCGCTGTTGACCGTCTATGCCGACGTGCTCGGGATCCTTGGCGGTGCGCTGGTCGGAGTCGTCATGCTCGATATCACGCCGATTCTTTATTGGAACCAGACGGTGCAGGCGATGACGCTGAACGACGTCCTGCTCGGGGTTTGCAAGAGCGCGGTGTTCGGGGTGCTGATCGCGCTATCCGGATGCTTGCGAGGCATCCAGTCGGGCCGCAGTGCATCGGCGGTTGGCGCTGCCGCGACGTCGGCTGTTGTCACCGCGATCGTCCTCATTGTCGTTTTCGACGGCTTGTTTGCCGTGATTGCGAACATCCTTGGCATCTGATTCACCCGAGCGGCCGAGTTCCGCCGCGGGCGACGGCGATGCGGCGATTGTCGTCCGCGACTTGACAATGGCGTATGGGGACTTCGTTCTTCAGCGCGATCTTAACTTCGTGGTACGGCGCGGGGATATCTTCGTGATCATGGGTGGCAGTGGCTGCGGCAAGAGCACGTTGCTGCGCCACTTGATCGGTCTTAAGAAACCCGCACGCGGAGCGGTGTTTTATGGCCAGCAGAGCCTGTGGGACACCGAGCCGGGTGACCGCGAGCGAATGTTGCGCAGAATCGGCGTTCTCTACCAAAGGGGCGCACTGTGGAGCTCGATGACACTGGCGGAGAACGTGTCGCTGCCGATCCAGGAATACACCGATTTGCATCCGGACGAGATCAGGCCGATCGCGTCCTTGAAGCTGGCGCTGGTGGGATTGAAAGGCTTTGAGGAGTACTATCCTGCTGAGATCAGCGGTGGCATGCAGAAGCGGGCTGCATTGGCACGAGCGATGGCCCTCGATCCGGAAATCCTGTTTTTCGATGAACCCTCGGCGGGACTCGATCCGATCAGCTCGCGGCTGCTGGACGACCTCATCGTGGAACTGCGCGACAGCCTCGGCGCCACCATTGTGATCGTCACGCACGAGTTGGCCAGCATATTCGCCGTTGGTAACAACTCGGTTTTCCTCGATGCGGAGAGCAAAACAATGATCGCCACTGGAGATCCGAAACGCCTGCTGGCCGAAAGCGAGGATCCGAGAGTGAGAGAGTTTCTGACCCGAGGCGAAGATGAGCCGAAGGCCGGCGCGACATCCGATCAACACCGTGTGCAAACGGAAGGCCGATGAGCAAGAGAGCCAATCCAAAACTGATTGGCGGCTTCGTCGTCGGTGCACTCGCTCTGGCCATCGTCGCCGTGCTGGTGATCGGCGGAGGCCGGTTTTTCACCGAAACGCGCCCGGGCATCATCTACTTCCAGGAGTCCGTAGCCGGGCTCGACATCGGCGCGCCAGTCACGTTCAACGGTGTCACGGTCGGCTCGGTGACCGGCATCGGCCTCGTCTATCGTGTCCAGGAAGGCGCCGTGTCGATTCCGGTATCGATCACGCTGATGCCCCAGAACATCACGTTTGCCGAAGACGAGGCATATGGGTTTGATGTCAAAATGCTGGCAAGGGACGGGATGAGGGCTCAGCTTGGGCTCTTCAGCATCCTCACCGGCAAACTGGTGATCAATCTGGTGATGGCCCCGGACACGCCGATCCGACTGAATGCGGCCGATCGGGAGACTTTTCTGACAGAGGACGGAATTGTCGAAATACCGGCGATCAGATCGCAGATGCAGGAGGTGAGGGCAGCGGTAGAAACCGTCCTTGCCAATCTTGCGGCATTCGAGCCTGACGCGGTGCTGCAGGAAATCCATACCTCCCTTAGCGCGATCCGCGAGTTCGTCACCATGCCGGAACTGGCCGATACGGTTCACCGGGCCAATGAGACCATGGAACAGCTTCAAGCAGTCGTCGAAGACATAGACAAAAGGCTCGCACCGGTGCTGACCGGCACGGGAGAAGCCTTGAATTCGCTGCGCACCCTCGCGGTTGAGGGGGAACTGACGCTCGCCGAGACCCGTGCGCTGATGACGAGGGCGCAACCGGCGCTCGCCCGCATCGAAAGCACACTGGAACAGGCCGAGCGGACGCTGGCCGCGGCGGGTGCTTCGATCGAGCCGGGCTCTGCCCTGCATCATCAAGCCACCCAAGCTTTGCGCGAAGCCACCAGTGCCGCACGTGCCCTGCGGAGCTTGGCCACCACACTTGAGCGCAATCCCAATGCATTGTTATTTGGCAGGCAAGCGAGGTAGCAATGTTTGGGCCCATGAATAAGCCGTTGCGCTGGATGCTTCTCGGTGTATGCGTCCCATTTGCCAGCGGTTGCGCTCTTCTTTTCGCGGAGCCGGCACCGCCACCGGCCTACTATGTTCTAACGCCCGTTCCCGAAGCCGAACAGGCGCAAGAGATCGAGAAACTTCCCTCTCGCAAAGCGCCTGCGGGCCCGGTCGTCGGCGTCGCTCCGGTCAGCGTGCCCGATTATCTGGACGCTCCGCAGATCGTCGCCCGCACCACACGGAACACTCTTGAGCGCGCCGAATTTCACAACTGGGCGGCTCCCCTCGCCGACAATTTTGCGGAAGTTCTGGCCGAGAATCTGGGCGTCATGATTCCGACCAACCGGGTGACAGTATTGCCGGGCGGTCCTTTTCTCCGCCCCGAGTTTCAGGTTTCCGTGACCATCACCAAGTTCGAACGCGACGTGGACGGCCTCGTGACCCTCATCGCGCGATGGGCGCTATCCGGCGAAGACGGACTCGATCTGTTGACGGTACGACGGTCGGTGTTTCGTGAGCCGGCTCCTCCCGATGACTATGACGCCATTGTCGCAGCAATGAGCGAGACGGTGACACGGCTCAGCGCCGAGATCGCGGCGGCGATTGTCGCCCACCGTCGCGCCGGTGTCTGATACCGCCTCAGCGGCCCGACTTGCGGGGAAGGCGTGGCTCCACTGGATCGGAGTCGCGCTCTTCGCCGAGCCCCATCACGGCGACAGCCATGCCGAGGCTGCCGAACGTGACAAACAAGCCGAAGAACAGCATCAACAGCGCGACGACGTCGATCGGCACGACAAAGATCATGGTGGCCAAACCGGCAACGTCGTACCAGAGGATCAGGCCTCCCAGCAGGAGGCCCCCCGCTGCCCCGGCGAGCAAGTGCTTGATGAGGAAGCCGATGAGGACACGGTGAACGGGAAGCACGGCAACCTCCGTCGATACGTTGATCCTGTAATTGAGGTAGCCAGCCACCGAGGTCGTGCCAAGGGATTGCCCTTCGGTCTCCTCTGCAGAGCCGCCCCATGCGATTGCAAGAACGAGGAACTTGAATAACTTCAGCTCGAAGGCCGGCCGCGGCCGAGAAGCCATTGCGCATGGCGAACGAGCCGACATGTATGTTGTCTCCAGAGAGGGCGCCCTCGGATCCTGCCGCTATGGGCTTCGGCAGACCAAGGGATTTGCGTCGGGCCGGATCATGCCTCGTCAGTGTGATCGGCGTTCGCGGCCCTTTATCTTGATGACAAGGACGCGGTGTTGAGCAAAGGGGAAGGAATAGGCATGAAGTTTGTCGTCGGATGCGAGTTGGGGTATCAGATCGGCGGTTCGTCGACGCTTATCTTCAACATCGAGGTTGCCCGCATCGACCGGCACACAATCGTCCGCGAAAGCCTTGAGACCACGCCGGCGGGCCTTGCCATCGAGCCCTACGTGATGCCGGAAAGCGATAACCGATACGTAAGACTGCGGGTCCCGGCGGGCACGCTCAACGTGCGCTACGATGCCGAGGTCGAGTTGAAGACTCATCGTGAGAATCCGGCGATGGTTCCCGAGACGCCCCCGGAGGACTTGCCTCTTGCGGTATTCCCCCACCTCTACCCGAGCCGCTATTGCCCGGTCGACACCTTGCGGGCTTGGGCGAGACGCGAATTCGGCAATTTGGAGCCGGGGCACGGGCGTGTTACCGCGATTTGCAACTGGATCTACGAGCATATTGAGTACCGCCGCGGCAGCAGTGACACCCGTACGAACGCCTGCGATACCCTGCTCGAACGGGCCGGCGTGTGCCGGGATTTCGCCCACCTCGGGATCACCTTCTGCCGCGCTCTGGACATCCCCGCTCGGTTCGTCAGCAGCTATGCTTGGGGTCTGGAGCCGGCCGACTTTCACGCAGTCTTCGAGGCTTATCTGGGGGATCGCTGGTATCTGTTCGACCCCACCCGGCAAGCCAATCTGGACGGCTTGGTCCGCATCGGGGTCGGCCGCGACGCGGCCGAGGTATCGTTTGCGACGGCGTTCGGCCCGGTCGAGCCCACGTCGATGAGGGTGCGCATCGAGCCATCGGTGGATCGCCCGGTCGCTGACGAGCGCTCCGTTGAGGCCATCAACACCGCAGGTGTTGGCCCCTGAGGCAATCCGGTGCGCCGACGCCTAGGGCAGTGCGGAGCGATCGGCTACGCCGTCGGCTCTTCGATCGGTTCGACGCCGACCGAGCGGACCAACGCGATCACCTCGGCCGTCGCCTCATCAAGAGCCTGCGCGTCTGCCGACCGAAGGACCAGACTGGTTCCCAGCCGGCCGCCACGCACGAAGGGGTAACTGCCGATGCTCACTCGATCGTAGCGGGCTTGTACCGCGGCTAGCGGGATCGCGATGCTGCCCTCGGTCGTGAACGCGGCGAGTGATCGCGAAAGAACCGGATCGCCGCCGACAAGGCGATTGCGCAATCCCTCGAACATCGCCTGCATGATGCGCGGGACTCCCGGCAGCACGAACACGTTTTCCATCTGAAAACCCGGTGCACCGCTGACCGGGTTCTCGATCAGGATTCCCCCTTCCGGCACGTCCGCCATCCGCATGCGTGCGGCATTGCGATCGGGCGCTGCGTACTGACGCTCCAGCAGGCGCACGGCATCCCGGTTCCGATGCAAAGGCACATCGAACGCGCGAGCGATGCTGGCTGCGGTGATGTCGTCGTGGGTCGGGCCGATCCCACCGGTCGTGAACACGTAGTCGAAGCCGGCGCGGTACGTATTGACGGTGGCGACGATCACCTCCTGTGAATCCGGGATCACGCGCGCTTCGGCCACCCGGATGCCGATCTCGTTCAACGCCTTGGCGAGGAACGCAAGGTTGAGATCCTGGGTGCGCCCGGAGAGAACCTCGTCGCCGATGATGATGACACCCGCCGTAACAATGGTATCTACCACGATTCCCCCCGATTCTCGCCCCGACAACCTTAGCAAGCCGCCGACGCCAGGGGAAGCCAAGCCGCTACCCAGCAGCGAGCACGCACCCTCGCCGACAGAAATCGGCTCTGCTATGGTGCGTCAGCAGACGGGCACGCAAGGAGGACAAGATGACGCGGATGGCTTTGACGGCGCTGACACTGGCAATTCTTGTTGCATCGTCTGCAGCGCTCGCCGCGGATCCGGATGCGGGGCATGATCTCGCGTTGACGTGGTGTTCGAGCTGCCATCTGGTCGAGCAGGAGACCGCTTCTGCAACGCAGGCGCGGCCGCTCGCGGCGATCGCTCGCGATCAACGATGGACCGCCGATGCATTGCGCGGCTTTCTTGCGCGACCTCATGGTGGAATGCCGGATTTGCACTTGACGCGGCAGGAGATCGAGGACTTGGCGGCGTACCTGGACAACCTTCCTCAATAGCGGGAACCATCAGGAGCGGCGATCGGTACAGGCAAGCACCTCTCACTCCTGCGACAGCGCGCTTAAAGGAAATCCCGCAGCAATGCCACCAGCGGCTTGTCAGCCGGCGGCATCGCCAGAGCCGCCATTGCAACAGGCCGCAACCATTTCAATCCCTGCCCTTCCATCGGGCGGGGGGTTCCCTTCCACACCCGGCAGACATACAACGGCATCAGCAGGTGAAAGTCCTCGTAGGCGTGCGAGGCAAACGTGAGCGGAGCAAGGCAGCTTTCGGTGATATCCAGATCGAGTTCTTCCTTCAACTCCCGCACCAGCGCCGTCTCTGGTGCCTCGTGCGGCTGAACCTTGCCGCCTGGGAATTCCCAGAGACCCGCCATCCGCTTGCCAGCGGGGCGCTGTGCGACGAGGATCCGCCCATCGATATCAACCAGAGCCACGGCGGCGACAACAACCACCGGCAGCATAGAATGCGCACGGTCCGCTATCTGCAGGCAGGTGGGATCGACGCTGCTCACCGAAGCCACGCCGTGCGGGTAATCTCGCGGACCAGAACTTCCCGATCCTCGCCACGGGCTGGTGCCGGCTCCATCTCCCGGCCGACAAACGCCATTCCTGCCTTCTCCTGTACCCGCATCGACGCCGGGTTGTCCGGATACGCCGCCGCCCGCACCGCCGTCACGTTCAATTCCATGAAGACGTGGTGGAGAAGGCGACGGATCGCTTCCGTCATGTACCCCTGGTTCCAGTAGGGTCGCCCGAGCCAGTAGCCCATCGGCGCCGGCTCCGGACCGCCGGTGATCAACAGGCCGATCGCCCCCAGAAAAGCCCGATCCCGCTTACGCTCAATGGCGAACACGACTTCCTCGCTCCCTGTGGAGCCAAGATGTCGATCGAGCCAAGCCTCCGCATCCCGGATCGTCAAGGGATAGGGGATGCTCGCCGTCTTTGTTGCCACCGCCTCATCTCCCGCCAGCGTGACGATGGCGGCAACATCGGAGCGGCGAAACGGCCGCAGGATCAGCCGCTCCGTCTCGAGAACGGCTATCGGGGCCCGCTCATGAGCGGTAGGAGGCATTGATGTCGATATACCCGTGGGTGAGATCACAGGTCCAAACACGCGCCTGTCCGCTGCCGACCCCGACATCGACCTCGATATCCACTTCCATGCCTTTCATGTGCTCTGCAACCGGCGCTTCGTCATATCCCGCCACCACCTTGCCGGCCGCCGCCACCGAAAGGCCGCCGATGCGGATGGCGAGGCGGTCGCGATCGGCCTTCTCGCCCGCCTTTCCCACCGCCATGACGATCCGACCCCAGTTGGCATCCTCGCCGGCGATCGCGGTCTTGACCAGCGGCGAGTTCGCAATCGTCATGGCAATCCGCTTGGCAGCCTTGTCGTCGACGGCGCCGCGCACCGCCACGGTGACGAATTTGCTCGCACCCTCCCCGTCGCGCACGATCTGCTGGGCAAGATCCACACACACCGCGTCGAGCGCGGCGCGGAAGTCGGCCAGCCGCGGATCGGCAGGATCGTCAACAGTGGGGTGTCCGGCCCCTCCAGTGGCGAACAGCAAGAGTGTGTCGCTGGTCGAGGTGTCGCTATCGACGGTGATGCTGTTGAACGACTTCTCAACGCTGTCATTCAGTATCGCCTGCAACGCTGGCCCACCGATCGCCGCGTCGGTAACCACGAACGCCAGCATCGTCGCCATGTTGGGCGCGATCATCCCCGAGCCCTTGGCGATCCCGTTGACGGTCACCGGCACGCCGTCAACGACGGCGCCGCGCGTGGAGCCCTTCGCGAACGTGTCGGTTGTCATGATCGCGCGCGCTGCCGTCTCCCAGGCTCCAGGGCGGAGCGTCTCGCGCAGGGATACAAGAGCGCTGGTGATCTTCTCGTCCGGCAACGGCTCGCCGATGACCCCTGTTGCCGCCCGAAATACCCCGGTGGGCGAGCAGCGAAGGAGGTCCGCTGTTGCCCGCACGATCCGCTGCACCGCGTCCTCGCCGTCACGACCGGTAAAGGCGTTGGCGTTGCCCGCGTTTACCAAAAGCGCCCGCGCGCCGCCTGCGTTGCCTTCGCGAAGAGCAGTGCGACACCAATCGACCTCTGCCGTCGCCGTCGCAGATCGGGTAAAGACGCCGGCGACCGATGTACCCGCGGCGAACTCTACCAGCAGAACATCGTCCCGCTCGCGGTAGCGAACGCCACAGGCATGAGTCGCCACGCGTACCCCGGCCAGAGCCGGCATGTCGGGAAAGCCGGCCGGGGCAAGCGGCGAGGGTTTCAGCGTCGTCATCGGGCTTTATCGGCTCCTTATGCTTGTCCTTATGCCTGTCTTTATCAATGGCAGGTTACTGCGGCCGGGCCGGCGACGGCGAAGATCCTTCCGAGGACCCCCCTTCTGGGGAACTTCCTTCTGGATCTGCCGCGCCCGGCGACTGCTCCGGCTGCGCAGGTTGATAAAGTCTCTCGATTTCCGCCTGTTCGCGCAGTTGTTCCACATAAGCGGTGCGGAGTTCCATCGCCATCTGCTGCTGGAGCTGGCCCTGGACCTGCTCGAACGGCGGCGGCTCGCCGATGCGGCGATCCTCCACCTTGATCACGTGCCAACCGAACTCGGTCTGGACAGGCGTTTTCGAATAGGTACCGGGCTCCAGCGCAAAGGCAACCTGTGAAAATGCCGGAATCATTTCCCCTCGACCGAAATAGCCGAGATCCCCTCCTGCCTCAGCCGCCGGATCCGTCGAGACCTCCTCAGCCAGTTTGTTGAAGTCGGCACCGTCATCCAGCTTCTGAATGACCTCTTCGGCCTCGCTGCGCTCGGCCACGAGAATATGCCGCGCATGCACCTGTTCGCGTGCTTGTTCGTCCTTGGTTGTTTCCTCATACCGGGCGCGCAGGGCGTCTTCGGTCACTTTTCCCTGCAGATGACGGGTCAGCAGGGTCTGCTCCAGCACCATATCCTGAACCAGTTCCATCTGCGCCACCACCTCCGGCTCCTTTGCGATACCCTCCTTGCGTGCCTGGTTTGCAATCAGTCGTGAGTCGATCACGACGTTGATCAGGATCGGCAGGATCTGCTCTTCCGGAAGTTCGCGGAGTTGCGCCGGCAGCCGGTTCCTGGCCATCATGACGTCGGCCCGTGTAATTTCCTCGCCATCCACGATCGCCACCACCGTGCTGTCATCCGCTTCGTCCGCTGCCGGTGCTGTATGCGAAGCAACAACGGCTAGCACGGCAAGCGTTCCCAGGAAACGCAGGCTGCCCTTCCACATGTTCATGATAATTCTCTTTTCGATTTCGGATCGACGCTGCGGCAGCTTCAGATCAAGGCGCACAGGTCATCTGGCGAATATGCATAAAGATTACGGTGGCACAAGTGAGGCTCCCTGTTTATCGCGATTTATCCGAAGAAGCGGTACCGCTGCGCGTTGCGATGGGCGTGACGGTCCTGCTCCCCCATCGGGCATTGATACACCTCCGAGGATCATGCCGGCCGGCGGCGAAGCGGGCGTGGCCCGAGCGCCGGAGAGGCATGATTGACTTTCCTGCATTGCCCTTGCGGCGGTGCTTGACGCACTCTGTCGGTCTCTACGCTGTGTTGCCGGACCTCGTGATCGGCACGGTGGCGCAGGGAATGTCTTGCTTCAGGAACAGAAAAGGCTCTGGCGCAGAATGAGGATCGGCTTGTCTATCGCACGTAGTGTTCGTTCATCCGTCTCCTTCGCTCTGCTCGCCGCCACGAGCCTTGCCGTTGCGGCAATGCCGGCGCTGGCGAACGCGGATCAAAAGCCGGAGGTGCCGACCTCGACCGCCCCGGCCGAAAGCGAACCCGCCGCCCCGCCGGAGCGGGGCATAATCACGTTCCAATACGAAAACGACATCCTCGCCGGCACCGATCGCTACTACACCAATGGCATCCGGCTCTCGTACACCTCGCCCGGACTGCGACAGCGGATTCCGTGGGCGGCGGACGCTCTTGAATGGCTGTATCCATTCGATCCGGGCGCCGATGCGCGACTGCGGGTTTCTTTCGGCCAAAGCATGTTCACGCCGGGAGATATCGAGGTCAGTGAACTGATCGTCGACGATCGCCCCTATGCCGGTTGGCTTTATGCGGGTTTTGCTCTGAACGTCGAGGCGGATCAGAAACTGTTCGGCAACCGCTACGATACGCTCGACACCTTGGAGGTCGAACTCGGCGTCGTCGGTCCCGCCTCACTGGCCGAGGAAACCCAGAAGTTCGTGCACAGCATTGTCGGCTCGCCCGAGCCCAAGGGTTGGGACAACCAGCTGCACAACGAGCCGGGCCTGCTGATCGTTCTGGAGCGCAAACTTCGCACACCTGCCCTGACTTGGGGCGGCCTGGAAGCGGATGCCATTCCCTTTGCCACCGGTTCGCTTGGCAACATTGAAACCTCCGCCGGCCTTGGCAGTATCATCCGGTTTGGTCAGGGGCTTCAGATCGATTTCGGCCCGCCCATGATCCGCCCCAATGTCGCGGGCCGTACTTACTTCGAGCGCGCTCCCCGGCGGTTCAACTGGTACGTATTCGTCGGCGGCGAAGGACGTTTCGTCGCCCGCGATATTTTCCTCGACGGCAACACCTTCCGCGACAGCCACAGCGTCGACAAAAAGCACATGGTCGGAACCTTCCAAGCAGGCTTCGTCGCGACGTACGACAACCTGCGGCTGACCTTCAGTTACGTCGGGCGAACGCTGGAGTTCGATGATCAGGATTCGGCCGATCGCTATGGCACAATCAGCGTCTCGTATCGCTTCTGAAGGGCGCCGACGGGCGTCAGGACGGCGATCGCGGCAATCTTGCTCGCTGACGGCAACGGCACCACCTCTCCATCTAGAGCCAGGACGGAAGCAGGGGACAAACCGGGCAGTCATGGTTTCCGGCACCGATAACCCATGAACAATCTCTTCGGCCGGATTGCGGTTGTCTGGTTTCTCGTGCTGGCGAGCCTTTGGATCGCCCACGACCTCCTGCGCGGGCCGCTGCTTACCATGAACGAGCCTTACCCGGTAACCGCGCGGGGCGAGCTTGCCGAGTTCGAGACGCTGACCAATCAGATCTTCGAAGCTGCGGCGCCAAGCGTTGCATATATTTTTACCGAGTCACAGATGGCAGGCGCCTTCGGCAGGGGCCGTCGGGGCGGGGCCGGCTCCGGCTTTGTCTGGGATGCCGCCGGTCACGTCGTGACCAACTTTCATGTCGTCAGCAACGCCCGGGTGGTGAATGTACGACTGGATCTTGGCGAGCCGGTGCCGGCGGTGGTGGTCGGCACCGCGCCCGAATATGATCTCGCTGTTTTGCGCCTGAGGCAGACCCGGGCCAACTTGAAGCCGCTGCCGATTGGAAGCTCCGACGATCTGAAGGTCGGGCAGGCGGTGTTCGCCATCGGTAATCCCTTCGGCCTCAGTCGGTCCTTGAGCACCGGCGTGATCAGCGCGCTTGACCGTCACCTGCCGGGTGCGGCCGGGCGCGAGATTCGTGGCGTGATCCAGACCGACGCGGCGATCAATCCGGGCAATTCGGGGGGACCCCTGCTCGATTCGGCGGGGCGGTTGATCGGCGTAAACACGGCGATCCTCTCGGAAACCGGATACTGGGCGGGAGTTGGCTTTGCGGTTCCCGTTGCCACGGTCAATCGTATCGTGCCCCAGCTGGTGCGCGATGGAAAGGTTCCGCGGCCGGGACTCGGCGTCGCTCTTCTCAGCGAAGAGGTTGCCGCGCGCTCAGGCATTGATGGCTTGGTGGTCGCGCAGGTCGTTCCCGGTTCTACCGCCGATCGGGCCGGCATTCGTGGCTTCGACCGGCGCACCGGCTCTCCCGGCGACATCATCACCGAAGTGGACGGCCGGCCGGTCCGCACGATTTCGGAGCTGGCCGAGGCGCTGGAAGCGGTCGGCATCGGCAACAGCGTGGAATTGACCATCGTTCGTGGTGGACGCACGCGCACTGTTCCGGTTCAAATCATGGATCTTTCCTGACCGCCACTGTCGAAGGATCGAGGCTGGTTGAGGCACGGTCTGGAATTGGCGGCACTGCCGCGGAGATCATCCCCGCAGCTCACGATCGCTCCGCTTGCAGATCGGGTCCTGCCGCCGCATCGCATTGACAGGGCGCCGTGGTCTATCTAACTCTTGGCGGGTTGCAACGCGCGCTAGGTGCAACTCGCGCGCTTCTTAAACTTTGGCCGACTTCTTTGAGGACTATGGATGTTCGCACGTATCGCGCGGCAAATGTTTGGCACGGCTAATGATCGGTTTCTGAAAAAACAGAACAAGACGATTGCCGCCATCAACGCACTTGAGCCCGCGCTTGAAGCATTGAGCGACGACGAACTGCAGGCCCGCACGGCGTGGTTGAAGCAGCGCCTCGCCGATGGCGAAGACCTCGACGATATTCTTGTCGATGCCTTTGCCACGGTGCGGGAAGCCGCCAAGCGGACCCTCGGCCAGCGCCATTTCGACGTGCAGCTTCTGGGCGGATTGATCCTCCATCGCGGGATGATTGCCGAAATGAAAACCGGCGAGGGCAAAACCCTGGTGGCGACGCTGCCGATCTATCTCAACGCCTTGACCGGAAACGGCGCCCACGTCGTCACCGTCAACGACTACCTCGCCCGCCGCGACGCCGAGTGGATGGGCACGATTTACCGGTTTCTCGGACTCTCGGTGGGCTGCATCCTTCATGGTCTCGACGACCGCCAGCGCCAGCGGGCCTACGCGGCGGATGTGACCTACGGCACCAACAACGAATTCGGGTTCGACTATCTGCGCGACAACATGAAGTTCCAGCTGGATGAAATGGTCCAGCGTCCGTTCAACTACGCCATCGTCGACGAGGTGGACTCGATCCTGGTCGATGAGGCCCGCACGCCGCTGATCATTTCCGGCCCGGCCGAGGACTCCTCCGAGCTGTACACCCGGATCAACCGTCTGATCCCCCTGCTCGGCGAAGAAGACTACGAGAAGGACGAGAAGGCGCGCGCCGTCTCCTTTACCGAATCCGGGATGGGAAAGATCGAGGAGCTAATGCGCGCCGAGGGCGTGCTGGCCCAGGGCGATCTGTACGATCTGGCCAACGTCTCTCTCGTTCACCACGCCAATCAGGCGCTGCGAGCGCACAAGCTATTCAGTCGCGACACCGATTACATCGTCAAGGAAGGCAAAGTCATCATCATCGACGAGTTCACCGGCCGGATGATGGAAGGCCGCCGCTACTCCGAAGGCTTGCACCAAGCACTGGAAGCCAAGGAGGGCGTGCAGATCCAGCAGGAAAACCAGACGCTCGCGTCGATCACGTTCCAGAACTACTTCCGGCTCTATCCCAAGCTGGCCGGCATGACCGGAACTGCGATGACCGAGGCTGGCGAGTTCCAGGAAATCTACAATCTCGAGGTCTCCGAGATCCCGACCAACGTCCCTTGCGTTCGCCAGGATTTTCACGACGAGGTCTACCGCACGGCGGACGAGAAATTCGCCGCGATCGTCGAGTTGATCGAGGACTGCCGCTCGCGTGGGCAGCCGGTGCTGGTGGGCACCGTCTCGATCGAGAAATCGGAACACCTCTCGGGTCTGCTGAAGAAAAAAAAGATACCGCACAAGGTTTTGAACGCCCGCTACCACGAGCAGGAAGCCGGCATTGTCGCCCAGGCCGGCAGCTCCGGCGCGGTGACCATCGCCACCAACATGGCGGGTCGCGGCACCGACATCCAACTCGGCGGCAATGTCGACATGCGTATTCAGCAGGAATTGAACGATCCGACCGACGCAGACGGCAAGCAGCGGATTCGAGCCGAGGTCGAGGCGGACCGGGCACGGGTGATCGAGGCCGGCGGGCTGTTCATCGTCGGCACCGAGCGGCACGAGAGCCGCCGGATCGACAATCAGTTGCGCGGCCGCGCGGGGCGCCAGGGCGACCCCGGGGCATCGAAGTTCTTTCTGTCTCTCGAGGACGATCTGATGCGGATCTTCGGCTCCGAGCGGATCGACGGAATGCTGCAGAAGCTGGGCCTGGAAAAGGGCGAGGCGATTGTCCACCCCTGGGTCAACCGGGCGCTGGAGAAGGCGCAGCAGAAGGTTGAGGCGCGGAACTTCGAGATTCGCAAGAACCTGCTCAAGTTCGACAACGTGATGAACGACCAGCGCAAGGTGATCTATGAGCAGCGCCGCGAGCTGATGGACGCCGAGGACGTGGCCGAGGACGTCGCCCAGATGCGCCACCAGGTGATTGATGATCTGGTCGTCCGATACATGCCGGAAAAGGCCTATCCGGAGCAATGGAACGTCTCCGGCCTGCATGCCGACGTGATGCGGATTCTCGGGCTCAATCTGCCGTTGGAAGACTGGGGCAAGGAAGAGGGGATTGCGGATGCGGAAATCCGCGAGCGCCTGATCGAGGCTGGCGACCGGCGAATGGCGGAAAAGGCCGCCAATTATGGTGCCGAGACCATGCGTATGGTGGAAAAGAGCCTGGTTCTGCAGATCCTCGACCAGGTCTGGAAGGAGCACCTGCTCAATCTCGATCACCTCCGCCAGGGGATCGGCCTCAGGGCCTATGCGCAGCGCGATCCATTGAACGAGTACAAGCGCGAGGCGTTCGATTTGTTCGAGACCATGCTGGAGCGCTTTCGCGAACGGGTCACGCTGATTCTCTGTCATGTCGAGTTGAAGCTGCCCGAGGCCGAGGAATTGGAGGTGGCCTTCGCCCAGGAAGAAGCACGGCTCCACCGGCCGATGCACGAGACGCGGCGCGATCCGGCATTCGCCGGTGCCGGCGCACTCGCCGGAGCCGCTCCCGCCAGCAATCCGTTGGCCGCAGCAGCAGGCGCTGGTGCGGGAGCGTCTGAAGGCTCCGCTCCCATACGCGTGCGCCAAGCGGCCGAGGAAGTCAGGGCCGACGATCCGGCGACCTGGGGCAAGGTCCAGCGCAACGCCCCCTGCCCCTGCGGCTCCGGCAAGAAATACAAGCACTGCCACGGCAAGCTGTCCTGAAATTGATGCCCATCGGCCGGCGACGTGTACCCCTCTCCCCGACGCCTCGATCCGACCGAGACTGGACGGCGTTCGCGCGGCTCGGTCCTGACAAGAAAGAAAGGAGACGATGGCGGTCGTCGTAGGGCGTGCCTCACCCTACTGCGTCTTCGCGCGAGCACAGCCGGACGCTGGCGAGAAAACACGCGCGAGATCTCCGAGAGAGGCCACCGCCTGAGGAAGGTCGCTTTTGTCAATGGCCGCCGGATGAGCACCTGGCAGAACGGTTCCGGCACTGACGTTGTTTCCCGTTCCACGCGATTGGCTTCGACACTTGAGTTCCTCGAATGGAATGGCTCAGTTGGGAAATTCGGCCGGTCGGCCGAACCGACCGAAGGAGGTGGGCTCATCCATCGGGGTCGGATCGGCGGAGAGCCGCGAAAGTGCTTGTGATGAAAACTGCTGCTGATCGGCAGAATACCGAACCGGGGGCCGAGGATGATTGCGAACCACGCTCTGTCCGAGACGTTGTCTCGCGGCTCGAGGCGTTGGCGGGGCGCGAGCAGGTCGCGCTGCGCGATCTCATCGCGGCCGGCGGCAACGCCTCCTTTGTGCCCGCCCTCATGGTCCCTGCGCTGCTGGTGGTATCGCCACTGAGCGGCATTCCGCTGTTCTCGTCCCTGTGCGGCATAACCATCGCGCTGATTTCGGCGCAGATGCTGTGGAATCGGGACCACCTCTCGCTGCCCAACTTCGTGGTCAAGCGGCAGGTCGCGGGACCGAAGCTTCGCGGAGCGCTCAAACGGATGCGCGGCGCGGCCGATTTCCTAGACAGGCACAGCCGGGACGACAGGCTTTACCGGTTGATCGGCCGGAGTAGGTGCATCGTGCCGCAGAGTCTTTGTTTGATCGCGGGTCTCTTGATGCCTGTCCTGGAGATTATCCCGTTCTCGTCATCGATTCTCGGCACTGCCGTATTGTGCTTCGCCGTGAGCTGCCTGACGCGCGACGGGCTGTTCGTCGTCTTCGGCATGGCTATCATGGCCGCACTGGCACTCCTTCCTTTCTTCGTGCTGACGGGCACCTGAGCGACGATCCGTTCAATTCATCTCCGGTCGCCATGTCGAACAGCCGGTGAGTCAGGCGTGGCCGGCCGTGTCGGAGAGCATCCGAGGATCAATTCCGATCTTCGCCATCGCCCGGCTCCACTTGGTCTCGAGGTTCGCACCGAACACCAGATCCTCGTCGGCGTCGACGCTGAGCCAGCCGTTGGCGCGAAATTCCGAATCCAGCTGACCCGGTCCCCAGCCGGCATAGCCGAGGGCAAGCAGATGTCGGCGCGGCCCCTTGCCGGACGCGATCGCCCGCAGAATATCGATCGTCGCCGTCAGCGCGACGCCGTCATCGACGACCAGAGTGCCGTCACGGCGATAATCGGGCGAATGAAGAACGAAGCCCCGGCCGGTTTCCACCGGGCCGCCAAACAGCACGTGGATGGGCTGATCGAGGGCTCGCGGCACGTCGATGCCGAGTTGTTCCAGCAGCGCCGGAAAAGTCAGAGCGTCCAACATGCGGTTGACGACCAGTCCCATCGCCCCTTCGCTGCTATGAGCGCACATGTAGATGACGGATTTGGTGAACCTCGGATCCGCCATCGCCGGCATCGCGACCAGCAACTGGCCCGTCAGGGACTTATCATGAATACGATCCACCTGAGGCATCTATACGCGTCTCGCCTGTATCATCCCCCCTATATCCTCCGTCCCCTTTTTCGAACCTTATTGTGCCACAGGCTACGCAACGAGGAAAGATCCGCCTCAACGCGGCACTTGCCGCCGGTCGGTTTGCGGCTACAGTGCGGTGGCGGTCACCCGGTGGCGATGGATGAGCTTCGGATTTCAGCCGATCATTTTTATCGTCGGTATTTTCATCACCGTGCTTGGTGCGATGATGGGTGTCCCCGCGCTCGCCGACATCGCCACGCACAACCGGGACTGGCTGACATTTGCCGTGTCCGGCGCTGGCGGCCTGGTCTGCGGCGTGCTGATGATTCTGTCGAGCTATCGCGGGCGGATCGGGCTGAGCATTCAGCAGGCTTTCGTGCTTACCACGTCCGCATGGCTCGGCGCTTCGGCCTATACGGCGCTGCCGTTCTACTTCTCCGAGCTTGATATCACCTACACCGACGCCTTCTTCGAGGCCGTCTCCGGTCTCACCACCACCGGCTCGACCGTGTTGACGGGCCTCGATTCGATGCCCGCCGGCATCCTGCTGTGGCGCTCCCTGCTGCAATGGATTGGCGGGATCGGCATCATCGTCATGGCGGTGGCAATCCTGCCGTACCTGCGGGTCGGCGGCATGCAGCTGTTTCGCACCGAGTCTTCGGACCGTTCGGAGAAGGTTCTGCCGGGAGCGGCACAGATTGCCGCCGCGATCGGGCGGGTGTATGCGCTACTGACCCTGTTGTGCGTTCTGGCCTACTGGTTGTGCGGGATGACGGCATTCGAGGCCGTCAATCACGCAATGGCCACCGTCTCGACCGGTGGCTACTCCACCTCTGACTCCTCCCTTGGCCACTTTCCGCAACCCGCGATCCATTGGTTCGCGACCCTGTTCATGCTGGCCGGCGGACTGCCCTTCGTCCTTTACATCCAGGCCATCACCCGAAGGAATTTCTGGTTCATTCTCGATAGCCAGGTTCGAGTGCTGCTGGTGTTCCTTGCCATCGTCATCGGCGTGCTATCCACTTGGCTAACCCTCTCCCGGGGAGATGACTTCCTGATCGCGCTGCGGCTGGTGGCGTTCAATGTCGTCTCGGTAGTCACGACAACGGGTTTTGCGACCACAGACTATACGACGTGGGGCGCTCCGGCAGTGATGGCGTTCTTTCTCCTCACCTACATGGGCGGATGCACCGGCTCGACGTCGGGCGGAATCAAGATTTTCCGGTTCCAGGTGATGTACGTCGCGGCTCAAGTCCAGTTCCGGCGACTGGTACATCCCCATGCGGTCTATATCACACGCTATAAGGGCCAGCCTCTTGCGGAAGAGGTGATGGTCTCCGTTGCCACGTTTGTGCTGCTGTTCCTGTCTTCGGCGGTATTCCTGTCGGTGGCGCTCGGCTGCCTCGGTCTCGACTTTGTGACATCCATCAGTGGCGCGGCCACGGCGCTTGCCAATGTCGGGCCTGGTCTCGGCTCCACCATCGGACCTGCCGGAAACTTCGCCTCGCTGCCGGATGCCGCCAAGTGGCTGTTGTCGGCCGGCATGTTGCTCGGACGCCTTGAGATTGTGACCTGTCTGATCCTGTTGATGCCTTCGTTGTGGCGGTAGAGTGGGTGCGCTGCGGGCGCAACAGGTTATAGGTGGCAAGCGCTTTGAAGGAAGCCGCTGTTCACGCTACATTGAGGCAATGATGTGCTACCTCCGTTTCTGCGCGATTGCCTTTGTTGTTCTCACCGTTGTTCTGGTTCGCCCGGTCGCAGCCGGTAGCGGTGCGTCCGAGTGGATTGAAACCGAACACAGCGCGGTCCGGCTGATCGCCGCCAGTGAGACCACCGGGCATGCAGAAGAGGTTCTCCTCGGCTTGCAGATCCGCCTGGCAGAGGGCTGGAAAACCTACTGGCGCTCGCCTGGAGACGCCGGCTACCCGGCGCAGATCGACTGGACGGGGTCGGCGAACCTCGCCGCGGCGGAGGTCGCGTGGCCGGCCCCGCAACGGTTTTCCGTGCTGGGCCTGGAGACGATCGGATATGCGGCGGATGTTGTGCTGCCGATTACGGTGCGTCCGGCCCGGCCGGGAGACGACGTGGCGCTGAAGGCGGCCGTCGAATACCTGATCTGCGACGATGTCTGCATCCCGCAACAGGCCGAGCTTGTCCTTCACTTGGCCGCCGGTCCGCCACGGCCGAGCGCGTTTACCCACCTGATCGCCCGGTTTGCCAGCCAGGTGCCGCGCGCGGATCCGGGCGGGGGGCTCACCGTGGTGTCGGCGGAACTCTCCGAGGATCACAGTCCGCCAATGCTGGCGATCCGCGTCCGCTCCGACGTGCCGTTCGTCGCGCCCGATGTATTCGTTGAAGCCCCTGAAGCAGTGACGTTTGGCGCGCCGGCCGTGAGCGTTGCCGCCAGCGGCGAGGACGCGATTTTGACAATGCCGGTTCACGGCACGGAGTTTCTGCGCAGCCCGCTGCCCGGCTCGCCGATCACGGCGACATTGGTCGATACCAGCGGGGCAGTCGAGCAGCGCCTGATCGTTGCCGAGGCTGGCAATGGAACCGAGGGCCGGGCCGGAGATCGGGCGGATTTTCTGGCTGGCGCGGGAGCAGAGAATGGTGCTCCGGGCGAGGCCGCCGGCGGGCTGTCGTGGGGCATGATCCTTGGCCTCGCGCTGCTTGGCGGGCTGATCTTGAACCTGATGCCGTGCGTGCTGCCGGTGTTATCGATCAAGCTGCTCGGTGTCGTCGGACATGGCGGCGGTGACCGGTTGAGGGTGCGGTTGAGCTTTTTTGCTTCCGCTGCCGGCATTCTCTGCTCGTTTCTCGTCCTCGGTGGTGCTTTGGCAAGTCTCAAAGCGATGGGAACAGTGGTCGGATGGGGGATGCAGTTTCAGCAGCCGTGGTTCCTGATCGCGATGATTCTGGTTGTCAGCGTGTTCGCCGCCAATCTGTTTGGATTGTTCGAAGTCCGCCTGCCGCGCGTGATCGCTGACGCCGGCGAGCGGGCCGGCCATGTGGGCGGGCTCGGCGGCCATTTCCTGACGGGAGCGCTGGCAACATTGCTGGCAACTCCGTGTTCGGCGCCGTTTCTCGGCACCGCCGTCGGCTTTGCGCTCGCACGGGGCACGCTGGAGATCATCGCGGTCTTCGTTGCCGTCGGGATCGGCCTTGCCGCCCCCTATTTGGGGATCGCTCTATTCCCGCGACTGGCGACACGCCTTCCGCGGCCGGGGCCGTGGATGATCGTGCTGCGGCGGGTTCTCGGCTTTGCGCTCGTGGTGACGGCCGTGTGGCTGGTCTCTGTGCTCACCGTCCAGATCGGTGTCGCCGGGGCGCTCGGGGCCGGCGCGCTGGCAGCCGCGGCAGCTGGAGCCATCGCCCTCGGCATTCGTCTCTCAGGCCGGTGGGCGGCGCGGTCTGCTGCCGCAGCAGCGCTTATCCTCGCCGGGGTGTCGTTCCTGATTCCGCAGCGTCCTCAGCTCGACGCCGGCACCGACATTCCCGAGCAGTGGCGAGCGTTCGATGAACAGGCCATTCCGGATCTGGTCTCCTCCGGACATGTCGTTCTGGTCAATGTGACGGCTGACTGGTGCATCACCTGCAAGGTCAATGAAACGCTGGTGCTGTCCCGCAGCGACGTCCGGGGATACCTTGCAGCCGGCACGGTGGTCGCGATGCAGGGGGATTGGACACGGCCCAATCCGGCCATTTCCAGCTATCTTGCCCGTTTTGGCCGCTATGGTATTCCGTTCGATGCGGTCTACGGACCGGGTCTGCCGGACGGTGAGGCTCTGCCGGAACTGCTCACGCCGGAGATCGTCATCGCGGCTTTGGAGCGGGCCGCGGGTCCGCGCTAGAAGCGCCCTTTCCTGCTGGACCCCTTGCCAGGGACTCTCTTCATCCGTCATCGGCGCGGGCGGCTTTGAATTCTCAGGCCAATTGGCCTATGTGTCTGAGGCCGGGTCGGCGCCGCCGGCCCGAAGGAACGACAATTGGAAGGGAGGCTTGAATGACCATTCAAGTGGGCGAGAAGATACCGTCGGTGACGCTGATGCGGGCGGGTGAAAACGGGCCTGAGCCGGTAAGTACGGATGAGCTGTTCGCCGGCAAGAAAGTTGTTCTGTTTGCGGTTCCCGGCGCGTTCACGCCAACGTGTTCCGCCAAGCACTTGCCCAGTTTCGTCGAGCACGCCGGCGAGCTGAAAGCAAAAGGCGTGGATGAGATTGCCTGCGTCGCCGTGAATGATGTGTTTGTCATGAGTGCGTGGGGAAAGGATCAGAAAGCCGATGGCAAGGTGACGATGCTGGCGGACGGTGATGCGGCGTTGACAAAGGCTTTGGGTCTGGAGCTGGATTTGACGGGGAAAGGGCTTGGCCTGCGCAGCCAACGCTTTTCCCTCTTGGTGGAGGACGGCGTGGTCAAGTCCCTCAACGTCGACCCAGGGGGATCCTACGAGAAGTCCAGCGCCGAAGTGATGCTGCGCACCCTTTAAGCTTACCCCGTCGATCGTAAGAACGGTGGAGGGGGCAGGCTGGCCCCCTTCATTTCACGTCCTCGGCGGCTGCCGTCCGGGGGGGCCTCGCGCGGCACCCCCGGAAGCAAAGGGATTCGTTCACGCACTTAGGCTTTGAATCGGGGCCATCTCGGGCAGAGTGGACAGCGGTGGGGCCGCTTCCCTGGCAATATTCTCAAGATTGGCGACATTGCTGACGTATGGCTTGTACGCCATGTCTTGAATCAGGATGTGGTGCCGCAGCCAGCCCGTGAGGTAATCGTACAGCTCCCGCGTCGGTTCCGGTTCGCCGCTGGCAAGGCGGGAGCGGAGATACTCGATATAACGGACGAAGTTCTGGTGCTCCGCCCGGTGAAACGCCCCTCCCGGAAAACGCACGGCATCCATGACCCGTTCTTCGCGTTTGAAGTGGTTCCGTCCGTAAGCCTTGAGCGTATCGAGCACCATTCCCACGGCCGACGGTGCGGCTTCTCCGCCTTCCAGTTCACGAAGGACATTGATGGTTCGAACCAAGGATTTGTGGTCTGCATCCAGCGCAGGCACTCCGACGCTCATCGCCTCTGTCCAGTGGAAGTAGCCCATCTCTTTGTTCACCGCCGGTCGACCGCCATATGTCATATGTTTATGCTGCATTGCAATAATGTAGCATGGCGTTTCGCCGATAACCATACCATTTTTGTTGCTTTTAGGCCCCGCAGGGGATAATTTTCACCCCCTTTTGCCTCTCTCGTGGCGAGAGCGGAGTTGTATTGCCGAAACGAAAGGGGTTATGTCATCACGGAAAAGGCGACCGGTCGCTGCGCCCGACGGACTCGCACGGGGGACTTCTGACGGCCGAGATTGATCAAGCATGCCGCCGTACCGGCGCGGGCAATCTGCTCCGCGCGGTCAACATCATCCACACAAGGTTTATACGCCATGTCCAGGATCAGGATGTGGTGGCGAATCCAGTCCGCCAACTCATTAAACAGGTGAGTGGCCAAGCCAGGCTCGGCACGGCCCGCGTAGCGGGCGCGCAAGGCATCGAGAAACTGCGCAAATTCCTTGTGCTCCCTCGTGTGCACCTCGGCCTGTTCAAATGCGAAGGCCCTGATCACGCGCTCCTCACGGGCGAAATGGACCCAGGCATACACAGCAAGCGTATCGAGAACTGTCTCGATCATCGTGCGGGTTTCCTCGCCCTCCTCCACGCCGCGCAATAAGCTGATGATGCGGATAAGGCACCGATGATCTGAGTCCAGCGCTGGAATTCCGACACTCATTGCGGTTGACCAGTGGAGGATCATGGATATAACCCATTTGGGGTGCGAGAGGATCACACGCTAGCACAGCTACTGTGCGAGCAACCATAAAAAAATACTACTTTCAAGATACCCTCGATCAGAGCTCTTTCCCGTTCGCAGGATGGTCTCCACCGAATGGGTTCGATTCCTCTCATCCTTTTGCCCGTTGTGCAGCGAGGCGCGCAAGGCGATCAGCCCGCTCGTTTTCCGGATGACCGGCATGACCACGAAGCCATCGCCACTCCACCCGATGACGTGCAATCGCCTTGTCGAGACGCTGCCAGAGATCGACGTTCTTCACCGGCTTCTTGTCCGCCGTCTTCCAGCCGCACTGTTTCCAGCGGTGGATCCAGCGGCTGATACCGTCGCGAACATAGGTGCTGTCGGTGTACACGCGGACCGACATGCCGCGCTTCAGCGCCTCCAGACCCTCAATGGCCGCCGTCAGTTCCATGCGATTGTTGGTCGTAGCCGGCACGCCATCGGAGAGCTCCCGCTCAACGCCGCGCCAGTGCAGAACAACACCCCACCCCCCTGGTCCGGGATTGCCGAGGCAAGCCCCATCGGTAAACATCTCGACGAGATCCGCCTCGGCATTCGTCTGGGCATCCGTTTGCCGATCGTTATTGCCTGACACCCTCGTCATTCCAGCCCGTATCCCCCGGGCCCGCGGACCCGTCTATGAAAGCGCAACTTGTGCAGGTATTCCGCCGGATTCTTCGGCGAGACCAGAGCGTCCTTGCGCCGGTGAACCCGGTCAAACAGCCGGGTCAACAGGAACCGGAGCGCCGCGCCCCGCGCCAGCAGGGGCAATGCCGTGATTTCCTCCGCTGACAGTGTCCGCTGCTGGTCATATCCCCTCAGCATCCACCGCGCCTTGGTAACATTGAAGCTTCCGTCGGGCTCGAAGCACCACGCGTTCAGACAGATCGCGAGGTCATAGGCCAGGAGGTCTTGACAGGCAAAGTAGAAATCAATGATGCCGCTGAGCCGCTCGCCCTCGAACAGCACATTGTCCGGAAACAGGTCGGCATGGATAATCCCCCGGGCAAGCGTGTCCGGCCATGCCGCTTCCAGCTGGCAGAGTTCGTGCTCCAACTCATCCGCAAGCTCGGGTGCAATCAGGGCGCCTCCGGCACGACAGTCCGCGAGAAGAGCACGCCATCCCGACAGCGACAAGGCATTGGCCCGCAGACCGGTAAAATCGGCCGCGGCAAGGTGGAGACGGGCAAGAGAGGCTCCGACGGCTGCACAATGGGCCGAGGTAGGCCGCCGCGGCCAAAGACCGGGAAGGAAAGTGACCACGGCGGCGGGCCGTCCTGCCAAGACGCCGAGCGAGGCGCCATCGAGGGCACGAACCGGGATCGGGCAAGGGACGCCATGTGCTGCCAGATGCTCCATCAATGACAGGAAAAACGGAAGGTCCTCGACCGCCACCCGCTTTTCGTACAACGTCAGGATGTAGGTGCCGGATTCCATCGCCAGCAGGTAGTTGCTGTTTTCGATCCCTTCCGCGATCCCCTTGCAGGCGATCACCCGGCCCATAGCATAACGGGCGGTGAAGGCGGCAATGTCCTGATCAGAAACCTCGGTATAGACGGCCATGGAGTTCCTCAAGTGGTCGGGCGCGCCAAGAGTCGCGGGCGAGACGAAGAGTAACGCTCCTCGGGCGCCGTGCCGCTACAAAACCGGCCCATGAACCTGGGGTGCGCTTGTGCGGGCCAGAATGCTTATCTAGAGTATGAAGCCTTGTCGTCGCCAAGCCGTGGAGTTGATCACAACCATGACAGCCTCTTGGATAGCACAGAAAGCGCCATTTCCCTTCGAGCTGACGGCAGGGAAAAAATATGCATGGTGCGCCTGTGGTCGCAGCACGACGCAGCCGCTTTGTGACGGCAGCCACAAGGGGACCGGCCTCAACCCCGTCGTTGTGACCGCCGAGAAGAGCGAAACCGTCTATTTCTGTGGATGCAAGCAGACGGCAACCCCACCGTTCTGCGACGGCTCGCACTCCCAGTTATGACCAATCCGCGTCTGAGACTCGGCCCGAAGCTGACGGCTGCGAGCTTTGGAGTCATCCTGATAGCCTCGAGCGGCTGTAGCTCAACCCCGGATGAGACCGTGATCTGCCCGCCCGTGGCGCTGGTTGGCGACGCTATGACGGTGACCCGCTTTGCGCCGGGACGAGGCCAGGATCTAACCGACGTCGATCACACGGCAGAGGTGAGCGATATCCAGTCGAACTGCACCGTCGTCGGTGGACAAAATGGTCAGGAAACGGTGGTTGTCGCGCTGGCGCCCACGATTACGGCAATTCGGGGACCAGCGAACGCGGACCGCAGGGCGGAGGTTGACTATCTCGTCAGCGTCACCGACCAGAGCCGAAACATCCTTACCGTCGAGCGCTTCTCGGTGAGCATGGAGTTTGTCGGCAACCGCAACCGTGCCAGCATCACAGACAACGATCCTCCGGTCACAGTGGCCATTCCTCTCGCGGCGGGAACGCCTGCGGATGCCTATGAGATTTTTGTCGCCTTCCAGCTGACCCCCGAGCAACTGGATTACAATCGCCGCACGCAAGATCGCCGCCCATGAAAAACGCGGTGATTGACCATCCAGGGTCGTCCGTTACACTGCGAGCGCAGGCCCGCCTGCCCACGGTGCCGGACACCTACACAAACGGCTTTTGTCCGCATGAGAAGTTGCGGGGATTCATCCCGGTTGCATGATGGAGAAAAGCGTGAACAACATCGCGACATCGACTCTCAAGCGGACTCCGCTCTATTCGCTTCATCAGAAGCTGGGCGCCCGCATGGTTCCGTTCGCCGGCTACGAAATGCCGTTGCAGTACAAGGGAATCGTGGCTGAGCACGAACACTGTCGTTCTCGCGCCGCCTTCTTTGACATCTCCCACATGGGAGTGGCGATGCTGCGCGGAGACGATGCAGCAGCCGCCTTGGAGAGCTTGGTGGTCAGTGATCTGCAGGGCCTGCCGGCCGGCAAGCTCCGCTATACGCTTCTTACCAATGATGAGGGCGGCATCATCGATGATCTGATGGTGGTGAATGGCGGCTTTTACATCGTCATCATCGTCAACGCCGCCCGCAAGGAGGTGGTTTTCGCCCACATCCAGGAGTGTATCGGCGACCGTATCACTATGGAGGTCTGGGACGACCGTGCCTTGCTCACGCTGCAGGGCCCAGCCGCCGCGGCAGTACTGGCCAGACTAGCACCGCCCAGCCGCTACATGTTGTTCATGTCGATGGAAACGTTGAAAATTGGGGAAATCCGGTGCGGAGTGACCCGATCCGGCTATACGGGAGAGGATGGCTTCGAGATTCTGGTCGAAAGCGCTGATGCACGGACGATCGCTGAGCTGATCCTGCAGGAGCCTGAGGTGCTGCCGGCAGGGCTTGGGGCTCGCGATACGTTGCGGCTGGAAGCTGGCCTTTGCCTTTACGGTCAGGACATTGACGAGGCGACCACGCCGGTTGAGGCGGGCCTCGCCTGGACCGTCAACCGCCGCCGCCGTGAAGAAGGTGGTTTTCCCGGTGATGAAATCATACTGAGGCAGATGGCGGCAGGACCGAAGCGCAAGAGGGTCGGAATCGTGTTCGACGGAAAGATCCCTGTGCGAGCCGGGGCGCCGATCACGGATCCGCAAGGGGCGCCTCTCGGCACCGTCACCAGTGGCAGCTACAGCCCGTCTCTCGGCCGTCCGATTGCCATGGGTTATGTGAGTGCTCATGCGGCGGGCCCCGACACACCGGTGGCCGCCGTGGTGCGCGGCAAGGATCTGCCGGGGCGGGTCGTCAAGTTGCCCTTTGTGCCGCACCGATACGCAACGTTCTAGACGTTCAGCAGAAGGATCAATTTCGCCAATGTCGACCGTCAAGTTTACGCGGGAACATGAGTGGATCCGGATGGAAGCGGATGTGGCCGTTGTCGGCATCACCGATCATGCCCAGGAGTTGTTGGGCGATGTGGTTTTTGTCGAGCTTCCCGCCATCGGCGCCCGGTTCAAGAAGGGTGATGAAGCGGCGGTGGTTGAATCGGTCAAGGCGGCCAGCGAAGTCTACGCCCCCGTCAGCGGAGAGGTGGTCGCCGTCAACGAAGGATTGGTTGACGAGCCCAGCAAGGTGAACGCTCAAGCGATGGGAGATGGCTGGTTCTTCAAGATTTCGCTGGATGACTCGGCGGAACTGGACGATCTGATGGATGCGTCCGCTTACAAAGAGTACCTGGCGAGCCTCGACTGATGCGTTACCTGCCGCTGACCGACGAAGACCGCCGCGCGATGTTGGGCGCGATCGGCGCGGGGCATGTGGACGATCTGTTCAAGGACGTGCCTCAGTCGGCGCGGCTGAGCGAACCGATCGGGGGGCTGCCCCGTCACCAGTCGGAGGCGGCCGTCGAGCAGGCATTCCTCGCCCTCGCCCATCGTAACCTCAGCCCATCCAACGTGCCGAGCTTTTTGGGTGCCGGTATCTATCGCCATCATATCCCGGCCGCGGTCGATCATCTGATCCAGCGAGGTGAGTTTCTCACCGCCTACACGCCTTATCAGCCGGAAGTTGCGCAGGGCACCCTTCAGTATCTGTTCGAATTCCAGACCCAGGTCGCCCTTCTCACCGGGATGGATGTGGCCAATGCGTCTCTTTATGACGGGGCGACAGCGACAGCCGAGGCGGTGCTGATGGCGGCCCGCGTGACCAAGCGCTCACGCATCGTCATGTCGGGAGCGCTCCATCCGCATTACGCCGATGTTGTCGCGACCAACGGCCGGTTCATGCGCCTCGACATCCTGAGGTTGCCGTCGGACTGGACGGGCAGCGAGGATGCCGTTGCCGCCATCGATTCCGAAACGGCATGCGTCGTCGTGCAAAATCCGGACGTATTCGGCCGCGTGCATGATTACCAGCCACTGGCAGCCGCATGTCACAAGGCCGGTGCGCTGCTTGTCGTGGTGGTGAACGAAATCGTCTCGTTGGGGTTGATCGAGTCACCGGGGGCGATGGGCGCTGACATCGTTGCCGCCGAAGGCCAGTCGCTGGGCAATGCGCCCAGCTTCGGCGGACCGACTGTGGGGCTGTTTGCGACGCGCGAGAAGTTCCTGCGTCAGATGCCGGGGCGGCTGGTTGGGGAAACCGTCGATGCCGATGGCCGACGGGGCTTCGTGCTGACCCTCTCCACCCGCGAGCAGCACATCCGCCGCGAGAAGGCGACAAGCAATATCTGCACCAATAGTGGGCTATGCGCGCTGGCCTTCACCATCCATTTGACCTTGCTTGGCGAGATCGGATATCGGCGCTTGGCGGAAACGAACCACGCGAGCGCCGTTTGCTTGGCCGAACGCCTAGCAGATGTGTCCGGAGTGGAAGTCGTGAGCGACACCTTTTTCAACGAATTCACCGTGCGGCTGTCCAGACCCGCCGCCGATGTGGTCGAGGCGCTCGCCAGCCATGGCATTCTTGCCGGCGTCCCGGCATCCCGGCTATTCCCCGGCATTGCAGAGATGACACCCCTGCTGCTGGTTGCAGCCACGGAAACAACCACTGCCGACGACATCGAAAGCTTGGCGTTGGGCCTTGAGGAGGTGTTGGGATGACGGCCGAAACGCCGACGATCAGTGGTCATCGCGGCCTGCAGACCGAGCAGCCTCTGATCTTCGAGCAAGGCTCGCCCGGCAAGACCGGGATCGATCTGCCGCCTCCCGACGCCCACCAGGAGCGACTGGGCGGATGTCGTCGCCACGGTCCGGTCGGCCTGCCCGGCCTGGCCGAGCCCGAGGTGGTGCGCCATTATCTGCGCCTCTCACAGAAAAACTTTTGTATCGACGGCGGCTTCTATCCGCTTGGCTCCTGCACCATGAAGCACAACCCGCGCCTCAACGAGAAAGTGGCGCGCTTGCCGGGGATTGGCGATCTGCACCCGCTGCAACCGCAGAGCACGGTGCAGGGCGCGCTCGCCATCATCGATGCGTGCGCCGAGTGGCTGAAGGCGTTGACCGGTCTGCCGGCGGTGGCGATGTCCCCCGGAGCCGGCGCCCATGGCGAGTTGACCGGGCTGATGACCATTCGCGCGGCGCTGGAGGCGCGCGGCGATGCCCGTCAGCGCGTTCTGGTGCCCGAGTCGGCGCACGGGACCAATCCGGCGAGCGCCCATTTTTGCGGCTACCGGGTTGAATCCGTTCCTGCCGACGCGCGGGGTCGGGTCGATCTTGAATCGATCCGAAGTAAGCTCGGTCCGGACGTGGCTGCGATCATGTTGACCAATCCCAACACCTGCGGCTTGTTCGAGAACGACATTCTCAAGATCGCGGAGGCAATTCATGATGCCGGCGCGTTCTTTTACTGCGACGGAGCCAATTTCAATGCCATCGTCGGCCGGGTCCGCCCCGGCGATCTCGGCATCGACTGCATGCACATCAACCTGCACAAGACGTTCTCGACGCCTCACGGCGGCGGCGGGCCGGGATCGGGCCCGGTGGTGCTGTCGGCCGCGCTGGCGCCCTTCGCGCCGGTTCCCTACGTCATCCATGATAGCGACGGTCGCTTGCGCTTGGTCGAAGCGGCCGGTGAGGGAGACGCGCAGCCGTTCGGCCGGATCAAGGGGTTTCATGGCCAGTTCGGCATGTTCGTGCGGGCGCTCGCCTATATGATGAGCATGGGCGCCGACGGCTTGCGCCAGGCGTCGAGCGATGCCGTCCTCAACGCGAACTACCTTCTCGCCCGCTTGACGGGCACCCTCAGCCCGGCGTTCGACGGACCTTGCATGCACGAGGTTCTATTTGATGAAACGGCCTTGAGAGGCACCGGCGTGACCACGCTCGATCTGGCCAAGGCCCTGATCGACGAAGGCTTCCATCCGATGACCATTTACTTCCCCCTGGTGGTTCATGGCGCGATGCTGGTCGAGCCAACCGAGACGGAAAGCAAGGCGACCCTGGATTCGTTCATCCGCTCGGTGGAGGGGCTGGTTGCACGGGCCAAAGCGGGCGACGTTCGCTTCTTCGCAGACTCGCCGCGGCTCGCCCCGCGCCGGCGTCTTGACGAAACGCAGGCGGCGCGCCGGCCTGTGCTGCGCTGGCAGCCGCCGGCTGCAGAGGTGTCCATCGCAACGGCATCGGACAAGGCGGCCGAATGAACCCTCTCCGACCGCTCTCCACTTCCGCCGACATGAGGATCCACTCAGATCAGACAGACGACCGGGAACGTGTAGCCTGCTGCGGCAACACCTGAACTTTCGGGACTGAGGAACAATCCGCTGGGAACCGTTCGATAAGGCACGTCGGCGGCTCTGAGGAAGCGAACGATGGTGGTGGCATCGACACCAATCCCCGTTTCGCTGCTGCGGACCAAGCGAGCGAACAAAAGCCCGATCACGGCTCCACTGCGATCAACGATCGGGCTGCCGCTGTTGCCGCCTTCGATCGGGCCGGCGGCGGCAAGAGCCATGGAGCCCTCTCCGAACATCCGCATGCTGGTGGCGGTGGCTCCGGTGATGCTCCAGGACTGCGGCCCTCCGCACGCCCGATAGCGGCCGATCACGACCGGCTCCAGCAGCCACTGCGATAAGTAATCCGGAAACCGCGCAAACGCACTGACCGCATGGCCGGTGGCGACCACGGCAAGGTCCAGTTGTTGAGAACTCGCAATCAGCGTGCCGGCGACAAACCCTTCCGGCGTTTGCAACGCCGGTCGCGGGCAGCGCTCGATCACGTGCAATGCCGAAATGAAATCGCCACGGGCGTTGACAAAAAATCCCGTTCCTCGGTTGAAGGCAAGCGCTCTGGCAAGGGTGGCGGCGATGTCCTGCCGGGGCAAACCCAGCTTATCGAGGACGGGGCCGGCGTGGACAAGCAGGCCGATCGCCACCCCCAGCACGACTTTTGCCGCCGTACACAGCATCGGCGCAGGCGATCGGCTCGGGCGGCCTGATCAATCGGCTTCGGCGGGAACTTCCTTGAAGGGCGCGGCAGGGTCCGTCTCGCGCTCATTCCTCTGGGCAGACTGAGCGCCCGCACCATCGTCCCGCTCGACCATCGAAAACGCGACGTCGAGCGGCGTCCCGGTGGCATGGGCATAAAGCACCAGATCATTCAGGAATTCGGCTTCCGAGTCGGCGCGGCCTTTGTTGCGGCGGATCGTCACCAGCTTGGTCAGCGCCTGAACGTTGAAACCTTCCCCTTTGGCCTCCGCCTTCAGGTCTTTCAGATCCTGCTTCAGCCCATCGATTTCATCCAGAAGGCGCTCAATTCTGTCGGCATAGGCAATCAGCTTCTCGCCCGCTGCGGTGTTGCGGCCAATCATCATCCTCTGGTTCTCCCTGGCGGTCTTCGGCTCTCACTTCGAGATGACCGTCTGACAGACATTGAGAACGCCGCCAATGGTGAATCATGGGGATAACGTGAACGAACGTGCAACGGCACCGCCCGCATCGCCGCTGCCCACGTTCCCGACGACACCAAAACAGAGGAGCGAGCACTCAGGCGGGCATGGCTCCCTGTCGAAGCCGATGATGCACTTGCACTCTCGGGGCTTCAATGCCCCGGGAGAAGGTGGGCGCCTCGCGCTGTCCAGCCGCGCTACTCGCCGACCATCGCCCGTTTCTGCTGGGCCATTCGGGAAAGCGCCTGGATCCATTCAGATGAGGCGGCCTGTTGATACTCCGGAAACGCCTCCTGCTCCTCCTGCTGCACGTGGCCCTTGATCAACTGTTCGAGCTCGGCCACGGAGTCGGTCCACAACGCCTCCGTCGGTGAAACGGTTTGCAGCGTGAACAGGTAGGTCTTGATGTCGGCGTGCTCCTTGTAAAGCTGGGCCGCCACGTCCTCAAAGTTCCCCGTCCCGCGCAAAGCGGGATACACGACGAGGCCTTCGGCAAGGTCGTGGATCAGCAACATGCGGTCCAGTTCCTTCAGCCACTTCATTTTGGTTTCCGGCTGTTCCGCTTGTTTGATTTGCTGCAAGGCCTCGCTGATCTTCTGATGATCCTCAATCAACATCTGGAAGACGTCCCCGGCGCCTTCCGACGCCGCCTGTGCGGCGACGGGCCTTACCAGCGACGGCACCGCGAGTGCGGCGCTGGCGGCGCCGGCGGCGATCATTGCAAAATGGCGACGGTTCGGGCGAAGCATGTCGAGCATCACGAAGGCTCCTTCCTGCCGGTACTGCTGGATTGCTCCTGCAACGAGCACAGGGCGAAAAAGTCAACGCGAGCCAACACCAGAAGGTTCCCCTTCCTCGTCATCCAAAAATCAGCGTCCGGAGGAGAGGTCGGCGCCGGGCACTCCCTGCCTGTTTGGCTTCAGGAGCCATTGATGGGCTGCAGGCCAAGCGCCGCGGTCGAGTTACCAGCGGTTTTCGTCCGGTTTTGCGTTATTGATCGTTCCCCTCATCTTCGCGCTCGCCCTCCGGCTTGTCCCGCTGCAGGGGTACGATGGGACCGCTCTTGTCAGAGCCGCCCCCTTCGAGATCTTCCCACTCGCCTTCCGCCTTGTCCTGCTGTCGGGGTGCGATGGGATCGTCTTTCCGCTCGTCCGCTCAGCAACCGCTTCCCCCCCCTCTTTAGCGCCCTCAGCAGCCGCGCTTGGCAGACCAACCGACGCTTTCGCTCCAGGTCAGGGGCACCCGCTTCACGATTTCGTGGCCGGATCGTGAGTGTGATGGCGGTCACGTTCACCGCCGGCGTCCGACACGCGGCTGCGATCGAAGTTGGTGGGCTGACCCGGCTCCGGTCCTTCTTGGACCGGCGCGTTCGGCTTGGCGGCGTTCTGATGGCTGCTGCCGGGGCCGCCACGCGAGCGATCCGGCCGCTCGTTCATGTTTCGCGAAGACATGGCTCAGCGATCCTGCTGGTAGCCCTGATTCGTCGTGTTTTGCTGAACGTTGCCTTGGCGGTCCTGCTCAGCTACGTTTCTGGAGGAAGCTCCTTTGCCTGCCGCCGAACCTGTGGAAGCATCCGCTCGAGACGCTCCCCCCGGTCCCTTGTTGCTGCGATTGGCCGGTGGCACGGACGGTAGATGGCTGGACTTCGACGTGACTTCTCCCTTCCTCAGAATGGGAGTGGCCTGTCTTTTGTCCGTTGTTCAACACTCCAGCCGCACTGACGGTTCCCGACCCGTCAGATTAAATTGATCGCGGCAGCGGGCGACGGCACCACCCTGGCAAAGGAAATCCGCTCCGGAATTGGGCGGTTGGCCGGTCAACGCCGTGTTGCACAAGCAGTCTGCCAGAGAGAAAGTGAGAGAGCATTCGCCCGCCACTGAGGCTGTGGATCTGAAGTCCGGCAAAGGGGCCGGGTATCGCCGACCTTCGCCTGCAGCGATGATAGTTCTTTCATTCACCGCAAACCGTGGTGGTCGGCGAGATAGCGACGCCTTCTGCCGTCAACACTTCTTCTGCCAGTCATTTTTCTATCAGTACTGGGGTGGCTGATCGACCGTTTCGACGCTCAAGCCATAGTCGTCGCCCAGTTCTTGCGCCTTGTCAAAATGCTGTTGCAGTTCCACAAGGGTGGTGATCGCAAAGCTGGCAAGCCCGGTATCGGGGCTGGCCGACGCTTGCGCTTGGTACAGATCGACCAGTTGCTTGCCGTGCTTCAGTTGCACATCAAGAAAAGTCCGGTCGAAGTCTTCGCCTGACAGCCCCTGCAGGCGGTCGATCGCCGCTGCCGATCCCTCGGCGGGCGCCGCTGCCGTTACCTTGATGTCACGTTGTTGAGCAAGTTCCGTCAGTTCCTGTTTGATTTGTTTGTGATCAGCCGCCATTTGGCTTGCGAACTGTTTGATACGTTGGTCCGACGCTTTTTCCTCCGCCAACTCACCGACTTCCATCTGAGTCGTGCTGTACCCACTCGCTTGCTGGAGGAAACGAACGTCATCGATCGGGAGTCCCTGTCCCGGTTGCGGAGGCAACCGGGGCAGCGGATCCGGAACGATATTCGCTTGGCCTGCGGCGGTATCGGCAAGCAGCGGCAGGATGCAGGCTGCGAGGACAAGCGATTTCTTCATCATTTCCTCCTCCTTTTTGATACTGGCTGAAACGGGCCGATCTTCCCCTGATAGGACGATGGCAATCTGATGATGATCTGGACCCCCGCCCTCACGATGTGAGCTGCCGGTAGATCGCAGGCAAGGCAACGGGCAAGCGGGAGATGTGGGGGAAGATGCTATATGCCGCCGGCCCGAAAACGTAGGGGAAGTAATCGCGCGCACTGCGGTCGACGGTAATGCCGAAGACCTTGATGCCCGCGCGCTGTGCCTCGCGGATCGCCATCCGCGTATCTTCGATCGCAAATCGCCCCTCGTAATGGTCGCTGTCGTTGGGTTTCCCGTCGGTGAGAATGAGGAGCAGGCGGTGACGCTGCGGCCTTTTCTCCAATCGTTTCGTCACGTGCCGCACCGCCGCACCCATCCGCGTATAGTGCCCGGGCCGAAGCGCTTGAATCCGGCGAAGCGTCCGCCCATCGACCTGTTCGTCGAATTCCTTCACCGTACGGACCCAGACCGCCTTGCGGCGCTGCGAGGTGAAGGTGAAAATGCCATGCTCGTCACCGCAGGCCGAGAGCCCGCCGCTCAAGGCCAGAAGCGCCTCCTTCTCGACGTCGAGCACGCGCCGGTCTTCAACCCAACTGTCGGTCGAGAGCGAGACATCGATCAGCACCGCAACGCTGAGGTCGCGAGCCATCGTCCGCGCGGTGGTATAGACGCAGTCGCTGCCGGCACCCCCGGCGCAGCGATCCGCAGTGGAGCGTACCAAGGCGGAGAGATCCAATTCGTCTCCGTCCGGCTGCGCTACCAGAACCTCGCGTCTCGGGCGCAATGCTTCGAACTGGCGACGAACGCGGCGAACACGACGTCGGGTCGCCTCATCCGGCTGCCAATCCTCTCCCTCCAGCGCCGCCTGCTCCGCGATCACGCGGCAGTGGTCCGGATGGTAGGCGCGACGCTTGTAATCCCACTCCGGATATGTGCAGGTCTCTGCGAGAGGAGTCGTTTCGGCCGCCTCGGGCGCCAGGTCAAGCTCCAGCTTCAAACGGGTTGCCGCCTTCCGTTCGTGGTGCCCCACCGTGATCTCGTCGAGGTCATCGGCGGCTTTGCGAGCAGCGTCGGCATCGTCATCCTCGACCGAACGATTCAAATTGATCATCTCGGCGAGGCCGATGATCTTTTCGAAGCGATTGAGGATCAACGGATCATCGCGCTCCGCTTGATCGCTGCTGCGGCGCTTGGCACGCCGGCGCTTTTCGTCTCCGGCGCCGCCGTCCGCACCGGGCTGCTCATCAACGTGGCGCTGTGCATCGGGCTGACTTTCGACCACGTCGCCCCACATCGGAACAGGGAGGAACGGACGGTACCGCCGCGGGCAGCGGAAGGTGTCGAGCGGCACCGCCGGATCGAGCAGCGCCGCGCTTCGCTCCGGCTCGCCACCCGGCGCAAAGGCGCCAAGCAACGCGAGGACAGCCTCCTCGACGGCAGCCTCATCATTTGGCAGCCGGCGGCGTGGTCGGGCGGCCAGCACCCCGTCACAGAGCCGCCGATGCAGCGGCCGCAATCCGGGCCATCGCTCAAGCACCCGCGCCGTTGTCGCGGCCGCCCGCCGCAGACGATCCACATCCGCCCTCAAGGGGTCGTCAATCGCAGACGACGGCTCGCCCGCACAGGCAAAATAGGCCGTCAACCAGTCATACAAAGCGTGATTGTCAGCCTGCTCGGGAAACAGGTCGAAAACAGGCGGAAGCTGCAAGGTGGCTCCGTCGAGAACCGGACGATCGACCCGCTCGGCGCCGAGCCCGAGCCGTTGACGTAAGGTAAGCCGGTGGGAGGAGGACGAGGGACCACCGGCCGCGATCCGCACGCCTTTCTCCCCGCCGAGAGCGCGAAACATCACCGCGAGCCGCCCGCGCACCGCATCCAGCGCGACCGCCGCCTCCGGATGTCGAGGATAGCTGGACGCGTTGCCGACCAAGCGGTGCCATTGTTCGCCGATCCTCTCCTCGGGCTCGAACAAGGCGATCTCCTTCTATCCGAGAGTGATCTCGGCAACCCGCACCAGCGCCTCTTTGACATCGGGCTCGTCCGTCAGCGGCTCGATGATCGCGCATCGGATCGCCCGGTCGAGGCCAACGCCATTGACAATGAGGCACGCGCAATACACCAGCAGGCGGGTCGAGACCCCTTCTTCGAGATCCTGCCCTTTCAAATCGCGCAGAGCGTTGGCGAGGCGGACGAGCGGAACACACCGCTCGCGCGCCAGACCACTTTCCCGCTCCAGGATGGCAACCTCGTCATCGGGCGCGGGAAAATCAAAGTCGATCGCGAGAAAGCGCTGACGGGTGCTCGGCTTCAGGCTTTTCAGGACGCTCTGGTAGCCCGGATTGTACGAGACCACCAGCATGAAGCCGGAGGGAGCCACCAGGAGTTCCCCCGTCCGATCCAAGGGCAGGATACGACGATCGTCGGTGAGCGGGTGGATCACCACGGTGACATCCTTGCGCGCTTCCACCACCTCGTCGAGATAGCAGATACCGCCCTCCCGGACCGCCCGGGTGAGCGGCCCGTCGACCCAGACCGTGTCGCCGCCTTTGAGAAGATACCGCCCGGTCAGATCCGCCGATGTCAGATCGTCGTGGCAGGAGACGGTGTGAAGCGGCCGCCCCAGCCGGGCGGCCATATGCGTCACGAACCGCGTCTTGCCACAGCCCGTTGGCCCTTTCAGCAGGAGCGGCAGCCGATTGCGGAACGCGTGCTCGAAGATCGCGCACTCATCGCCGGTCGGCTTGTAGAACGGCAGGTCATGCGAGTCCGCCGCGATTGCTTTACGAGAGCCAAGCCCGTTCATGCCTCGCAGTTCCCGGAACATCGTTTTCGGAACCATCGCGAGCACCGGACCATTATTCGGCCGCCCCCGGCGCGGCGGCCATGTGCGCAGGCCTCTCTTCACGGGCAGGCCCCAGGATCGCGTAGAGGAACAAGATGACCGACAAGACGACGAACAAGCCGGCACCCAGCCGCATCCAGTAGAAGAGCACGAGCTGATCCTGCACTTCCATGTAGTACATTCCCATGACCCGCTGCAGATGGACTTGCACAACACCACCAAAGGTTAGCGTGAACGTCATGAACGCCATCGCCGAGGTCATGATCCAGAAGCTCCACATGTTCAGCACCTGATTGTAGGGCTGCCGGTTGCGCAGGTAGGGCATTGCGTAGGTCATGATCGCGAGATTGAGCATCACGTAGGCCCCGAAGAAAGCCAGATGCCCGTGCGCCGCGGTGACCTGGGTGCCGTGGCTGTAGTAGTTCACCGGCGCGATGGTATGCATGAATCCCCAGACCCCAGCGCCGAAGAATGCGCCCACCGTGCAACCCAAGGTCCACAGCATCGCCGCCTTGTTGGGATGATCGCGCCGTCCTCGCCAGACCATCGTGAAGGCGAAGACGACCATGGCGAAGAAGGGGGCGACCTCTAAGACGCCAAAAATACTGCCGATCCACTGCCAATAGCCGGGCGTCCCGATCCAGAAATAATGATGCCCGGTGCCGAGGAGACCCGAGAACAAGGCAAGGCCGACGATGGCATACAGCCACTTTTCGATCACCTCGCGATCAACCCCGGTCATCTTGATGACGAGGAAGGCGAGGATGGACGCCATTACCAGTTCCCACACGCCCTCCACCCAGATGTGGACAACATACCACCAGTACATCTTGTCGAGAGAAAGATTGATGGGGTTGTAAATCGCGAACAGCCAGAACAAGGCGATACCCCACATGCCCAGCAGTAGGACAGCTGTGATCGCCGTGCGGCGTCCTCTCAGGACGGTCATCGAAATATTGTAGAGAAAAATCAGCGCCACGACGACGATGGCGAGCTTGACCCACAGCGGCTGCTCAAGGAACTCGCGGCCCTCATGAATCCCGAAAAGATAGCCGACGACGGACGCCAGCGCGCCGACCACCAGGAGCACCAGCTGGATGTAGGCCAGCATCGGGCTCTCGATCTCGCGTTCCGCCTCGTCCGGAACAAGGTAATAGGCTGCGCCGAAAAAGCCCAACAGCAGCCAGACAACCAGCGCGTTGGTGTGGATCATTCTCAGAATGTGAAAGGGAACGATCTCGGCGAGGAAATTGGGCAGCACGTAAACCGTGCCGGCCAGCGTGCCGAAGATAACTTGCACGGTGAAGAGAGACAGGGCGCAGATGAAATACCAATAAGCGATACGTTGCGATTGATAGCGCATATCATCCCTCTCCTCAGCCGGCGTCGTTCGGTGGCCAGCCTTGCGTATCGATGGTGCTGGTCCATTCCAGGAAGTCTGCCAAATCGTTCATTTCTTCTTCGGTCAGGTTGAAGTTCGGCATCTGCCGCCGCCCCGGGATGCCGCTCGGCTGCGACTGCATCCAGGCCTTGAAGGTCTCCCGGGCGGCCTCGGGATCCTCGTTTCCGCCCCAGCGTATCCAGACGTTGCCGAGTTCGGGCGCGAAGTAGGCGCCCTCACCGAGCAGCGAGTGGCAGTTGATGCAGGAATTCCTCTCCCACACGTGCTTGCCCCGCGCCACGCTGTCCGTGAGGGTTTCCGCGTTGGTGCTGGTGTTGACGATATAGAAATGGCTGTGAACCGTCAGCGCCACGAACACCACGATGAAGAACGCGGAGCCGCCGTAAAAAATATTCCGCGTTGCCGATTTTGTGAGGCGCTCGCTCATCGAGGCCCCCTCGCGATCTTGGTCATTGGCTCCTCCACGGAAGATCGGAACAGAATCCACACTAGACAGCGCAACTGGGTTACGTCCAGCATGTTCCGCCCATGCCTGCGAAATCCGATCAAACCGATCGGAATCGTACAGGCTTGGCGCATTTGAGGCGTCGGATTTGCTCGAGAGTGCCTGGTTCAGGCAACCACAATCCGGCGGCGGCGCATGCCGAGGTCAGTGTGGCAGCGGCAACCGTGCATCGCTCAACTTGAAGATGCGCTAAAGGTAGCGCTCGTTGTCGTCGGCGCCTTCGGCCGAGACCAACTCCGCTTCGTTGTCGGCGAACAGGGCTTCGACATAACGGCGCTCCCGCCGCAAGCCACTGCGCTGGACCAATTTCTTTTGCGCCCCGGCCGGAAGCTGATCAAACCGGATGGTGCCGTTTTCGATCAGAAGTTCGATCAGATCCTCGACAACCCGCGCCATCGACAGATCCGACTCAACCCAATCCGTCGGAACGATGCGGGCCAACTGCGCGTCGACCAGGAACCGCGCCAAGTCGCGATCGTGTTCGTCGACTTCTTCCGTCTCGTCCCCCGCCGGATGGGCGAACAGGGCGATAATCCGCCCTGTCGCGTCACGCTTGACATAGGGCATGTCGCCAGACTCCTCTGCCGATCGAAGTCACCTTCGGGTTGCCGATCCATAGAACAAAAAGATTAAGGAACCGGCCTGCACCCCGCGATTTCGATCGCACGATCATTAAGGCGTCAGGCATTAAGGCGTCAGGCATTAAGGCGTCAGGCATTAAGGCGTCAGGAGCCGAGGCGCGGGCCGGTCGATAAGGGCGGAAAGACGGGATCGCTGGCGTGCTGCTGGCGAACCGCGGGGTTGTACTTCAGGCAGTTGGGAACGCAATCGCACTCTCTTCCGATTTTCATCGAAGCAATCGCGCCCTCGGTCCGGAGCATGAACAGGCCCGGTACCACTCTGTCCCTCAGCGAGTCCGGATCGATTGTGTTGACGTGAATTCGGGTGCCACCTTCGAATCCCGCCGGTGTGGTCACCCGCCATTTGATCAACACCCGCCATGGCATTGCCACGTCCGCGTCGGGTGGCTTGTAGTACCATTCCTCATTGGAGGGGATAGCGGCACCCGTCGCCGCATGGCAGGCGTGGATCAGATCCGACATCCCCCGCAACTCATCCGGGGAGTGGTTCCACGGCTGGCTGCGCTCGCTTTTCGAGAAAACCTCGAGAGTGGGATAGCGATGGCCGAACCCTGCAAACGCGATCGCATGCTCGTTCTCGGCGATGACGAGGTTCCGGTAGGCTGCAAAATTGACGGCGGCTTCGTTGTAGATGTTCGGATTGGTTCGGGCGAGGCGAACTTCCAACTCGTTCTGGGCACCGCGTTCATCGATCGCCACCAGCTGTTTGTGCAGATGATCGAAGGACGCCCCCGCGGGCTTCAGCCAATTCTGGAAAACCGCCACGTATCGCACATAGCGGTTGTTGACATAAATGTCGCGCACGGCATCGATGGTGAACCGGATGTACTGAAAGTGCTGTTCCGCCGACAGCGTCCCGGAGGACGCCAGCTGATTGTCGAGCTCGGCGCCGGCAACGAAATGCCGCCGGGCAACGATCACCTCATGGCCGCCCCCGAAGAAGGCGTTCGCCAACCGCAGTCGGTCGTCGACAGGCATCCGCTCGATCGCCTCGCGATCGAGACCGGCAGCCTTTAGCCGCTCGCCAACAATGTGCAGGACGTGGTGGCGGCCGGCCTCCGTCGCGAGATACGCGTGCTTGTGCGATTCCGCGCTTTCCGGCAGCTGATAGCCGAAGTTCTTCTGCCAGTAGTCGAACGAAACGATCTCGAAGAGGTTGGGGACACGCCGGAACTCCGCCACCGTCTCGTCAAGCTGTTCGGCGCCGAGGTGGCGCAGGGTCACGAATCCGTTTCCCGTCTCCGCCAGCCGCGCCTTTTCGGGGGGAGTGTCCAGATACCGTTTTGCACAGAACGCGCAGTGCATGTCCTCCTGAGCAGGATCCAGACGCCGGACAATCTGATTCTCGATGCCAAGAGGTCTGTTGGCGCGGCCCGGTACGGTCCAAACTTCCGTTCCCGTGAACGGATTGAGCTGCTTGATGGTGCCGTCCGCCATCCGGATCAGATAATTCGACTCGGGAATGAATTGCGGAAGCATCGAAGATCGCCCAGATTATCCCAGCTGTGACAGTCATACAGCGGCGGGACCCGCGAGAAAAGCGATGCGGTACCTGCCGGGGACGCGCGCAAAGGATTCAGATCAGCGCTACGGAGACCGGCCGGAGTCAGGATTGATGGTGCGGCCGGCCTCATCAGCCCGTTCCGGGCCGACGACCTGGAGGATCATCGGACGAAAGCAACCCCCCGCGGAATCGAGGCGCCAGCCGGTGGTATCCCTGGCGCGCCCCGCGACCACCGAGGTGATCAGCCAGACGAGATCCGGCTCGAACGCCCCCTCCAGATCCTGCCGCGAAGGCAAGGCGGGATGGTCGGGATGAGAGTGATAATGACCGATCACACGCTGGGCTCCGCCGCGCAGTCCTCGCGCCAGCGCGATGCGAGCACGGGGATCGATGTCAAAGCGCTTGCCGGTGTCATCGCTGGCGACGTTGGCCGTGGGTTCCACTTGGCTTACGGTGATGATGCCGCCGGGTTGGTCCGCGCCCACAAGCAGGCCGCATGCTTCATCGGGATAGCTGGCTTCCGCGGCGTCGGTAACCATCTTCAGCAAGGCGGTGGGGATTACCACTACGGCGCGAGCGTGAATACCGCGACCTCGCGACCGGAGTCGATATCGACGATAAGGATGCGGTTGCACGTCGGCTCACCGCCGCTCAGGCGCACAAACAGACGATCATTCGAAGGGGTCATCTCCGCGACGGAACAGCCGTCCGGAACGGTGATCTGGCCGACGCGCGGCCCCGCCTCAACCGTCTTCTCCCCGCTACGAACGATGGTGAAGTCGGGGTCGGTCATCCTCGAATAGAAGCCATAGATGAGCAGACCGAAGCTGATGACGATCAGGATGCCAAGGATGACGACGATGGCCTTGAGCGCTTGCATGGTCGGGGTACAGCGTTATTGGCAATGAGTCTCTCCACTTACACTGTCCGGATTGGCGAGGACAAGGCCGGTCTGCGTCTGGACAAGGTGCTGGCCGAAGCGCTTCCGGAGATATCCCGCTCCCGGCTGAAGGCGTTGATCGACGCCGGCCGTGTTCAAGAGGATGGCGGCGTCTTCTCCTGCACGCCATCACGGCGGGTGCGCGAAGGGGAAATCTATACCCTCGATGTTCCCGCGACGCTCGTTGACGTTGTTGCGCCGCAGCCGTTGCCGCTGGATGTGGTGTTCGAGGACGAAGCGGTGATCGTCGTCAACAAGCCGCCGGGCCTGGTGGTTCATCCGGGTGCCGGCAATCCGGACGGCACTCTGGTCAATGCCTTGCTTGCCCACTGCGGGCGTCTGTCCGCCATCGGCGGGCCGCGACGCCCGGGCATCGTTCACCGCCTCGACAAGGATACCAGCGGCCTGATGGTCGCGGCGAAAACCGACGACGCCCACATGGCGCTGGCCCGACAGTTCGCCGCACACAGCATCGAGCGGGCCTACATCGCGCTGGTGTGGGGTGTTCCGTCTCCCGCATCCGGCCGCATCGACGGCAACATCGGCCGCGACCCGCACCATCGGACCCGCATGGCAGTGGTGGTGCGAGGGGGCAAGCATGCGGCGACTGCCTACCGAGTGATCGAAGCTATCGCCGGCGGCGCCCTCAGTCTGGTCGAGTGCCGACCGATGACCGGGCGCACCCACCAGATCCGGGTTCACATGGCGATGATCGGCCACCCGCTGGTCGGCGATCCTCTTTACGGTGGCGGACGGCGGCAGCAACGCCGCATCAACCCTTCGGCGTGGGCTGCCACCTTGCACTTCCACCGTCAGGCTCTTCACGCGTTCTTGATCGGCTTCCTTCATCCAACCGCGGCCGAGCGTTACCGGTTCGAGATCGATTCAGCGCCCGATATCAAGGAATTGATGCAGACTTTAAATACCTTGTAGGGGCATGCTATAGTAGACATCAAGGCTTGGTTATTGACCGGCTGTGTGATTGCCGGCAAGGCCGGATGAACATGGCCGAGCACGCTGCATTGCGAGGGAAACAAGAGAGCAGGTAGGCAGAATTCGGATGTCTTACAGATCCCTGGATCCCGGTCTCAGCCCCGAGCGCAATCTGTCGCGTTATCTGCAGCGCGTACGGACGATCCCGATGCTGCGGCCCGAGGAGGAATATGATCTGGCGCGCCGCTGGGTCGAGGACGGGGATCTCGAGGCTGCCGACAGGCTGGTGACCAGTCACCTCCGTCTTGTCGCCAAGATCGCGATGGGATATCGCGGCTACGGATTGCCGTTGGGGGAACTGATTTCCGAGGGCAACGTCGGCATGATGCAGGCGGTCAAGCGTTTCGATCCGGATCGGGGCTTTCGCCTTGCGACCTATGCGATCTGGTGGATCCGGGCGGCTATCCAGGAGTACATTCTGCATTCCTGGTCCCTGGTCAAGATCGGCACGACGGCGGCGCAGAAGAAGCTGTTCTTCAACCTGCGCAGGCTCAAGGGGCAGATGCAGGCGATCGATGAGGGAGACCTATCGCCGGAGCTCGTCAACCGGATCGCCACGCAACTGAATGTCGCCGAGAGTGAAGTCGTGCAGATGAACCGGCGGATCGCCAGCGCCGACATGTCGCTCAACACCCCGTTGCGCGAGGAGGGACAGGGGGAGTGGCAGGACTGGCTGGTCGATCCCGGGGACGATCAGGAAGTGCGGATCGCCGACATCGAGGAACTGAGCAGCCGCCGCGATCTTCTCGCCGGAGCTCTTGGTACCCTCTCGGAGCGCGAACGGGAGATCATTTCGGAGCGGCGCTTGCGGGAGACGCCCTCAACGTTGGAGCACCTCAGCCAGCGCTACGGCATCTCACGCGAGCGGGTACGCCAGATCGAAGTGAGAGCGTTCGAGAAGCTGCAGAGATCGGTCCGCAATGCAGTGATCGAGCAGCGGCTGGCGAGTTGACGTCCGGCCCAGGGTCGGGTCACGTTCGCCGTGAAACGGATCAGGGCGCCGTATTCGCCACCTCGGTCCGCTGTGCCACCTCCTCGCCCCATGTGTCGATCAGTTGCTGCTGCCGTAAGCGGAGCCGGGCAATCCTGCCGACACTGGTGACACGGTGGACCGCGCAAGCAATTGCCGGAATGCCGAGGTGGAGGCCCCAGCCGAACGCTGCGGCTCCATAGATGGCGGCCATGGCAAACGCGTCAGTCAGAACGGCACTGGCAGTGCCGAGGCTGTTGCCATGCAGCCAGAGGCTGAACAGGGCCGGAAACACCGCAGCGAAATTCATGCCGCCGACACTGGATGCGGCATATTTGGCGCCAGAGGAATCGACGATATAGGCGACACCGGTCGGCAACATTGCGAAGAACAGCAGCAGGACCGTCCCGGGCGTCGCGATGATAAGGATCAACAGGACAGCCGCCGACATCAGCCGACGCCAGAGCGAAGATGGCGCCTTGCCGGAACCAGGGGCGGACGTGTCAGCGCCACGGTTCGCCGGCATTGTTCGCGAAGACCTGCTCACAACGCTCCCTCTACCAGAGGTAGCTTACGACCACGAGGGATGCGGCGATGCCGGAGCCGAGCACCGACAGGGTCGCGGCAAGACGCTGCCCGCCCTCGCGGACATCGGCCTGCGTGTCCGGATCGTTCGCCTCCAACGCGTCGACTTCCGCCGCAATGGCAGAGAATTCGGCGACCGACGCGGCAAATCCGCGCAAATCTGTCTCACGGCGCTCGCTGTCCGTGACGAGACCATAGATTTCCGGAAACCGGCCATGGCGACAGGCTGACTGGAGATCGCGTTCAAATTCGGCCCGCGCCGCGCGCTCGTGGTAGGTTGATGTGACGGCATTCAGCAAGCCGCCGATCCACTGAGAGAGCTGTGGCAGCGGCGCCACCTTGAACCGCCGTTGCACCGCGGCGAACAGACCGATGGTGCCGATCAGGACATTCTCCGGCCGGGAATTGCCGAGAGCGGAGAGATGAGGCTGCGCGCCCTGCTCCCACCGTGCGGCGATAAAGGCCGCCAAATGACGGTCTATCGGAACTCTCTCGCGATCGGCCGTCGCGGTGGCGTCCTCGAGCGCCGGAAGCAGCATCTCCAGGGAGACGACTTGGGCGCTTTTGACGAAGGCGCTTTGGCAGGCAAGACCGGGATTGGTTTCGTACAGGCATCTCTCGAGGCCATATCCGAGCGCCCGGTTGTCGACGAGCATCTGTAAGCGCGCAAAATCCTTGCGGCGCGCACCGAAGTCCGCAGCAGACTTCGGGCGTGCCGCCAGCCACTGTCCGCCCAGATCGAGGGTCAGCACCTCGCCCGCGGATTGCGCATCGCCCTCTTTCAGCCAGCAGCGCACCAATGCCGGGCCGATCCCATCCGGCATGAACCGCAGCGTGCGATAGCGGATCGGCGCATCCGGATCGAGCAGCATCGCCACCCGCGCGACAAACGCGTCGTCAGAGCCCGAAGCGCCCCTGCGACCGCTGGCAAGCGCCACCTCGTGAACGACACCGTTTGCCAGTTCATCCAATTTGGCCCGCACCCGCAGCCACGTTTCCAGCTGCCCTTCCCGGATGATTGCCGCCGCGGCCGGAACATCTTGGCTCAAGCTGCACGCCAGGGTCCGCAAGGACCAATGCTGCCGGCCGGCGAACAGAAAGGCGGATGAAGGACGCAACGGCGCCGGGGGACGGGAGCGGCCGAGCCGCTGGCCTTTCAACCAGCGATCGAGTTCGTCAAGATCCCAGCGATTGTGCGGCTCATCGGAGAGCAGTCCGCGCAACGGCTCGATCATGGCGAGCGGGATCCGCTGCCGTTCGCACAACACGCTGTAGCTGCCCCGCTCCATCCTTGCCGTCAGCACCTGCTCATCCGCCAAGCCGGCGGCAGGATTGTTGCCGATCAACAGGATCGCGATGCAGACCCCCAGCGCATAGAGATCATCGCTCGCACCTCCCTCGCCGCGACCATCGGCAGATGCCAGTGCGCGTTCGATCGGCTCGAACAGAACGGGCTGATCGTATCCGGCGGGAGCTGACACGCAATCGCCCAGCACCAGCTCGGTGCGGTTGCTGTCGAGGAAGAACATGTTGTCGAGCCGGATCGCGCGGTGGGCGACACCGATCGCATCCAGCGCGCGCAATCCCTTCGCGATCGGCGGCAGAATGCGGCGGGAGATGGCGTATTCGCCAACCGATCGGCCGCCGTGGCCATAGCTGTCGCCAAGCGAGCCGCCTTGCGGACGCGGATAGAGGATCGTCTCGCAGCGCCTTTTGAGCGGAGGCCAGTCGATGATCCCGGAATCGACGATCGGCATCAGGCCCGGCAACGACGCCTGATTGCAGCGCTCGCGGGCCACCGCACGCGTCGGCAGATCCGAATCGCACACCAGCGCGAACAGAAGCCGACTGGGATACCGCAAATCCGTGCTTGCATAAGCGCGGGCCGATCCCGTTGCAAGCTCCGCCAGCGGCGCACTGCTATCGATGGCGAAACGGCCGTGCAGGCATGCGGCGGGGGAGACCGAGGCCGCCTCCGCCGGTTGCGGAGTCGCGGCGGTCTCCTCTGCCCGCTTGCTGATGCCCCGAGCCATCGACACGATCCGTGTGCAACCGTCAAAGATGCAGGACAGCCCTTAAAGGCCGTCTGCCCCCGTGCTCACCGCTACCCGGGACGCAAAAAGCCCGTGTGCTCCTGCTGAAGAGAACGCTAAGGCGGGTCTGCCTGAGAATTGGTTAACGCGCGGATGCAAGCAGCCGAACAGGCCTGCCGGCGGTCGTTCAGGTGACGAACGGATCGCGCACCATGATCGTGTCCTCCCGCTCCGGACTGGTCGACAGCAGGTGGACCGGGGCCTCGATCAACTCCTCGATCCGCCGGATGTATTTAACGGCAGTGGCCGGAAGATCCGCCCATGAGCGCGCGCCTCGGGTGCTGACCCGCCAGCCTTCCATCGTTTCGTAGACCGCCTCGACCCGCGCCTGCCGGCTGGTGGACGCAGGAAGACAGTCGATCGCGCTGCCGTCGAGGCGATAGCCGGTGCAGACCTTCAACGTATCGAGGCCGTCGAGGACGTCGAGCTTGGTCAGGGCGATCCCGCGAATGCCGTTGACTTTGACCGCTTGTCGAACCAGGACGGCGTCGAACCAGCCACAGCGCCTCGGCCGGGCGGTAACGGTCCCGAACTCGCGGCCGCGCTCACCCAGCCCGCGACCGATTTCGTCGAGCAGCTCCGTGGGAAACGGACCGCTGCCGACACGGGTTGTATAGGCCTTGGTGATCCCGAGCACGTAGTCCAGCGCCCCGAGCCCGAGCCCCGATCCGGCCGCCGCCTGCCCGGCCACGGTATTGGAGGACGTCACATAAGGGTAGGTACCGTGATCGATGTCGAGCATCGTGCCTTGCGCGCCCTCGAACAGGATACGCGCTCCCGACCGGCGGGCTTCTTCCAGCGTCTTCCAGACCGTATCGGCATAGGGCAGCACGCTGGGCGCGACCTCTTCCAGGTCTGCCAGCAACGCCTCGCCGTCTTCCTCGGGCATGCCGAGCCCGCGCAGCAGCGCGTTGTGGTGATGGAGAAGCCCCTCCAGCTTGACCTTGAGAACATCCGGGTCCGTCAGATCGCCGAGCCGGATCGCGCGCCGGCCGACCTTGTCCTCGTACGCCGGGCCGATGCCGCGGCCGGTGGTTCCGATCTTCAGCTTGCCGAGCGCCAATTCCCGCGCCTCGTCGAGTTTCCGGTGCAGCTTGAGGATCAGCACCACGTTCTCGGCGATGCGCAGATTGTGCGGGCCGACCGGAACCCCCTGCTGGCGCAGCGTCTCGATCTCCCGCAGCAGCGCCCAGGGATCGAGCACGACGCCGTTGCCGATGATCGCCAGCTTGCCCGGCCGCACCACCCCCGAGGGCAGCAGGCTCAGCTTGTAGGTGACCCCGTCGATCACCAGGGTATGGCCGGCATTGTGACCGCCTTGAAAGCGGACCACCACATCGGCCCGCTCGGACAGCCAATCGACAATCTTGCCCTTGCCCTCGTCTCCCCATTGAGAGCCGATTACCACCACATTCGTCATCGCGCCTGTCCTCGTTTATATCGTTGCGGTCTCACGGCACGAGCGCCCGAACCTGTCCGCCGGCCAGGACGTGGGAGCATTGCAAGCGCCGCGCCTCGCTGTCCGCATCGGCTTTGCGATCGAATCCGCTGACGGCAACCCAGCCTCGCTCGCGCAACAGACGCCCTTGCGGCGGTGGCGTCCCCGCAGGCACATACACCCGCCGGCGACGGTCGGTCGGGACCGGCACCGCATCCATCACGGCATCCATGAATAACGTCGCTCCGGTCGCCGGCTCGCCATCGGCGGCATTGCCGGCGCGATAGCGGCCGCCGCGGCCAAGCTCGCCGCGAACATCCGTCGCGAACACCGCGAAAGTCACCCCGCTGTGATACTCGAACCCACGGTTTTCCACGGGATCAATGCTCAGCGCCGGGCGGAAATCGTTGCCCTGAATGCACCCGACGACCTCAGCCAGAGCCGCCCGCTCGGCCGCCGCGGCCGACGGCAAATCAAGTGCCGTCAGCGCCTCCATCGCCGCATCGCACGGTCCTGCTAGGGCGACCATCTCCATCAAGATGCCGGTCAGCCCCGCGCCCAACCGAGGGGTCAGTTCCGCAACCCCAGCGATATCCTTCCTGTCGAGCGCCGCCCTCAGACGCCGATACGAGGCTTCGTCGACAGCCGCCTCGGACAGCAGTGCCGGCACCAGCGTCGGAATGGCCAAGTCGACGGTGAGGCCCGCCGCTCCTGCCGCCGCAAGCGCGGAGGCGACCATCAGGATGACCTCGGCGTCCGCCTGCGCCTCGCCGGCCCCGATCAGTTCGACTCCAACCTGCCCCACCTGCCGGGCCGGACGCAGCTCGGTCGCGGTCACGGCCGCCACCTGTCCTGCGTAGCTCAGCCGAAGCGGCCGCGGCGCCAGCGCCAGCCGATCGGTAGCGATCCGCGCGATCTGCATGGTCATGTCCGGCCGCAACACCAGCATGCGTTGTGAGATCGGATCCATCAAACGGAACGCCTGCGAAGAGAGCACGGTGCCCGCACCGGAGAGAAAGCTCTCCTCGAACTCCATCAGCGGCGGCTTGACACGCTCGTATCCATAGCTCGCGAACAAAGCCATCAGACACTCGACCGTCGCCGCCTCTCGGTCTGCATGGGGGGGAAGGACGTCCACCATTCCGGCAGGCAGCAGGATTTTCTCGGCCATGACTGAACGGTGTGCTCGCTCAAGCGTTCGGGTTGCGGGACCGCCATGCTGGCGTCAGGGCCGCTTCCTAGACGTTCAGATCGCAAACGGCAAAGAAAAAAGAGCGGGAACGGCCGGCGCCGGTCATCCCGAGACCGAATCGGGATGCCGCCGGCCAGCCTCCGGCCGACTGTCGGTTGACTTCCGCGGCGGGAGCCGGTACCGAGCCAGCGAGGTGGTGACGCACCGAACGGGAGCAATGGAGCGACGGGATGAACAGCAAGGGAGCGGTTGCCTCCGGTCATCCCGAGACCAGCCGCGCCGCCGCGGCGATCCTCGCGGAGGGCGGCAATGCGTTCGATGCAGCCCTGGCGGCGATGTGCGCTGCCTGCATCGCCGAGCCGATGCTTTGTTCCCTGGGCGGCGGCGGGTTCCTGCTGGCTCGGCCCGCCGGCGGCCTCCTCGCCGATCGCATGCTCGTCTACGACTTCTTTGTCCAGACCCCATGGCAGCGGCGCCCCGAGAGCACGATCGAGTTCTTCCCGATCGTTGCCGACTTCGGACCGGCCACCCAGGAATTCCAAGTCGGAATGGGTTCGATCGCGACCCCGGGCGCGGTGAAGGGGTTGTTCGCGGTGCATCGCGATCTCGGCCGCATGCCGTTGCGGCAGATCGTGGAGCCGGCCCTTGCCTTGGCCCGGGAAGGCGTTCGGATCGACGCCCTGCAGGCCTACACCCTGCAGATCCTGCGTCCGATGCTCGCCAGCCGAAAGACGGCGCGCGCCCTGTTCCTTCGGAACCACGGCTCCGGCGGATGGATCGGTGAGGGCGACATTCTCCGCCTGCCCGACATGGCCGATGCGATCGAGACCCTCGCCATCGAGGGCGAGGATCTGTTCTATCGCGGCGAGATCGCCCGCGCCATCGCCGAGGATTCGGCGGCAGGCGGTGGATTTCTCACCCGTGCCGACCTTGAGAACTACGCCGTCGAGCGCCGGAGCGCGCTGACCCGCACGGCGTTCGAGGCAGAGATTTCTTTCAACCCGCCACCGTCGACGGGGGGCATCCTGATCGCCTTCGCGCTGGAACTCCTTCGTCGCAGCGATCTCGCCTCGCTCGGATTCGGCACCACCCGCTCCATCGCGTGCCTGGCTCGGATCATGGCCGCGACCAATCGGGCCCGCGTGGCCAGCCGCCTGCACGAGCTTGATCCCGGCGCGGCCCCGGATACGCTGCTCGACCCGGCCCTGCTCGAGCGTTACCACAACGAGGTGTCGGGCCATCCCCCGGCTGCGCGCGGCACCACCCACATCAGCGTCGTCGACGGCATCGGCAACGCCGCCAGTCTTTCGATCAGCAACGGCGAGGGATCGGGCTACGTCGTTCCCGGTACGGCGATCATCCTCAACAACATGATGGGAGAGGAGGACATCAATCCCCTCGGCTTCCACAACTGGCCCTGCAACAGCCGGATGAGTTCGATGATGGCTCCGAGCCTGGCGACCGATCGGGACGGCACTTTGTTCGCCTTGGGCTCAGGTGGCTCCAACCGATTGCGAACAGCCATCTTGCAGACTCTGCTCAATCTGCTGCTGCACCGCATGCCGTTGCCGGCGGCCGTCATGAGTCCGCGCATGCATTTCGAGAACGACCGCCTCAGCCTGGAGCCGGGCTTTGAAGGCGCGGATGCGAAGGAGCTGACGAACCTGGGCTCCGAGCTGAACGTGTGGCAGGACCGCAACCTCTTCTTTGGCGGCGTCCATGTTGTCAGCAGGGATCGGAATGGAACCTTGGACGGCGCCGGTGACAGCCGCCGAGGTGGCCACGCCCTCGTTGTCTGAGGGGTCCGCCTACGTTCGTCCGAATCTTTTTCTCTTCAAAACAACCTCCTCTCGCGCCTGCCGGTGAACCAACCGGCAGGCAGTGTCGTAAGAGAGGCACTACGGTCGCGATCAAGGATTATTCCGGCACAAAGACCGTATTGTAGTGGAGGTTCGATAATGAAAACCCAGATCACCGAAGTCCAGGCGCGGCAGGCAGAGACAACAGGTGTCGTTCGGTACGTACTCGCGACCTCTCTCTCCCTGGCGGTCGTTTCCATGACCGTCGTTTATTTCACGGTCGGTAACACACCGTTTTGAAGCCCCGTGGCTCGGCACGGAGTCTGTTTCCTCACGGCCTCTCAGCCGTCTGACGAAACGGCTCCGCCGCCGAGCCGCTGAAGCCACTCGGGATAGGACATCGACGACGCCGCCCGCAGGGGTCTCGCCGGACATCCTTCCAGCAGATGCAGCACGACGTTCTCGAACAGCGCGCGGCACAAGAGACCATCGGGGAACGCTTCGAAACCGAGTGTCCAATGCGTGTCTTTGCGAGGAACGCCCGCGCGCAAAAGCTCCTCGCCGGCACCCGCCACCTGCAAACGTGTCAACTCCATCTGCAAGCCGGCTCCTGCCTCCTGTCCCGGCGTGACCTCGGAAAATCCACGATCGGTCAGGCGGACGCTTCGCTGCATACGCTGTTTCGCGATCCGAAGGGTGGCCAGCCCGGCAGGACACGTCTTCCGTTCAAGATCGTTGCTCCAGCCAGAACCGCCGATCGCCCACTTGGTCCAACAGGAAACCTCGCCCTCCACGTCCGCGGCCAACCGGCGAACGCCCACGCGGGCATGGCATCCCTTGATCTCCAACCGCCCCTGCCGCAGCTTGATGCCGACATCACGGGTGGTCGGCAGACATAAGTAGCAGTCCACCCGCCATTCATGACGGTGAACCGGGCGAACGAAGGCGCTCCCGTCATTCGCCCCGGCAAACCAGTCGGCGACAGCGGGATTGGTCGCGATCAGGCTGCCGTCGAAGAACCAGCGCACCTCTCGCGTGATCAGCGGCGGGCAGCCCTCGCTCTTTCGACCCGACATCACGCCGTCTCACGCATCCGGGACCGTCCCGGGATCGTCTCAACCCGGGAGCGGTACCCGGCCGGTGCCAAGTCGAACGCGGCAACGGCTAATCGGTGCCCGGGAAAAACTGCCAGTACCGGGGCGGATCGAACGGGCCCTGCTCCATCTGCCGTCCGTCCGTGTCGCTTCCCTCAACGGGAACACCCCGCTCGGCGCCCCCTGAGTCCGACACGAACCGATTGGGGGCCCCGTTAACCCCGGTGTCCGGTTTGAAACTGAGATAGGGTCTCTTCATGATAGCCTCCACTGCCGCCTGATCTGGTCGTGCCGACCTCAAGTTCGGCTATTGAAATAATATTACGCTAACGTTTCTTGCATTGATCGTTTTCTGCGTATCACTGGCTCCTGCGCTACAAAAGTTACCTGCTTTGGCGCCGCGGTCAACCCTCCGGCTGCGATTGCCAGTAATTATTATCCGATTCGAGCGCAGATTGTGTTAACCGAGCCACACTCTCGCGTATCTTGTTCGCAGGAAGTTCTGCTGTTGTCTCACCGTCGGCCGCTCGCCCCGGTGACGGGCGAGCCGTTCATCCGCACGGAGACGGCCGGATCGGCTGCGCGAGCGGCACTCCCCGGGCGCACTCGCGCCAACTGTTCTCGCCATGCCCGAATCGATTCAAGGACAGGCCGCTGGCCGTTATTGGCGGGTCTGCGGCGAGGCGCTGTCCGGTTGCGGTTGCGACGGAAGCGTCGCCGCCTTCTTGCGGGGGTCCGGCTGAATCAACATCGGCCCGTACAAAAAAAGGAACAGGCCGAACCCGGTGATCCAGAACGCTCCGGAGAGCGCCAGCAACTCCATGTAAAGATCCGGCCACACCGACCCGCCGACGCGCGCGATCGCGGCGGCGATGATCAGCAGATAAACGGCCGCCGTTCCCGGCCCGGCGTGAAGGGGTCTGCCGGTGTGGCCAAGGATAGCGCGGCTCGCCACCGCTGCGATCATCACCGTCATCAGGCCGGCGGTAAGGGCGTGAATCGCCGCCGGCTGCGGAACCTCCGGCGTCAACTGGGAGACGGCGAGGAGTGCCAGCCCCACCGGCAACCATGCAAAGCCGAGATGGAGGATCCAAAGCAGCGGCTCGGGGAGAGTTCGGTGTCCCCGCCACCGCGCAAGACGCATCGCATTGGCAAGGGCGGCCAAGGCAAGCCCGTTGGCGACCAACGGACCCGGAGGGGCAATACTCCAAAAGACAAGGGCGGTCCCGGTAACGATCAAGGTCAACGTATCGAACGGGCCGAAAGCCGGTGGCCGTTCCTCGCCCCGCTTGGCAAGCCAGTTGCCGGTGAAACTGGGAATGATCCGGCCGCCGATCAGGCCGATCAGCATGACAACCACGCTCAGCGCGAGCCGCCACGCAAGCTCGCTCGCGGCAGACCCTCCCACCACCCCAGTCTGCAGCAGCAGGCCGGCATGAAAGAGGGCATTGCCGAGCGCCAGCAGCGCCAGGGCGGCGACGATCGGAAGGTTGCGCCAGTTCTTGCCGACGATAATTTCGCGCGCCGCCACCGCACCGAGAACCGCAAGAAACGCGACATCGATCACCGCCGCCGGCACCACGCCGATCAAGGCCGAGAAGGCGACGGCCGCGCGTCCCGCCACCCACAGCATCACAAGGCCCAGCAGGGGCCAGCCCTGGAGCGGCAGGCGCCCGGTCCAGTTGGGAATCGCCGTCAGTACGAATCCGGCAATGGCAGCCCCGACGAACCCGAACAGCATCTCATGGATGTGCCACGCGATCGGATCGAAGGCGGTCGGAATGTTCAGCCAGTTCCAGAACGCCATCAGCCAGAGAACGAGGGCCAGCAGCGCCCAGAGAGCCGCCAGCAGAAAGAACGGCCGGAACCCCTGGCTCAGCAGCGCCGGACCTGCCGTCCGCCTGTACCGCGGCACGGGTGTGTGTGCCATTGTCTAGACGCCTCCTCTGGAATGTCCGGTTGCTTGGCCGTTGTCGTTGACCTTTGTCCCGTCGCGGAAGAAACACGCCCCAGCCGTCGCTGTTTGCCGCACCCGGCTCGCGAAAGAGGGCCGACATACGAACCTCAGGAGGGCGCGCACGTTGTTAGTCCCATCTGCCAGAAAGCTTCTTCGAGGCGCGTCGCCTGACGGAAGACAGCCTCCAGCGAGGCGATCCGGCCGGGGCCTCCGCGGCGCTCCATCAGCCGGTCCATCAGCCGGTCCATCTGCACGATGTGGGCGGCGGCGACATCCTGATACTCGGCGGAGGCATACATCTCGATCCAATCGCGATAGGGATTGCCCTCCAGCCGCGTGGCCGGAGCCTGGATCAGCCGGCGACCGATCTCGGCATATCCGACAACGCATGGAGCGAGGGCGACATAGAGATCAAGCAGATCGCCGGCCAATCCCCGCTCCAGCACGAAGCGGGTATATGCGATCGTCGCATCGGCCTCCGGCGCCGCCGCCATCTCCGCCTCGTCCAGCTGCCAGCGCCGGCAATAGGCGACGTGCAGATCCATTTCCTGATCGATCATCGCCGACAATCCTGCCGCCGCATGGCGGATGTCGCTCAACCCATCCGCCTTGAACACGGCGAGACCGTAGGCCCGGGCGAACTGGATCAGGAAAAGGTAATCCTGGGTCAGGTAACGGCGAAAGCAGCCTTCCGGAAGACTTGCGTCGGCCAGCGTTCGAACGAAGGCGTGTTCGGTATAGGCCGCCCATGGCGCCGCCGCGGCCCCCTTGAGGCGGTCGAACAGGCTTGCGGTTTCCGCCGCGCCCGCGGTCTCGGCAATCCTTCCGGCCGCCATGACGGTTAATCGGATCCCATCATGTTGTGGGTACCGGCAGGCAGACTGACGATCAGACCGTCGAGGTCGTCCGTCATCCGGATCTGGCAGCCAAGGCGGGAGGTATGGGTCAGGCCGAAGGCCAGATCCAGCATGTCTTCCTCCTCTTCGCTCGGCTCGTCCAGCTTGTCATACCATTCGGGATCGACGATGACATGACAGGTCGAGCAGGCGAGCGATCCTTCGCAAGCCCCCTCGACATCGACATCGTGAAGGTGCGCGATCTCCAGCACCGAGAGACCCAGCGGAGCATCCACCTCCTTGCGTTCCTTGCCGTCCGGCGAAACGAACGTCATCTTCGGCATTCCTTAAGCGCTCCCGTTTCTCGTTGATCCCGTGTCGGCCGCTTATGGCGCGGCGGTCGTCATCCTGTCCAGCATGCTGTCGGTGCCGCGCAGCCGGCAAACCTCGCGAATGATGCGCTCTTTCGCGTAATCCACCTCTGCTGCGGTGGTGAAGCGACCGAGGCCGATCCGCAGACTGGCGTGGGCCAGCGCGTCATCCAGCCCCATCGCCCGCAGCACGTACGAGGGCTCCACCGCGGCAGACGTGCACGCCGAGCCGGTGGAAAGGGCGATGTCCTTGAGCCGCATCAGCAACTGCTCGGCCTCGATGCCGGGGAAGGCGAGGTTGAGGTTGCCCGCAATGCGGCTTTCCATATCCCCGTTGACGACGGTTTCCGGCAACGCGGCCGTGATCGCGCGCAGCAGCCGGTCGCGAAGCGGCTTCAGGCGCGCCGCCTCCTGATCCATCTCCTGTGCCGCCAGAGCACACGCCGCGCCGAGACCGACGCACAGCGGCGTCGGCAACGTCCCGGAGCGAAAGCCCCGCTCCTGGCCGCCGCCATCCATCTGCGCTTCCAGGCGGACCCGTGGCCGGCGTCGGACATAAAGAGCGCCGATCCCCTTCGGTGCATAGATCTTGTGCCCGGATAGGCTCATCAGGTCGATGCCGAGCCGCCTCACGTCGAGCGGGATCTTCCCCACCGCCTGCGCCGCGTCGGTATGGAACAGCGCACCCCGCTCATGACAGAGCGCCGCGATCTCCGCGATCGGCTGGATCACGCCGATCTCGTTGTTGACGGCCATGATCGAGACAACCGCCGTGCGCGCGTCGATCGCATCGGCCAGCGCCTCCAGATCGACCAAACCATTGCGCCGGACCCCGACAATGACGAGTTCGAACCCCTCCGCCTGCAGGTGCCGGCAACTCTCGAGGACGCACTTGTGCTCGGTTGAGCAGGTGACGATCCGCTGCTTGCGGCCGCGCAGAAAGCGTGCCGCCCCTTTGATGGCGAGATTGTTGGACTCGGTGGCGCCGGAGGTGAAGACGATCTCGCGCGGCTCCGCTCCGATCAATTCGGCCACCTGCCGGCGCGCCCGCTCGACGGCCTCCTCGGCCTCGCGCCCGTACCCGTGACTTTTGGAATGCGGATTGCCGAAGCGGACCGTGAAATACGGCAGCATCGTTTCCAGAACCCTCGGATCGGTCGGGGTCGTCGCCTGATAGTCGAGATACACCGGGCTTTTGGCGTCTGTCGTCATAGTACTCCCCTGGCCACTCCCCTGGGCACTTCCCTGGCTTCCAATCAGGTCTGCCTCATGCGGCGGGCGCGCTCCGCTCGGAACGTGCGCCGGATCGGGCATAGAGCGCGCTCCAGGCGCTGACCAAGCCGTCGATGTCTTCCACCGTCGTCGTCCAGCCGAAGCTGACGCGGATGGCACCGGCGGCCTCGGCGGCCGGAACGCCCATCGCCTCCAGCACGTGGCTGCGGGCGATCTTGCCGGATGAACACGCAGATCCGGCACTGACTGCAAGCCCGGCCAGATCGAACGTCATCAGCTGGATCGCGCTGCTCACTCCAGGCATGGCGAGGCAACTGGTGTTTGGCAGCCGGGCGGCCCCAGCCCCGAAGATTCGCGTCTGCGGAGCCAGACCCGTCAGGCGCCGCTCCAGATCGTCCCGCCAGCGTCTCCATTGGTCCGCCACACCGCCATTTGCCGCCGCGATCTCCGCGGCAACGCCGAAGCCGGCAACGCCCGCGACGTTCTCGGTTCCGGCACGACGGCCGCGCTCCTGGCCGCCGCCGCCAAGCTCGGCGGTGATCGGCGCGCCCTGACGAACGATCAGCGCGCCGGCGCCGGCCGGGCCGCCGATCTTGTGCGCCGACAGGCTGATGAAGTCGGCCCCGAGCGCGCCGGCATCAATCGGGATCTTGCCGGCGGCCTGGACCGCATCGCAATGAACCAACGCACCATGCTTTCGCGCCAGCGCCGTCACCTCGGCGATCGGCTGGATCACTCCCGTCTCGTTGTTCGCCAACATCACCGCAACCAATGCCGGCGCCGGATCGGCGGCCAGCATCGCCGCCAAAGCCCGGCAATCCAGAACCCCGTTGCCGTCCACCGGGACAGGCTCGCACCGCACGGTCGCCGCCCGCACCGAAGCATGCTCGATCCCAGAGACAAGGATGCGCGAGCGGCCGCTCCCCCGGATGGCCAACGCATTCGCCTCGGTGCCGCCGCTGGTGAACACGACCTCGGCCGGCACCGCTCGGACCAGAGCAGCCACGCGCTCGCGCGCGTCTTCCAGCCGCCCGCGCATCTCCCTGCCGAAGCGGTGAACGGAGGACGGGTTGCCCGTCATCGCCCACACCTCTTGTGCCGCCGCGGCGGCCTCAGGCCTGATCGGCGTGGTGGCATTGTGATCGAGGTAGCCAGAAAAACGCATGCCGTCGGAACCGGACGCGGTGAATGCTACTGCGTGGTGGCGGCGTGGGTGGCGGCCCGGCTGTCGGTGGTTGCCGAGCGGCCAGGGTGATTGAACAGCAAACGGCTCATGCCCAGAATCCGGCGCTCGCAGATGTCCGCCAAGGTAACCGCATTCAAGAACAGATAGATCTGGTTGCCGAGCTCCTCCCACAGATCGTGGGTGAGACAGCGGCCGCGGCGCGAGTGACAGCCGTGCGGAGAGCCCGGTGTGCAGCGCGTTGCCTTGATCGGCTCATCGACGGCGAGAACAATGTCGGCCACTCGCAATTCATCGGCCGCACGACCCAGCAGGTAGCCGCCTCCCGGGCCACGGACGCTCTTGACAAGCCCGGCCTTGCGCATCTTGCCGAAAAGCTGCTCCAGGTAGGACAATGAGATCTCTTGGCGATCCGCGATCTCGGCGAGTGTCACCGGACGACCGTTCGTGTTTTGTGCCAGATCCGCCATGGCCATGACCGCATAGCGGCCTTTGGTACTTAATTTCACGTCTTACGTCCTCCCATTCGTTGCCAACGCACCGGCTAGCGTCGAAATTGCTCGCCGAAAGCGGCAACCGTACTTTCCTCAGTCTGCGCGAATCCGCCGTCCGCGTCCGCGTCCTCGACATCACGCAACCGCTCTTCCAACTCTCCCACTCTCGCTTGCAGGGCAGCCACCTGTCCGCGCAGGTTCTCGATCGTGCTCAGCACCGGATCAGGGCATCCTTCGGCAGGGGTCCCATAGGCGACAAAGCGGCTCGCTCCCAACCGATCCCGTGGCATGACCGCGTGAGCGGGAATCCCGATCGCCGTTACCCCGGGAGGAACATCCCGCGAAACAACGGCATTGGCGCCCACGCGTGCTCCCTCGCCGACCGTGATGGCGCCGAGCACCTGCGCTCCGGAGCCAACGATCACCCCGTTCCGCAATGTCGGGTGGCGCTTAACGTTGATCTGGGTATGGGAGTCGACGGACGGGGCGATGCCCCCGAGCGTCACGCCCTGATACAAAGTCACATCGTCGCCGATTTCGGAGGTTTCCCCGATCACCACGCCAATGCCGTGATCAATGAACAGCCGCCTGCCGATCGTGGCGCCCGGATGAATCTCGATGCCGGTCAGCGTCCGGCCGATCTGGGAAATGAATCGGGCGAGAACGAAGAACCGGCGCCGCCACAATGCATTCGACACGTGATAAATAGCGATAGCATGTAACCCAGGGTAGCAAAGAACAACTTCAAAACGCGAACGCGCGGCGGGATCTCGCGCCATGAACGAATCGATATACTCTTGAATCCTCTTGAAAATCATATGTCTTGCTATACTTTAAAATGCCTGATCAAGGCTACAGCGGCTTGGGCGCTGGCCTGTTGCACGAAAGCGGGAGTGGCTCCATCGACTTCGTGCAGTATAGGAAGCCCGAGTCGCGGGTTCAAGTATATGGCACTGCAATATCGGGTGGAACGGGTCTTGAACCGAGGGAACGACTCGGATTTTCGAGGAGCTCCCCTCAAGGGCTAGGCTCAGGCTTTGTGCGGCAACCTTCTTCGGGACAAATGCCAGAAGTAATCTTCAACGGTACTGAGGGGCGCCTTGAAGGGCGTTACCATCATGCGAAGCGTTCGGGGGCACCGATTGCCCTTGTACTGCATCCCCATCCGCTGCACGGCGGAACGATGAACAACCGGATCGTCTTCGGGCTGTTTCAGGAATTCCAGCGGCGCGGGTTTTCCGTCCTGCGTTTCAATTTCCGCGGCATCGGCCGCTCGCAGGGGCGCTACGACCAGGGCCAGGGCGAATTGAGCGACGGTGCTTCGGCGCTGGATTGGCTCGAAAGCTTCAACCCCAATGCCTCCGAGTGCTGGATCGGCGGCTATTCGTTCGGCGCCTGGATCGGCATGCAGCTGATGATGCGAAGGCCGGAGATCAACCGCTTCATCGCCATCTCGCCCCCTGCCGGCGGCCAGGATTTCTCGTTTCTTGCTCCCTGTCCGGCGTCCGGCCTGATCGTTCACGGCGAGCGCGACGAACTGGTGCCGGTCCAGGCCGTCGCCAAGCTGGTCAACAAGCTCTCCAACCAGAAGAACATCAGCATCGAGTACCGGGCGGTGGCGGGGGCCGATCACTTCTTCACCACCGGGATGGACGAGCTCTCCAAAGCGATTTCCGAGTATCTCGATCGCGCGCTCGCCGCGCCCGTTTAGCGGACCTTGCGATCGATTCGAAGCCCGAGCCGACGCCTATGCTGACCGCGGCGGTTGCCTCAGGATACCGCCCGTCAGCGGCAATGGCACGCCGGTGGTCGACGGCAGGCTCAGCGGCATCGCATGCAACGAGCGGACGGCGAGAAAAGCGAACGCCTGGGCTTCCAGGGCATCGCCGCTCCAGCCAACGGCCTCGACCGGCTCCACCGGCGCCGGCAGCGTACCCGCCAGCATCGTCATCAGGGTCTCGTTGTAACGCCCGCCGCCGCAGACCAGCCAGCGCCGCGGCGGCGCTGGCATGAACTGCTCGGCCGCCGCGACAGAGCGGGCGGTGAAGGCGGTCAAAGTCGCGGCACCGTCCGCGCTGCTGAGGGCTTGAGCATCCTTCAAAAGGTGGGCGAAACTGTTGCGATCAAGTGATTTGGGCGGCACCTCTCGGAAGTAGGAATGATCGAGCCAAGCCGACAGTCTGTCTTCGTGGATGCGGCCGGCACCCGCAAGCCGCCCACCCTCGTCCCGGGCGCAGCCGGAGACCGCCCGCAGCCAATCGTCGATGAGCGCATTGCCCGGGCCGGTATCGAAGGCGAGCACGTCCTCGGCACCCGTGCCGATCCAGGTGACGTTGGCAACGCCGCCGATGTTGAGAACGGCAAGCGGCTTCGCCAGCGTGCGAGAGAGGGCGACATGAAACAGCGGCGCCAACGGAGCACCGTGGCCACCAGCGGCCACGTCGGCAGAGCGAAACGCCTCCACCACCATGATGCCCGTCTCGTCGGCAAGAAGCTGGCCGTCGCCGATCTGCTGTGTCAACCGGATCTCGGGGCGGTGGAGCACGGTCTGGCCATGAAACCCGATCACCGCGATGTCGGCGGGATCGAGGCAGTGATCGGCGAGCAGGCTCCGGACCGCCTCCGCATGGCGCAACGTCAGATGGCGGATCACGTCGGCATCGGCGGCACCAGGCGCCCGCCCCATCAGCCCTCGGAGTTGATCGCGGAACGAGGCATCGTAAGGATAGGTTGCGCAGGGTCCCAAAGCTTGGACCCTCTCGCCGTCGCTGGTTACGACGGCGGCGTCGATGCCGTCCATCGACGTTCCACTCATCAATCCGATCGACGTAATCGGCATCCGTTCTCCCGCAACCGGCTCGACCGCCGACGCCTCTTGCGGCGACAACCGGAACAGCGGCGCGGAGCGCCCGTTGTGCGTCGCGTTCGTTCGTGTTAACTGCGCCATCGTCTGTTTCCCTGCTGAGCGAGTCGATCCCCGCATGTCGCAATACCAGTCCGAGTTCCTTCAGACCATCGTCGATCGCGGCTATCTGCACCAGTGCACCGACTTGGACGGACTGGACCGCCTGCTCGTCGAGCACGCGCCGGTCGCAGGCTACATCGGGTTCGACTGCACCGCCCCCAGCCTGCATGTCGGCAGCCTGGTTGCGATCATGCTGTTACGGCGGTTCCAGCAATCGGGTCACAAGCCCATTGTGCTGATGGGCGGCGGCACCACCAAGGTCGGCGATCCGTCCGGCCGCGATGAGGCACGCAAGCTCCTGACCGAGGACGACATCGCAACCAACATGGCGGGGATCAAGGAAGTCTTCTCCCGCTTCATCACCTTCGGCGATGGCCCCGCCGACGCGATGATGGTCAACAACGCCGACTGGCTCGACAAGCTGCACTACATCCCGTTCCTGCGTGATTACGGCCGGCACTTTTCCGTCAACAGGATGCTGGCATTCGATTCCGTCCGATTGCGCCTCGAGCGTGAGCAGCAACTGACCTTTCTTGAGTTCAATTACATGATCCTTCAGGCTTATGATTTTGTGGAGCTGTCCCGGCGCGAGGCCTGCGTCGTGCAGATGGGCGGCTCCGACCAGTGGGGCAACATCGTCAACGGCGTCGAGCTTGGCCGCCGTGTCGACGGGCGCACGTTGTTCGGATTGACGACACCCCTGATTACCTCCGCGTCCGGAGCCAAGATGGGCAAAACGGCGGCGGGGGCCGTCTGGCTCTCCGAGCGGTTGCTGTCTGCATACCATTACTGGCAGTTCTGGCGCAACACGGACGACGCTGATGTCGGCCGAATGCTGCGCCTGTTCACCGAGTTGCCGCTGGCGGAGATCGAACGGCTCGAGCGGCTCGAGGGCGCCGCCCGGAACGAAGCCAAGGTGGCGCTCGCCAATCAGGCAACAACGCTGTGCCACGGCGCCGAGGCGGCGGCCGACGCGGAAGAGACGGCGCGAAGGACATTCGCCGATGGGGCAGCCGGCCAGACCTTGCCTTCGATCGATGTTCCCGAATCCGAACTCCAAACCGGAATCCCGGCGTTCGAGTTGTTCCGGCGGGCCGGTCTTGCGGCGAGCAACAGCGAGGCAAGACGCCTGATCAAGGGCGGCGGCGCCCGGATCAACAACGCCGTCGTGGCAACCGAGGTGCAGCCGGTGACGGATGCCGATCTGACGACGGACGGTGCAATCAAACTGTCCGCAGGCAAGAAGCAGCACGTGCTGATCCGAGCCGTCTAGCATGCCAGGCTGGCTGGCGCCGAGCGGACGGAACCACCGCGGCTATCGGAAAACTGTTGGATCATGACCGCTCTCGATCTCGCGCATGTCGCCTCTGGTTTACCAGCTCCGCTCGATCGCGATGCTGCGCGGGTGGGGCTTGAGCGTTGGCGGGAGGCAGCCGAGGAAACCGGAGATGCAGCGCTCGCGCGGCTGGCGGCGGAGATGAGCGGCGATCCGGCGGCGAGCCGCTTGCTGCACTTCCTGTTTGGCAACAGCCCCTATCTCTCCGCGATTGCCGCCCGGGAGCCGGAGTTCACGGCGAATCTCATCGTCCACGGACCGGACCAAGCCCGCGACAGCGTGTTGGCGATGACCGCCCAAGCCACCCGAGAAGCCATTGGCGGCGCCAATCCCGGCCGTGCGCTGCGGATCGCGAAACGTCGGCTGGCACTCGCCGTGGCCGTCGCGGACATCACCGAAAGCTGGCCGCTGGCCAAAATTACGGGCGCACTCTCGGAGTTTGCCGAAACAGCCCTGCAATGTGCGGCCAGTCACATGCTGATCGAGACGGCGCGGCGTGGCGCCTTCACCCTCACCGACCCGGAGGATCCACAGCGGAATTCGGGGTTGATCGTGCTCGCCATGGGCAAATTGGGCGCAGGCGAGCTGAACTATTCCAGCGACATCGACCTGATCGTTTTCTATGACGAGGAGCGGGTCGTCACCGAAGATGCCGATCGCCTGCAATCCCACTTCGTTCGCTTGACGCAAGGCTTGGTTCGACTGATGGACGAGCGAACGGCCGACGGTTACGTTTTTCGTACCGATCTTCGGCTTCGACCCGACCCCAGTTCCACTCCGGCAGCCGTCTCGGTGCTGGCCGCGGAGACATACTACGAGACGCTGGGCCAAAACTGGGAACGCGCAGCGATGATCAAGGCCCGTCCGATCGCCGGAGACCGCGACGCCGCCGAGGTATTCTTGCGCACGATGCGTTCGTTCGTCTGGCGCCGGAATTTGGATTTTGCCGCGATCCAGGATATCCATTCGATCAAACGCCAGATCAACAGCCATCGCGGTGGTAGCACGATCGCTGTTGCGGGGCACAACATCAAGCTTGGCCGTGGCGGGATCCGCGAGATCGAGTTCTATGCCCAGACCCAGCAGTTGATCTGGGGCGGCCGGGTGCCGGACCTGCGGGCGATCGCAACCGTCGATGCGCTGCAACTGCTTGCCAGGCACGGCATCATTGAGCAAACCAGCGCTGCGACGTTGATCGACGCTTACGGATTTTTGCGGAAGGTTGAGCATCGGTTGCAAATGATCAACGATGAGCAGACCCACACCCTTCCACGCAGCCCAGAGGGACTCCATGCCCTCGCCAACTTTCTCGGCTACGCCGAACCTGAGCAGTTCGAGCGCGATCTTGTTCACCACCTGCGCGGGGTCGAGTCTCTGTACGCGAACCTGTTCGAAGACTCGCCGGCCCTGTCGGCCGAAGGGGAGATCGGCGGCAACCTGGTCTTCACCGGCGCCGAAGCCGATCCCGATACCCTGGACACGCTTGCGGCGCTCGGCTTCTCGAACCCTCTGACGGTCGACGACGTGGTCCGCGGTTGGCACCATGGCCGCTATACGGCCATGCGCAGCACCCGGGCGCGCGAATTGCTCACCGAGTTGATGCCCGTCCTGCTCAAGGCGCTAGCGGACACCCCCGACCCCCATGCCTCACTGCTCGCGTTCGACCGCTTCCTCAGCGGCCTGCCAGCGGGTGTCCAGCTGTTCTCGATGTTTCATTCGAAGCCGCAACTACTGGGGCTCGTGGCGGAGATCATGGGCGGCGCGCCACGGTTGGCCAGGCATCTGACCCGGAATCCGCTTCTTCTGGAAGGGGTTCTGATGGCGGACCTGTTTGCCCCGCCGCCATCGGCAGAAGACCTTGCGCTGGATTTGGAGGCGACGCTTGCGCAGGCGCCGGATCTGCAGGATGCGCTCGATCTCACGCGCCGCTGGACCAATGACCGGAAGTTCCAGATCGGGATCCAGAGCTTGCGCGGTTTCATCGAGACCGCACAGGCGGGGCGCGCCCTCAGTGACATCGCCGAGGTGGCGTTGCGGGCCCTTTATCCGCGTGTCGAAGCCACATTCGCCACCAGCCATGGCCGCGTGCCGGGATGCGAGATGGCAATCCTCGCGCTCGGCAAACTGGGCGGCCGGGAAATGACGGCGACCTCCGATCTCGACCTCATTTTCGTCTACACGACGCCTGAGGAAGGAGCCCAATCGGACGGGCGCCGACCGCTGGCGACGAGCCAGTACTTCGCCCGCCTCAGCCAGCGATTCATCAACGCCATCACGGCGCCGACGGCCGAGGGGGTTCTCTACGAAGTGGACATGCGCCTCAGGCCGTCAGGCAAGGCCGGTCCGATTGCGGTCAGTTTCGAGAGCTTTCAGCGTTACCAGCGCAGTACTGCCTGGACCTGGGAGCAGATGGCGTTGACTCGGGCCCGCCCCATCTGCGGGCCCGAGCGCCTGATGAGCGACCTAAGAACGGTCATCCACCATGTATTGATCCAGCGCCGGGACGCGGCGCAACTGGTGATCGACGTGGCCGACATGCGGATCTTGATGGATGCGGAACATCACACCGACTCGCTGTGGGAGGTGAAGCATCTGCGTGGCGGTCTTGTCGACATCGAGTTCATCGCACAATACACTCAGCTGCTCCACGCTCACAACCATACTCGCATTCTTTCCACCACCACCGCCGAGGCTTTGAAAACCTGCCGCGACACCGGACTGATCGCAGAGGATGCCGGGAACGATCTGTTGGACGCCCTTGAGCTCTGGCAAACAGTACAAGCCCGTCTCCGCCTCACGCTCACCGGTCCGGTGAGCGCCGTCGGTGGCGCCGATGCGCCGGAAGCGCTTCGCCGCGCCGTCAGGGGAATCGACGGCCTCGACTTCCCGCAGCTTGTCGCACGGATGCAGGCAACGGCCGAACGGATCCGCGCGCTGTTTCAAAGCTTGATCGAGGACAAGGCGGCCGCCCTGCGGTCCCGTGATCCGTGATCCGGACACCTGCGTATCTGAGGCGCGATCAAGAAGCAGGCAGGCGAGATCGGAAGCATGAGCGAAGACGTCATCGGGCAGCCTCTGCCAGAGTTCAATCTGCCGACGGATGGGGGCGGCACCCTGTCCAAAGGCGATTTGAGCGGCAGGAAGGTGGTTCTCTATTTCTATCCAAAGGATGACACTTCCGGCTGCACCAAGGAGGCGCAGGCGTTCCGCGACATTGCGGACGCACTGGCGGCAACAGGCACGCTGATTGTCGGCGTCTCCAGGGACAGCGTTGCCAGCCACGCCAAGTTCAAGGCAAAGCACGCCCTCCCGTTCACCCTTGTTGCCGATGAAGACGGCCGACTTTGCACCGCACTGGGGGTTTGGGTACAGAAGAGCATGTACGGCAAGAGCTACATGGGCATCGAACGGACCACTTTCCTCATCGATGCGGCCGGGGTGATTCAACGGGTCTGGCGCAAAGTAAAAGTGTCGGGCCACGCCGCCGAAGTGCTCACAGCAGCGAAGGCGCTATAATTTGCCCCGTCCCTGGCCCTGGCCCGGGTATAGCGTATCGAGGTGAGATATTCTGCTACGCGTTCGTTGCGCCGACAGCGTTGTTCTGTTAGGCAAAGACGCAGTTCCTGGTCATGCAGCGGTTGCCGATGGCGTGTAAAGGTCATGTTGTGAAGAGTGGTATACGCCTCTTTGCGATCTGGCTGTCTGGAACGCCGCTGCACCCGCTGAAGAACGCCCACGAGCGGATGCTTCCCCTGAAGAAACCTGGAGGGACTCATGCTGGACCAGACGATGGATAAGGCCGCCGTTATTGAGGTGCTCAACAAGATCCTCGAGGCTGAGCTGGCGGGTGTGGTACGTTATACCCACTACTCGTTCATGGTCTACGGGTACAACCGCATTCCGATCATCAAGTGGCTGCGCGAGCAGGCCAGCGAGTCTCTTCTCCATGCACAGGAAGCGGGTGAACTGATCACGCTGCTGGGCGGGCATCCGTCTTTAGAGATCGGAAGACTGTTGGAAAGCCACAAGCACGACATCGGCTCGATCCTCCGCGAGTCGCTGGAACACGAGCATGAGGCACTGGTTCTCTATCGTCAGTTGCTGAAGATCACCGAGGGGCAGGACATCATGCTGGAGGAGTACGCCCGGCAGATGATCGCCGAGGAGACGCGGCACGCAGCGGAGGTTGACAAGATGCTGCGTCGGCCGGGCGACTACGAGCCGGTGTCGGCGGACGTCGATGTGCCGAAGACCGGGATTGAAGTACCGAAGACCGGGTAAGAACATAACGTCGAATGCCCGCGCGCGGAAGCGAACGCCTAACCGCTTTTCAATGGTTTTCGGGCACCGTTCCTATCGGTAGGCCCTACGCCGTGGAAGCGCCTGCGGAAGGGGCGCCGTCGCGGAGCGCACCGGGAAGAGGCGGATATGTCACGCAAAGCGCTTCTGTTTCTTCATCCCGCCGTCCTCAGGGGCGCCTTGAGAGCTTGGCTGCGGAGCAAAAGCCGAAGCGGGATCATGGCTGTCATGGGAGGTGCCATCCTCGTCATCGCGCTGCTGGCAGGGGCGACGATGCGACATCCTCCTGCCCCGCAGGCAATACTTGACCTCGATGAAACCAAGGTCTTTCACGAGTTTCCCGCCTTTGTTGCGGAACTGAGAGCCGGCCCAGCCCGAGCACATGCGGTTCACTTGGCCTTCACGGTTGAAGTGCCGGAGAGCCGGTTGACGGGCCTCGCGGCCCATCAAGGCACGATCGAGACTCTCCTCAAGGCCCGCCTCGGTGCCTTTGATCGTCGGGATCTTGAAGGAAACGCTGGCGCTGAGCGCATTCGACGTGAAATTCTCGCCGCCCTTAATCCCGTTATCGCGCCTGCCGTGGCGTCCGCCGTGCTGTTCCGCCACCTGATCCTCGAGTGAGAACGGACACCGGCAAGCACGCCAGATGCAGGGCTTTTCGTCCCCTTATGGCTGGCTCGCCATCGCGCGTCGAAGGGCGGCAACAAGCGATTCCCTCGTGTACGGCTTGTCGAGAACAGGCGCCTGGAACCGTTTCAGGCCCGCTGCTCCATAGCCGGTGGCCAGCACCATCGGGATGCCGCGATTCGTCAGGGTCTCGGCAATGGCTTCGCTCGACGCGCCATTGATGTTGACGTCCAGAATCGCGGCGTCGATCGTTTCCCGCTGCGCATAGAGGAGGCCGTCCTCAATTTTGTAGACGGGGCCGATCACGATCGCGCCCGCTTCGAGCAGGATATCCTCCACCATCGCCGCGATGATGAACTCATCCTCGACCACCAGGATCCGCTTACCCGTCAGCGTGCTCATGGCGTCGTCTCTCTCTTCGCAAGGACAGCATCGGCAAGGGTGCAAATCAGCCCGTTATGCCGAAAATCCATCGTCACCTGACCTGCGAATTCATGAGCCAAGGCCTGTAGCACCATCCGCGAGCCGAATCCGCGACGGCGCGGCTGCTCAACCGGAGGCCCGCCGCTCTCCCGCCAGACCAGCTTCAGCCGCGGCTCCGGCTGGCCCAGAACGCTCCAGTGAATCTCGACGTGCCCGCTCTCGGTGGACAGAGCGCCGTATTTGATGGCGTTCGTGCACAGCTCATGCAGAGCCATCGCCAAGGTGACCGCCTGCTTCGGTTGCAGGATAACGCGCGGCCCTTGCAGGCGGATGCGGGCATCATGCGACCATGTCGCCTGCAGCGTTTCGCTGGCCAGTTCGGCCAAGGACGTGTCGCCCCAATTGGATCGGGTCAGCAGGTTGTGGGCGGCAGCAAGCGCGGCAAGACGGCTCTCGAACGCCTTGGTTGTCGCTACCGGCATGGCGGAGCCCTTGAACGTTTGCAGGGCCAATCCCTGAACCACCGAAAGCGTGTTCTTGACGCGATGGTTGAGCTCCTTGACCAGGAGCTCGCGATGGGCCTCGGCCCTTTTTCGCTCGCTGATGTCGAGGAAATAGATCGACAGCCCATCCCCCGACGGATAGGCCCGAACATCGAACCAGCTGTCGAGCGGGGGATAGAACGCTTCGACACTGGCTGTCGTCTGTTCGCGGACAGCCCGCCGATACGTCTCCTCGAAAATGCTGTCCTGGGTTTGCGGGAACGCCTCCCAGAACGGCTTGCCGAGCAACTGATCGCGGCTCTTGCCGAGAGGACGCAGGATTTCCTCGCCGCGCGAATTGAGAAACGTGACGCGCCAGTCGCTGTCCAAGGTCATGAAGCCATCGGCGATGCTTTCCAGGATCGTGTTGGCGCGTCGCTCGCTTTCCTGCAACGCCTTCTGCAGACGGACCTGTTCGGTGACCTCCCGCAAGATATGAGCGGCGGCAATCTGACGCCCTTCGGCGTCGAGAACCGGAGCAAAACGCAGATCATAGATATGCCTCTGGTCCTCCGCCGGACCGAACTCCATGGTGATGTTGAAGGCCTCGCCATTCAGCGCACGGCTCCAGATCTCCTTCTTTTTGCGCTGATCCTCCGGCCAAGGCGCCAGCGCCTCGACCATATTGGTGCCCAGCTCGATATCCTGACCCCAAAGCTTCTTGAATTCTCGCTTGTAGGCCTCGTTGAAAAAGACAAAGCGAAAGCTGGAGTCCTCGGCCGCAATCAGATCGGCCGTTCCCTGAGCAATCCCCTCCAGCAGCGCGTGTGCCCGCCGCAGTTCCTCCTGCGCCGCTACGCGTTGCGCGATGTCGATTCCCGAGGGGATCAGACCGATGATGTCTCCCTTCTCGTTACGCATCGGCGCGATCTGGAAGTCGATAGTCAAAAGACGCCCGCCCGCCATCCGTACAGCGACATCATAGCGCATCGACTCACCGCGAGCGGCTCGTTCCATGGCGTCCCGCAACTGCCTCCGCACACCTTCGTCATAGGACCACCAATAGGCCTCGTCGAACCGTTTGCCGACGACATCCTGCAGAGTGATCCCCGCCGCTTCCAGGGGCGCCCGATTGGCGTGCTGAACAATCCCATCCGGCGTCAGCACCCCGACGAAGGCGAACAACTGGTCGAGAATGTTCAACAAACGGGTCTGACTCTCGATCAGCGCGGCCTCGGTTGCCTTGCGCGCCGTGATATCCTTGAACACAATCGCAAACCGTCCGCGTGGCGCGACCGCCGTTGCAAAAACGTCGAACTGTCGCCCCAACGTCTCCGAGTTCTGTTCGAACCGTAATGCTTCGCCGCCAAGCGCCACGCGGGAATAGGCCTGAAGCCAATACGGCTCCAGCTCCGGCACCATCTCGTAAGCGGTTCTCCCCCGGGCATCCTTCAGTCCGGTCATTTGCTCGAACAACGGATTGACCTCGATGAAACGGTAGTCCACCGGATTGCCGCTCTCATCGAGCACCAACTCGCACAGACAGTATCCTTCGTCGATCGACTCAAAGAGATGGCGCAGCCGGGCCTCGCTCTCAGCCAATGCCCGTTCATTCGCTTTGCGTTCGCCGATGTGGACGCCGATCCCGATCCGCCTGTCGTCGGATAGCCGGACGTTGGCCCAGGAGGTATCGAGGACGCACCCCTGCCGCGTTCGCAAACGAATGTCCATCCAGCCTTCGCAGCTGTCCATGAACGCCTTGACTTCCCGCCGGTACTCCGGGTCCGGATAGCACTTTTCCATCAGCGCGCCGCTCGCCGCGTCCTCGGCGGACCAGCCGGTCAGGCGCTCGAACTCCCGGTTGGGCAGCAGAACCTTCACCTCCGGATCATACATGGTGATCATCACTGGAATGGTGTCGATGATCGTCTGAAGCGCCTCCCGCTCTCGTCGAAGGGCGGCGTCCGCACGACGGGCGTCGGTCACATCGCGCACCGTTCCAAGCATCCATACCGGGCGGCGCGTGGTCCCCTCGCCCTCGAACAGCGCACGGCCGCAGATCGACAGCCAGCGCGTCACCTGATTCGGATCGGCGACACGATGTTCGACATCCAGGCGCCCATCACCCGCCGGGTCCATCGCCGCATGGATGGCCGCCTCGACGTACGCCCGATCCTCGGGGTGAACAAGGTCCTGGATCATCCGGGACCGATACATCTGCGAGTCCGCCGACAGACCGAAAAGCAGGCACGCCTTTTCGTCGTAGACCGCTTCGTCGTTGACGATGTCGTATCCCCAGGCGCCCTGGTCCGCCGCTTCCAGCGCCAAGCGAAGCATCTCTTCGCTTCGCTTCAGGCGCAGTTCCACCTGTGCGCGTGGGCCTTTACCAACTTGAGTGTTCACGTGTGGAAGGAAACCTGGTCCGCCGAACGAGAACGTTTCCCCATGCCGCCGCCCTCCTCCAGCGTCCGATAATCGAGAAGCATACGGATGCGAGCCCCCTCGCCGCTTCTTCATCTCCCCTCGTGGAGCGCAGCGAACGGCTGTAATCCGAACGTTCTCTTCAGCCGATCCACCAACTCATCCACGAAATCGTCAGCACGCCGACGGATGCGCTTCATTCGCCAGCCTCGATCACCTACCACAAAAACGGAAAAAACGCTATGAGCGCCGCACCATCGCCCTCAACCCGAGCGCGGCGATCGTCAGCCAACCGATCATCAGCAACAGACCGCCGACCGGCGCCGCCCCCGCCAGGACAACCCGTCCCGTCAGGGCAAACGCATAGAGGGTCCCCGAAAACAGGATAATCCCCAGTATGAATGCCGCGCCCGCCAGATGGACCGGCACCGCTTCCCGCCCGGCCCGCTTGGAGGCCAGCCACGCCACCGCCAGCAGCGCCAGCGCGTGATACATTTGATAACTCGACGCCATCGCGAACATGGTGTCGCCGCCCAGGCGATGCCAGCCGTAGGCACCCGCAGCCACCGCGAGCAGGCCGTTCAGACCGCCGACAAACAGCCAAACTCCCATCGGCCGCTGCTAGCGGGGAAAGGCGTTCTGGCACATCCCGGTGCCGCAGGCGGGAAGCCCGCACGGTCCGATAGCCGCCGGCGCCGCGGCTCCGCCATTGATGCGCGGAGCGGAAAGCGCCTTGGTTACCTCGGTGTCTCCGCACTCGGGACACGGGATCGCGTGAGCAACCCGTTTCTCATCGTACTCCGCGCGACTCGCGAACCATTCCTCGAAGGTGTGCCCGTGCCCGCAGTGCAGGTCGAAAACGATCATTGTCGAACCTCGTTCCCTTTATTGCCGTCAGCGCGGCAGATCGCTGTGCCCCATCAGAAACTGATCGACCGAGCGGGCACACTGCCGTCCCTCGCGGATGGCCCACACGACGAGCGACTGGCCGCGCCGCATGTCGCCGCAGGAAAACACGCTCTCGATATTGGTCTGATAGGCCTCCCTCTCCGCCTCGGTGTCCGCACGGACGTTGCCGCGGCCATCGAGTTCGACCTCAAGTTCGTTGAGTAGCCAGTCGTGCACGGGATGCATGAAGCCCATCGCGAGAAAGACAAGATCGGCGTTGATCGCAAAGTCGGTGCCCTCGATTTCCTGTATCTTCGGAGCCCCGTTGTCGCCGTTCACCCAGTCAAGACGAACCAAGTGCAGTTTGTTGACGCGACCGTTGCTGCCGGTGAACTTGGTGGTGCGGACGGCCCAGTCGCGTATGCACCCTTCCTCGTGGGACGTGGAAGTACGCATCTTCAAAGGCCAGTACGGCCACGTCATCGCTTTTTCCTCGCGGTCGGGAGGACGCTGCATGATCTCCAGCTGGGTCACCGACTGTGCCCCCTGGCGAACGGAGGTGCCGACACAATCCGAGCCCGTATCGCCGCCACCGATCACCACGACATCCATACCGGTCGCCAGAATCTGCTCGTCCTCAGGGATCGTCTGCCCCGCGACCCGGCAATTCTGCTGAGTGAGGAAATCCATTGCATAATGAACGCCCATCAGTTCCCGGCCCGGAACCGGCAGATCGCGCGGCTCCTCGGCGCCGCCGGCGAGCACCACCGCATCGAAATCGTCGACAAGTTGCACCGGCGAGACATGAATGCCGACGTGCGTGTTGGGGCGGAACTCGACGCCCTCGGCCTGCATCTGTGCCATCCGCCGGTCGATCAGATGCTTTTCCATCTTGAAGTCGGGAATGCCGTACCGGAGCAGGCCGCCGATCCGATCGCGCTTCTCAAAAACGACAACCCAGTGGCCGGCGCGAGCCAGCTGCTGAGCACATGCCAACCCCGCCGGTCCGGAGCCGACCACCGCGATGCGCTTGCCCGTCCGGTGAGCGGGAATTTCCGGAACAACCCAGCCTTCCTCCCAGCCCTTGTCGATGATCGCGCATTCGATCGTCTTGATGGTGACGGGATCGTCGGAAATGTTGAGCGTGCAGGCAGCCTCGCACGGCGCCGGACAGATCCGGCCGGTGAACTCGGGAAAATTGTTGGTCGAATGCAATACATTCAGCGCTTCGCGCCACTGGTGCTGATAGACGAGATCGTTGAAGTCCGGAATGATGTTGTTGACCGGGCAGCCTTCATGACAAAAGGGAATGCCGCAATCCATGCATCGCGCCCCTTGACGGCTGAGCTCGCCCTCGTTGAGAGGGATGATGAACTCGTGCCAGTGCCGGACCCGTTCCTCGATCGGCGCATAGGCCCGATCCCGGCGCGCGATTTCCTTGAACCCTGTTGGCTTGCCCATCGTCCTACATTCCCACTGCGACACTGACGCCGGTACGTTCGGTCGCCTTGCGTGGCGCCTGCATCTGCGCGAGAGCGCGCCGATAGTCGACCGGCATCACTTTGATGAACCTCGGCAGGTAGCGTTTCCAGTTGGCCAGGATCTCGGCCGCCTGCCTGCTACCGGTGTACTTGTGGTGCTTCTCGATCAGCATGTGGATGCGCTGGGCGTCGAAGCGACTCATGTCGTGCATCATCTCAACCCGCCCATGTGTTTCAAGATCACCGCCCTGATGGCCGAACATTTCCAGCAAATCGTCTTCCTCGAGGATCGGCTCCAGGTCCACCATCGCCATGTTGCAGCGGCGCTCGAACGTCCCTTCGCTATCGAGAACGTAAGCGATGCCGCCGCTCATGCCGGCCGCGAAATTGCGACCGGTGCTGCCGATGACGACGACGCAGCCTCCGGTCATGTACTCGCAGCCATGATCGCCGACACCTTCGACCACGGCATGAACGCCCGAATTGCGAACCGCGAATCGCTCGCCGGCCACGCCTCGGAAGAAGGCCTCGCCGGCGATCGCGCCGTAAAGTACCGTGTTGCCGATGATGATGTTGTTCCGCGGATCAATCGGGCTAGACCTCGCGGGATAGACGATCACCCGGCCGCCGGAAAGCCCCTTGCCGACATAATCGTTGGCATCGCCCTCCAACTCCAGCGTCACCCCTTTCGCCAGAAACGCGCCGAAGCTCTGCCCTGCTGTCCCGACGCATTTGATATGCACGGTATCGTCGGCAAGCCCCTCAAAGCCGTACCGGCGCGCAATCGTTCCGGACAGCATCGCGCCGACGGTGCGATTGACGTTGCGGATCGGCGTTTCGATCTGCACCGGCTGGCGCAATTCAAGAGCCGGCCTGGCCTGCTCGATCAACGTGTGATCAAGGGCATGCTGGAGACCGTGATCCTGCCCGGCGCAGTTGTAGCGGGCGACGCCGGGCGCGGCGTCCACGCCGTAGAACAGCCGCGAGAAGTCGAGCCCCTTGGCCTTCCAGTGCTGGATTGCCGGGCGCATCTCCAGTCGGTCCGAGCGGCCGATCATCTCGTTAATCGACCGGAAGCCCATCTCCGCCATGATCTCCCGCACTTCCTCGGCAATGAAGACCATGAAGTTGATCACGTGCTCGGGCTGGCCGGTGAAGCGCTTGCGCAATTCCGGGTCCTGCGTCGCCACGCCCACCGGACAGGTGTTGAGGTGACACTTGCGCATCATGATGCAGCCGGACGAGATCAACGCCGCAGTGGAGAAGCCGAACTCGTCAGCCCCGAGAAGGGCACCGACGACGACATCGCGCCCGGTTCGCAGCCCGCCGTCCACCTGAACCGCGATCCGGCCGCGCAGATCGTTGAGCACCAGAGTCTGATGGGTCTCCGCAAGGCCGATCTCCCAGGGCGATCCGGCATGGTGGATGGACGTGATCGGGCTCGCTCCCGTGCCCCCTTCGAACCCGGCAATGGTCACGTGATCGGCATGTGCTTTCGAAACGCCGGCAGCGATGGTCCCGACGCCGACCTCGGAGACGAGCTTGACGCTGATCCGCGCTTCCGGATTGACGTTCTTCAGATCGTGGATCAGCTGCGCCAGATCCTCGATCGAATAGATGTCATGGTGCGGCGGCGGCGAGATCAACCCAACCCCAGGCGTCGAATGCCGCACCCGGGCGATCGTTTCATCGACCTTGTGGCCGGGCAACTGCCCTCCCTCGCCCGGTTTGGCACCCTGCGCCATCTTGATCTGGATATCGTCGGCGTTGACGAGATATTCCGAGCTCACGCCGAACCGGCCCGAGGCCACCTGCTTGATCGCCGAGCGCATCGAATCGCCGTTGGGCAGGGGCTTGAATCGTTCCGCCTCTTCGCCGCCCTCGCCCGTATTCGACTTGCCGCCAAGCCGGTTCATCGCAATCGCCAGCGTTGAGTGAGCTTCGAACGAGATGGAGCCGAACGACATCGCTCCGGTGGCAAACCGCTTGACGATCTCCGATGCCGGTTCGACCTCCTCAAGTGGCACCGGTTCCGTCGCTTTTTTCAGCTCGAACAGGCCCCGCAGGTTCTTCAGCTTCGCCGTCTGATTGTCGACCTTGGTGGTGTATGCCCTGAACTTCTTGTAGTCGCCGGAGCGGACCGCGTGCTGCAGCAACGCCACCGTGTCAGGCTTCCAGACATGCTCCTCGCCGCGCAGGCGAAAGGCCAGCTCCCCGCCCGGATCGAGGGCACGGCGGAGCGTCGGATCGTTGCCGTAGGCGGCTCGGTGGCGGCGGACCGTCTCTTCTGCAATCTCGGCAAGTCCGATTCCTTCGACCGCGGTGTGCGTGCCGAAAAAGTACTTGTCGACGAACTCCTTGCTGAGGCCGACCGCATCGAAGATCTGCGCGCCGCAATAAGACTGAAAGGTTGAAATACCCATCTTTGCCATCACCTTGAGGATGGCCTTGCAGGACGCCTTGACGTAGCGGGCGTGGGCCTCCGCCTCGGTCAGATCGGAAGGAAACGTCCGCCGCAGGCTGGAGATCGTATCAAAGGCCAAGTAGGGATTGATCGCCTCCGCGCCGTAGCCGCCGAGCAGGCAGAAATCATGGACCTGACGCGCTTCGCCGGTCTCCACCACCAGCCCCACTTCCGTTCGCAGGCCCTCGCGAATGAGGTGATGGTGGACGCCCGCCGTCGCCAACAGCGCCGGGACCGGAATGCGATCCGCGCCGACACCGCGATCCGACAAAATGATGATGTTATAGCCGTCGCGCACCGCACGTTCGGCTTCCTGCAGCATCCGCTGCAATGCCGCCTCCATTCCGGATGCACCCTGTTCGGCCCGATAGCAGATATCCAGGGTGTACGTGCGAAAAGCGCGGTCCAGATGGTTCTCGATCCGCCGGATCCGCTCGAGATCCACGTTGGACAGAATTGGATGGTTTGCCTCCAGTCGGCGATGACCCGCCGCCCCTTCCGGTTCGAGCAGGTTGGGCCTCGGTCCGATCAGGGTCACCAGCGACATCACTAGCTCTTCCCGGATCGAGTCGATCGGGGGATTGGTGACCTGGGCAAAGCACTGTTTGAAGTAGTCGTACAGCAGCTTCGGCCGATCCGAGAGGACCGCAAGCGGCGTATCGCGGCCCATCGAGCCGACCGGCTCCTGGCCGCTGGTGGCCATCGGCGTCAGAAAGAACTTCACGTCCTCCTGCGTGTAGCCGAACGCCTGCTGGCGATCGAGCAGGGTTTCCGGGTCCGGCGCCATCGGCCCCACTTCCGGCGGCAGGCTCGAGACCTTTGTCTGCGTCGCATCCAGCCACTGCTGATAGGGGCGCGAAGCCGCCAGCTGGTCCTTCAGCTCTTCATCTTCGATGATCCGACCCTGTTCGAGATCGATCAGAAACATCTTGCCCGGCTGCAGCCGCCACTTTTTGACGATCTTCTCCTCAGGAATCGCCAGAACGCCAACCTCTGAAGACATCACCGCGAGACCATCGTCGGTGAGAATCCAGCGGGCCGGTCGCAGTCCGTTTCGATCGAGCGTGGCGCCAATCTGGCGCCCATCGGTGAAGGCGACCGCCGCCGGTCCATCCCACGGCTCCATCAGCGCCGCGTGATACTCGTAAAACGCCCGCCGTTTCTCGTTCATCAGCGGGTTGTCGTCCCAGGCCTCCGGGATCATCAGCATCATCGCATGGCTGAGCGAATAGCCTCCGGCAACCAACAGCTCGAGCGCGTTGTCGAACGTTGCCGAGTCCGAGATGCCGTCGCCGATCAGCGGCCACAGCTTCGGCAAGTCGTCGCCAAGCAGCGCCGACCACATCGAATGGCGGCGGGCATGCATCCAGTTCACGTTGCCGCGCAGCGTATTGATCTCGCCGTTATGGCACAGATAGCGAAACGGATGCGCCAGCCTCCAGGCCGGAAACGTGTTGGTGCTGAAGCGCTGATGAACCAGCGCCAACGCCGACTCCAGGCGGGGGTCTTTAAGATCAGGATAATACGTCGAAAGGTTCTCCGCCAGGATCATCCCCTTGTACGTCACCGTTCGCGCCGACATCGACACGATATAGAACCAGTCTGCCTGCGACAGACGCTCGTCCCAGATCGCGTGGTGAATGACCTTGCGAATGACGAAAAGCTTGCGCTCGAACGCATCGGCGTCCGTACAGGTAGGACCGCGGGCAATGAACGCCTGCCGGATGATCGGCTCGATCGGCCGTACGCTGTAGCCGAGGACGGAGTTGTCAGTGGGAACATCCCGCCAGCCGAGAAGCTTCTGTCCTTCCTCTTCCACCGTCCGCGCAAACACATCGAAGCACCGGGCGCGGGACTGTTCGTCACGCGGGAGAAAGACCATCGCGACGCCATAGGCGCCGGGTTCAGGCAGATCAAAACCGGCGGCCGCGCATTCCTCCCGGAGGAACCGGTCGGGAAGCTGCACCAGAATGCCGGAGCCGTCGCCGGCCAAAGGGTCGGCACCGACCGCTCCGCGGTGGCGCAGATTGACGAGAATTTGCAGCCCCTGCTCGATGATGCCATGGCTCTTCCGATTCTTGATATCCGCCACGAACCCAAAACCGCAGGCATCATGCTCGTTCTTCGGGTCGTACAGCCCCTGCTTTGGGGGCAAGCCGCACTCGCTCATCCGCAGCATCCCAATCCTAAAGACGTTTGTTCCGCGCAGCGCCCGATCGTCCGATCTCTGTAGGACTTCAAGCAGCAAGATCTCACGGCAGGTGATCACCTGAGACCACCAGTGTCGCCGTCTCCGCACGCCATTCGATAGGCGCGGGGGTTATACCCGAATCTCCGCAGTCAGGTCACCATTCGGGCACACCGAAACTCGGTTTCGGCAACAGAAAATACAAGCTCTAAACGCCCTGGCAATCGAATCTTTGCGCTGCGCAGCAAACGTGGCACAGTGTTGGCAGTACCACTTTTGATTGCATGGTGCACAATTGACTCTCCTCCACATCGTTGTTCTCGCCGTAGTTCAGGGCATTACCGAGTTTCTGCCCATCAGCTCCTCGGCGCACCTCATCCTCGTTCCGCTGGTTTTCAGCTGGCCGGATCAGGGAATCGTCCTTGATGTCGCGGTCCATTTCGGCACGTTGCTCGCCGTGATGCTTTACTTCTGGCGAGACGTGTCCGCCTTGGCTCTCGGCTGTGTCGGCATCCTCTCGGGCCGACGCAATGACAACACCCGACTCGTCATCCTGCTCATCATTGCGACAATCCCGGTCGTGATTGTTGGCTTTCTGATCAACGGACATCTACAAGACATCCGCGACATCAAGGTGATCGGCTGGACCACCTTTGTATTCGCAATCGTTCTCTACGCTGCCGATCGGGTGGGTGGCACGATCGGCACCATCGGCAGCCTGCGCCTGCCAGGGGCCCTGATGATCGGCGTAGCTCAGGCGCTCGCCCTGGTCCCCGGCGTCAGCCGCTCCGGCGTCACCATGACCGCTGGTCGGGCGCTGGGGATGGCCCGTGAAGAGGCGGCGCGCTTTGCATTGCTGATGTCGATACCGACGCTGATCGCGGCCGGCGTGTTTGAGGCGTTCGTCGTGTACCAACAGCAGGACGCCATCCTGACCGGATCCGTGTTGACGGCGGTCGTTTTATCGTTTGCAACGGCCCTGGTGGCGATCGCCTTGATGATGGCGTGGTTACGGCGCGCGACGTTCGCGCCCTTCATCATCTATCGGATCATCCTCGGTGCCATCCTGCTGGCATTCGGCTATGGCCTCGTCTGAGACCGGACGTGTGGTCGGCAGGCGGCCACCGCCGCATTCGGATCGGAACACGTGGGCCTGAACACCCGGATCGTTGCCCGCCTGTGGCAGGAGCCTGCGCCTCCCACCCCGCGCTGGAAGAAGCGCCTGCTCGCCGCGCTCCGGGTGGGTTACGTCACCGTGAGGGACGTTCGCGAGGGCCAGTTGACGCTCCAGGCGATGAGCCTTGTCTACACCACGCTCCTGTCTCTCGTTCCGCTGCTCGCCATCAGCTTTTCCGTGCTGGCCGGGTTCGGCGTCCAGCATCAACTGGAGCCGCTGCTGAAAGAGGCTCTGGAGCCTCTTGGTCCGGAAAAAAGCGCCGAAATCGTTGCCCGTATCATCCAATTTGTCGACAATGTCAGCATTGGCGTGCTCGGTGGCGTAGGACTGGCGTTTCTGCTCTACACCGTCGTAACGCTGATGCAGAAAATCGAAAGTGCCTTCAACCGGATCTGGCATGTGACCCAGGAGCGCTCGATGGCGAGGCGCTTCAGCGACTACCTCAGCGTGGTGTTGATCGGGCCCGTGCTGGTGTTCAGCGCGCTCGGCGCGACCGCCACCATCACCGCCACCCCGATCATCAAGCAGATCGCCAGTACCGAACCGATCGGCAGTCTCATTGCCGTTGGCGCCAGCCTGTTGCCCTACGTGCTGGTCGTCGCTGCCTTCACCTTCATTTACGTGTTCATGCCGAACACCAAGGTGCGGCTGAGCTCGGCGCTGACCGGCGGCCTCGCCGCCGGCATTCTGTGGTCTTCGGCCGGCTTCATCTTCACGGGCTTCATCGCTGACTCGGCCAACTACGCCGCGATCTATTCGGCCTTCGCCACCCTCATCGTGTTCATGATCTGGCTCTACGTGAACTGGCTGATCCTGTTGATCGGCGGCACGATCGCCTTCTACCATCAGCATCCCGACTACGTGACGCAGCGTGAAGCTGCTCTCGGGCTGAGTAACAGGCTCAAGGAACGGATCGCGCTCACGCTCGCCACGCTGATCGGCCGCAGCTACTACGGGGAGGAAGACCCCTGGACACTGGAGCGGCTGGCGAAGCGGTTGAAGGTTCCGCGCGACATCGTGGCTTCGCTCCTCGATGCATTGGAGAGAGCGGGGTTGATGCGCCGCACGGCGGACAAGCCGCCGTTCTATCTCCCTGCTCGCCCCCTGGAGACAATTCCGATCAAGGCGGTATTGGATGCGGTCCGACGGGCAGAAGAAGGCCCCTTAAATGTCGTCGGCCTTGGCAAAGATCCGATTGTCGAGCACCTCGAGCACCTGCTGGACGAGGCGGTCGGACACGCTCTGCAACAACTGACGGTCAAGGACCTGGTTCAGGGCAGGATCGAGGGGTACCGCCCTCCCTGAGCCGCGCAAGGCAGCAGCCATCGGTACCACCCGTTCCGCGGCGGACCGTGATCCCCCACCCTGCCATAACAAAATGGCCCCGCGCGAGGGCGGGGCCAAACCATGCTGTTTCTTTTCTTTATTTTATTCCTTTTATTTCTATTCCTTGTAATACCCGACGCCGCAGACTTGATCGTCGACCTTGGTCACGTAGGCAACCTTTTCAACGGGATCTTCTTCACCGGGCCGGGGCCACATGTATTCGACCTCGGCAATGTCTCCCTCTTCGGCTTTCTCAAAGATCTCTGCGCCGAACGCCTTGCCTGCTTTGTCTTCCAGCTCCTTCAGGTTCATTGCCCGAACCTGCTCGTTCGGATGCGCGGTGAACATGCCGTCCTCGCCGGCGCAATAGGGATAAAGATCTCTGTCCGTGAATTCACCTTGGTTGATCTTCGCGATCGTCCCTTCCTTATCGGCCTTCAACTGCTCGACGGTGCTCTCCAGCATCGCCTTGGCTTCTTCCGGTGAGCCATACTCCGCAGCATAAACGGCCGTGGTCGCCAGCAACAACGGCACTGCAAACAAAGTCCCCCGAATACGCATGGATCTTATCCTCCGTAAGTTTATTCAGCCTTGAATTGCGAATGTCGGCTCGACCTCCCTGCGGGCTGCCAATGCCGTTCCAGAACGTCAAGCCCAATTGAGGCATTTTCGTGGCAAGTTCGGAGCAAAAAAGGGGACCTTCCTCCATTACTCTCATTTTTGCCATCAAGAACGTGTTGTTTACCCCCAATTGGGTCAATAACCATCCCTTTGCCGCACGACAATCCTGAGTGGCTGCTCCACTTGACCTTGGCATCGCCTCATCTTAGTGTGCGAGAACGATAGCGCACATGCGATGGAATTCTTGTTTTTCTTCCGTCGCTTGCCCAAAAGACCGGCGGGCCCTCCGGCTCGTTCGGCTCATGTCCGGAAGCAATGGCGGGGCATTCATGAAAGTTCTGGTCGCGGTTAAACGAGTCATTGATTACAACGTCAAAATCAGGGTCAAGGCCGACAATTCGGGCGTCGAGACCGCCAACGTCAAGATGTCCATGAACCCGTTCGACGAAATCGCCGTCGAGGAAGCGATCCGGCTGAAGGAGGGCGGAACGGCTTCGGAGGTTGTCGTCGTTTCGGCCGGCCCGACGCAGAGCCAAGAGACAATCCGCACGGCTCTGGCGATGGGTGCGGATCGCGGAATCCTGGTGCAGTCTGACGTTGATCTGCAACCGTTGGCGGTCGCGAAGGTGCTCAAGGCCATCGTCGAGAAGGAGCAACCGACGCTCGTCTTTCTCGGCAAGCAGGCCATTGACGACGATTCCAATCAGACCGGCCAGATGCTCGCCGCACTGCTCGGCTGGGCTCAAGGCGCCTTTGCCTCAAAGATCACCATCGCCGATGCCGGCGCCCAGGTCGTTCGGGAAATCGATGGCGGCCTTGAGACGGTGGAAGTCAAGCTTCCTGCGGTGATGACCGCCGATCTTCGGCTCAACACGCCCCGCTACGCTTCTCTTCCCAATATCATGAAGGCGAAGAAGAAACCGATCGAGACGATCAAGTTGGACGAGCTCGGTGTCGATGTGACGCCAAGGCTGAAAATTCTCAAGGTTGAGGAACCGCCCCAGCGCGAAGCCGGGATCAAAGTCGGCAGCGTTGCCGAACTGGTCGACAAGCTGCGCAATGAAGCAAAGGTCATCTGATGAGCGTTCTCGTTGTTGCCGAACATGACAATCAAACCCTGAAACCGGCCACGCTCAGCACCATTACCGCCGCAAGGTGTCTCGGTGGCGACATCAACGTGCTCGTCGCCGGCAGCGGCTGCCGCGCGGCAGCGGAGAATGCCGGGCAGGTGGCTGGCGTCAGCAAGGTGCTTCTCGTTGATTCCGAAGTGTATTCGCACCCGCTGGCGGAACAGATGGCGCTTTTGATCGTGCGACTCGCGCCGGACTACAGCCATCTGCTGGCGCCCGCAACAACGTTCGGCAAGAACTTCATGCCCCGGGTCGCGGCGCTGCTCGATGTCGCCATGCTGTCTGACGTCAGCGCGATCGAGTCCGAAGACACCTTCGTCAGGCCGATCTATGCCGGCAACGCCCTGGCGACGGTGCAGTCGGTGGATGCGACCAAGGTGCTGACGGTGAGAGCCACCGCTTTTGAGAAGGCCGCGTCCGAGGGCGGCAGCGCCTCCATCGAGGAGGTCGAGGCGGCAGAAAATCCTGATCTTTCCAGCTTTGTCGGACAAGAGTTGACCCAGAGCGAACGGCCGGAGCTGACGGCGGCCCGGGTGGTTATTTCCGGCGGCCGTGGCATGCAAAACAGCGAGAACTTCCATTTGCTGGAGAAAGTAGCCGACAGGCTCGGCGCTGCGGTCGGGGCCTCCCGCGCGGCCGTCGATGCCGGTTATGCTCCGAACGATTACCAGGTCGGCCAAACCGGCAAGGTGGTTGCCCCGGATCTTTACATTGCTGTCGGCATTTCAGGCGCGATTCAGCATCTGGCCGGAATGAAGGACAGCCGGGTGATCGTCGCGATCAACAAGGACGAGGAAGCGCCGATCTTCCAGGTCGCGGACTATGGCCTCGTGGCGGACCTGTTCCAGGCGTTGCCCGAGCTGGAGAGCGAACTGGAGAAGTAGTCAGCAGCAGCCGGCAGGGGTTGACGCAGGCGGGCGGGCCAAAGGGCGGAGCACGTAAGGCTGATGGAGATCACCAAAGTGGGCATCGTCGGCGCGGGTTGGATGGGCGCCGGCGTCGCCGAAGTGTGCAGCCTTGCCGGCTATAACGTCTATCTCATTGACATCAACGAAGAACGCCTGGACAGCGCGCTGGCGCGCATCGACGAGGATCTCGAGCGTGCCACCCAGAAGGAGCGGCTGTCGATCGCCGAAGCCAAAGCGGCGAAGAAGCGAATTGTCACCGGCCTCGGCTATGAAGGCTTCCGCGATTGCCAGCTGGTGATCGAAGCCGCGGTTGAAGATGAAACAATCAAACGAGAGATCTTCCGTAAGCTCTGCGACGTGCTTCCGGCCGAAGCCATCATCACAACCATGACCTCGACGGTTTCGGTGACCCGCCTCGCGGCTTCGACACGGCGGCCGGACAAGTTCCTCGGCACCCACTTCATGAACCCGGTGCCGAAAATGGAGCTGGTGGAACTGATCCGCGGAATTGCCACGGGGGAAGAGACTTACCGAACCGTACGGCAATTCGTCAGCTCGTTGCGCAAGACGCCGATCAGCGCCGAGGATTTTCCGGCGTTCATCGTTCACCGCATTCTGATGCCGATGATCAACGAGGCGGTCTATGCGCTCTACGAAGGGGTCGGCTCCGTCGAGAGCATCGACAAAGCCATGCGGCTCGGTACCCACCATCCGATGGGGCCGCTGGAACTGGCCGACTTCATCGGGCTCGATACCTGCCTTTTGGCCATGCACAACCTGCATGAAGGGCTGGCGGATACCAAGTACCGCCCCTGCCCGCTGCTGGTCAAGTACGTGGAAGCAGGCTGGCTTGGGCGGAAAGTGGGTCGCGGCTTCTACGACTATTCCGGGCCCGAGCCGGTGCCGACCCGCTAGCCCCGCATCCGGGCGCGCGCACTTTCGATCCGATGCGGCTCGGGGCGCCCTCCAGCCGGCGGCAACCGTTCGCCGGGATCAGGTGGCGAGCCGCTTCGCCAGAAAGATCGTGTCCGCAATAGGGGTTTCGTAATAGGGCTCCGTCGGGGTAAAGCCTGCACGCGCGTATAGAACGTTCGCTTCCGCCATGCGCGGCAAGGTATCGAGCCGGATCTCTCGATATCCGATCCGTTTCGCTTCGGTAATGATCGCGCCGATCAACGCCTGGCCGAGGCCGAACCCCCGTCCGTGAGGCAGGACGAAGAGCCGCTTCATCTCGCAGCAGCGAGCGGCAGGCAGCGGTCTCAGGCCCACGCATCCAAGCGGCGCGCCGCCGGAATCACGGGCAAGCAGCAGTTCCCCGCGCGGGGGAGCGTATTCACCCGGCATCGCCGCCAACTCGTCATGGAAGCCTTGGAACGAGAGATCGATGTCGAGAGACGCGGCGTAAGCCTTGAATAGCGCCACCGTGGCGCTGAGATCGTCAGCCGATCTCACGCACCGGATTGGAAATGGACATCGCACAATCATACCGTCTCCCCGTCAAAAACTTCTGGTTACCTTTTCGAATCCACGGTGTCCGGTGCCACAAATCTGTCATACAGCATTGTATTCATTTGTCATTTCTTACCCTTTCGCGTCCTTAAGTTAGAAATCTACTTGATGCGGCGGGGGCGTTCTGCGATACCTGATGCTGCGCGATCGACCAGAAATTGTTGAAGGCACCGATCAAGGTTGTCATGCCGCTGCTTGAAGCGAGGCAGAAGTCCGAGCTAGAGCCGATCAACTTCAGCAATTTCGAAGTTCGGCTTGCAAGGTCGCCGATGGAAATCGAGGCGGCGGAAGCACTGCGCTATCGCATCTTCTTTGAAGAGATGAACGCGACGCCCCGTCCAGAGGTAAAGGCGCGGCGTCTCGACTTCGATGAATTCGATGCCGTCTGTGATCACCTCCTCGTCATTGACGTCGAAACAGGCACCGCGTTGCCTCGTGTCGTCGGCACCTATCGGTTGCTGCGCCGCGCCAAGGCGTTGCAGCACGGCAGGTTCTACACGGAGCAGGAATACGATCTCGGCCCATTGCTGTGTTACACCGGCGAGGTGGTCGAACTCGGTCGCTCCTGCGTCGATGCGGCCTATCGCGGCCGCGGCGTGATGCAGCTTCTGTGGCTGGGATTGGCGCGCTATGTCATTCACCATGACATCGCCGTGTTGTTCGGATGCGCGAGCTTTCCAGGTACGGCGCCCGACGCCTTGGCTTCGTCCCTTTCCTATCTCCATTATTACCATCCGGCGCCGCCTGCGCTGCAGCCGCGGGCGCATGCGCATCATTACGTCGCGATGAACCGGATCCCCCAGGCGGAGATCGACGTAGCCACCGCCCTTTGTGCCCTGCCTCCGCTGATCAAGGGCTACCTGCGGGTCGGCGGCGGCGTCGGCGATGGGGCCGTGATCGACCGGCAGTTCAACACGACAGATGTGTGCATGATCGTGAAGACGGACATGATCACCAAGAAATACGATCGACACTACCGGCGGCCAAAGCCTCTTCCATCCCTGGCGTAGCGCACCGGTCACGATGCGCGTCTCGATCCTGCGAAGCGCAGCCGCTGCCCTGTTGTTTCTGCTCGCCAACGCTGTCTTGATCCCGGCTTATGCGCTTTGCCTCGGCCCCGCCCGGGGCTGGCGGCGTCCCATTCAGATTCTGTGGTGCCATATTGTTTGCAAACTGGCCGGTCTGCGCGTGCGGATCATCGGCACGCCATCAACGACTTCGCCGATGCTCTACGTTTCCAATCATGTCTCCTATCTCGATATCGCAGTGTTGTCCCGTTACCTCGACGGGGCCTACGTGGCAAAAGGCGAGGTGGCGCAGTGGCCGTTGTTCGGCATGATCGCACGCTTGACCGGCACGATTTTCGTCTCCCGCCGGGTGACCGAGGCCCGGGCGCACCGCCAACAGGTCCGCGCACGCCTCACTGCCGGAAGCAACCTGCTGATTTTTCCGGAAGGAACCAGCACCGACGGAAGCGGGGTCGCGCCATTCAAGGCAGCGCTGTTTGACATCATCGACATCAGCATCTCCGAAATCCCTCTGTCCGAGATTCCTGTCCATGTCCAGCCGATCTCGATCGCCTACACCCGCGCCGTCGACGGAACGCCGTTGATCGGCCCCAATCGGGCGCTCTACTGCTGGTATGGAGACAGAACGCTGATCCCCCATCTCCTCAGGATGCTCGGTCTGCCCGGCGCCGAGGTGGCGCTCCACTTTCATTCGGCTGTCCGCGCGGCGCATTTTCCAAATCGCAAGGCCCTTGCCCGCCATTGCCAACAGCAAGTCGCGGCGGGGATTGCCCATGCCCATCACCAAGCGCATTCGCGGCCCGAACCGGTCAGAGAATGGCAAGGATGACGTGGCGGCAGTCTCGTGCAACGTCTGCAGACAATTCCGCGCGGGGCTCGCTTGTCGCCACGTCAGCGGGATCTCGACGGCCGGCCATATTTTGTCTCGGACCGACACGCAGCGAGCCGACCGTGGATCTGCAACACTCTCAGCACCGGAGCGAAACTGCGGCGATGATGCCGTGTTGCGCCGATCGTTTCGAGCGCCGCCTGATGCTCCGCGGTCCCGTAGCCGAAATTATGGTCCCATCCATAACCGGGAAAGGCGCGGGCCAGTTCGGTCATCATGCGATCCCGAGTCACTTTGGCGACAATCGAGGCGGCAGCCACCGACAGGCTCAGCGAATCCCCTTTGACCACGCACCGCACCGGGCACGAAAGGCGCGGCGGATGCTTGCCGTCGACGATGACGTGGTCGGGGCAGACCCCGAGGTTCTCGACCGCCCGGCTCATCGCCACCAGCGATGCCTGAAGGATATTGATCTGATCGATTTCTTCAACCGACGCCTGGCCGATGCCGATCCTGGCGTAGGGTGCCAGCGCCGCAAACATCTCCCGGCGCCGCACCGCCGACATCTGTTTGGAATCGTTGATGCCGTAGCGCAACGCGCGCGGCAAACGCCCAGCTTCGAGGATCACGGCGGCGGCGAACACCGGACCGGCCCAGGGGCCGCGACCGGACTCATCGGTCCCTGCCACCAAACCGCCCAGTTCCCGCTCGATCCGCAAATCCGGCATCCGCACGTTCTATCGCGGCGCCGATGTGGAAACCACGGGAAACTGGGGATGAGCGGCAAGCGGCCGTCTCGTGCCCACGCTGGAGACGGAACCCCGTGACGACGACGAGGCCGATGTTCACGATCATCATCCCGACCTACAACGCGGCGGCTGTTCTGGAGGGCACCCTGGCAAGCATCATTTCCACGTCGCCGGTTCGAGATCTCATCGTTGTCGATGGCGGCTCGACGGACGAGACTTGCCGGATTGCCTCAGCCGCCGGCGCCAATGTCGTCGCGGCGCCGAAAGGGCGGGGGCAGCAGCTGGCGGCGGGCGCAATGGCGGCGCGTGGGGGCTGGCTGTTGTTCCTTCACGCCGACACGCGACTTGCCGACACATGGTTCGCCGCAGCCACCGAATTCATCGCCGCGCCGTCCAACGCCAGGCGCGCCGGTTATTTCCGTTTCGCCTTGGATGACGAGACACCCGCCGCCCGTCGGCTTGAGGTTGCGGTGTTCTGGCGCAACCGCCTCCTCGGCCTGCCTTACGGCGATCAGGGCTTGCTGATCAGCCGGGAGTTCTACCGGACGCTCGGCGGCTACCGTCCGATTCCATTGATGGAGGATGTCGACTTGGCAAGACGCATCGGCCGTCATCGCCTCGTTATGCTTGCGCCCGCGGCGCAGACATCGGCGGAGCGCTACCGGCGGGACGGATACCTGCGCCGTTCCTTGCGGAACGCACTGTGTCTATCCCTATACACGCTCGGGATCCCGCCGCGGGTGATTGCGCGTCTCTATGGCTGAATGATGCAAGCGGTCCCCTGCCGATGACGATTCACAATCACCTGGTGGCCTTCGTCAAAGCGCCGCGGCTCGGGCGGGTGAAAAGCCGGCTGGCGCGGGACATTGGCGCCGTCGCGGCGTGGCAGGTCTACCGAACCACCTTGCAATCCGTCTTGAGGCAGCTGGACGGAGGCGGCCGCTGGCGCAAATGGATCGCGGTGACGCCGGATTCCGCTATCGCCGAGACGGCTCTGTGGTCCTGCGGCTGGCGTCCGCTTCCGCAGGGACACGGCGATCTCGGCATGCGCATGGCGCGGGTGATGAGGACACTGCCGCCCGGGCCGATCCTCATCGTCGGCACCGATGTGCCCGGTATCCGTTCTCGTCATATCGCGCAGGCGTTCCGGGCGCTCGGGTCCCATCAGGCCGTATTCGGGCCGGCTCACGACGGCGGCTACTGGCTGGTCGGCCTCAGGCGCCGGCCTCGCTGTCCCCGGATCTTCACAGGGGTGCGGTGGTCGACATCGGCCGCGCTGGCGGACACGGCGGCAAACCTGCCGCCGAGCGACGTTGCCCTCCTGGAATGCCTGCAGGATATCGATACCGGAGCCGATCTCGACCGCTGGCGGCACGCCTGCCGGAACTTCTGAGAAAAAGCATCCGGCAAAACGATCCCTCGCCGCTCGTCGTTGCCAGAAAGGAAAGCCGACGACGCAACCCGCGAGGGGCTATCGGCCCCGCCTTTGAACCCCGGGAGCCTTGTGGATCGCGATGCGGCTCGTGATAATCATATCGACATCAGCCGCCCCTCGCGAAGCGCGGAGACGGCAAACCGTGTCGCTTCAGTTCACCGGCCGATGCCGCGCGACGTATCGTCCCTCCACGATGCCGCTGAACATCTCACTCACCTGCGGATGCCCGACCGGCTTGCCGCTCGCATCGGGAAGCAGATTCTGCTCCGAGACATAGGCGACGTAACTGGTTTCCTCATTCTCGGCGAGGAGGTGGTAGTAGGGTTGATCCTTATGCGGACGCACGTCCTCAGGAATCGACAACCACCACTCTTCGGTGTTGGCAAACTCCGGATCGACGTCGAAAATAACGCCGCGGAACGGATAGACCCGATGGCGAACGATCTGCCCGATTTGATATTTGGCCTGACGCACCGTAAACATTTTCTAACCTCTTCCTCGGCCCGTTCAGCCGTCTCCTCCCGATGATACCGGCTTCTAAACTAGTGTCCGGCAGCGCACAAATCCATGATCACGACGGACAGCACATGAATCAAGATGCTCCTTCCCTCGCGGCATCATGACCGACGCCTATCGTCAATGCCGCAATTGATTCCCCAACACCCGGACGATCGTGTTCGGGTGAGCAGGTTTCTGGATGATCGGATATCCTGGCCATTCGGCCTGGAGCGAAACAATGTCGACTTGGCCGGTATAGAAAACGAAGGGAATGCCCCTTTCGGCGAGCCGGCGGGCAACCGGCGTGACCAGTTCGCGCCCAAGCCGGACATCGAGAATCGCAATCGCCAGCGCGTGCCTGTCGACGACGGCAAGCGCCTCGCTCACGGTACGGCAGAGACCGACAATGTCGGCTCCGGCGTCCTCCAGAACGGCCTCCAGTTCCATCGAGATCAGGAAATCGTCCTCGACGATAAGGACACGCGCATCTGTCAGCGCGGGCGCCGCCTCAATCTTGCCCGGCTCCTCCCTCATTTGCGGCCTCCGCTAGGGGTAACTGAATTTTGCACTCCAGCCCCTCGGCTGGAAACGACCGAGTCACGAGCGCCCCTGGAATGCCGTGCTCGATCAACTTCGTCCCGAAGCCCTCGTGAGCAGGCGATCCGACCCGGGGACCGCCTCTCTCACGCCAGACAACGCTCAGAAGCGGCTCATTGTTCCACCGGTCGATCGCCCAGCTGAGCTGAATGATTCCCTGGGGCGACGAAAGAGCACCGTACTTGGCGGCATTGGCGGCCAACTCGTGCAAGACCAAGCCGAACGGAGTGGCAAGGTCCGCAGGCAGCAACACCGGCTCGCCCTCGATCTGCAGGCGGTTTGAACCCTCGGCCGTATACGCCTCGAGCTGCGTGCGGACGAGCGACGCCAGATCGGCGCCCATCCAGTTGGAATTGATGAGCAGGCTGTGGGCACCTGCCAGCGCCGCGAGACGCCCTTGAAAATGTTCGAGAAACTCCTCGTTGGAATGACTGGTGCGCAGGGTCTGTTGAGCGAGGGACCGGACCACTGTCAGCGTATTCCTCACCCGGTGTGCGAGTTCGCTGAGGAGCAGGCGCTGGCGGTCTTCAAACGCCTTGCGCTCGGTGATGTCCCTGGTGCTCTCGAGGACCAGCCGCAAGCCGTCGAACGTTTCCAGGTGAAGACGGCTCTCCACCGTCAGAAGCCGGCCGTCCTTGGTTCGTTGCTTCAGTTCACCTGTCCAGGCGCCCTCGGCGATCAGCTTCGCCTTCAGCTCGGCAAACGTCGAGTCGGGGACCTCCGTTCGCAACAACTGCTCCTTGCCTTTGCCGAGCGCCTCCTCACGGGTATAGCCGTACAATTCCTCACAGCCGCGATTCCATTCGATGATGCCGGCATCCAGCTCCCAGATGAAGATCGGGTCGTGCGAGAGCTCGACGAGACGCTTTTGTTGCCGCAGCTGTTTCTCGCTTTCCCGCAGCGCCTCTTCCGTCTGCCGGCGCTCGGTGATGTCGATGAACGTGATCACGACACCGTCAATGCGGTCGTCGATGGTGCGGTAGGGGCGCAGCCGGACGTCGTACCAACGGTCATCGCGGCTGCGAATTTCGCGGCGGACCAAGCGGAATTCGGACAAAACCGCCCGCGCATCTTCGATCAGGTCGTCGTACTCGAGCTGATGGGCGAAATCCGTGATCGGACGCCCCTCGTCGCTGGGCGTAATGCTGAACAGCTTGGTGACCTGGTCGGTGAAGCGTTTGATGCGGAGATCTGGATCAAGGAACAAGGTGCTGAAATCGGTCGCCGCCATCAGGTTCTGCAAGTCGCTGTGCGCGCGGGAGATCGCTTCCAGCTTCAGCTTGAGCTCGGCATTGACGGTTTGCAGCTCCTCGTTGATGGACTGCAATTCCTCTCTGCTGGTTTCAAGCTCCTCCGATGTCGAGCGGTACTCTTCGTTGATCGACTGAAGTTCCTCGTTCGCCGCGCGCAGCTCTTCGTTGGCGCTTTCCGACTCCTCCCGCACCGTCCTCAGCCGGGTCTGCGTGAGCTCGAGTTCCTGGGTGAGACGGCGTACGGTTTCGTTGGTTACCTGTTGCTCGTCAAGAGACATCAGGGTCTCATCGGTGGCCTCGCCTTCGATCAACATCACGACCGCGGTGCGGCGTTGGGATGCCGCGTCCTCATCGGCCGGTTTGACCTGGAGGTGCACCCGGTGCGGCGCACCGTTGAAGCGGACGAGGATCGGCAGGCTCAGCGTCGACTCATTTCGCTCAAATGCACGCTCCAGCGCGTTGCGCAGATCGAATCGCAGCTCCGGCCGCACGAGTTCAATGATATCGTGGCTCAACGGCCCGCCGGACGGCTGCAGATAGCGACCGGCATTGTCGGAAAGGTGGAGCACACGATGGGAGTCGTCGACAATAATACTGGGGGGCGCCAGCTTTTCGAGCGCTTGCCGATGGAAGATGGCCTCATTCAGCGCGGCGCTGGGAGCGGGCGGCCGCCCGCCCGGCACCACCGGCTCGTGCAGGCCGGGGATCCCCAGCAATCGTGGCAACAACCGGGGCTTGTCGCCGGGGTGAGTAGTGGACTGGTAGATGCGGGCACTCCGATCGATGCTTGTAAACAGCCCGGGGGGACTGTCTGCACTCTCCGATGAGCCGAGGAGCAGGAAGCCGCCGGGATTGAGGGCGTAGTAAAAGGTTTGGCAGACTTGCTCCTGCAATTCCCGATCGAGATAGATGAGGACGTTGCGGCACGAGATCAGATCGATTCGCGAGAACGGAGGGTCCTTGAGAATGCTGTGGCTGGCGAACAGAACGATGTCGCGCAACTCCTGGCGCACGCGATACCCCTGCCCTTCGCGGATAAAGAAACGGCGCAGACGCTCTTCACTGACATCGGCGGCGATGGTGGCATGAAAACGCCCCTCACGCGCCGATACCAGCGCCATCCCGTCAAGATCGGAGCCGAACACCTGGATCGCCGGCCGAACGTCGTGGCGTGCCGCTTCCTCCATAAGCAGAATGGCGATCGTGTACGCCTCCTCGCCTGTGGCGCAGCCCGGAACCCAAACCCGCACCGAATCACTCGGACCCTTTGCCGCGAATAACTGCGGAAGCACGCGCGCCTTCAGGACCTCGAAGGTGCCGCTGTCACGAAAAAACATCGTCACCGAAATCAACAGATCCGAGAGCAGCGCCTGCGCCTCCTCGGTATTGTCACGACAGAAATCATGATAAGCCTTGAGATTGCCGGTCCGTGTCACCTGCATGCGGCGCGCAATTCGGCGCAGGACGGTCGAGCGCTTGTACTTCGAGAAATCGTGCCCTGTCCGGATCCGCAGATGGGCAAGGATGCGGTACAGGGAGTCCTCGTCGAGGTCGGACGCTTCAACCTCCGAGGTCAGTCTGTTGTTGTTGATCATTTCGACGAGACGCGCGGCAATGTCGCGTACCGGCAGAATAAAATCGGCAACGCCGGTCGCAATCGCGTTATAGGGCATCGACGAATGCTCGGCCTCGCCCGGATCCTGAACGAAGATGATTCCGCCGGCCTCCTTGACTGCTTTGACGCCGATCGCGCCGTCGGAGCCGGCGCCGGTCAGGATGACGGCAAAGCCATCGCCATGGCAGTGGGCCAGGGATCGGAAGAACAGGTCGATCGGTGCGCGCCGACCGCGTGGCTCCTCGAACTCGATGGCGGAAATTTCATGGTCGGTGATGTCGAGACGACGGTCCGGCGGAATCACGTAAACATGATTGGTGCGGAGCGTCACGGTTCCTTCCACAGCCACCACCGGCATCGATGTCCACGCCGCAAGGATCGCCGACAGATCGCTGTGGCCTTCCGGATCGAGATGGACAATGACGACAAAGCTCGCCCCGGCATTTCCAGGTAGGGCCTCGAAAAAAGCCTTCAATGCCGGGATTCCGCCGGCCGATGCGCCGATGCCGACAATGACCGGCTTCTCGTCGCTCTGCTCCGAATTTGCGGGCTGGCGCGCCTCCTGCGAGCTGTGGTCCGCACCCGCCATAGCGCCCTCCTGTTGCGATCACGCCTGCTGACACATGAACCTGCCGGGACCGACGATAGATCATAACCGGCTCCGTTCGTAGGCGTTTAAGCATGACAAGAAGGAACTCTTTCGCAAGCGGAAGGGTTCCTTCCGCTAGGCATCGTCAGCGGAGGGTAAGATGGCCAATCGGGATCTACTGGCCATTGGCACGTCCGCAGGCGGCTTGGAGGCTCTCCGGTTTCTCGCCAGCCGCTTCCCCTGGGACCTGCAGGCGGCGGTCCTGATTACGTTTCATCTCTCCAGTCATTTCCGCTCGGAACTCGACACCATCCTCAGCCGCTCCGGGCCTTTGCCTGCCACCTTCGCGACAGATGGCGAAAGCCTGGAAAAAGGTCGCATCTATCTCGCGCCAGCCCGGCATCATCTGCTCGTCAATGGCGGCACGCTGTCGCTGGGGGCAGGACCGCGCGAAAACCATGCCCGCCCTGCGATCGACCCGATGTTGCGCTCGCTCGCCGCCTGTTGCGGATTCCGGGCGATCGGCGCCGTCTTGACCGGCGCACTGTATGACGGCGCCTCGGGCTTATGGGCGCTCAAGCAATGCGGCGGAATTACTGTTGTGCAAGACCCAAATGACGCTGCGTTTCCGGAAATGCCGGCCAGCGCACTCAGTCAGTCCGAACCCGATCATGTCGTCACATTGGAGGATCTGCCGGCCCTGGTGCAGCGTCTGGTCGAGATGCCGGCGGACAATCCAAAACCGTTGCCGGACACCCTCCACTACGAGATCGAAGTGGCAAAGAATGGGTATTCAAGCATGAAGGAGATCGACCGCATCGGCCGACGCTCGGTTTTATCCTGTCCGGATTGCGGTGGCGTCATGTGGGAGGTGGAAGAGGGCGATCTGCTCCGCTATCGGTGCCACGTCGGCCATGCCTACACCGGCGAACTGATGAATGTTGCACTTGATGAGGATCTTCGGCGCGCACTGGGGACGGCCTTGCGGGCCTTGGAGGAACGCGGCGCGCTGATGAAAAGGCTGCACCAGCAAGCCATCAGTCGTGGCCATCAACATTCTGCCCATGAATGGGCGCAAAAAGTGCACGAGTTCGAGCAGCAGAAGCAGACCATCCGCACCGCGATGGGACGCATGGAAGAGATCGCCGTCCGTTACGCGCAGACGTAACGGCGCAACGAGAGCGTGCCGCCGCGCACGTTCTGCGGTTCACGAAGGCGCGGTGTAACACTGCGGTAGGGATCAACGCCTACCCGAGGTGCTCCTTCAACCGCGGCATCAGCTCGACGAAGTTGCAGGGCAGATGTCGGGAATCGAGCTGATGAACCAGAATTTCGTCCCAGGCGTCCTTGCATGCGCCGATCGAGCCGGGAACGGCAAAGATGTAGGTGCCGCCGGCGACACCGGCGAGCGCGCGCGATTGGATCGTCGATGTTCTGATCTTCTGGTAACTGATCCACCGAAACAATTCCCCGAAGCCCGGGATCTCCTTGTCGATGACGGAGCGAATGGCTTCCGGCGTCACATCGCGCCCAGTGATGCCGGTCCCGCCGGTGGTGACGACGACATCGACATTGGCGGCAGCAATCCACGCCTGAAGCCGGCCTACGATTTGATCGACCTCGTCAGGCACGATGCAGCGATCGGCGACGCGATGGCCGGCGGCGATGATACGATCGACCAGCACCTGCCCCGAGCGATCGGTCTGTTCAGTCCGTGAGTCCGAGACGGTCATCACCGCGATATTGAGGGAAAGAAACGGCCGGGTCCCCTCGATCTTGCTCATGGCGCCAGCTCACGTTGCGCGTTCATGTCCATCAGCTTTCTCTTGATCGCCAGCAGGTCGCGCCAGACAAGGCGCTTTTGTGCCGGCGAGCGGAGCAGATAGGCCGGATGGAAGGTGGCGGTCGTCGCCAGCGGCCGGCTGAGGCCGGGGCTTTGATAAGGGAACCAACGCCCTCGCAGCTTGCCGACACTCTCGGCGCGGCCCAGCAACGCCGCTGCTGCCGGACCTCCCAGCGCCACCAGAACGTCGGGATCGATCAACTCCAGCATGCGCTGCAGGAACGGCATGCAAGCTGCCGTCTCGCTCGATGTCGGAACGCGGTTGCCGGGCGGCCGCCAGAACACCGTGTTGGAGATGAACACGTCGTTCGCGGTGAGACCGATGGAAGCCAGCATCCGGTCGAGAAGCCGGCCGCTTGGGCCGACAAAAGGCAACCCCTGCCGGTCTTCCTCGGCACCCGGCGCCTCGCCGATCAAGACGATACGCGCAGACGGATTGCCGCGGCTGAACACCAGATTGGTTGCTGTCCGTTTCAGCGGGCAGCCGTCGAACGATGCCACCGCGTCTTTGAGGTCGCTCAGGCTCTTAGCGGCCGCCGCAAGCGAGACTGCGTGCCGGACCAGCTTCTCCTCCGGCAATAACGAGGGCAACGATACGGGCTTCGGCCGCGCCGGCCTTTCCGGCGCCCGTCCGCCGCCGCCGGCACGACCCTGCTCCGCACCTGCCGCTCCTGCCGCTGCGTCAGCAGCCCGCGCGGACGACACCGCCTGCGCCGTCGGTGCTGCGACATCGGCAGGTGCGGGTGGAACAAAACGATTGATCGGAGCCTCGCCGGTCGTCTCGTCGACACCAGCATCGAGATACCACTGCATCAGTGCAGCACCGGAAACTCCGAGAGAGGAACGGTTTCGCTGGCTTGTCATCTTTCGAAACTAACACAGCCACGCTCAATTGGCCCCCCTGCGAACGCGCATGCGCTGGCGGGCCTGGAGCGGGCCGGGAAAAGCGGAATTGCGTCAATGATTTTGCGACAACGCGCTCGGGGGCTTATGTTATAAGCATTGACGGAAAATTCGATCAGAACGAGCGGGAAATATGCAAAAGGAGGAGACTCGATGGACCGGGAAGTGATGGAATTCGACGTGGTCATCGTCGGTGGCGGTCCGTCCGGTCTGAGCACGGCCATCAGACTGATGGATCAGAGCAGCAAACAAGGCCACGACCTCTCTGTCTGCGTCGTTGAGAAGGGTTCTGAGATTGGCGCCCACATCCTCTCGGGCGCGGTGATCGAGACCAAAGGGCTCGACGTCTTGATTCCCGACTGGAAGGACAAGGGCGCGCCGCTGCTCACGCCGGCTGTCGACGACTCCTTCCTCTATCTGACCAAAACCAAAGCGTATCGGCTGCCGACGCCTCCGCAGATGCATAACGAAGGCAACTACATCGTCAGCCTCGGCAACGTCTGTCGCTGGCTTGGCGAGCAAGCGGAGGCGCTGGGAGTCGAAATCTATCCAGGCTTTGCCGCCGCTGAAGTGCTTTATGATGCCGACGGCCGCGTCAAGGGAATCGCGACCGGCGACATGGGGGTCGGGCGCGATGGCAAGCCGACAGAGAACTATCAGCCCGGTGTTGAACTGCATGCCAAGTACACGGTCTTCTCGGAAGGCTGCCGAGGCTCGTTGACCAAGACGTTGTTCGAGCGATTCGGGTTGCGCGAAGGCGTGCAACCGCAGACCTACGGGCTTGGCGTCAAGGAGCTGTGGGATGTTACGCCGGCCCAGCACAAGCCGGGCAAGGTCGTGCACACCATCGGCTGGCCGGTCGACACCCGCACCTATGGCGGCTCGTTCATCTATCACATGGAGAACAACCAGGTCGCTGTCGGTTATGTTGTCGGCCTTGACTACCAGAACCCGCACCTCAGCCCGTTCCAGGAAATGCAGCGGTTCAAGACCCACCCAGCGATCCGCCCTCTGTTCGAGGGCGGAAAGCGGGTCGCCTACGGGGCCAGGGCGCTGGCGGAGGGCGGTTTCCAGTCGATTCCGAAGCTGGTGTTTCCGGGAGGTGCGCTGGTCGGTGATACCGCCGGCTTGCTCAACGTCCCGAAGATCAAGGGCACCCACACCGCCATGATGTCCGGGATCCTTTGTGCCGATGCCATCATCGCTGCTCTCGCCGCGGGCGATCCGCCACCGGTTCTTGAGGCCTATCCGGAAGCGTTGAAGAACTCCTGGGTATGGGAAGAATTGTATGGAGCGCGCAACATCAGGCCGTCGTTCCACTGGGGTCTGTGGGCCGGCATCGCCTATTCCGGGGTCGACACTTACGTCCTCCGGGGCCGGGCACCCTGGACCTTCAAGCACAAAGAAGACCACTTGCAGTTGAAAAAGGCCAGTGAAGCACCGAAGATCGACTATCCCAAGCCGGATGGCGTCATCACCTTCGACAAGCTATCGTCGGTTTACCTCTCAAGCACGGTCCACGAGGAGAACCAGCCGATCCACTTGACCTTGAGAGATCCTTCGATTCCGGTCGACGTCAACCTTGCCCTTTATGATGGTCCTGAGGCGCGCTACTGTCCGGCCGGCGTCTATGAGTTCGTGCCCTCTGAGGACAATGCCGGAGCCATGCGGCTACAGATCAATGCTTCCAACTGTGTCCATTGCAAGACCTGCGACATCAAGGATCCCCGGCAGAACATCAACTGGGTGGTGCCCGAGGGCGGCGGCGGCCCCAATTATCCGAACATGTGAGGGTGAATGCACCGAAAGACCGTGCGGCGCGGCTGGTTGATCCCATTGCTCTGGAAGGTCAGTCGGCCGTTCGCCGTGGCAATGGGCTTGGCCGCATGGCTGCCGTGGCTGCCAGCTGCCACATCCGCGGCTGAGGACCTCAACGCCGATCCTCAGCTCATCCGCGGCGACGCCGTCACCGTCGGCAGATCCTGGTTCGGTAATTATCTTGCGGCGCGGCATGCCCATTCGCAGCACGACTACCCCTCTGCGGCGGATTATCTGCTGTCTGCCGCGGAGAAAGCCCCGGATGACATCGCCCTGTCGCGACGAGTCCATTTCGCGCTGGTGATGGATGGGCGAATGGCCGAGGCGAACCGGCGCGCAGCAAAGCTGCTGGAGGCGGATTCGGCGGACGTCTATGGCCTGCTCTCGCTTGCGGTGGAAGCCCTGAACAAAGGCCGGCCTGCGGATGCCGAGGCGATGTTCGCCCGTCTGCCCGATTCGCCGATCAACAACCTGTTGAGGCCACTGCTCAAAGCTTGGTCCCTGTTCGAGGCCGGCCGTCTCGCCGATGCCAAGACAGCACTCGAGCCTCTCCGCGAAAATTCGGGAACGGTCTCACTCTATCATTTTCATGCGGCACTGCTGAACGATGCGGCCGGCGAGACCGCCGAAGCCGAGCGGGATTACTTGGCGAGTGCGGATTTGGATGGCGATACCGAACCTACCTACCGCCAAGTCGAAGTGCTCGGCGGATTTTATCAGCGCACCGGCCGGCCGGAGGCGGCGCAGGCTCTGTATGATCGGTTTCTGGAACAGCAACCGGATTCGCAACTGCTCGACCAGTCACTGGCTCGGCTCCAGTCCGGCAAGGCCCCGCCGAAACCGGTGAGCAATGGCCGCGAGGGTGCGGCGGAGGCGCTGTTCGGCATCGCCGGTTTGGTGGCACGGCAGGACGCGCCGGAGACGGCGCTGGCTCTGGCGCGCTATGGACTAGCACTCAGACCGGATTTCCCCATCCTACAGTTGGTGACGGGGCAGCTGATGGACTCGCTGGACCGGTATGAGGCAGCCAATCAGCACTATGCCAAAATCGACCCGTCATCCAGCCTCTGGTGGGCTGCGCGTCTGTCGATGGCGAACAACCTCAATCGCCTTGATCGGTTTGACGAGGCCGCCGAGTTGCTGAGGAGGATGGCGCGCGAGCGTCCGGACGATCCCGAACCGCTCATCGTGCTGGCCGACCAGTTGCGCGAGCGTGAACGCTTCGGCGAAGCAGTGACGGTGTACGATGAAGCAATGGAGCGTGTGCCCGAGCTTCGGCCGCATCACTGGGCCTTGCTCTATGCGCGGGGCATCGCGCTGGAGCGATCCAAGATGTGGGACCGGGCCGAGAAAGATTTCCTGAAAGCGCTCGAGTTCGCGCCGGATGAGCCGCTGGTGCTGAACTACCTCGGCTACTCCTGGGTCGAACAGAAACGCAACCTGGACCAAGCCTTGGAGATGATCCGCAAAGCCGTCGACCTTCGCCCCGACAACGGCTACATCGTCGACAGCCTGGGCTGGGCCTATTTTCAGCTCGAGCGTTACGAGGAGGCGGTCACGCAACTGGAACGGGCGGTTGAACTGCGTCCAGACGATCCGCTCATCAACGATCATCTCGGGGACGCATTGTGGCGTGTCGGTCGTCAGCGCGAGGCCCGCTTTCAATGGCACGCGGCTCTGTCGCTGGATCCGGAGCCCGAAGTGCGAAAAGCGATCGAGAAGAAGCTGGCCGAAGGGCTGGTCGTGAACGCCGAAGCAGGAGCTGCGCCTGCGACCCCCGCCGGGCCGAGCGTCTCTCGTCCATGAGCGGGATCGGGATCGGCGCCCCGATTCCCACCCCGGCGCCCGCCAAGATCAACCTCTACCTGCATATCACCGGGCGCCGCAGCGATGGCTATCATCTTCTCGATACCTTGATCGTGTTCGCCGCGCTCGGCGATACGGTTGAGACCCTCGGCGATGACGATCTGGCGTTGACGCTTGAGGGACCGTTCGCTGCCAACATCCCGCGTGGGCCGGACAACTTGGTGCTGCGCGCGGCGCAGGCGCTCGCCGAAGCCGCCGGCGTCAAGCCACGCGCACGGATCCGGTTAATCAAGCGCCTGCCGGCATCGTCGGGAATCGGCGGCGGCTCCGCCGACGCCGCCGCCGCCTTGAAGTCCCTTGCTGCGCTGTGGAATGTGCGTCCGGCCACAGACGATCTGCACAAGCTCGCTCTGGCCCTCGGCGCCGACGTTCCCGTCTGCCTGCGCGGCGTCCCTGCATTTGTCGGCGGCATCGGCGAGGAAATCGTGCCCGCCCCTGCCCTGCCCCCCGTCTGGATGGTGCTGGTCAATCCTGGCGCGCCGGTCGCGACCGCCGAGGTGTTCCGCCGGCGCTCGGGACCGTTCTCGTCCCCAGCCCGCTTTGCAAAGGCACCCGCCGATGCTGATGCGCTTGCCGGTGTTCTTGCCGAACGCCGCAACGATTTGACAGCGCCGGCGGTGACCCTCGCGCCGGTTATTGCGAGGGTGCTCACCCATCTCGAGACGCTGCCGGGAGCCTTGCTCGCACGGATGAGCGGCAGCGGCGCCACCGGCTTTGCGCTGTTCGCCAATGCCGCCGGTGCCGAGACGGCCGCCGCCCGGCTGCGTGCGACACAGCCGTCGTGGTGGGTGGCCGAAACAGCTCTCGCCGAACCGGTTGTTGCTGCCGCTTCTTCTCCAGTCCCCTAAGCAACCCTTCTCGGTATCCCCTTCGCAAGCCGGCGACACGTGCTGTATCGTCCGTCCGCGACCCCCCTGCTGCTGGATCGGACATCCTCTCGGGCAGAACGAACATGGTGGCAAAAGGCTACGCGACGTTGGCGCGCCCGCTTCGGCCTCGCCTCGTCCTGAAGTATCTCGGCGAGCTCTCGATCGCCCTGTCCGGCATTGCCGGAATCCCATGCATGGTGGCGCTGGTGGCCGGCTGGCACGAAGCCGCACTGCGTTTTGCCGTTGTCACCGTCCTCCTCGTCGCCGGCGGCTGGCTGGTCAGCCGTTTCAAGGCTGAAGCCGACATTCGCCCCCACGAGGCACTGGTCATCACCTGTGTCACGTTCATCCTCGGTGCGGCGGCAATGACATGGCCGCTGATGGTGGCCGACATCTCGTTGTCGGATGCCTTTTTCGAGTCCGCCTCGGGTATCACCACAACCGGTCTTTCCACCATTCCCGCCGAAACGGATCTTTCCGCCGTTCATCTGTTCACGCGGGCGTGGATGCAGTGGTACGGCGGCATGGTGATCATCGTCCTCGCCATCGGCCTGTTGTTGCCGCCCGGCGCGATCAGCAAGGGAATGGCGACGAGCAGCGCGATGGCGGAGGGCATGGCCGGCAGCGCCCGGCTGCGGGCGCGCGAGTTGTTGGCCATCTATGTCGTTTTCTCCGCCGTCGGGATTGTGGTTCTCTGGTTTCTTGGCATGACGTTGTTCGACGCCGTCTGTCACGCGCTCGCCGCCATCTCCACGGGTGGCTTTTCTACACATCAAGACAGCCTCGCGGCGTATGATCAACCATCGATCCAGGTTGCGGTAATGGTTCTGTGCCTGATCGGCGGCCTGTCGTTCTCCCTCTATCACCGCGCCCTCAACGGGGAATGGCGGGAAGCGCTTTCCGATCCCGCCTGCCGGATACTCCTGGCCAGCCTTTTCATCAGCATGATGTTGACAGGGCTCTTTATGGCCATCTCCGCGCGTTTCACACCGCTGGAAATCATCAGGCATGCGCCGCTGATGGCGGCCTCGGCGCAGGTGACGGCAGGATTTGCGACCACCGACGTGCCCGCTCTCGACGCCGGGACCAAGGCAACGCTCATCATCACGATGTTCATTGGCGGCGATGCCGGCTCTACGGCCGGCGGCATCAAGATCGTCCGCCTTATCATCATTCTCCGTTTGATCCAACTCATGGTTGCAAGAACGATCCTGCCGGATCACGCGCTCGCCGAACTGCGGATCTATGGCCAGAGGATCGATCAACCGGCCTTCGAGCGGGCGATCGGTGTCATTGTCTTGTTTGCCATGACGATCCTCCTCAGCTGGCTGGTCTTTCTCGCCTGCGGTTATTCGCCCATCGATTCGCTGTTCGACATCGTCTCGGCAACGACCACGACCGGCCTCTCCGCCGGAGTGGCAAGCCCCGCGCTGCCGATTGCACTCAAGATCGTACTCGCGCTCAACATGCTGATGGGGCGGCTTGAGATCCTTGCCCTGCTGGTCTTGTTGTATCCCGGAACGTGGTTTGGCAAGAAAGGGGTCATCTGACATGCGCATCGCAATGATCGGCGCCACGTCGGTCGCAGTCATGACCGCCCGCACCCTTATCGACAGGGGCCATGATGTCATTCTGATCGAACGCGATCGTGACCGCATCGTCGAGCTCAGCGACCGGCTGGACTGTGGTTTCATCCACGGAGATGGCAGCAGCCCCGACATCCTGCGCGAGGTCGGCCCCGCCCATACCGACTACCTGATTTGCCTGTCCAACAGTGACCAGGACAACATCATCGCCAGCCTCGTCGGGCGGTCGCTGGGCTTCAAGAACGTTATCACCAAGATCGAGAATGACGCCTACGAGCAGATCTGCATGGAGGTCGGACTCCACCACACGATCCTTCCGGACCGCACCATCTCCCGCAATCTGGCCGACATTGTCGAAGGCCAGACCATGATCGAGCTGTCAACCTTGATCCGTGGCGACGTCCGCTTGTTCGCCTACATCGTCACCGCAGCCGATGATGCGGTGCGCTTGGGTGCGGTGTCCTACCCTCAGCGGACGAAACCGATCTGCGTCTATCGCAATGGCGACTTCATTATTCCGGATGACGAGACGCTGCTACAACAGGGCGACGAGGTGATATTGATCACCGATCAGGCGCAAGTTGCCGAACTGGCGGAGCGATGGGGCGAGAGCGCCGACCAAAACCGCTGAGGCAACAGGTATCGCTTGCCTATTGCCGGAGCCATTCGCCTCCCTCTACCAGTCGAGTTGGGCACGGACGCCTATCCCGTCGACGCCATAGCTGCCGTTGGCGGACAAGGGGCCGCCCTTCACCTGCGCATGCGCATAAGTTGTCTGCAGCTTGATCCGCTCGGTCAGCCACCAGTTTACCCCAGCAGCAACCAGCCATTGGCGCCCCCCGTCGATCCCGCTGCCGTCGTCCTTCAACGCGAGGTAGTCAAAGCGCACGACAATCTCCCAGGCTCCCCATCCGGCCTGTGGCACCGGCCTCTTGACGGTGGGCCGATCCAACTCTCCCCGTTGTTCATCATACGGCTGATCTTCTCCGCTGAGAAAATAGCCGATCTGGGCATAGGCGCCCCAGAGCGGGCCGAAATCTTCTCCCTCGGTGTCGGGGCGTTTTCCCCACAACAGGCCGGCCTCGCTGGTGAACGCAAACGGGCCGTAAAAAACGGCAACCTCGGGACCCCAGAAAAAATCGCTCCGCACGTCCTCAATGGTTTCGGTATCGAGGGTTCGCGCGGCGGCGGTTTGGAAGAACGGACGCGCGCGGTAGCGCACCTCCTCACCCCCGCAAGCGCTGGTGCTGTCGACGCCATTATCGCAATCGCGGTATCGGATCGATGCCCCCAGATGAAGCCAATTCCCTTTGTCGGCAGCGCCCTCGCCGAGGCCGACAGCCGCGTGGCCGCGGGCCGCGAACGCGCCCCATGCGGTCTTGCCCGGAGTCGTCCCGTCGTCCGTGTCGATGTTCTGGAAGAATGCTCCGGCCTCGCCGTGCCAAGTGGTGCCGGCGAGACGGGCTCCGACACCCAGCCGCCGATCAAGGCTGAAGGCCTCCGTGAATTGCGGCCGCTCCATCAACGGAAGCAATGCGGAGGACGATTGTTCAGAGAACGCGTTCGGGGTCTTGTATTGTCCGATCAAAACGGTGAACATCTCGGTGAGGCCGAAGGCGAGGTAGGCGTCCGTCACCGTCACTCCTTTGCCCGCGAAATCAACCTCGATTTCGTACTCGAGGCGTTCCCATGCCGCCCCCTCAATGGCGAGGCGAGCGCGGCGCAGATCGAAGGCACTGGCGTCCACTTCACCCCTACCGCCCTCCACAGAGCCATAGTCGCCCTGTACGAGACCGCTGAGCTGAACGGTAAACCGGCCCTCCATGACGGAAAGCTTCGGCCCCGGATCCCATTCCCATTCAGCGCCCTCGCTCGCAATCGCTGCCGTTGCGCCGCCCGCAGACGCCGCCACCCCCGCAGACGCCGCCACCAATGCAGCCACCCGGGCCAGTCCCTGCCATTGCCTTGCGTTGCGCACGCGCATCCCGCCCTGCCCTCAGCCGTCGGCTTGCCGCCGCTCCCGCCTCACCCCCAATCAAACCCTCAGCTTTCGCGAGGCCGCCGCGCTCACTGCGAACCGTATGGATCCGGCGTTGGCTTGCCGATCGACTCGCCCGGCTGGGTCGGGTCGATCTCATAAGCCTCCAGAGCAGCGGTCAGCTCCGCAAGTTCCCCGTTGTTGGCAACCGTCTGGCCGGACGCACGCAATTCATCGACCCGGTTGACGATTCGCTTGTATTCCTCATCGTTGGTAATGCGTTTTGCCATGATCACCACATCTCCGTCATCGGGCACAGGAAAAGGCCAAGTAGGCCACGATCATTGGGCTGTTGCCCTTACTCAGGCTAATCTATCGTCGGGAAACGGCGAGGCTGAAGGAAACCCAAATCTGGCCGGACCATCCGTTTGCGCGGGCGGCGCGGCCCTGGGGATTTTTCCGGCACGAAAATGTCTTTCCCCGCATCAGGGATACAAATCACCCAGCCGCCCGTCCCGCAAATGAAAAATATGATCGAAGCGGTCAAAGATCTTTTCGTCGTGTGTGACGGCGAGAATCGCCGCCTGCTGTTCGGCGGCAACCTTGCGCAAAAGATCCATCACGATCCCCGCCCGCTGAGAGTCCAGCGCCGCCGTCGGCTCGTCGGCCAGAATGATCCTGGGTCGGTTGGCAAGCGCACGGGCAATCGCCACTCGCTGCGCCTCGCCGCCGGACAGATTGGCAGGCATGGCGTCCTTGCGGTGAGCGACTTCCAGATAGTCCAGCAGCGCAACCGCCCGCTGCTTTGATTCATCCTTGCTGAAACCGGCCAAGCTAAGAACGACGGCGACATTATCGATGCAGTTGAGAAAAGGCAGCAGATTGTGAAACTGAAAAATGAAACCGACCTTTTCCAGCCGGAGCCTGCGCAGATCGGGCCGGAGCCAGCGCCCGTCATAGACAACTTCGCCATCGAGGCTCAGCCATCCGGCGCTCGGTTCCACGATGCACCCGATGACGTTCAAAAGCGTGGTTTTGCCCGATCCGCTCGGGCCAAGCATCGCCACCACTTCGCCGGGGAGAACAGCCAGACTGACATCGCGAAGAGCATCGACGCGGGTGTCGCCCTCGCCAAAATGCTTCGAGACATTACGGACATGGACAAGCGGTCGTTCACTCTCGGAATTGTTCACGACTAGCTTCCCAATGCCGTTGCCGGATCGACCTTGAGCGCCAGCCGGACCCCGAGACCGCTGGAGACGACGCAAACAAGGATCACCACCGCCGCCAGAGCCAACCCGTCTTCCGGCTGAAGCACCACGCGGCGCGGGAAATAGTCCTTGATGCTCGTAATCAACAAAGCGCCGAACCCGAAGCCAATGGCACCCATCGCGAGAGCCTGCTGCAAAATCAGCCCGACGATCGTTCGGTCCGGCGCGCCGATCAGTTTGAGAGTGGCGATCTCCCGCAGCTTGTCCATCGTCATCGTGTAGAGGATCAACGCGATGATCACGGCCGAAACGATCAACAGCAGGGAAGTGAAAAGCCCGATCTGCTTGCGCGCCCGCTCGACAACCGAACGCGTCAGGATCAGCTCCTGCTCGGCTTGGCTCATGGCGGCAAGGTGTTTCCATCGCCGTGCCGCTTCCGCCACGCGCTCGGGTGACACATGCGATGAGACCCGGGCAATCACGGCGTTGATCGTATCCGTGTTGCCGGGATCGGTGCCGCGTGCGATCTCCCGGCGCGCGGCCGGCGGGGCCAATTCGAACTGGAGTTGCTGGGAATCCTTTAGCGTGATGTAAACGACGGGATCACCGCCGGAAGCGACCTGTCCGTCGGTCAGGCCGACCACCGTGAACGTGTCACGACCCAATGGGACCCGGTTGCCGAGGGAAAGCCCGGTGCGTCGATCCGCCACCAGTTCATAGTGACTCCGGCCAATCGATCGCCCGCTGGTGATGGTATCGGGCCCCCCGGGCCGCCCGGGTTCATAACCGACAACATAAAGCCTGAGTTTCTCCCCGCCATAGAGGGTCTCAACGGACTGGTAGGTCACGCTGCCGGCGGCGCCGACCCCCTGAAGGCGGGCAATCGCTTCACGGGTATCGCCGGGAATACGTGAGGACTCGGCAAAGGGTCCCCGCGTGCCCGACTCCACCACCCAGACATCGGCGGCGGGACTGCGAACCAGCGTCAGCGCATCTTCGACCAGCCCTCGATAAATGCCGATCATCGACAGAACGACTGCCAGCAATAAGCTCAGTCCAAAGCAGGTGAGCAGAAAACGGCCGAGGTTGTGCCGAATATCCCGGTAAGCCAGATTCACGGTGATGTTGGCTCCGACGCCCTGGCAGGGCGGCCTTCGCGCAAACCCGGACGCAGCGCGGTGACGACGGAGGCGTCTTCCGGCAGGCTCCCGATCACTTCAAGCCGGGAATCGAGGGTCCTGCGTCCAAGCGCGACCTCACGACGGCGCAGTTGCCCGTTCTCGACCGTCCAGACCGTGCCTTCGGTTCCGCTGAAATCTTCGATGCCTGCTTCAGGAACCAGAACGGCTTCGGCGAGCACACCGGTGGTGATCAAAACCTCCGCCTGTTCGCCGAGGTGGAAGGTTTCGGGGCAGCGATCGCAGGCGATGTAAACGCGCCGCTCTTCACTTACCCGGTCGCTTTCGATATCGATCCGTGCCACATGAGCGGCAAACGTCCGCCGGGGCAGGGAGCGCAAGCGAACTTCAGCAGGCTGACCAACCTGCAAATCACCCGCCCGCGCTTCATCGACATACGCCAGCACCCAGACGGTTTCCGGTGCCACCAGCGTGAACAGCGCCTCGCCGGGGCTCAGAACCGCGCCCAGTTCCTTGTGGCGATGAACGACGATGGCGTCATAGGGCGCGCGGAGCCTGTGATGATCCAAAAGCACGTTCTCCACGTCATATTGCGCCCTGGCATCTTCGAGGGCGGCCTTCGCAACATCGACATCGCTGACCGCCACGGAAAGTTCGGCGACGGCCACGTCTTGTTCCATTTGCGCTTCCTCGGCGTTCTCCACGGAAATCGCCTGCCGGGCGACCAGCGCCTGTTTGCGCCTGTTCGCCTGCTCTTTCTGGGCGAGTACGGCGCGCGCTTTGCCAACAGCGGCTTGCGCCCTCTTTACCGCTGCCTCTGCATTGGCGAGCCCGGCTTTGGCTTTGGCGGCGCGCGCTTTCTGCTCAGCGCTGTGCAGGCGCGCCAGGACATCGCCTTCTTTCACCCGATCACCATGATCGGCGTTCATTTCGACAAGGGCGGCACCGACCTCGAAACCGATCTTCGAGAGGATCCGCGCCTCTACGGTGCCGAGACCGAAGACTTGAATCGGCACGTCCTCGGCCGGGCGTGCGATGTCGACCGATAAGGGCCGGTTGAAAAGAACGAGAAATACCGCGGCGCCCGCGGCGGCGGCTCCGAGCAGGAACACGAAATACCGAAACAGGCGTTTCCTCACGATGCGCCCCTTTGCTCCTCGGCATTCACCCCTTCAGAAGCGAAACCCTTGCAGTTGAAGTTCAAGAAGGCGGTTTCCTTCCTTGATCAGATCAAAAGTCCGGCCGCTGATGGACCCTTTGACTGTGCGGCCATGCACCAAGCCGATCATAAGGAACGTGCAGGCAGGAATGTCACGATTTATGCTTCTCTCTCTTATGCTTTGGGGTTGCGGCTTCCTTCCGTTTGGAGGGCATGACGATGCGCTGAGCATCCACTCTGCGGGCACACCGGGCAACCCTTGATCCGTTGGCGGGTTCTTTCGACCTATGACAACAATGTCGAGATGGAGTTCGTGCTCGTTGGATAGCCTTTCGCGCGGAACGGGACGCCTGCCGTATTGACGAGAGGGTTCTCTTATGAAACGTGATCCGCGCAGGAGTGGACTCCGTTGCTCGCTGGCTGCGAGTTCAGGTGTAGGCCCTGATGACGATCGAGAGCAGCTCGATCCCACCTTTCGTAAATTGCCGGGCACCGTCAAACAGGGTTGCGATTTGAAACGACACCAGGAACACTATTGCATATAATGGAGCAGGATAGCGTGTCTCCAGCCGTTTCAGAAACGCCCCTATCGAAGCCGGAAGTGGAACGGTCAGACTGAAGTACATGATCAGGATGCCCAGCAGTGCTCCTGCCACGATATCCGTGGGGTAATGAAGACCAAGAAATACCCGGGGAAGACAAATAACGAAGAGAGACCACGCGAAGAAAAAGATTCCAACCGAACGGCTCTTGGTAAATATCGCTGTAGCAAGAGCAAAAAATAGAACGGCATGATCGCTAGGGAACGAGCTCCAGCCTTCCAAAGGAAGCGTTTTAAAAACGTCCTCCACAACCGTAAAATCAAATTCGGGATTGTGGACGGGACGTAATCGCATCGGCAGCATGTTTTGCGCCAAGCGTCCAACGCCGACCGCCAGAAACGCACCAAGAAGTGTTCTGACAGAAAATAAATCATTAGCAATAAGGCCATCTGATTCTTTCCACCAAACCCACCAAATCATGGCTACAATAATACCGCCTTTTAAGAGCTCGTTGCCGGAAATATGCGCATTGACTACTAGTAATAAATAATGAGAGCTGCTAAAATTATTGAGAGACTCTATTATTTCTTTATCAAAAACGTTCATTGTTGCTTCCTTGCTAGCAATTCAAATCAAATTCTGGATTATCAACCCGTCGCACATAAAAACTTCCAAGCTGTCCCGATGATCAGCCCCTGGCGCCTCCGCCTTCGACACATTTCGATCACGGGGATCGAGACTGGTGCATAATTTGTCATCAATCTTTAAAAAAAATGTAACTTCGAGACCGGAGGGATGAAGCTCGTTCGATACGATCCAAAAGGCCTCACGCGGGCACTGTGATTGTCATGTTCATGCTTGACGGGCCGATGCGGCGCCGGTATTCGGTGCGGCTCGTGGTGATTTGATCGACCGGCTTGCGGCCACGTAAAACAAACCGCTAAAAGGTTCGCGCTCTTGAAAAGGAGCCCCGACCTCGCGGTTGGGTGACGTGCTGGCCGGGCCGCCCATTAGGGAGTTTTCTTCATGGCCCGTGATCTCCGAGATGGACAACCGTGGCGCCAAGCCACCCGCCTCGTACGGGGGGGAGTCGCCCGATCCGGATTTGACGAAACCAGCGAAGGCTTGTTTCTGACGTCAGGTTACGTTTATGGCTCAGCCGAGGAGGCTGAGGCCGCATTCAAGGGAGAGCAGGAGCGCTTTCTCTATTCGCGCTTTGCCAATCCCACCGTCACGATGTTTGAAAAACGGCTCGCCGGAATTGAAGGTGCCGCATTCTGCCGAGCGACAGCGAGCGGAATGGCGGCGGTGTTCGCTGCGCTTGCCAGCCAAGTCTGCGCCGGAGATCGCATCGTCGCGGCACGGGCCTTGTTCGGCTCATGCCAGTATGTCGTAGCGGAAATTCTGCCTAGGTTCGGTGTGGAAACTGTCTTTGTCGATGGCACCGACCTTGGCCAGTGGCGGGCGGCGCTGGCTCGCCCGGCACGCGCCGTCTTTCTGGAGACGCCGTCCAACCCCACCTTGGAAATCATCGATCTGTCCGCGGTCACCGAAATGGCCCATGCGGCTGGTGCCAACGTGGTCGTCGACAACGTCTTTGCGACGCCGCTGCTGCAGAAGCCTCTCGCGCTCGGAGCAGACACCGTGGTTTATTCCACCACCAAACATATCGATGGTCAGGGACGCACCCTCGGAGGGGCCGTCCTCACCAATGACGCCGACTTCGAGGAAAACCAGTTGGTGCCGTTCCTGCGCCACACCGGGCCGTCGATGAGTCCTTTCAATGCCTGGATCCTGCTCAAAGGCCTGGAGACGTTGGAATTGCGCGTTACCCGCCATTGCGCCAACGCGCTCACCCTGGCGCGGCACCTGGAAGGCAGGAACTGTCTGAACCGCGTTCTTTACCCGGGCTTGACAAGCCATCCCCAGCACGCTCTGGCGGCGCGGCAGATGGAGGCCGGCGGAACCATTGTCGCATTCGAGATGGCGGATGACCGCGAGGCCGCATACCGTTTTCTCAATGCCTTGAAGCTGATCGACATCTCCAACAATCTCGGCGACACCAAAAGTCTCGCCTGTCATCCCGCGACGACGACGCACCAGCGGCTGTCGCCGGAGGAGCGGGCGGCGATGGGCATCACCGAAGGCATGGTCCGCCTCTCCGTCGGTCTTGAGGATATCGAGGATCTGAAGGAGGATCTCGATCAGGCGTTGGCGGCGGTGTGAGGTCCGCGGCAGCGGCCGCGATCGCGATCTGCTCCGCTGTGGGAATAAGCCCCGGCCCGCTTATGCAGCTGGCCGCATCAACGAGTTGACGGCCGGCTGATCAAGGCGTTGCGGCTCCATGGCCCTCGGGATCACCGGCGGCGTTCTCGGCAGACCGCTTGCCACATCTTCGACCTCGGGCAAGGGGTCCCCCGCGCGCGCGGCGGCAAGGGCGGCATCCAAACGGCGCAGTTCGTCCGGAGCCGTTACTTCCTCGGGCGTCAGCAACAGGCCGCGCCGCCGAGCCCATTCGCCCACGCTTGGACGGCTGGAAAGGACCGCAATCGGCACCGACAGGACGAGTCCCGCCAGCACCGGCAGGATCCACCAGAAATAGTCCGGAGCGGCGAGTATGATCAGCGCTCCCCACGCGACCCCGCCGCCGAAGAGAAGACCCAGATACGTGAACGCCTGGATGACACTGAGGCCCTTCTCCGATCGATCCTGGGGATTCCAGGCAACGCCTTTGCCCAGCACCAGCCGCGTGACGAAATAGCTGTGCAAGCCCATCATCACCGGTGCGATCAGAACCGAAAAGACAAGCTCGATTGTGGCGCTGATTAGCAGCCTCACGCCGCCACCGAAGCGTCGCCGCAACCGTGTATCGGCAAGCGTCAAGACCAGGCTGTACAGCTTCGGCAGGAACAAAAGGGCCAGCGTGATCGCGAACAGCGACACCGTTTCCGCCCATTTGGAAACCGGCCATTCGGGAAAGAGCTGCTGGCCGTGAGGGAAGTAATCATGCTGGGTCATCGCCAGCTCGACGACCGCGGCGGTGCTCAGCAGAAGAAACGCCAGCCAAAGTGGCGAGGACAGGTACGCATAGGCACCGTGCAACAGGTGCAAGCGGCTCAAGGGGTGAAAGCCCCGCGCCGTCAACATCTTCAGGTGCTGCAAATTGCCCTGGCACCAGCGGCGGTCGCGGGTGGCATAGGCGATGATATTGCCTGGCAGTTCCTCATAGCTGCCGCCGAGATCCGGTACCGTGTAGACGAACCAGCCGGCCCGCCGCAACAGCGCCGCCTCGATGAAGTCATGACTGAGAATTTCGCCGCCGAACGGCGGCCGCCCCGCCAGCGTCGGCAAGCCGCAATGGTCGGTGAAGGCGCGTACGCGAATGATCGCGTTGTGGCCCCAGTAGTTGCTCTCCCCGATCTGCCAGAAGCTGACGCCGTTGGCGAGCACGGGACTGTACAGCCGCCCGGCAAACTGCAGAACGCGACCGAACAGGGTCGTCTGGTTGACCGGCATCGGCAATGTCTGGATCAGCGCCGCCGACGGATTGGCCTCGGCCAGTCGAACGAGTTCGACAATGGTTGGCCCGGACATGATGCTGTCGGCATCGAGCACCACCATCGATTCATACGCAGCACCCCAATTCCGACAGAAATCGGCGATATTGCCGGCCTTGCGCCCGATGTTCGGCTGCCGTCGGCGGTAGAACAGCCGGCCGGCCGCATCCAGTCGCCGACAGGCCGCCGCCCACCGGCGCTCCTCCTCCTCTGCGACATCATCATGAGTGCTGTCGCTCAACACGAAAAAATCAAAGTGTTCGATCTGGCCGGTCGCCTGAAGAGAAGTATAGATCGTCTCGATACCGGCGAATACCCGCTCCGCATCCTCGTTATAGATCGGCATCACGATTGCGGTGCGGGTCGTGAGCGATGTTCCGGCGTCGGCTGTTCCGTGCTGCGGCCGGCGCCCCAAACTGATCGGGTCAAGACCCAGCAACTGGATAAAAAACCCCGCCGTTGCGCTCCAAAACGAGGTCGCAATGAGCAGAAAGTTCAAGGTGAACAGGACAAGAATGGCTCCTTCGATCCATTCGAAGCCGTTGGCCATCAGAATGAGGGCCATTGCCGTCGCCGCAATCCCGGCCGAGGCTCCAACCAGCGTGAAGAACAGCAGGCGGCGCGCCAGCGGCCAGCGCGGGTGGAACGCGCCTCTCGACGGCTCCTCTCGAGAAACAACCGCGCCCTTGAAAGCCAGAGGCTCTCCGCCATCGCCTTGCATCAGGTATTGCGGGACGTGCATGATCAATGCTCACTCTGAGGGGGCGGCGTGACACCAACATGACGCCATTGCGGCAATCCTGCGGCTATGGCCTGACGAGCCATAGGTAGGCCCAGTCTTCGGCGACCGGCTCTCCATAGAGCGTCAGTCTCACGGTCATATCAACCGTATCGCTGCCTTCCGGATCGACCCGGAAGGCAACACGCCAACCGTCGCCTTGCGGGATCTTCTGCACGATCTGGTCGATAATTCGTCCCGACGACGTCGTGATCTGGGCTTCAACCGGCTGTTCGGGCGAAAGATTGGGGAGGTCTCCGCCGTCATAGTCGATGACGAACAGCCGTGTATTCTCCGGAAACGGACTGGGCAGCCATGCTGAGGGCGCTCCCGTCAGGGTCCGCTCGACGTGGCCCACTGTCAGTTGGGACGGCATCCTCGACATCGCCTGGATCCGGTAGGAGAATGCCATTGTTTCTCCGGCCCTCAACTGCTTCTCAGGCGTCCAGTAGGCGACGATGTTGTCGTTGGTCTCGTCGTTGAGCGGAATTTCGACCAGTTCGACAGCGCCCGGTCCCCATTCGCCACGAGGCTCGACCCAAAGGCTGGGACGACGATGATAGCCAGCCTCGAGATCAAGGTACCTGGCGAAGTCGCGGTCTCTCTGCAGCAGGCCGAAGCCCCGCGGATTCGTATCCATGAAAGCCGAGACCTTTAACTCCGGATGATTCTCGAGAGGCCGCCAGATCCATGCACCGGCACCGGTCTGCATCAACAGCCCGTCGGAATCGTGAACCTCCGGCCGAAAATCATCGAACCTGCGGCTATCGCTTTCGCCGAACAAATACATGCTGGTCAGCGGAGCAATGCCGATTTTATCCATGTCCTGCCTTGCGAACACCTCCGCGGTGACATCCATCGCCGTTGCGGTTCCGGGATCAATGACGAACCGATAGGCACCGGTGACGCGATTGCTGTCGAGAAGGGCGTAGATCGTCAGCGTGTGCGCATTCGCCTCCGGCTTGACCAGCCAGAATTCCCGGAAGATCGGAAATTCCTCGCCCCGCGGATGGGCGGTGTCGATCGCCAGCCCGCGCGCGGAAGCACCGAATTGCTGGTCGCGTCCCAGCAGGCGGAAGTAGGAGGCGCCGAGAAAAACCGCAATCTCGTCCTTATAGGCGGGCTCATGCAGGGGATAATGAATACGAAATCCGGCGAAGCCCAGCCCCGAGGGAATCTGTTGATCGAGTCCCGCCTGGCTGTAGTCGAACATTCCCGGATCGAAAATCGCTTCGCTTGCTACCCCGCCGTCGATGATGTTGATCCGAACCGGCACCTGATAGAGGAACCCGAGATGGAAAAACTGAATCTCGAACATCCTCTCATCACGCCAAAGCGCGCGATCCGGCCGGTACCGGATATGCCGAAAGGCATCATAATCGATCGTGTTGAGCGCCTCGGGCAGCTCAGCCCGGGGTGCCTCGAACGGAGTGGCGGCGAGTTGCCGCGCACGCTCGACAACGTTTTCAAAAGAAAACGGTTGTGCGGCCGCCGCGTCCCCACCCTCGGTCGGCGCCGGGTCATCGGCCGCCTGTGCGCTCTCGCTCGCTTCGCTTTCGGCGGGCGGAGCGGCCGTCTCCCCTTCAGCGGTAGTGGTCACATCGGCGCGCGCACCATGCACCGAAAGCAGGCCGACCACGAGTAGCGCGATCAACATTCTGAGCATGCCGGCATTTCCCCTGTTTCACCCGATCCCGCGAGGCACATTATCTTCCTTATCCCATCACGGGGCGAGAACCTCGCGCAAACGGACCTTCATTTAGTGCATTGCAGCATAAACGACAACGCCCCAAGTGGAGTGGCGCGTTGATGATCCGCACTGGAAGCGCTTGCCGGCGTCTCTTCACAGCGCCCCGCCCCCTCGCACCCCAGTCCCGCAGGACCTCCCCGCGTTTGCTCGTCTTGCCAATGCGGGTGCCGCCCAGTAGTTTCCGGCGGCACGGATGGCCTTGCCCGCCGCAGACTCCGCTGCGCTGGCAGAAGGCCGCAAACGTCGGAGGAGGCTGAGGGCCATGGCAAAAATCGCAGTAAAGAATCCGGTGGTCGAACTCGACGGCGACGAGATGACACGGATCATCTGGTCATTCATCAAAGACAAGTTGATCCTGCCTTATCTCGATATCGACCTGAAGTACTACGATCTGGGCATCGAGAACCGCGATGCCACTGAGGATCAGGTCACCATCGACGCCGCCAATGCGATCAAGCGCTATGGCGTCGGGGTTAAGTGCGCGACGATCACGCCCGACGAAGCGCGGGTGCGCGAATTCAATCTCAAAAAGATGTGGAAGTCGCCAAACGGCACGATCCGCAACATCCTTGGCGGCACCGTCTTTCGTCAGCCGATCATCTGCCAGAACGTGCCCCGGCTGGTCCCGGGATGGACCAGGCCCATCGTCATCGGCCGTCATGCCTTTGGCGATCAGTACCGGGCCACCGACTTCGTCGTCCCCGGTCCGGGAACACTGACCATTCGTTGGCAGCCGCAGGACGGCGGGGAGCCTATTGAACACGAAGTCTTCGACTTTCCCGGCGGCGGCATCGCGATGGCGATGTACAACCTCGACGACTCCATTCGCGGCTTTGCGCATGCATGCTTCAACTATGCGCTCGATCTTGGCTGGCCGATGTACCTCTCGACCAAGAACACGATCCTCAAAGCCTACGACGGCCGCTTTAAGGATATCTTTGAAGAAACCTACCAAAAGGAGTTCAAGGCCAAGTTCGAGGCAGCCGGTCTGACCTACGAGCATCGGCTCATCGACGACATGGTTGCGGCGGCCTTGAAGTGGGACGGCGGATTCGTCTGGGCCTGTAAGAATTATGACGGGGACGTTCAATCCGACACGGTGGCGCAAGGCTTCGGCTCACTCGGCCTGATGACCTCGGTGTTGCTGACACCGGAAGCCGACACGGTGGAAGCCGAGGCGGCCCATGGCACCGTCACCCGCCACTACCGCATGCATCAGCAGGGCAAGGAGACGTCGACCAATCCGATCGCGTCGATCTTCGCCTGGACCCGAGGGCTCCACTATCGCGGAAAGTTCGATGCCACCCCGGATGTCTCCGCATTCGCCGAGAACCTGGAGGCGGTCTGCATCGAAACGGTGGAAAGTGGCGCAATGACCAAGGATCTTGCGATTCTGATCGGTCCCGATCAGCCTTGGCTGACCACCCAGCAGTTTTTGGATACCCTGGACGCCAATCTGAAAAAGCGGATGGGTTGAACCGCGGCGCCTCCATCGGGTGCAGCGGACACCGGTTCATGAAAAGCCCTGCTGCACAAGGCATGTGGCCGCTTCTTTTTGTGCCTTGTGCAGAAGGTGCTGATCCCGCTGGCCGGCATGTTCCGCCTTGAATCGGTGCATTCTTGCGCAAACGATCCGGTGCGCGGATAGGCAGGCTGAAGTGGCGTCGATCAAGGAGACTGTGAATGACCCCACAGAACGATAAGCGCCCCGCCAGGACCGACATGGACGCAGAAACCACCATACCCTGGCACGCCCTACCGCTCGAAGACGCCTTTCATCGACTTGATGCCCGCACCGAGGGCCTGACCAAGCAGGAAGTTGAGAAAAGGCTGGAGCAATATGGGCCGAACCGGCTACGTCCGCCCGAGACGCGAGGCCCCCTCGCACGATTCCTCCAGCAATTCCACAATGTTCTGATCTACGTCTTGATCGGCGCCGGCGTCGTGACCGGCCTTCTCGGTCACTGGGTGGACACCGCCGTGATCTTCGGCGTCGTTGTCATCAATGCCATCATCGGGTTCATTCAGGAGGGCAAAGCGGAACGGGCGCTGGATTCGGTTCGCAACATGTTGTCCCTCCAGGCGGTGGTGATCCGCGAGGGCCATCGGCAGGAGATTTCGGCCGAGCAACTGGTTCCCGGGGACATCGTCGAGCTGAAATCGGGCGACAAGGTTCCCGCCGACGTGCGCCTGTTCAAGATCAAGAACCTGCAGGTGCAAGAGGCGATGCTGACGGGCGAGTCGGTACCGGTGGAGAAGGCGACTCCTGCGGTCGACGCGGATGCCCCGATCGGCGATCGTCCGTCGCTCGCCTTCTCGGGAACCCTTGTCACCAGCGGACAGGGCCGCGCTTTGGTCGTCGAGACCGGCGACAGCACCGAAATCGGCCGCATCGGCACCATGCTATCGGAGGTGGAGAAACTCACCACGCCGCTGTTGAAAAAGCTCGCCGACTTCGGTCGCTGGCTCACGGCGATCATCTTGACCCTGGCGGGCCTGACGTTCGCGTTCGGGCTGTGGGTGCGCGACTACGGGATGACGGAGATGTTCCTTGCCGCCGTCAGTCTGGCGGTGGCGGCCATTCCCGAAGGCCTGCCTGCGATCATGACCATCACGCTTGCCATCGGCGTTCAGCGCATGGCCCAGCGCAATGCAGTCATTCGCAGACTGCCTGCGGTTGAAACGCTCGGGGCGGTGACGACGATTTGCTCGGACAAGACCGGTACGCTCACCCGCAACGAGATGACCGTACAGACGGTGGTGACTGCGGACTACGACTTCGAGGTTACCGGCGTCGGCTACGAGCCGAGCGGGAGTTTCACCCGGGACGGCAGCGATATCACGGTCGACGATCATCCGGTGTTGGCCGAGATCCTCCGCGCCGGACTCCTGTGCAACGACGCTGTCCTGCGCAGGCGCGACGATGAATGGGTGATGGAGGGAGATCCGACCGAAGGCGCGCTGGTTACGGCGGCCTTCAAGGCAGGGCTCGATCAGGAATTCGCGCATGAGGCTTTTCCGCGGACCGATGTCATTCCGTTCGAATCCGAACATCGGTTCATGGCGACGCTGAACCACGATCACGAAGGGCACGGTTTTATCTACGTCAAGGGTGCGCCCGAGCGCATTTTGGAAATGTGCAGCAGGCAGCGTCGCCACATTGAGGACGAGCCGATCGACGAGGCGTATTGGCAGAAAGCTGCTGAAAACATCGCTTCGAAAGGACAAAGGCTACTTGCGGTTGCCTATAAGGATGCCCCGCATGACAAGCGCGATCTGACTTTTGCCGATGTCGAGGATGATTTAACGCTGCTTGGCTTCTGTGGCCTGATCGACCCGCCGCGGCAGGAAGCGATCGAGGCCATCGAACAATGTCAGGCAGCGGGCATTCGGGTCAAAATGATTACCGGTGATCACGCCGTTACGGCCGGAGCGATCGCCCGCCAGTTAGGCCTCCTCGGTGCCGACAAGGTTCTGTCCGGGCGCGATCTGGACGGCATCGACGATGATAGCATCCGCGACCTCGTCCCCGACACCGATGTGTTTGCGCGCGCCAGCCCCGAGCACAAGCTTCGACTGGTCAAGGGCCTGCAGGAGGCCGGTCATGTCACCGCGATGACCGGCGATGGCGTCAATGATGCTCCCGCGCTCAAGCGGGCTGACGTCGGCGTGGCAATGGGCATCAAGGGAACCGAGGCGGCCAAGGAAGCCTCGGAAATGGTGCTCGTCGACGACAATTTTGCCTCGATCGCCCATGCCGTCGAAGAAGGCAGAACCGTCTACGACAATCTGCGCAAATCGATCATCTTCATTCTGCCCACCAACGGGGGGCAGGCCTTCACGATTATCGCGGCAATCCTTCTCGGTTTTGCGCTGCCGCTTACGGCCGTTCAGGTTCTATGGGTCAACATGATCACGGCGGTCACGATGGCGCTGGCGCTTGCCTTCGAGCCGACCGAGAAAGGAGTGATGAGGCGGCAACCACGGCCGCCCGACGAGCCGCTGTTGACCGGCTTCCTGCTGTGGCGGATTCTGTTCGTCACCCTGATCCTCGTGTCGGGAACGTTCGGTCTGTTCTTGTGGGCGCTCGAGGCGGGCATGGACGAGCCGACCGCCCGCACCGTTGCGGTGAATACACTCGTTGTTTATCAGATGTTTTACCTTTTCAACTGCCGGCACCTGCGCGGCCCGGTCTTCGGGCTCGAGGGCATTTTTGGCAGCCGCTATATCCTGATCGCGATCGCCGCCGCGATCGTCCTGCAGCTGCTGTTCACTTATGCACCCCCTTTGCAGGTCATGTTCGACACACGAAACATCGGCCTCCAAGAGTGGGGATTGATCGTTCTTATCACGTTCCCCGTGTTCTTCCTGGTGGAGATCGAGAAATGGGTTTTCCGGAAGATGCAACGCTCCGAGTAGAAACCGGAAGGGATGCAGGGCGCTCCCGCTTCCTGCGCTCACGGCGGCGGGCTTGTGGATTGGCTGGCCGTTCGCAGCACAATCCCTGTTCGGGAGCGGGAACAGGTTGGCGCGGAAACCGTTGTTCGTCATGTCGTCACGGGTAGGGAGCCGCGTTGTCCGCTGCTCGCCGGAACCCACCGGGGGAGAATCACATGCCGGATCGCGTCGTCGCTCGCCCCATCGAAGGCTACGCCCTGATCGGCAACATGCTATCGGCGGCTCTTGTCGCCGATACCGGGTCGATCGACTGGCTTTGTCTGCCGCGGTTCGACTCCGATGCCTGCTTTGCTGCCCTGCTCGGCACCCGTGGTAATGGGCGATGGCTGATTGCCCCGGAGACTGAGGTGAAACAGGTGCGGCGGCGTTATCGCCCAGGCTCTGCCATTTTGGAGACGACCTTCGAAACCGAAACCGGCGTGGTGACGCTGATCGATTTCATGCCGCTTTCCGAAGATGAGGAACACGTCGACGTCGTCCGCATCGTCAGAGGCGACTCCGGCCATGTAAACATGCGGACGGAACTCGTTCTGCGGTTCGGCTATGGCCGCCACATTCCGTGGGTCCGGCGCGAGGACTTCGGCCTGCGCGCCGTGGCCGGACCCGATGCCGTTGAAGTGTACACGCAAGTGTTCATGGCCGGCGAAGACTTCACCACCGTCGGCCGCTTTCACGTCAAGGAAGGAGATTCCGTTCCTTTCCGGCTGTCCTACCATCGCTCGCACAGGCCGCGCGGGGCGTACCAAGACTGCCAGCAGTTGCTTCAGAAAACGGAAGACTTCTGGTGCGCATGGTCGTCGCGCTGTCCGCGGGATGAGGCCATCAGCGATCGCTGGCATGAGGCCCAGGTGCGAGGGCTGGTCACCTTGAAGCTGCTGCAGCACCAGCCGACAGGAGGTATCATCGCCGCGCCGACCACGTCTCTGCCCGAGCACCTCGGCGGCGAGCGCAACTGGGATTATCGTTTTTGCTGGATTCGCGACGCCACTCTGACCCTCCTTGCCCTACTCACCTCGGGATATCGCGAGGAGGCAAGAGCATGGCGCGACTGGTTGATGCGCGCAGAGGCAGGCAATCCGCGAGACCTCAACATCATGTACGGCATTGCCGGCGAGCGTCGATTGAACGAGTTCGAGTTGCCTTGGCTGAGAGGCTACGAAGACAGTCGCCCGGTCCGGATCGGCAACGCCGCCTACACCCAGCTACAGATCGATGTGTACGGCGAAATCATGGACGCGCTGCACATCGGAAGAAAGTACGACCTGCAAATTCATGGCGATGAATGGCGCATGCAGAAGCTGCTGATCGAGCATCTGGAGAAAATCTGGACCGAGCCTGACGAGGGAATTTGGGAGGTCCGCGCCAAGCGCCAGCACTTCACCCATTCCAAGCTGATGGCCTGGGTGGCGGTCGATCGCGCCATCAAGGATAGCGAAGCCTTCGGACTTCCGGGGCCGGTCGACCACTGGAAGCGCCTGCGCGAGACGATTCGAACGGATATCCACCGTCACGGCTTCAACGAGAAGAAGAACGCCTTCGTTCAGTATTATGGCGGAACCGAGCTTGACGCATCCGTTTTGTTGATGGCGGAGGTCGGGTTTCTATCGCCGAGCGATCCGATGTTCCAAGCCACGGTCGCCGCGATCGAACGCGAACTGCTCGTCGACGGTTTTGTGCTGCGCTATCAGGCGAAAGGCGGTGTCGATGGCCTTGCCGACAGCAATGCGGCTTTTCTCGCCTGCAGCTTCTGGCTTGCCGACACTTACCAGATGATGGGCCGTCATGATGAAGCGGTGGAGGTTTTCGAACGCCTTCTTGCCTTGCGCAACGATGTGGGCCTTCTTGCCGAGCAGTACGATCCCGTGGCCAAGCGCATGGTCGGGAACTTCCCGCAGGGCTTTTCCCACATCGGAATGGTCAACACCGCCAACAACCTGATCTCGGCACGCGGCCCCGCTGTGCAGCGCGCCGAGAACGGCGTGACGTAAACCGTGTACCAGCCGCACCCTGGCCGGTGGTTCCTGAGCGGACGCGTGCTTGCATGGGCAGGTTTGCTGCTGTTGGTGGGCGGCTGCGAGGGGAGCCAATCGGCTCTGCAGCCAAGTGGAGAAAGCGCCCGCGCGCTGGCTTCGTTCTGGTGGTTTCTGTTCTGGGTCCTCTCGGCGGCGTTCGTCGTGGTGGTGACGGCATTGGTCTACGCTCTCTACCGGACGCCGGCACCCGACAGTCCGATCAAGCCGGGGCACATCATAATCGCCGGAGGGCTGGTCTTTCCCGCCGTTACCATCGTCGTCTTCTTTCTTGTCAGCCTGCAGTTGCCGCGGCTGACGCAGCCACGGGATCCCGACCAACCGGCATTGATGATCATCGGCCACAAGTTCTGGTGGGAAGTGCACTATCCGGCCGGTGCTTTGGGCAATGGCCCGATCATCAGCGCCAATGAGATCCGGGTGCCAGTGGGCGAGCAGGTCTACATCGACGTGACGACCGCCGATGTCATCCACAGTTTCTGGATTCCCCGACTTGGCGGCAAGATCGACATGATCCCGGGGCGCATCAATCGGATCTCCCTGAAGGCGGAGGAACCCGGCGTGTTCCGCGGCCAGTGCTACGAGTTCTGCGGCGCCCAGCACGCCAACATGGCTTTCTCGGTGGTGGCCATGCCGCCCGACGAATTCGCCGCGTGGCTCGCCAAGGAGTCACGGCCGGTCGCGACGCCGCGCGATCCGCTGTTGCAGCAGGGTCAGCGGGCCTTCGTGAGCGCGGGATGCGGGTCTTGTCACCGGATCCGCGGCACCGGTGCCGAGGGCGATACCGCGCCGGATCTTACCCACATCGCCGGGCGTCTCACTCTGGCGGCCGGAATGTTCGATAACTCCGCCGGGAACATGGCTGGCTGGATCGTGGCGGCGCAGCAGATGAAGCCTGGCAACAAGATGCCCTCGTTCAACGGCCTTGACGGCCCAACGCTGCACGCTCTCACCGCTTACCTCGCGAGCCTCGAATGACCGGCGCCGAAGGCATCACCGGACCCGGAGTGGCTCCGCCCCGTGATTGGGCTCGCAAGCGCGAGGCGGATCGGGAATCGCTGGCGGAACTCGATCGGGTCTGGACGACGCCGCCCGGCCTGCGCAGCGTCAGCGCCGTCAACCACACGTTCGTCGGCCTGCGTTTCATCATCACGGGCTTCATCTTCTTCCTGATTGCGGGGGTTCTCGCCCTGGTGATGCGCACGCAGCTCGCCGTGCCGGACAACACACTGCTGGGTCACGACGCCTACAACCAGATCTTCACGATGCACGGCACGATCATGATGTTCCTGTTCGCGATCCCGATCCTTGAAGGAATCGCGATGTATCTGCTGCCGTTGATGATCGGGGCCCGCGACCTGCCTTACCCGCGCCTCAGCGCATTCGGATATTGGTGTTATCTGTTCGGCGGCACCATGCTGCTCTCCAGCCTGCTGTTCGGATCGGCGCCGGACGGCGGATGGTTCATCTATCCTCCGCTCACCAGCTACCACTTCTCGCCCGGCCTCAATATCGACTTCTGGTTGCTCGGGATCACCTTCGTCGAGATCTCGGCGATTTCCGCTTCGATCGAGTTGATCGTGGCCGTACTGAAAACCCGCGCACCCGGCATGTCGATCGATCGGATGCCGTTGTTCGCCTGGTACACCCTGATCACCGCTTTCATGATTTTGTTCGGCTTCCCGCCGCTCATCCTCGGCAGCATCCTGCTCGAGCTGGAGAGGGCGTTCCACTGGCCGTTCTTCATCGTGGCCCAGGGCGGCGATGCACTATTGTGGCAACACCTGTTCTGGCTGTTCGGCCATCCGGAAGTCTACATCATCCTGTTGCCGGGCGTGGCAATGCTGACGTCGCTGGTGCCGACGTTCGCACGCCACCGGACCGTCGGCTACCGCTGGTTCGTGCTGGCCGCGCTGGTCACCGGTTTCTTCGGTTTCGGCGTCTGGGTCCATCACATGTACGCCGTCGGCATCGCGCAATTGCCGGTCGCATTCTTTACGGCCGCAACGCTGCTGTTCGCGATCCCGAGCGGGATCCAGGTGTTCGGACTGATCGCGACCCTGTGGAAGGGCCGCCCGGTGATGCAAACACCGCTTTTGTTCGCGATCGGCTTCGTCCTCATCTTTGTCCTTGGCGGCTTCACCGGCGTGATGATCGCCATCGCGCCGTTCGATCTGGTGGTTCACGATACCCAGTTCATCGTTGCGCATTTCCACTACGTCTTGATCGGCGGCATGCTGTTTCCGCTGTTCGCGGGCCTTTATTATTGGCTGCCGACGATGGGGTGTGTCGCTTCGGAACGTGCCGGCCGCTGGAGCTTCTGGCTGACGTTCATCGGCTTCAATATCACCTTTCTGCCGCTGCACTGGACCGGCCTGCTCGGAATGCCGCGCCGGGTCTTCACCTACCCTGGCGGCCTCGGGTGGGAACCGACCAATCTGGTGGCAACCGTTGGCTCCTACATCTTTGCCCTCGGCGTACTCGTCGCGGTTGCGAACATCGTGCAAAGCGTGCGACGCGGCGTCCCGGCGGGAGACAACCCCTGGGGCGGCGGCACGCTCGAATGGGTTCACAATCCGGTGCCCTCCTACAACTTCCGCAGCATTCCCTTGATCGAAAGCCGCGATCCGCTGTGGGACCAGATCGGGCTCGGCGAGGAGATCAAGCAGGGTCGCCATTACCTGGCGACGCCGACCGATCGTCGACTGACGATGGGCTCCACCACGGTTCACGCCCAGCCCGATCAGGTGATCGAGCTGCCGGGCCCGACCTACCTTCCGCTTGTGACGGGACTTTGCGTCGCCGTGTTCTTTATCAGCTTCCTGCTCAAGATCTATCCTTTGGCGGCGGTCGGCGCCTTGTTCGCGGTTGTGGCTATCGTCATTTGGATGTGGCCTGAACCCGACCGCACACATCCCGCCATGATCGCAGTAGGCTATGGCACCCAGCTGCCGCATGCGCACGGCATCAATACCTCGCCCGCTTGGCAGGGGCTGATCCTCACCCTGCTGGGCGACGCAACCCTCTACGCATCCCTGGTGTTTTCCTACCTGTTTCTGTGGAGCTTTGCTCCGGCGTGGCCGCGCGGGGGTGCAGTGGATCCGCCGGATTTCGAATGGTCGACGGCCGGCCTTGCCTTGTTGGTGCTTGCGGCAAGCACCCTTGCCATGAAATGGGGGGTGGACGGGATCCGGCGCGACAACCGCAAGCGCCTCGCGATCGGGTCTATTGGCGCACTCGCTCTTGGCGCGGTGTTTGTTGCGCTTCAGGCCTTCGCCGTTTCGGTGTTCCCGTTTGGCCCGACGGAGCACGCTTATGGCGCCCTGGCTCACGTATTCGTCGGCTATCAGGGGGGACACGTGATCATCGCGATGATCATGGCGGCGATGGTGGTCGCCCGCATCTGGCGGGGCGACTTCTGTGCCGAGCGCCATGTCGCCGTCCGGATCGCAGCGAGCTTCTGGTATTATAGCGCCGCGGTGTGGATCATCGGGTTCATCCTCGTCTATCTCGCGCCCGGGCTGTTTTGAGAGGCCCAAAAATGATGGTGCCCGCTTCCCGGACGCGGAGAATGATCATTCAGTTGCTGGCGCCAGCGGTCCTGTGGAGCCTGCACTTCCTGTTTGTTTATGTCTTCGTCTCGCTGGCGTGCCTGTGGGCGTGGGATGGCATCACCTTCCTCGGCGCCAGCGTCCTCAAGTGGATTGTGGCCCTGGAAACCTTCATTATTGGTGCGGCAATCATCAGTGTGGCCGTGCGGTCGTGGCGCGAGCGCGAAGCGTCGCCCGATCTTTTGTTTCTGGCGCGGATCGCAGTGATGACGAGCATCCTTTTCCTGTTTGCGACGCTGTTTGTTGGGCTGCTGACCCTGCCCACGGCGGCATGCCACTGATGGACCGGACCTTTTGACGATGCCCATCCGGATGAGACGCGCTGGTTTGGCTCTGATCGCCCTGCTGCCGGCGGGCCTCGCAATCGCCAGCTGCGAGGATCCGTTGCCGCCGCCGCATCTGCGAGTTGCGGGCGGAGATGCCGAGCGGGGCACCATCGCCATCGTCTCCTATGGATGCGGAGGCTGCCATACCATCCCCGGCATCCGCAATGCCCGCGGCACCGTCGGACCCCCGTTGACGGACTTTGCAACCCGCGGCTACGTGGCTGGTGTCCGGCCGAATTGGCCGCGTTACTTGGTGCAATGGATCATCGACCCGCCGGCGATCGCGCCTGAGACTGCGATGCCGCCCCTCGGCGTCAGTGAACAGGACAGTCGGGATATCGCTGCCTACCTCTACACTCTGGGAGCCGGCAAGGCAGCGGTCTATCCGCCGGGCGCGATCCCCCCGCTCGCCCCGCGCGAGGAGTTGGGCGCGCTTCGGGCCGAGGAAGACCGCCTGCTTCAGGAATATGAGCGCCTTGCCCGGGACCGGGCACGCATTCCGATCGAGCGGGCGATGGACCTGCTGCTCGAAACCGAAGCTCCCAAGGCCGAACGGAACTGAGGGACGCCCTCAGCGAGTTTCTATCGTGGCCGGTTGCCGTTGAAGGCCATAGACGAAAACGGCACCCCATGCCACACCGACAACGACAAGCGTGACCGGATCCAGCCAGCCCAGAGCGGGTTCGGTCGCCGCGGGCCGAATCAGCCACGTCATGTAAGCGAGATGGTGCAGCAACAAGAGGCCGCACGCCATCAACATCCGCAGCCGTCCCGTGCCCCGGGGCACCAGCAGCGCCATCGCCACCAGAAGTGCCGGAATGACGACGCCGAGATTGAGCATCCCCCACCCGTTTCGGCGAACCAGATACCACTGCACCTCATGGGGAAGATTACCCAACCAGACGATCAGGAACTGCGAGAACCAAAGCCACAGGGCGACCAGGGCCAGCGCCAGGAGTGTTTTTTCGACACCCCGGATCTGGTCGCGATGCAGCGGGATCGCGTTGGGGCGGACGAGGTCCACCACGCACGCCAGCGCCAATGCGCCGAGCAGCTGGTTGACCCCGAACGCCATACCGAACAGGCTCGACCACCATTCCGGCTGGCGAGAGCCGATCCAGTCGATTGCAGCGAGGGTGACCGTCGGCGCAAGCAGAACCAGCCCCAGGGCGCTGGCGCGGCGATGGGTACCGGGGCGCGCGATCCAGAAGGCCAGCCCGATCCAGATGGCGAAAAAGACGGCGGCGCGGACCAGAACCCATGTCGGCTGCAGATAGTGAACCCGGTATGAGGGCATCGTGTTCTCGGCGGCAAAGCCGGATTGCGCCCATGGGTAGAGATCGCTCAGGCCCAACAGCAGCGGCAACGCCAACAGCACCGTGAGCGGCAGGGTCCGTGCGCCCGCCTCGAGTTCCTCTCGCAGCGGCTGCACCCAACTCTCCTTGAGCAGATGACCGATCATCAACAGACCCAGGCAGCCGAGCGCCAGCCCCGTCGCCACCACGAACGCCAGCAGCCAAGCTTCCCACAACTCGGCGCTCACCGATCCCTCTCCTCCGGCAGCGCCCGTCGATCCTGCTCCGGAAGCTCCTCAAGCGGAAAGGCCTGACTGAGCTGAAGAGCCTTCACGTACGCAGCCACCGCCCAGCGATCCTTCGGCTCCACCTGGTTCGCGTACGAAGACATATCCCCCGAGCCTTCGCTGATCACCTTGACGATCCGCTCCGGCGTAATCGCCTGCAGGCGCGCTGCGTGGAAGGATGGCGGGGCCGGAAAGCCGTGGCGCACGACCATCCCGTCGCCGCGCCCGGTGCGTCCATGACAGACGGAGCAGAGCGCGTCGTAAAGCGCGCGCCCCTCTTCGAGCATGATCCGGTCGAGCGACTGAGGGCGCGCGGCCAGTGCCGCTTCACGCGCAAGCGCTCCGCGAGGAACACTTCCGGCAGGAACGGGATCGGCCACAGGCAGCATCTGCCGCGGATGCGTTTGCATCGGATCCTCGCACGCGGCAGCCATGAGCGCGACGGCAAGGCTTCCGATGGCAATCCTCCAGCGCCCCATCACCCAAGACCCCATCACCCAGCGCCTCATTACCACGGCACGTCCGCCACGTCACACGCCCCCAGCGATTGAAGAAAGCTCCGGGTCCCCTCACTGGAGAACAAGGCGTCGTCCGCCGCAATGCAAAGGAAGAAACCGTCCTGGGTGGCCCTGGAGAATGCCGGAACATGGAACAGCGGATGGTAGAACTCCGGAAGCCCATTCCGCGCAAGCATCCCGAAGGTGACGGCCACCGCTGCCGTCAGAATCGCGACGATGGCGGTGATCGGAAGGAACGTCGGCCAGCTGTGCAGCGGCCGACCGCCAATGTTGAGCGGGTAGTCGATGGTGTTCATGTAGAGCTGCATCAGGTAGATCAGACCGCCACCAATCAGGGCGCCGGCCAGCGCCAGCAGCGGCAACAGGATCGAGTGGCGCTCGGCGAGATCATCCAGTCCTTCGACGGGAAACGGCGTGAACGCCTCGACCGCCCGGTAACCCGCGCGGCGCGCCGCCGCGGCTGCCGCAACAAGCTGCTCCGGGCTTGCGAACTCGGCGAGAAGACCATAGGAGCGAGACTGGCCGTTCACGCCCGCGCCTCCCCTTGTTGCTCAACGTGAAGCCGCCGCCGTCGCTCTTCCTTGGTTTCGAACATGACGATGACCGGAACAAAGCGGACGAACAGCAGCATCGCCGCTGCAAACAGCCCGATAGTGCCGATCAGCAACATCCACTCGGCAGCGGTCGGTTGGTAATCGCCCCACGCCGACGGCAGATAATCGCGGTACAGCCCGATGATGACAACGGAGAAGCGATCGAGCCAGATACCGACGTTGACGCCGACGGCAACTCCGATCAACGCAACGAAACGGGTCCGCACGCGCGCAAGCCAGAGGATCTGCGGCAGAATGACCGCAAACAACACGGCGCCCCAGTACAGCGGAGCGAACCGGCCGCTCACACGGGCGGCAAACGATGCGCGAGCGTACGGATCGCCAAGGAGAGCACTGAATGCATCGTCGAGATACGAATAGGCGAGCACGACGCTGGCGGCGAGCAGAAGCTTTGCGATCATAGCGATGTTCTGCTCGGTGATGAACCGCTCCAGGCGCAGCGCCCAGCGCAAGGCCAGTGCAACAACAAGGACGGTGGCGAGTCCGGAGGAAAGGGCGCTGACGACGAAGTGGAACGGGAAGCGCATTTGATGCCAGTCCGGCACCAGCGTCACCGCGAACTCGAAAGCAACAACGCTTTGCATCATCAGGATCAGTGGAACGATCAAAGCGGCCAGGATCCGGTATGCGAGCTGGTGGTTGTGCCAATGCCGCTCGGAGCCCCGCCAGCCGAGCGCCAGCAGGCCATAAACCATCTTCGTCTTTCCCCTCGGTGCCCGATCTCGCAGGTTGGCGAGATCGGGGATCAGCCCGACGTACCAGAACAAGGTGGTGACGATAAGGTGTGCGGTGATGCTCCAGAAGTCCCAGATCAGCGGACTACGGAATTGGGGCCAGACCTCGAATGTCGCCGGATACGGAACAACCCAGTAGAACAGCTCCGGACGGCCAAGATGGATGATCGGGAACAGGCCGGCACAGATCACCGAGAACAGTGCCGCCGCCTCGGCAAACCGATTGACCGCCGTGCGCAGGGTGTGGCGTCGAAGAGCAAGAATAACGGCAATCAGGCTGCTTGCGTTGGCGATGCTGATCCACCAGGCGTAGTTGATGAGATCGAAGCCCCAGACGAACGGGATATTGGTCCCCCACAGACCGACGCCGAACAGGAACAACTGGACGATGGCGTAGATCAGCACCAGCACCAGCGCCAGCGAGATCAAAAAGGCGGCGGTCCACCCCCAGCCGAGACGCGGATGAAGGACCCGCTCGGCGACAGGCACCGTGATGGAGGCAGCAGCGGCGCCCGGGCTTGTCATCAGGACCCTTCCTCGACCGCCGGATCGAGTTGCCCATCATCCAGATCGGGCACCGGGCTTGCCGCTGCATCGAAAAGTGGATTGACGATGCGCTCGAGGTACGTGGTCCGCGGCCGCGTGTTGAGTTCCCCCAGCAGCGCATAATTGCGTGGACTGCTCTTCAACCGCGTCACGGTGCTGTTCGGGTCATTGATATCGCCGAACACGATCGCGCGGGTTGGGCAGGCCTGCTGACAGGCGGTCGCAATCTCGCCGTCGGCGATCGGGCGGTCCTCCACCTTCGCGGCAATTCGCGCGGCGCTGATCCTCTGGACGCAGTAGGTACACTTCTCCATCACGCCCCGCGCACGCACCGTTACCTCTGGGTTGAAGGCGGCCGCCGGGCGCGCCAAGGCGCCGTGGGCATAGTCGAACCAGTTGAATCGGCGCACCTTGTAAGGGCAGTTGTTGGAGCAGGTTCGCGTTCCGATGCAGCGATTGTAGACCATGTCGTTCAGGCCTTCGCTGCTGTGGACGGTCGCGTTGACCGGGCAGACCGGCTCGCACGGCGCCTTCTCGCAGTGCATGCAGAGCACCGGCTGGAAGTAAGTGGCTGGATCTTCAGGTGGGCCTTCATAGTAGCGGTCGATTCGGAGCCAGTGCATCTCACGCCCGTTTGCCACCTCCTGCGCGCCGACAACGGGCGTATTGTTCTCCGCTTGGCAGGCGACGACACAGGCGTTGCAGCCGATACAGGTGTCGAGATCGATGGCCATGCCCCAGGCGTGCCCGGGATACGGCCATTCCGGATACATCGACGGCCGGGGCTCGTGAGCGTCATCGCCGTGCCCGGGCGCGCCCGCAGCCTCGGCCGTTGTCACCCGCACCAGATCGCGCCCGCCCATGCTGTGGTGGTGCTGGGTGCTCACCAGCGGGTGGCGCCGGCCGGTGGCAAAGACACGGGCACCCGCGGCAACCCATGGCGCCTGCGTGCTCCTCAAGGCATAGGCGTTGAAGCCGATCCCGCTGCCGATCCGCCCGGCGTCGGTTCGGCCGTATCCAAGCGGCAGGGTCACGGTCCCCCCGGCGTGGCCCGGCACGATCCAGACCGGCGCTTGCAGGCTGTGCCCATTCAACTCGATCGCAATGACGTCGTTGGACTCAACGCCCAACGCGGCGGCGGTCGAGGGGGCCAGCAGCGCCGCGTTGCCCCACACCAGCTTGGTCAGCGGCTTCGGCAGCTCCTGGAGCCACCCGTTGTTGGCATAGCGACCGTCCCAGACGCTAGGGTCCGGAGCAAACATAACCGTCAAGCCATCCGGCTGAGCGCCGACATCCCCCCCCACCTGCAAAACGATCTCGGCTGCCCAGTCCGGGCGGACCGTTCTCTGTCGGGGCGGGTGCGCGGTGCCCGCGATCACGCCGTCGTGGAGGACCCGGTGCCAGCGCGCCGCAAAGGCATCCCCTGCCGACTCCCGCCATCGCTCCTGCCAGTAGCGCCGGACGAGCCCATCACCGGGCGCCACCGCTCCCAGCAGCAGAGCCACAACCTCGCTCGACGTCCAGCAACGGTCCGGTGCCGTCCTTACCGGTTGTCGGATACTGACGCTGCCATCGAATGCACAGACGTCTCCCCAGCTTTCCAGAGCGTGCGCCTGCGGCAGATGCCATCGGCACGCCTTCGCCGTTTCATCGACGTGCAGACCAAGATGAACGGAAAACGGAACCGTCGCGAGCCGCTCGGCAAAGGCAAGATCCGCGGGTGCCGTATAGACCGGATTGCTATCGAGAATGAACACATGGCTGACCCGGCCGGCCGCGATATCTTCCGCCAGTGCCGGGAGGGCGCCCGCATCTGGGTTCTGCCGGCTGCCAACCGGCTCGATATGAAAGACAGTGGTGCCGACCGCGCCCAACTTCTCGTTGATGGCATGAGCAAGCGCATGAACCGGGGCAGGCTGCCGGCGACCTGCGATGACAACAGCACGGGGGCCGGCGCGCCTCAGATCGTCGATCATGTGTTCGATCTGCCGCGTCGACACCGGGTCGGCTTCGCCGCTGAAAGCCGGCGGAGGCAGGTCGGCAATATCCAGCGCTGCGGCAATCGCCGCCGCGAGTGCCGATACCTGAGCGGGGCGCCAAACGAAGCGGTGATCCGCCCGCGCCCCGGTTACGGTCGGGCTGCTCTCCGCCACGTACAGGCGCTGCACATGTGGCGGGTTCGTTCTCCGCACGGCTGCGAAATCCGCCGCATAGCGCACCTGGGCGGGCCCGGAGCCGAGAAAATCGGCATCGAGCGACAGGATGACAGTGGCGGCGGAGAAGTCGTAGATCGTGTCCACCACTTCCCCGAACGCCAAACGCGCGCCTTGCCGGGCGTTGTCGTCGGCAACGGGATCATGGTGATGCCAACGTGCTTCCGGAAACGCTGTTATCACAGTGTCCAGAAGAGCGAGAAGACTGGGCGAGGTGATGGTTCCCGTCAGCAAGCGGAGGCCCTCGCCCCGCCGCGCCTGCAACGCCAACCGCTCCTCGGCCAACGCCGCTGCGAACGCTTCGAACGTGGAGATGCGGCCCCCGCCACGGATTGCACCTGAGCGATCCGGATCATACAGCGAAAGAAGCTCTGCCTGCATGAACACGTCGGTCGCGCCAAGGCTGGCAGGGTGCAGGGGATTCCCCTCGATCTTCGAGGGGCGGCCATTTTGGCTGCTGACAAGAACCCCCTTGCCGAATCCGTCCAGCTCCAAGGTGGTCGCGAACACCAGCGGCACCCCGGGCGTATGGCCGGGCACACCTGGATCATGGGTCGCAACGGCTCCCGCGGGCGGGGCATCGTCGCACGCCGACAGGCCGGCGAGAGCGAGCGAGGCGCCCATCAGCCGCAGGATATCGCGCCGGTTGACCGTCAGACGGTCCGCCGCATCGGGAAACTCGGCCTCCAGATAACGCCGGAATTCGGGAGCGTCGACCAACTCGTCGAGACTCCGCCACAACTGCCGGCCGCGCTTGCCGGCGAGCGGCCCGGCAAGGGCGGCAAGTCTTGGGTCGGCCTTGCGCTTGATGTTCATGATCAGCGATGACACGTCGAGCAATCGCTCAACTGCCGCGCCCCATGTGCCGCGATCAGCGCACTGGGCCACTCCCTTGGCCATTGCTCTTGCGAGGGTGTCAAGGCTGCGCGATCTTGCTCAGGGTTCGCGTGCGCCGGCTGACCGGCCCAGCCCATCGCGAACACGGCGTTCGGGGGACGCAGATGCGGCTCTGGGTCGCGATGACACTCCAGGCACCAGCCCATCGACAAGGTTTCGACTTTCCCCGTCTGCGGCATCAGGTCGACCCGGCCGTGGCACGTCTCGCAGGCGACACCGGAAGCCACGTGGACACCGTGATGGAAGTAGGCGAACGCCGGCAATCGGTGCATCACCCGCCATCCGATCGGCTGTCCCGTTTCCAGGCTTTTTCGGATCGGCTCGAGAACCGCCGCGGCGGTCCACACCTGGGAATGGCAACTCATGCAAGTCGATGCCGAAGGCATCCCGGCAAATGCGGCCCGGGTGACGGAGGTATGACAGTAGCGGCAATCGATGCCGAGGCCGCCGACATGATGGTCATGACTGAACGGCACCGGCTGGGAAGCCGGGACGCCGACATTCCAGGCAGCGTCCCGCCGCGGCATCATGTAGGCAAGGAAGCCGGCGCTGACGATGATACCGACGCCAATCCAAACGACGGTCCAGAAGATCGTGTTCGCGCCGCGATCGAATAGCTGCACAATACCTCCCGTCCTGAACCCGCGTAGCGAGAACGCCCCGCAGAGAGGAAATGTTCCCGAAGATCCGCTCTTCGCATCCTTCAGCCGGTCCGGCGGTAGTCGCGTCCTCCCTGCGGGCGCCAAGTCCGTCTTCCGGCGTGTCGTCAATGCTGATCATTCTTACCACTCACCATGCTCGCTGCCACCAGGGGACTCGCGGGCTGCATACCGAACAGCCCTCCCATCAGGCGCTTTGCAAGAAGCGGCGGCGCCGGTGCCGGTGACACGTACGGGGTGGTCGGCGCGACCAGCATCCGGTGCCCTTCAGACACCGGCCGGGCCCTTCGGTCGGCATTTTGTGGGCCGTTTCCCCGCGGTTCGTCGATGTTCGCTCTCCCTCCGCCCCATGCGATCGGCAACCGATAAAAGGTCGGCCTGCTACATCATTGAAGGTCTGTCATGATAGAGAAACGATAGCCGGTAACCGCCGTTCAAAGCGGCCAGACCCACAAAATCATCGGAACCCCGATGATGAGGATGAGAACGTCGAGCGGTAGCCCCATTCGCCAGTAATCACCGAAGACATAGCCGCCGGGCCCGAGGATCAGGGTATTGTTCTGGTGCCCGATCGGCGTAAGCAGGGCCGAGGATGCGCCAATCGCAACGGCCATCAAGAACGGATCGGGACTGACCCCGAGCCCGCTTGCGGTCGCGATCGCCATCGGCGCCATCACCACCGCCGTGGCGGCGTTGTTGATCACGTCGGTCAACATCATGGTCAGGATCATCAAGGTGGTCAGCACCAGCGCCGGCGGCCACCCCTCCTGCAACCCGAGGAAGGCGCTCACCACGACGCCGGTGGTTCCGCTCGCCGAAAGGGCATCGCCCACCGGAATCAGCGCCGCCAGCAGTACGACCACCGGCCAGTCGACACTGGTGTAGAGATCGCGTGGCGGGACGATGTTGAGCAGGACGAACACCCCGGCGACCGCCGCGAGTGCGACCACGATGGAGACAAGTCCGGCCGTCGCCGCAATGATTCCCATCGCGAAAATCCCGATCGACAGCAGCGCTTGGCGATGATCGGTAATGACGAGATCGCGGCTCGCCAAAGGCAGGCAGCCGAGGGTGCTGACGACCGAGTACAGCCGTTCCGCGTCGCCCTCCAATAACAGGACATCCCCCCCCTCGATCCGAAACGAGCTGAGACGGCCGCCGAACGGCCGGCCACGGCGGGAGATGCCGATCAGATTGATCCCGAAGCGACGCCGGAGCTGCAGGCCGGCCGGCGTCCGCCCCTCCACGGGCGAGCGCGGCTGCACCACGGCCTCCAGGATGACCGTATCAATACCTCCGAACAGCGCACCTTCCTTGCCTCGTTTGCCCTTGCCATGGGTCAGCTTGAGATCGAGCGCCGTGAGCAAGCCGTCGAGCGCCTTGGGGCTGGCCTCGACCGCCAGTACGTCTCCCGCCAGGACATCCTGCTGGCGATCGGGTCGATCGATGCGGCGGCGATTGCGGAACAACCGCAAGATGACGCCATCATGCTCCGCCACCTTCTTGTCCAGCTCGCCGAGAGAGCGACCGACGGACTTGCTGTTTTCCCCGACAACGGCCTCGCTGACGTAGTCGTCGATCTTGAAAAGTTCGCTTGCCGGACCTTTGGCTTCGCGAGCCTTCGGGAGCAACCGCCAGCCGATGAGCGAGAGGTAGACAATTCCGGCGGCAGCAACCGCCGCCCCCACCGGGGTAAAATCGAACATCCCGAACGGGCTCCCCACGACGTCGCCCCGAAAGCTCGCCACGATGATGTTGGGCGGCGTGCCGATCAAGGTCACCATGCCGCCGAGGATGGTCGCGAAGGAAAGCGGCATCAGAATGCGCGATGGCGGATGTCCAGCCTTCCCCGCCGACTGCAGCGCTGCCGGCATCAGCAGGGCGAGTGCGCCGACGTTGTTCATCATGGTTGACAGGAAAGCGCCGATGCCGGCGAACAAGCCGACCTGCCGAGCCGGTGCCGGCTGGGGTATCAGCACGGTGCGGGCAATCAAGGTCACGGCTCCCGAATTGCGGAGGCCGCGGCTGATGACAAGTACAAGGGCCACCGTCACGGTTGCGGGATGACCAAAACCGGAAAACATCTGGTCGGTCGGCACCGTCCCCGCCACTGTCGCGACAACCAGCGCGACAAAGGCTACGATGTCGTAACGCCACCGGCCCCAGGCGAACAAGCCGAGAAGGGCGGCAAGAAGGACGAAAAGAAAAATCTGGTCGGCAGCCATGCAGTCCCGGCGTTTGTCGTCGCGTTTCGTCGTTTGGTGCGTCGCTCACTTCAGCAATGGTGCCGCGTCATGGCAACCCGCGCCCCTCTCAGTTCACCTGCGCGCCCCCCTGCAAACGGAGGATAGCCTTACCGGTTGCTTGACGCCTAGAGGCAATTCAGTTGCTCCGGTTTACCGGCAAGACAACCACCCCAGAGCCAGCAACCTGCATATCAGATAAAGAGCGGGCACACACAGGGATGAAAAATGAAGAACCGTCTTCAAGCGGCGTAATAGTACCAAATCAAGATCATGGCGACGACGACAGCGACCAGGGAAACCAGCAAGACATACCTCACATAGCCGCGTGTTTCTCCCTGCCGCGCTTCCTCTTTTTCCAATCGCATAGCGATCTCCTCCTTCAGATTCTCGGCTCCTGTCGACAAAACACCCCGCTCAATCGACAGGTTCCCCAATCCGGCCAATTCGCGAGCCGCATCAGCGGGAGAGCGGGATCGTTGCGCACTTCCCTCTCAACGTCAACGCTTGGCTGATGACACCGATGACGCGATAAGCTCTGCAAGAAACAAAATTCACAGTTTTGGACTTGCCAAACCATACCAAATTTTGTCCATTGCCGGATCACGTGCCGCTGTGGGACCAAGCGGCCCGCCTTCCAACAACCAAAACATTTCACAGCTCATGAAACCCCTGTTGCTCGTCCTTGTGGTCGTCCTGCTGGCGCTTGTCGGGCTCACTGCAGTGCCCGATCTGGAACCGCTGCGCATTCATCCTCAAGTTGTTGCCGTGGCGGAACAGTACCGCTCGCTGGCGTTCATTGCCGCTCTGGCGGTTACCGTCTTATTGCTTTTGATCCTTTTGTTCGGCCGCATCGGCTCTTCTGCCCAGCGAACCCCTGAACCCGCGCCTGCCAAAGCGGAGGCGGTGGTTCCTGCGGCGGCCCCGCCGCCCGCCAATCAGGCCGAAGCGGAGGTCGTGAGTTTTCTCGCCACGCTCCAGGATAAGGGCCGGTTTGTCGACTTCTTGATGGATGATGTGAGCGCCTATGGCGATTCCCAGGTTGGGGCTGCGGCAAGGGTCGTTCACGAAGGATGCAGGAGTGTCTTGCGAGAGCACTTTGCCATTGCCCCGATCCGTACGGAAAACGAGGGCGCGAAGGTGACGGTGCCGGAGAACTATCGCGCGGATGAGTATCGCCTGATCGGCAAGATCAGTGGAAATGCTCCCTTCACCGGCCAACTGGTGCATCGAGGCTGGAAGACCGAACGAGTGAAGCTTCCACGGGTGCTGAGGTCGGACGACGATCAGTTACCGACGATCGCACCCGCCGAGGTTGAACTGCGATAGGCGAGGCGCTTTCCGGTCTTTGTCATTCCTGCTGCCGCTGGGCGCAAACGTCGCCAGTTGGTGAACGGGACAGCCACCTGCTTTGTCAGCGGCCAACTTTGAGAGACGTTCAACAATCATGAGCATGCACTTCAGTCTCGGCATCGATCTCGGCACGAGCAACAGCGCGATCGCCGTCGGTGATATCGAAAGCGGTCAGGTTGAGGTTGTCGAGATCACCCAGTTCGTCGGGCCCAGTCAGATCGGCGAAAAGCCGACGTTGCCCTCGGCCATCTACATCCCGCATCCGGACGAATTTCCCGAACGGTTTTCACTGCCCTGGCAGAAGGCGGAGGAGCGAGAGAACACTCCGATGCTGATGGGGATGTTCGCGCGCGATCACGGCGCACTGGTTCCCGACCGCCTCATCACGTCTGCCAAGTCATGGCTCTCCAATCCGCACATCGATCCGACCCAGAAGGTTCTTCCCTGGAAATCGGACATTGAAGGCGAAAAACTCTCTGCGTTCGAGTGTTCCCGCATTTACCTTGAGCATTTGCGCGAGAGCTTTCTTCATGTCGAGCACTTGCAAGGGCGGGAATGGAGCATTGCCGACGGTCAGATCGTTCTCACCGTTCCGGCCTCCTTCGATGAGGTTGCGCGCAATCTGACCGCAGAGGCGGCCGAGGCGGCGGGGCTCGGCAAGGTCGTCCTCCTCGAGGAACCCCAAGCGGCGTTCTACGCATGGGCGGCCCGGGCGGGCAAGGAATGGCGCAGCCTCGTCACGCCCGGGGATATCGTCCTCGTTTGCGATGTCGGCGGCGGAACCGCCGATTTCAGCCTCATTGCAGTGACCGAGAAGGACGGCACGCTCGACCTTGAGCGCATCAGCGTTGGCGAGCATATTCTCCTTGGCGGCGACAACATGGATCTGGCTCTTGCCTATACCCTTCGGGCAGACCTGGAGGCCGCGGGCAAGACGATTGACAGCTGGCAGTTCCTGGCCCTGATCCATGCCGCATCTCAAGCCAAGGTCAGCTTGTTCGACAACGAGACGATGGCGGAGGCGCCGATCGCGGTCCCTTCGCGAGGATCGAGCTTGCTGGGGGGAACGGTATCGACGCGGCTGGACAGGACGACGCTGGAGCAGGTCGTCATTGACGGCTTCTTCGCCAAGACCGCAATCGATGATTTGCCGCGCGAGACCCGGGCCAGTGGCCTGCAGGAGTTCGGGCTGCCGTATGCGTCCGATCCGGTGATAAGCAAGCATCTCGCCCGCTTTCTCACCCGCAGCCTCGCCAATGTCCGAGCCAGCGACGCCCTGACCGCACTCGTCGGCGTCGACGCCTTGTCACGAGAGTTCCTGTCCCCCACGGCTGTGCTGTTCAACGGCGGCGTTTTCAAGGCAGGCTCGATCCGAAGCCGGGTTCTGGATCTGCTGACGTCCTGGAACGGCGATAATCCGGTGCGGGAACTGCAAGGTTTTCAGCCGGATCTCGCCGTTGCCAAGGGCGCTGCCGTATACGGGCGTAACCGCGTTACCGGCAAAGGCATTCGCATCAAGGCTGGAGCCGCCCGTTCCTACTATATCGGCTTGGAGAGCTCGATGCCGGCGGTGCCGGGATTCAGGCCACCGGTGAAAGCACTGTGTGTCGTGCCGCAAGGGATGGAAGAGGGCAGCGAACTGCTGATCGAGGGGCAGGAATTCGGCCTCGTCACCGGTCACCCGGCGGATTTCCGCTTCTTTTCCTCGCAAGTCCGCAGCGGCGATCAACCCGGGCAGATCCTGCCGGATGCCGAACGCGAGCTGGAGGAGACCAGTCTGTTGGAAATCAACCTGCCGCCGATCGAGGACTTTCCGGAGGGACATCCCGTGCCGGTGCAGATCAACTCCGTCGTCACCGAACTCGGGACCCTCGAGCTCTGGATGAAGCACACGAATTCGGACCGCCGCTGGAAGGTCGAATTCCAGGTCCGCACGGAATAGTCGCCGCTTCCTCTCGCGCATGACCGCTGTTGCAATCGATGGCAGCCGCCCGCTTCAGTATCGGTATTGACCTTGGTACGACCAACAGCGCACTGGCGTATGTGCCTTTGGACGGCGATGCGGAATCGAGCGTGCTGGCGATCCCGCAGTGGGATACGCTCGCGAGCATCGTCTCGCTGGCGACGTTGCCGTCATTTCTGTACCTTCCGGAGCCGGCCGTTTTCGAGCAGATCCAGGGCAAAGCTGCCGGCAAGGGAGAATGGATCGTCGGTCGGCTTGCCCGCAAGCGCTCCGCCGAGGTGCCGGATCGAATTGCTCACTCCGCCAAGTCGTGGCTGTGCCATCATGCAGCGGACCGCTCCTCGCCCTTTCTTCCGTGGGGGTCCAACGCGATCTCCCCGGAGCAAAAGATCTCGCCGATCCGCGCCACCGCGCTCATCCTCAATACCCTGCGCAACGCATGGAATACCAGTTTTGGCGTCACCGGGTTTGACTTCGACGCCCAGGAGATTACCGTCACCGTCCCTGCCTCGTTTGACGCGGTCGCGCAGCGGCTGACGCTGACAGCGGCCGAGGAAGCGGGATTCCCCGCCGGCGTACGTCTTCTTGAGGAACCCCAGGCGGCGTTCTACCGCTGGCTGGAACAGCATGGCGCCGGCGGCGAGACATGGAGCCGGCTGCCTGATGATGGTACCGGTGTCCATCATGTGCTGGTGCTCGATATCGGCGGCGGCACCTCGGACTTCAGTCTGTTCGCCCTCAGCCGGAACCCGGCCGGACCCACTCCTCGGATCCGGCGGATCGCGGTCAGTGACCATATCCTGCTCGGCGGCGACAACATGGATCTCGCCATCGCTCATCTGCTGGAGCCGCGACTGGCCGCAGAGGAGGGAACGATCTCCGGCAACCCATGGGATGCTCTCGTCGCGCGCTGCAGGGATCTGAAGGAAAGGGCGCTGTCCAGCGAGGGACCTGCCGACGAGCGCTTTCCCGTCACCATCCCCGGCCGCGGTGCCGGCCTGATTGCCGGGACGCTGACGACGGAGGTCAGCCGTGCGGAAATCGAACAGGTGTTGGTGGACGGATTCTTCCCCGAATGTGAGGCGGACGAACGGCCTTACAAGACCCAGGCGGCATTGAAGGAATGGGGCCTCCCCTACCCTGCGGACAGTGCGGTGACGCATCACCTTGCCGATTTTCTGCGGGGCCGCCCGCCTGTTGATGCCGTTCTGTTCAATGGCGGCTCGCTTTATCCGCGATCCTTGCGCGAGCGGATCTGTCGAGAGATCGAGAAGTGGCAGCGGGGCCTGAGGCCGATCGTTCTGGACAACGCCGAGCCCGATCTTGCCGTCGCCCGCGGCGCAGCCCGCTTCGGCAAGATCATTCACAGCAAGGCGGCCCGTATCGAGGCGGGCGCCGGGCGTGCTGTCTTCATAGAAGCCTTCAAGGAAGCACCCCCCAAGAAGACCGCCGAAAAGCCGATCTCCAGGCCCGCAGCAAACGCCAAGGAGCAGGCCGGGCATTCGCTCGTCTGCATTCTCCCGCGGGGGGCACCGCCGGAGCAAACATACGTGATCGACGAAGTGGCATTGCAGTTGCGAATCAACAGGCCGGTCCGCTTCCAGACCTATTCCTCGACCCGCCACGGCCGGACCCGGCCGGGAGACATCGTGGCCTGGAGCCCGCGCGAGTTCGAGCCGTTGCCGCCTTTGCAGACGGTTCTGAAACTGCCTGAAAACATCGCCATCCCGGAAAGCCAATCGATCCCCGTCACGTTGACGGCGAAATTGAACGAACTGGGATTGCTTCAGGTCTCGTGCCATAGTGCGGAGGCGAAGCTCCGGCAAGAATGGCCGCTCGAATTCAATCTTCGGCCGCACGAGCAGGACAGCGGCGCCTCTCCCATGGAGACGGCCGCCCCACCGCCTGAGCCGAACGCAGCGGCAGACGCGGTCGACGCCGCGCAGACACAAATCGTCTCCGTATTCCGCCAGCGCTCGAGCCGGCGCGACAAGCTGACGGCCGCACGCGTACTGGGCACCCTGGAAGGCATTCTCAGTATGCCGAAAGCAGAGTGGAACTGGGTTCTGATCCGGGCGCTCTGGCCCAGTCTGGAGGCGTGCATGGATGAGCGCAGGCACTCGGTGGAGCACGAGGAGTCTTGGCTCATTCTCGCCGGCTTTTTGCTTCGCCCCGGCTTTGGCGCGCCGGGGGACCCGGACCGCATCGATCGGCTCTGGCGCATTCGCGAAAGCGGGCTGTTTTTCCCCGGCAAGCGGATCAACCTGCAGGAGTATATTCTCTGGCGCAGAGTTGCCGGCGGTCTCAACCGCGAACGCCAGGAGAGCCTCCTCGCGACGGAACTCGAAAAAATTCGCCAGCAGAAGACTCCGCCGCCAGAACTGATCCGTCTCGTCGGTTCGCTGGAACGGGTCGATCACGACTTGAAAAAAGAGCTGATCGAGCGGTTCATTGCTGCGGTGCTGGATTTGGCCGCCGAGAAGAAACATTGTGCGCCCTACCTTGCCGCGCTTGGTCTTCTTCTCAACCGCGCGCCCCTGTACAGCGGACCCGAAGCGGTTGTCTCTCCCGATCTGGTAGAGCGGGCTTATGATGCATTGGCACCGCTGGATTGGGGCGATCCCGCCTTCTCGGAGATCCAGACCTTGTTCCTGCGCGCCGCTCGAGTGGTCGGCAATCGCAGCCTCGATCTGCCTGAGCGACGGCGCTACCGGATCGCCTGCCGGCTGGAAAAAGCCGGCGTGTCTGCGTTGAAGACCGGAAAGCTGAAGGACCTGATGCCCATCGATCGGACCGACCGCATCAGCCTCTATGGTGAGGCTTTGCCTCCAGGACTGATCCTCGGCGAACGCTGACCGCACCTCCTGCCTCTGAAGGCGCGCTCAGGACGCTCCGCTCAGACACTCGCGAAGAGAGTGCGCCAGGTGATCGAGGAGATCGAAATAAGCCTCAGGCCCTGGTACGATCTCGGCACCCAAAGGATCGAGCACACCGGCGCGGGCCTGCGTGTCTTCGATCACCGTCTCCACCAGCACCGGTTCGAACTGGGGCTCGCTGAAGACGCACTTCGCCCCGCTCTCGATGATGAGGTTGCGAATCTGGTAGAGCCGCTGGACCCCGGGCTGCTGCTCAGGTGTGACCGTAATTGATCCCACCGCATTCAGTTTGTAGCGGTTCTCGAAGTAGCGGTAGGAATCGTGAAACACGAGGTAGGGTACGCCCTGAACGGACCGCAGCCGATCCTGCAGTCTTGCGTCCAACTGGACGAGGCTCTCATGCAGACGCGCGGCATTGGACGCATATTTTTGCGCATTCCCGGGATCGACGGTGGCCAGGGCTGCCGCGATCCGAGCGGCCATGGCCTGGGCGTTGAGCGGATCCAGCCAGATGTGCATGTCCGTTCGGAAGTGATCGTGCCCGTGATCATGAGCGTGATCATGTGCATGGTCATCTGTTTCCCATTCTCCGCTCTCGCGGCCGGCCAGCAGCCTCACCCCGTCCGCCTCATGCAAGGCGACCAGGATCGCGTCCCGCGGCAAGGCCTGCAGCGGCTTTGCCAGAAACCCTTCCAGGCTCTCGCCGATCCAGAACACGACATCCGCTTCCTGAAGCGCTTGCGCTTGGGAGGGTCGCAACGAATAGGTATGGGGAGACCCTCCTCCTTCGATCAGCAGATCAGGAGTGCCGACACCATCCATGACCGCGGCAACCAGGGAATGCACCGGCTTGATGCTGACGACGACCCGCGGTGCGTCGGCGGCGGTTGCGGCGACGAGAAAAAAGAAGGAAACAGCACTCGCTGCAAGCAACCTCCTCCACACCGCCGGGGGTCCCTCTCCCTCATCACCGCAATTGTGCCGAGTTAAACGTTACTATATAACGTGTCAATAGAAGCCGAGCAGATCAGGATCAAATGACACCAGATCAGACAACGGTGTGTTTTCCACCTGCGGATCATGATCACCGGCAATGCATGGCCGCCGTTCTTGCCACGGCAGACCGTCTATGTGCGGACCGGGGGGTGCGTTTGACCTCTCAGCGGCGCCGTGTGCTGGAAATCATCGCGGCGAGCCACACGGCGATCGGTGCCTACCAGATCATGGACCGGCTCAGCCCGCAGCAGCGCCGGCCGGCGCCGGTCTCCGTCTATCGCGCCCTCGACTTCCTCATCGCGCAGCGCCTCGTTCATCGCCTCGCCAGCCGCAACGCCTACGTCGCCTGCGTCGCGCCGCGAGCGCCGCACGGCGCCCAGTTTCTTATCTGTCGGCGGTGCGGCACGATCGGCGAGGTTTGCAACAACCACGTGGAGGATGCGATTGCACAAGCTGCGCACGGGGCAGACTTTGCCATGACCGCCTGCCTTGTTGAGGTGGAGGGGCTTTGCGCCTCCTGCTCCCGCGAGATGCCGACCTGTGCCGCATCTTGATAATGACCGAGGCGCCACGCCTCCGCACCCCGGCGATGCTCTGGTCAGCGCAGAGGACGTTTGCCTGCGGGTTGGCGGCCGTTGGATTCTTCAGGGCGTGACTCTCGGTGTCGCTGCTGGCGAGATCGTGACGATTGTCGGGCCGAACGGGGCCGGCAAAACCATGCTGATCCGTGTGCTGCTCGGCTTGGTGTCACCGACATCGGGGCACGTCAACCGCCGCCCCGGCCTGCGGATAGGGTATCTCCCCCAAAAAATGGCACTCGATCCCGTGTTGCCATTGTCGGTTCGTCGCCTGATGACGCTGACGATGAAAAGCCCGCGCTCTTCGGTTGAGGCCGCCCTTGCGGAAACGGGCGTCGCCCACCTGACCGATGCCGCCGTCGCCACCCTGTCGGGGGGCGAGTTGCAGCGAGTCCTGCTCGCCCGGAGTCTGCTGCGTCAACCGGATCTCCTGGTTCTCGACGAGCCTTTGCAAGGGGTCGACTTCGCAGGCACGGACTGGCTGTATGGCTTGATTGGCGACATTCGGCGACGACGCGGCTGTGGCGTTCTGATGGTGTCCCACGACCTTCACGTGGTGATGGCGGCCACCGATCATGTCGTCTGCATCAACCGCCACATCTGCTGCGCGGGAACGCCACAGCACGTGGGCAGCCACCCCGAATACGTGCGGCTGTTCGGCGCGCGCGCGGCCCGTCAGGTGGCCATCTATGCGCACCGCCACGATCATGATCATGCCGCCGACGGTCATGTGGTGCCTCTAGCCGAGGCTGATCCCCAGGTGACTCGCTCTCCGCGTGAGCCTCTTTAGGCCATGTTCGACGATTTCTTCACCCGCGCGGTCGTCGCCGGGATCGGCGTCGCGCTCTCCGCCGCGCCGCTTGGCTGCTTCATTGTCTGGCGACGAATGGCCTATTTCGGCGATACCATGGCACATTCCGCCCTGCTGGGAATTGCCGTCGGTTTCGCGCTTGGCACGAATTTCACGCTTGGCGTGATCGCCGTCACGGCGATGGTTGCCCTCCTCCTGCTCGGATTGGAGCGGATCGCCGGCCTGTCGAGCGACACCATGCTCGGCATTCTGTCACACAGCGCGCTGTCGATCGGCCTGATCGCGATCAGTCTGATGGGCTCGCTGCGGATCGACCTGATGGCCTACCTGTTCGGCGACATTCTTGCCGTTAGTCGAAGCGACCTGCTCTGGATCTACGCAGGCGGGATCGGCATCATCATTGTCCTGGCGCTGATCTGGCGTCCCCTTCTGGCGTTGACGGTGCACGAGGATCTGGCCCGTGCCGAGGGCGTTCCGTCGCTGACGGTGCGGCTTATCTTTATGCTGCTGATCGCCGTCATTATCGCCTTCGCCATGAAGATCGTCGGCATTCTTCTGATCACCGCACTGTTGATCATTCCCGCGGCAACCGCACGCCGCCGCGCCCGCTCCCCCGAACAAATGGCGGTGTTGGCGGGGCTGATCGGCGCCGGTGCCGTCCTTGGAGGTTTGATGATGTCGCTTCGCCTCGATACCCCGTCGGGGCCGTCCATTGTGGTGGTGGCAGTCCTTTTGTTCGCCCTGAGCCTGCTCGTGCCCGGCAGCACCTCGGGTCCCTCGCGCTGACGCAGCTTCGAGCGGCGCGGCCAGCGTACGCTGCTTTGGAAGATTATACCCATATGGGCTACTTTCTGCTACGCTTCCGCCTGCCCGCCTGACACGAGAGATGAGAGAGGTCGAGACCGTGCCGGACACGGAGGATGGATTTCTCAACGCGCGCGGCCTGTCCGTTCTGAAGAGACAGACGACGGCAGGCGTAACCCTCTATACGGTCGCGGGAGACACCCACCCCTACCGACACGTCCTGCGCGATCTCGGCGGCAGATGGGACAAGATCGACCAGTGCTGGATCTTCACGGGCAACGATCCGCGCCAGGATCTGCTAGCCAAGCTGGAGACCCCCATTGGCGTCAACGGATTGGCCGATAGTGCGCCGCTGCCGCAGCTGAGCAACCGGCCGTCCTACTGGGGGCATCGCCAACGGCTGCGCGAGCGTTTTCTCGGCGGAAGTGACGACGCCCTCCCCGACTATGAACTTCTGGAACTGTTGTTGTTCTTTTCAATTTCGCGCATCGACACCAAGCCTCTGGCCAAGAACCTGCTCAAGGATTTCGGCAGCATCGGCGGCGTCCTTCACGCTGCGGCAGATCGGCTCGGCAACTACGAGCCGATCAACCATCATACCGTCACGCTGTTCAAGGCAGTACGGGCCGCCGCCGCGCGCCTCGCCCGCGAGGACATCGTGGAACGGCCGATTCTCACCAACTGGAACAAGCTGATCGCCTATCTGACGGCGTCCATGGCGCAGCGCAACATTGAACAGTTCCGCGTCCTGTTCCTCGATCGCCGCAATGTCTTGATCGCGGACGAGGTGCAGAACGAAGGATCGATCGACCATACCCCGGTTTATCCGCGCCAAGTTGTGAAAAGGGCGCTGGCGCTCGATGCATCGGCGATGATCATGGTGCACAACCACCCGAGCAACCATCCCGCACCCTCACCCGCCGACATCGAGATGACGCGACTCGTCAAGCAGGCGCTGGAAGGCGTGGGAATCGTTCTTCACGACCACATTATCATCTCGCGCAAGGGGCACCGTAGTTTCAAGCAGATGCGCCTGCTTTGATCCCCCCTCCGCCCGGCGGCGGCGACTCGCAACCCTCGCCTCGGCAGGACCGAGTGATTGCGCTTGCGGACCCGATGCGAGCGCGCGGCCGCGCGGCCGTGTGATTGCAACCGGCAGCCCGCGTCGATCGTAGATCCGTTGTTTGAGCAGCACGGCCGATGCCGCGCCGACAAAGAGGCCGAAGATGACATCGGACAGATAGTGGTCGCCGGTGACCACCCGGCTGTAGCCGACCAGTGCCGCAAACACGATGTAGACCGGCGTGTATCGCGAGGCGATGAGAACAAGCGATCCCGCCAGCGCGCCTACCACTTGAGAATGACCTGAGGGAAACGAGCTGTTGAGGTATCCGGCCGTGAACATCGCAGCATCGTAAAGGCCGCTCTCGAACAACCCCTGCGGTCGGTACCGACCCATGCTGAATTTGATGACGTGAATTATCGCTCCAGACACGGCCAGCGAGAGGAGAATCAACACGCAGGCATTGGTGATCCGGCCAATTGCGGCGAACGTCGCCTCATAGAGACTGAACGCGCCGGCAATACCGCACCCGGCAAGGATCAGCAGGAGGACGATGACATAAGGGGTCGCATCGCCCAGATCGGTGATGTACCGGAACACCGTCAGTGTCTCCGCCGCCGCGGACTCGCGGTAGTACCGTGCGAGGGGCTGATCGACGAACAGAACCGAGAGAACGCAAAGCAGCGCCACCACGATAAAGGACGAGAGGAGCGGCCTGCGGCCGAGTGCGCCTAAATGCATCAGCGTCCGATCTTATAAATAGTGATTGCCACGTCCTGGCCCTTGGAATAGTTAAGCCCGGACACGGTTGCCACAGCTCTCACCGCGTCGGCCCGTGTGCCCAAGGCCTCAAAGAACGCCCGATCCTGCCGCTGTTCCACCACCACCAGTGCGCCCGGCGTCGAAAGGAGGTGGGAGGCGGCGCCACCACCACCGGTAAGCACCGTCCGGGTGCCGATTTCAAAGACCGCGCTCGGCTCGCTGAACCCCGCGATCGCAACCGGGGCGGTGGTACCGGCGGCGTCGACAGCCTGCGCAATTTTCTGGCTGACCCATAGGTCGGTTGCTCGCGGCATGATCGATTGAAGAAGAAACGCCTGGGTGACCAAGCCAAGCGCAAGCACCAGGACGATCGCAGCCAGCATCCGATGACGCAGCGCCAGCCACAGCCCCATCATCGAGGCCGTGATCGCCGCAGCGGCCGGCAGCAACGACCAGAGGGTGAAGCCTTCGCCGACAACAATTGGTGCGGCCACGGCGGCCGCAGCGAGAGCAAAACCGACCACCGACCAAACACCATACCAGATCCGGCTCAAACCAGCGGTAAACACGTCCCCTCGGCAGCTGGCGGCGGCGACGATGGCAACCGCTGTCACGAGGGCCAGCGCGGGATAGAGCGGCAGAACGTAATGAGGCAACTTGGTCGGGATCAGCTCGAAGCCGATCCACGTCGGGATCAGCCATGCCAAGCAGAACCGGATCGACGGCTGACGCCGCTTCCGCCAAACGTGGATCAACGCCGGGCCCACGAACAGCGAGCCGGGCCAGAAGAAAATCAGCATCAAGGCGGCGTAATAGCCCGGCGGTGCGCCATGGCTTTCCTCCCCGCCCATCATCTTGGGCAACAGATCGTCGCCGAGCGCCGTGGTAAAGAACGCTCCGTTGGTCTCGATTGCGATGGCCACTGCCCAGGGCAGGACGATGAGCGCCATCATCAGCAGGCCGCGCAACGGCTGCAGACGCCGGAGCCAGTTTCCGTCGCGATCCGCAATAATGAGCGCACCAATTGTCATCAGCGCGACGAACTGCGGGAGCGGCGCCTTGATCAGAAAGCCGAGTCCCTGGGCGATCCAAAACAAGGCGGCGGCGCCGCTGATCCAGGATGGCTGGGCGATGGGCTCGCCGCGCCGTGCGGCAACGTAGGCAAGACCCAATCCCGCCTGGGACGCAACGATCGTGGCAAGAAGAACGGCATCCGTCTTGGCTTGGTTGGCCTCGATCACCAGCGCTAGTGAGCCGCCCACGACCGCGGCCGCGAGCAACCCCGCCCGCCGGTCGAACAACCGCGTGCCAAACGCGAAGGTAATCAGCACCGCTGCCCAGGCGCCGAGGACCGAAGGGATCCGGTGGGGCCAAACGTCACGGGAGTCCAACCCGCCGACGAGAGCCACCGCACCTGCCTGCAGCCAATAGATACCGATCGGTTTCTTGTAACGAGGCTCGTCCTGAAACCGGATGTCGATGAAGTCTCCGGTCTCCAGCATCTGCCGGGTCGGTTGCATGTAGCGGGCCTCGTCCCGGTCCAGCGCCGGGATGACGGCAATCCCAGGGATGTACAGGAGGGCGCACAGGAGGGTCAATGCCAGGTATGGCCGGATCCCGGTCAGCACAGCACACTCCAGCGAACGATCAGGCGAGCGACGAATGAATGATCCTTGCGATAAGGTGCCAATCCTTGCCGGTCAAGCGAACCTGTCGGGAGCGGTCGTTCACTCCCCGCGCAGCGCTAGCAGTGGGTTTGGCTCAAGCGCCACACCTGCCCCGGGACGAGGCTGAGAGCGGGCAAGGCGTTCACGTTCGCTTGCAGAGCGCAACTGCCCGCAAGCGGCCATGATGTCCCGCCCGCGCGGCACCCGGATCGGGGCCGTGTAGCCGGCATCGTTCAAGATGGCGGCGAACCGGGCGGCGACTGCCGGCGAAGAATTTTCGTACACGGTCCCGGGCCAAGGGTTGAACGGGATCAGGTTCACCTTCGCCGGGATCCCCCGCAGCAACTCGGCAAGAGCGCGGGCATCGGCAGCGGAATCGTTGATCCCCTTCAGCATCACGTACTCAAAGGTGATCCGCCGCGCGTTGCTCGCCGCGGGATAGTCGCGGCAGGCCTGAAGCAACTCGGCGATCGGATATTTCTTGTTGATGGGGACCAGCACGTCGCGCAGTTCATCGTTAACGGCGTGCAGACTGATCGCGAGGTTGACCCCGAGTTCCTCACCGACGCGCCGGATCATCGGCACCACTCCCGAGGTGCTGAGGGTGATCCGCCTGCGCGACAGTGCGATCCCCTCGCCGTCCATGATGATCCTGACAGCGGTGGCGACGTTGTCGTAATTGAACAAGGGCTCGCCCATGCCCATCAAAACGATGTTCGAGATCAGACGTTCTCCCTGCGGCGTCGGCCACTCGCCGTAGGCGTCTCGTGCCACCATCATCTGACCGACAATCTCTGCTGCCGTCAGATTGCGAACCAGACGCTGGGTTCCGGTATGGCAAAAGGTGCAACTCAGGGTACACCCGACCTGCGAGGAGACGCACAGCGCGCCGCGGTCCGCCTCGGGGATGAAAACCGCCTCTGCCTCGTTGCCGTCGGCAAAACGAAGCAGCCACTTCCGGCTGCCGTCCTCCGACTTCAATTCGCGGCGCGTGGCCGGCCTGTCCACCGTGAAGCGTTCCGCCAGCACCGCGCGCAGCGACTTGGCTAAAGTCGTCATCGCTGCAAAATCGCGCTCTCCGCGGCAATAGATCCAGTGCCACAACTGACGCGCCCGGAACGCCTTTTGTCCGGCAGCGACCAGTTCGCTCTCAAGCGCCTCGCGGGACAGACCGATCAGGTTTTTGCGCACACCATCCATAATCATTTGATCTCACGTTGCAGCCCACCGCCTCCCGGGTCCGCCGCCAAGGTCCTTTGGCCTCAAATCCACCGGCGAACGCTTGCCTTGTAGCGCCGGAACTCGTCCCCGTAGCGGCTTTCGAGCGCGCGTTCTTCAGGATCGATGAAGCGCGTCGAGATGATGGTCTCGAAGGCGATCACCACGACCACCGGTGTCACGCTGCCGAGGATAAGCCAAAGCCCGATCAGCATGACGAGAAGGCTGAGGTACATGGGATTGCGGGAGTAGCGATAGGGTCCCCCGATCACGAGGCATTTCGCTGGCTCGAAGGGATGAACCGGCGTTCCATGCCACTCAAAAGTCCAAGCCGCCCACCCTCCGAACAGCAAAGCCGCACCGATCAACGCGAGGCCGCCATAAACGAGCACCGGTTCCGACCATTGGGCCAGAGGAAAGAACACATGAATGGTAATCATCAAAAGCGCGCAGCCGAACCAGTAGGTCGGCGGCAGCAACTCCGGGTGTTCTGACGCAATCGTATCAGACATGCTGTTTTGCTCCCTGCCAAAGCAGGGTAGCAGACAGCATGGCGGTGACAAAGCAGCGATGGAAACGGATCAGGCGGTGTGGGCGAGTGATGGCGATCGCGCCGCCTGCAGGAACGGGACCAGCTTCATGTCTTCGTCAAGAACATGCACAAGCATCCACTCGGCGACGAAATCATAAAAGGCGCTCATATCGAACAGCTCCGGATCCGCCTCGAAATCCGCGACAAAACTGCGCAGCCGGCTGGCGAACTCCCGATGGCAACGTTGATGATCCCGCAAGCCGGGATACCGGCAGCGGCGCATCATCGCCTCCTCGCGCGCGAAATGAACCCGGACATAGGTCAACAATTCCGCAAGCACCTCCGAGACCGCCTCCGTGTCGTCTCCCGCCAGCGTCATGAAATGCAGCCGGTTCGAAAGATCGATCATCCTCTTATGATCGCTGTCGATGGCCGCATCGCCAAGGCTCAGGTTCGGTTTCCAGTGAAGCAGTGCCATGCCTATTACTCTGTTAGGATCCGTTCATCAGATTTCGCATCACGCATCCGTCAACATCCGATTTCTCTAAGATATCCGTGTGCACCTGCGAAGACAACAGCGGTGCAAGATCGCGTCGATGCCCGCCTCCCCCCGAAAACCGCCAACGCCCTGATGGTTGGCGATATCCGGAGGACGAGCATACCGTTTTTTGCATGGCAGCCATGCATCCTGAAGAGTCCACAAAGACTTTGCAGGCATTTCCAAACAACGTTATTTTGCGACTGGTTCAAAATCGCAGTTGACCGCAGGCAGGGTTTTCAGGATAAACGATAATAATTCTTAATTGCAACAAAGGGTGCAGTCGCAGGCGTGACAGACGTTGATGGATTCCCGCTGGCTCAGGCTGGTGATGGGGAGCAGGTCGAGATTGTTGCCGTCGCCGGGGGCCGCGGCGCTCAACGCCGGCTCTCCGATCTGGGGCTTTCCCGAGGTCAACGCGTAAGAATTGTCGCGAGGCAACCGGGCAGTCCGGTTCTTGTCGCCCTTGGCGCAAACCGGATTGCCGTCGGTTTCGGATTGGCGCTGAAAATCCGGGTTGTCCCTGTCTTGGGGGAAGACACCACAGATGAAACTCTCTGAGCTCAGCATTGGGGATACGGCCGAAGTGCTTGCCTTTGCCGGTGGCAGCCGAGGCTATCGGGCCCGTCTGATGGCGATGGGGCTGACGCCCGGAACCCGTTTCACGCTGAAGCGCCAGGCGCCTCTTGGCGATCCGATTGAAATCGAGGTTCGCGGCTTTTCACTAACATTGCGCAAGCAGGAAGCGGAGTCGGTAAGGGTTGCACGATGCGGCCCAGCGACCGAGCAGGCAGGAGAATAAAGATGAGCGGCATCGTCGTCGGGCTGGCCGGCAATCCCAACAGCGGCAAGACCACGTTGTTCAATGCGCTGACCGGAAGTCGCCAGCGGGTCGGCAACTGGCCCGGCGTTACCGTCGAACAAAAGACCGGCCAGATGCGATGCCAAGCCGGCAACCTCGAGCTGGTCGACCTCCCCGGCATCTACTCCCTGACCGTTCCGGAAGGAGAAAGCGCCCTCGACGAGAGGATCACGCAAAAATTCCTCCTCTCTGCACTGGGATCGGGGCAGTTGCGGTTGGTCGTGAACATTGTGGATGCCTCGAACCTGGAGCGGAACCTCTATCTGACAACGCAGCTCCTGGAGATGCGGGTGCCTTTGGTGGTCGCCTTGAACATGATGGACGTGGCCGAGGATCGCGGCATGCGGATCGACGTCGATCTGCTTGCCCGGCGTCTTGGCTGTCCGGTGGTTCCGATCATCGCCAGTCGCGGCGAGGGCTTGGACACGTTGAAGGCCGCGATCAGCCAAGCCGCCCGCCATCCGCGCATTCCACCCATCACCATTTCCTACGGAAGCGAGATCGAGGACGCCGCGCGGGAGCTGTCATCGGTTGTGCAGGGCGCGCCGGATCCCCGCTGGCTCGCTCTCAAGCTGCTCGAAGGCGATAGCGAAGCCATCCGTGGGGCGCCCGCCGACACCCCTGCCATGCTTGCGCGATTATGTACGCGGATCGAGGACGAGGTCGGCGAAGAGCCGGACACCCTGATCGCGACAGCTCGCTATGCGTTCGTTCACACGATCGCCGCCGACGTGCTGACGAAGGCGGGACAGCTGACCCAAACCGGGTCCGACCGGATTGACCGGATCGTTCTCAATCGGATCCTCGGCATTCCGATCTTTCTCGCGGTCATGTACGCGCTGTTCATGGTCACGATCAATATCGGTGGCGCCTTTATCGACTTTTTCGATCTCTTCTTCGGAGCCCTCTTCGTCGACGGTTTCGGCGCGATCCTGCGCAGCCTGGGCACCCCGGAGTGGATGACGACGGTGCTGGCCGAGGGTATCGGCGGCGGCATCCAGACGGTAGCGACGTTCATCCCGATCATCGGTTTTCTGTTTCTGTTTTTGTCGGCGCTGGAGGATTCGGGGTACATGGCGCGCGCCGCGTTCGTGATGGACCGCTTCATGCGCTTCGTCGGCCTGCCGGGGAAGTCCTTCGTGCCATTGATCGTCGGCTTTGGCTGCAACGTGCCTGCGATCATGGGAAGCCGGACCCTGGACAACCAGCGGGACCGCACGATCACCATCATGATGACGCCCTTCATGTCGTGCGGCGCGCGGTTGCCGGTCTATGCCCTGTTCGCAGCCGCCTTCTTCCCGATCGGCGGCCAGAATATGGTTTTTTCGTTGTACCTCATCGGGATCGCCGCGGCGGTGCTCACCGGGCTCGTCTTGAAGAACACACTGCTCAAGGGCGAAACCTCACCATTCATCATGGAGCTGCCGCCCTACCATCTGCCCACCCTGAAGTCGGTTTTGCTGCGGACGTGGGAGCGCGTTCACACCTTCGTCTGGCGGGCGGGCAAGGTCATCGTTGCCGTTGTGCTGGTGATCACATTTCTCAATTCTTGGAGCGTGAACGGAACGTTCGGCAACCAGGACAGCGATCAGTCGGCACTGGCGTCGATCGGCCGGACAATCGTTCCGGTGTTTGCACCGATGGGCATCACGGAGGACAACTGGCCGGCCGCGGTTGGCATTTTCACCGGTGTCTTGGCCAAGGAAGCCGTCGTCGGCACCTTGGACTCGCTTTATTCCAGCTTGGCCGCCAGCGATTCAGGCGACCCACCAAGTGCCTCCGAGCCGGCTCTCGACCTTGTCGCCGATATCGGTGAAGCGTTCGCGACCATTCCCCGCAACCTTGCCGGCACGCTCGCGACCATTCCCGACCCGCTCGGCCTCGCCATCGGAGAAACGGAGTCCGCGGCAAGCGCAGCAGCGGAGCAGCAGGTTGCAATCGGCACGTTCGGGGCGATGGCGGTGCGGTTTGACGGCGCGGTCGGTGCGTTCGCCTATCTGCTGCTGGTCTTGCTTTACATGCCGTGTGCCGCCGCGATCGCTGCGGTGGCGCGCGAGACGACATGGAAATGGACCGCCTTCATCTGTGGTTGGACGACGCTGATGGGTTATTGCGGATCGGTCCTGTTCTACCAGACAGCGCGGTTCGGCCGTGATCCCGCCACCTCCCTCTTCTGGATCGTTCTTACCCTGATCGTGATCAGCGGCGTCATTGCCTTGATGCGGTATCTGGGCAACCGACAGGCGTTTCCCCGCGTGGCCGTGGTGCCCGGAACCTGAGGCCTGGAGGCCGGCGGGATCTGCTCCGTTGGCTTCAATCGTTCGCCGGAGGACCTGCGACGGCAATGTTGATGAACATCAAAAGCTACCTCCTCGGCAGAGGCCCTGCCTCCTTGTCGGAGATCGCCAACAGACTGGCCGCTGATCCCGACGCCATTCGCCCGATGCTGGATCATTGGATGCGAAAAGGGAAAGTGCGGCGGGTTGGAAAGGCTGCCGGTTGTCGGGGCTGCGTTCAGTGTCCGCCCGGCGACCTCGAGTTCTACGAATGGACCGCGATCCCCGCAAAAGACGGGGCACCCCAATGCGAGGCACGCACTACGCCGTCGCGATCGGGTCCGGCAACGCCTCCGGTTCAATAAACAAATTGGTAACATCTTCTCCTGATAACGTCAGGAGATAGAGGGTCCAAACGCACATCGGTGGGCTCGGAGTGCTTGCGTGCACGTGTGGCATGCTTATCTGACTACTACCGCGAGCATGTTCCGTGGCGCGCGTTGGCAGCGATCGACGGCGTAACCGCCGCGTTGAAAGGGCGTAACCGCCGCGTTGAAAGAAGGAATTTCGCTTGCGTTTTCCATTTGCTATTGCAGCGACCTCGGTGGTCGTTCTCGCCTTTATCTGGTTGTTGCCGCAAACCGCGTCGGTTGCCACCCGGGAGTCGCCACAGATAGCAGTTTTCGATGGCGACACCATTCAGATCGGCAACGACGTCTATAACCTGATCGGGATCGATGCCCCCGAGCTCGGCCAGGCATGTGACGGCGATGGAAAGATTGAGGAATGCGGGCTTTCGGCCGCATACCATCTGCGCAAGATGCTCAACCTCGGCAGCACGTCTTTACAGTGCCAACGCGTGGCGGAGCCGGGATCGACGATGGTGGCATCCTGCGCAATCGGCGAGCGTGACATTTCGCTCGACATGATTCAGAGCGGATATGCGCTGGCAAAACCGGACGCGCCGCAGAGCTACAAGGTCGCGCAGACAGCGGCCAAGGAAGCGGGGCTCGGAATCTGGGGAAGCAAGTTCATCATGCCTGACGAATGGCGAAAAGGCGAACGTCTTGCCATAGAAGAAAAGCCCGGGCATGATTCGTGCCTGATCAAGGGAATCGTGAAGGACGGTCGACGTCTTTATTACGGACCTCTTGACGACATCTACGAGCAGATTGACATCACAGCCTCTCCCGGAGGGCGAACGTTCTGCAGCGAAGATGAAGCCCGATCGGCGGGATGGCGGCGGCCCTTGCAGCAGGCGCGATGACCGGGTTCCTGATCCGGTCCCTCTCGCTGGGACCATCCGGCGATGGACGACAGAATTGGGGTGATCTGTCGGCGCGATGCTGGGCTATAATGGTTGCGGCTTTGCAGGGAGGAAAAACATGTTGTTCATGCGCACGCTGAAGTCCTGGTTCGTCCTCAGTCTCGTCTTCGTGATATGGTTGACACAGAGGCGCCCTCGCCTTTTGCGTCCTTGACCGGGCCTTTTTTCGCCGCCGGCGGGCAGTCTTTCTGCGCTCCTCAAGGTTCGCTCGTTGCGATCGGGACCGCTTGCCATATCTTTGGTGAATCGGCCAGTGAGGCTGGCAAGCGGCGTCAACAAGGTCATCATCCGCTGCCCGATGCGGAGAACGAGGAATGTCAGCGATACCCGAACATCTCACTGAGAATGGCTCCCAAAAAAGCAGCGCCAGGCGGGTGGCGCTGATTACCGGTGCCAATCGCGGGCTCGGCTTCGAGATCAGTCGGCAACTCGGGCGCATGGGTATTACAGTCATCGCCGCCGCCCGAAACGGCGCCGACGCCGGCAGCACGCTCGATCGGCTGAAGCATGAGGGTATCGACGCCCATAGCGTCATCCTTGACGTCACCGAATCGGCCGCGGTCGAGGCTTTGCCGACACTGCTTGATGACCGGTTCGGCGGGCTCGATATCCTCGTCAACAACGCCGGCGTAATGATGGATTCCGGCGTCAAGCCGAGCGAGTTGGAGACGGAGATCATCCGGGCGACCTTCGAGATCAACGTGTTCGGCGCTTTCGCCGCGACCCGGGCTCTGCTGCCGCTGATCCGCAAGAGCGACTTCGGGCGCATTGTCAACATGTCGAGCAGTCTGGGGTCCCTTTCCCGGACGGGGGACCCGACATCACAATATTATGGTGTGACGTCTCCCGCGTATCAGGCCTCCAAGGCGGCGCTCAACGCGTTGACCGTGCTGTTCGCCAAGGAACTGAAAGACACCGGCGTCAAGATCAACGCCGCTTGCCCGGGGTGGGTTCGAACCAGCCTGGGCACGGAGCGCGCCCCGCTCTCGGTCGAGGAGGGGGCAGACACGCCGGTATGGCTGGCGACGCTGCCGGCCGATGGTCCCACCGGTGGATTCTTTAATTCACGCAAGCCTGTGCCGTGGTAAGAGTGCGTCAGCGGCGGGCTTAAACGGCGCCGTCGGCAGCGAAAAAGGGCATAGGTAGTCACGCATGAAGTACAAGATCGTTCCGGTCACCCCGTTCCAGCAGAACTGCTCCGTCATCTGGTGTGAACAGACCGGCGCCGCGGCCGTTGTCGACCCTGGTGGTGACCTCGAACTGATTCTTGCGGCGATTGAGAAGGCCGGTGTCACCGTCGAGAAGATCCTGTTGACCCATGGGCACTTGGATCATGCGGGTGCCGCGGCCGATCTCGCTGGCCGGCTCGGGGTCCCGATCGTGGGACCGCACCAGGATGACAAGGTCTGGATCGATGCCATGCCTCAGCAAAGCGCGATGTTCGGGGTGTCGAGCCTTCCGGCTTTCGCCCCTGATCAGTGGCTGAACGATGGCGACAGCGTGTCGGTCGGAGACATCACCCTTGAGGTGCGGCATTGCCCCGGCCATACACCGGGCCACATCATTTTCTTTGATCCTGCCTCGCGGACGGCCCTGGTGGGAGACGTTCTTTTCGCCGGCTCCATTGGCCGGACCGATTTTCCGATGGGCGATTACGACACCCTGATCCGGTCCATCCGCGGCCAGTTGTGGCCACTCGGCAGCGACGTCACCTTCATTCCGGGCCATGGGCCGCTGTCGACGTTCGGCCGAGAGCGGCAGGCCAACCCATTCGTGGCCGACCGGGTCCTACAGCACTCGGACTCCTGATCACACGGATCGCCACGGCCGTCACCGACCCCTTCTGAATCGCCGCGTCCCGAAGCCGGTTCGGGTGCAAGCGCGCGCCCGGCGCTGACTGCCCGTCACCCCGCCAGGGGCCTTGCCGCCAGGGGTCTTGACGGCATGCTGCAATGCAACATATCTCCCTTTAGGGTGCGAGGACCATCCGGCGGTGAGGCGACCCACCGCCCGCACCAGGGGCGAGTCCGCCGGGACGATCGCGCCGCCGGTAGCGACGCCGCTAGAAATGCAGATGCTAATTACTTTCACCTTTGGAGTTGGAATCCCATTTCAAGGTATGGCCTTCATATGGATTATTGTTAGCATGCTGCTGAACATTGAATGCGCTTTTTTGGGTGCAATGCACACTACACAAGCTTTTCGGTTCGTGTTACACTAATTGGTAAGGATATTTTTAGCCACGTGCCACAGGAGGAGTTTCGATGTTATCGCTATCAAGGGAGATGCCGGAGATTGGTGCCAACTGGTTGCGGTACTGCTTTGCGTTCATGAGAGCCAGCAACCGGGAGTTCACGGAATTTTCGGACAGCTGCCTGATCGCCGCGAAGATTGCCGCGCAGGCGGCCAAGGACAACCCCCTGTCGTTGTGGCAGACGATGGAGATCATGCAGCACAATCAGTCGCTGATGTCCAAGGGCATGTTATCCGCACAGGAGAAGCTGACGGGGTTCGTCTTCGATCAGATCGAAGAAGGGACCCAGGCGCTGATGAATTCGGTCTATCCGCTGAACGGCGGTGAGACGCTGTCGGGCTACATCCGCCGGGAAGCCGACGTTATGGAGGCCGTGGCCAATTTCACTTCCGAGATCGAACGGATCAAGGACGAGTTCGGCTTCCACTTCAATTCGACCGGCTATGAACTCGTTGCGGAGACCGATTGCTTCCGTCTCTACCAGGTGCTGCCGACGAACAAGGACGTCAAGGTTCGCGACGACCTGAAACCGATGATACTGGTGCCGCCTTATATGCTCGGCGTGCATATCCTCTCGTTCCTGCCGGGCGAAAACAAGAGCTACGCCCATTCTTATGCCAATGAAGGCATTCCGACCTATGTGCGCGTCGTCAAGGACATCATGACCAACGAGAAGGTCCAGACGATGACCCCGGAGGACGATTGCACCCAAACGCGCGAGCTGGCGGCGAAGCTGGTGAAAAAGCACGGCCAGAAGATCACGCTGAACGGGACCTGTCAGGGAGGCTATGTCTGTCTGATGAACGTCCTGTCGGGGACCTTGACCGATGTGTGCGACGCCCTGATCACCAACGTGACCCCGGTCGACGGCACCTACAGCGATGCCATCAATGGCATGCCGCGGATGCATCACGATTTCCTGACGACGACGCTGCCCAGCGGCAATCGGGTCGCCAATGGCTACCTGCTCAGTCTCGGCATGCGGTTCGTCGCTCTCGATCGGGAACAGCCGCTGGTTCGGGTGCTCGACCAGGCATCGCTGCACAAGGCGACCGATCTCAATCCGGGCAAGACCGTGGCCGCCTTGTTCCGCTGGCTGCTCAAGGAGCGGGTGCACCTGCCGCTGGGAATTGCCCAGATGAGTTCCTGCACGTTCCAGCAACCCATCAACGACGATGGCACACTGCCGGTGCAACTTTATGGCAAGCCGTTGAACATCAAGGATCTCGTCGGGATGAAGATGCCTTGGTATCAGAACTATGCCATCAAGGACGATCTGGTCACGCCACCGTGTGCCACCGCCGGCAACAAGTTCCTGGAAGGCAGCGGTCTGCTGGAGTCTGTCGCGTTCCATGGCGGCCATGTCGCCATTCTGACCAGTCCTTACAGCAAGAAGGCGCCGGTCAACGGTACGTTCAAGGACGCGACCGGCAAGTCGGTGCGCGGTCCGGTGAAGTTCCAACTCGACATCTCCGGCAAAAAGACCGCGATCGCTGCCGCGGAATAGTCGAAAACGGGCGGATCGCAAAGCCCGCCGCTGCAAGCGGGCCTGCCAAAGAAAGGGCGCCTTCGGGCGCCCTTTTTGCGATCCAGCAGCTCTTCGAGCGCCAAGCCGGCGCTCGTCCCGCCTTGCCGGTCCTGCGGGACCCCTCCTTCCGGTTCAAGGTGATGCAAGCGCGCGTAGCCCGCGTACGGCAGAATAGCCGAAGGCGTATTCCGCCGTACGTGATTCCGCCGCGAACCACCGCAGATTGTAACCGCTACGCGCTTGGCCGCTCACCCTTGATGACGGCGTTGTTGGGTTGGCGCGCGCGGTCGAGCGTGGCAGGATATAGAATAAATGCCGGGTGAGCTATAAGGAGAGCTAAAGATGATCAAAAGGTTGCTCATCGCCGTCGCCAGCCTTTGCATCCCTGCCACGGGCCCGCTGGCACAGCCGACGACGGACAACAACGTGGTATCAGAGGGGCGGGAGATAGCCCCAACCACACAAGAGAATGTAACGCAAGCATGTTCGGGGCCCAGACCAGAACGTATTGGGTGCCGTTATATCGGCAAACCATGCATAGAGTTCGTCTGCACCAACGGACAGTGGGAGCCGGTGAATATTGAAACGAGCTTTCCAAATCGGCCGGGGCCTACGACACCGGACATTCCGTGCGAGTTCTTGGAAAGAGGATGTAGCCCCCTGCCCAGGAGGTAGCCCGCGTAGCAACCATTAATATCAACCTGCACTGATTGCGACTTATAGGGCTTTTCAAGAGCGGCTGCGGAGCCGCGCCGATCTCGCGGCGCACCTTGATTTCGTCCTCAGCATCCCCGGCATCGGCGAGCGCACCGCCATCGCCCTTATCATCCGCATGCCGGAACTCGGCCGCGTCAGCCGCGAGCAAGCCGCTGCCCTGGCCGGCGTGGCGCCATTCGATAACGACAGCGGAACCCACAAGGGCCAGCGCCACATCGCCGGCGGACGCGGGCGGTTGCGCCGCTCCCTGTTCGCCGCCGCCCTGCCCGCCGCCTTCCGCTGGAACAAGGCGCTGATCGCCCTCTACGCCCGCCTCACCGGCCGCGGAAAGCCCACAAAGCTGCGCTCATCGCCTGCGCCCGTAAACTCCTCATCTACGCCAACACTGTCGTCCAGCACGGAACGCCCTGGACCGAAAAATCCACCCCGACTTAATGGTTGCTACGCGCTGCGCCTCCTCGTAAAGACGCCTTCAACGCTTCCCCACCGACGTCACCCGCGAGGCCGCGAAAGCGGCCGTGGCGATCCAGGGCATTCCCGCGCAGAGGCGGCTCGGGCTCCAAGCCCGCGTAAGGCAGAACCGCCGGAGCCCTCAGCCGGGGGACGGGCGGCGCCTCAACACGATCAGTCCAGCGTCACTATCACCCGCTCGCCGAAGCCGGCGATCATGACAGGCAAACTGTTGAATTCTTTCCTCAGGCTGATCAGCTGAAATAAGTAGTCTACGCCGGCGTCGTCTCTGCGCAAGGGACCGCGCACTCACGACAAGGAGTTGGACATGATGACCATGCCGGCACTCTTTATCGGCCACGGCAGCCCGATGAATACTCTTGAGGATAATGGCTACACGCGGACATGGCGCCGGCTTGGACAGGCTCTGCCACGGCCGCGGGTGGTGCTGGTGGTGTCGGCGCATTGGTTCATCGGCGCAACCGCCGTAACGGCGATGGCGCGGCCACGCACGATCCACGATTTCTATGGCTTTCCCGAAGAGCTGTTCGCCTTCGATTACCCCGCACCCGGCCTGCCGGAGCTGGCCGGCGAGGTGGCGGAGGTCGCCAAGCCGCACTGGGTCGGTGCTGACCGCGACCAGTGGGGGCTGGACCACGGCACCTGGAGCGTGCTTGCCCACTTGTTCCCGCAAGCCGACGTTCCGGTCGTCCAGTTGTCGATCAATGCCCTGAAGCCGCTTGATTTTCACATTGACCTTGGCACCAAGCTGAACCCGCTGCGCAAGCGCGGGGTGATGATTCTCTCAAGCGGCAATGTCGTGCACAACCTCCGACGGATCGAATGGAACCGTCCGGACGCCGGCGCCGACTGGGCGCGCCGCTACGACGACAGCATCGTCCGTCAGATGACCGAGGCGCCGGCCGACATTCTCGCGACTGCCGAGCATCCCGATTTTGAAATGGCCGTTCCTACCCCGGATCATTTCATCCCTCTGCTCTACACGGCCGGGCTGGCTGCGACGGATACGGGCGCACGGGCCCTGCTGCGTGGCTATGCTATGGGATCGTTGTCTATGACCTGTTACGGCGTGGGGATGCACGGAGTGAGCTGTGAAGATGGCAACGGAGCCGCCCGGCTGCCCGAAGGGATACCGCCCGATCAAACCAACATCTAGTGGATCGGATTCCTCGCCTCGTTCCCAAGCGGAGGATCCCTCGATCGACAAATCCCCTTTGATCTGCTGGTTCGATACTGACGGATGAGTCCGACCCATCAGCATCGGACCACGGGATAGGATGAACTGCGCGCGTCGAGCCGGAGCGCGGCTTCATTCCGAACGCTCACCACCGCCTCGGAGCGCGCAAACAGCCGCTCGGCGCCATCGGCACTTCGGGGCGAGCGTTCGGTTGGGGTTCTCTTGTGTCCGTGGAGAGCTTGTCACCGTTCCGGTCGACCGCCCTCATCAGAGGCTGGCAGCCACCCCGCGATGGCATGAAGACGGAGCGAGAAATCCATTTGACAGCGCTCCCGGCGGCGGCCACCTCCCCTAGCGTCATCTGCCGGCGGCAGGCCCGGATCAGCATCGACTCTCCTGCCCTGCAGCCCGTTTGCCGACATATGCCGACACATGATGACAAATGCTGACGACATCACCGCCGGACCCCGGTATTCTTCTTTATTATCAAGCGGTTAGGACTCGAAAGACGATCAATAAGGGTGGCGATGCGGCGATGAATGGCGGCAATCGAGGCGACTCGCACCGGATTGCGAAACTCCAAGGCCCAACAGTGGCGCCCGGAGAGTCCGACGGCCTCCCCTCTCTGCCCTGCGGTCGACGGCGCCCTTCGATCAACCGGCAGGTGTTGCTCGCCATGCGCCGAAAGGCGCTTCCGATCCGGCTTGCGCTCCGAGGCGCCGCGGCCGCAAGCACGGCCGCTTTCGGACCTCCGTGCAGACGCGATCGGCGATCAACCGACCTGTTTGCTTGCTTCGCGGCAGGCCCGTTCGCAGCGCCGGCAGGCCTCGGCGCAGATCCGGCAGTGTTCATGCTGCCCGGCGTGCTTTTCGCATTCGTCTCCGCAGGCACGGCATGCGGCGGCACAGGCCTCGATCACCTGCCGCAGAACCTGTTCGTTGGAGCCGGTCCTGCGCGAGGCCATCGCCCCCGTGGCGGCGCAGATATCGGCGCAGCCCAGGTTAAGCCGGATGCATTGCCTGAGCTCGCCGACCATCCCCTCGGCCAGACAGGCATCCACGCATGATATACACGTCTGGGCACAGCTATAGCATTCCTCGATGCAGCGCAGGAGCGCGTCGGCGGTGCCGCCCTGGACGTCGGGATGGGAAGCGATCATTTCCTGGTGTTGCATATCGACCCTCCGGATTGAAGATCGGGATTGCGCCTCCTCTGATCCACAACGTCGCCGGCGGGAGCCGAGTTCCAAGGATTTGCACGCACCTGCGCAAGGGACACAAGGGAGGATTTGCCCTTGATACAGTTGCCGACGATCAACAAGGCGGTTTACCGACCAATGACGATGCGGCGTGTGCGGAAAATCCGGTGTGTGCTCGGCGGCTTACACTGCGCGGCGAGCCCACCCCTCCATTTCCCAGCGGTGGAAAGATGTCCGGCGGATCACGCCTCACCCGGACCCGCTCGACGGCGCTTCACGGCGGCGGCTGGCGCTCCGGTTCCGACGGATCGCCGCCGTCTCGGAGAGCCGGAAGATCCCGGGGCCTGTGATCCCGGGGCCTGTGATCCCGGGGCCTGTGATCCCGGGG
>CAZFBS010000001.1:0-78525 GCA_964517265.1 uncultured Rhodospirillaceae bacterium | reverse complement strand
GTGATCCCGGGGCCTGTGATCCCGGGGCCTGTGATCCCGGGGCCTGTGATCCCGGGGCCTGTGATCCCGTTTGCTGCCTGGTTGCTACGCGCCCGTCATCGCAGGCGCAGCGAGGGCAAGCAGCGGTTGCGCGGTCAGGCGCAGAGTTGAATACAAACTTCTCCGCCGCGATAGCGCCGTTGCGCATGGATCGCGGCTGCCTGACGCGCCTCGGAGTACGTTCCCGTGTAGCAGAACGTAAGGCCGTCAGGCATTCGGAAATACCACAGACGGTACCCCCGCGGTTTGCGCCGGTGCGCGCATTCATACCGGATCGTATTGATTTCCAGCTCTTGATTCATGGTTTCATGGCCCCCGATCGCTCGTATGACCCGTTCAAGCGGCTGACGAGAAACCCTTGCTTCGCCAACCGCCGGTGAAGGTACCGCATGTACCTTGCCGCTCCGTAAACATCCACCGCAGAATCCCCCAGAGCCTGCGGTTCCTTTCCTGAGCCGCCAAACATGTCCATTGTTGCCATTTCATCACTCTCGTTTCCCGGACTGCGTTGGCCTTGAGAGCGACATCATCATCCTCGTCTCCCGCCTGGCATTCAATACGCAACACCCGTGCCATTGGTTCCATAGAATGAATCCAACGGTTTACCGCTAAAGAGCGAACGGCAATATAATCAATTCTTTACACCTAAAAAAGGCGAGGTTGCCGAACCGATTCTCAACCTTGCACTATGGTATTGATTTCGTGAAGGGTCCGTTCCCGAATCACCGCACCCGCGTGCTGCGTTGGATGTCAAAGTTTGCGACACCCCTGCACCCCGCGGCCGGCACCCCGCGCTCTAACCGACAGGAGAAAGACGAGACGGATCAAGACGGGATGGATAACGGCGGAGGGCATTTGCCTGCCGTGCTGCCATGGCCCGGAGCATGGGGTACTCTTGACTGGAGTCGTCATTTGCGGATGATCCCGCCTTCCCGAAGTGAGTGGAGGACCTGTCAAGGATGAAGGAGAACGAAGCCGAGGTGGGCATTATCATGGGTAGCCAGTCCGATTGGCAGACGATGTGCCACGCTGCCGCCACCCTCACTGCCCTCGGCATTGCTGCGGAAGTGCGGATCGTCTCCGCGCACCGGACGCCAGAGCGCCTGTTCACCTACGCCCGCGAAGCGAAGGGACGCGGGCTCAAGGTGATCATCGCCGGCGCCGGCGGTGCGGCGCATCTGCCGGGGATGACGGCGGCGCTGACGCCGCTGCCGGTGTTCGGAGTGCCGATCGAAAGCCATGCCCTGAAGGGGCAGGACAGTCTCCTTTCGATTGTGCAGATGCCGGCAGGCATTCCGGTCGGCACCCTGGCGATCGGTCGCTCGGGCGCGATCAACGCCGCCCTGCTCGCCGCCGCCGTCCTCGCGCTGGGCGATTCGACGCTGGCGGCTCGGCTCGACGTATGGCGGGCAGAGCAGACCGCTGCCGTTCGCGACCAGCCTGTCGACGATTGAAGATGCCGCCACCGTCACCGCTGGCCCCGGGCCGTACCATCGGCATTCTCGGTGGCGGCCAACTTGGCCGGATGCTGAGCCTTGCGGCGGCCCGTCTCGGCTTTCGGGTCCATATCTGGTGTCCGGACGCGGAGCAGCCGGCGCTGCGCGTGGCCGCTGCCGCGACCGTAGCCTCGTATACCGATCCCGCCGCTCTCGAGGCATTCGCCGCCGCAGTCGACGTGGTGACTTATGAATTCGAGAATGTTCCGCATGACACGGCGCAGACGCTCAATCGGATCCTTCCGGTCCGCCCGTCGCCGGAAGCTCTTGCGGTTGCTCAGGATCGGCAGCGCGAAAAGGAGTTTCTCCGCAAAGCGGGAATCTCCACCGCTCCGTTCATTCCCATTGACACCGCTGCCGACCTGCCTGGCGCCGTTGCGGAGATCGGGCTTCCCGCTGTGCTGAAGACGCGCCGCTTCGGCTACGATGGCAAGGGCCAGTTCGTGCTCAACTCGCCCGATCAGACAAGTGCGGCTTGGGAGGCAGTGCGCGGCGCGCCCTCGATTTTGGAGCGCTATATCGGCTTTGCTCATGAGATCTCCGCCGTCGTTGCTCGCGGCGTCGACGGCACCACCGTCTGCTACGATCCGGCTCGCAACGTTCATGAAAACCACATCCTGGCGCGGAGCGTCGTGCCCGCCGGGATCGCCATCGATGTGTCCGTGGCTGCTTCGGCTACCGCCGAGCGGATCGTTCGGATGCTGGACTACGTTGGCGTGATGGGGGTCGAGATGTTTGTGGAAGCAGGACCGCCGCCGCGCCTCTATGTCAACGAGCTGGCCCCCCGTGTCCACAATTCGGGGCACTGGACTGCCGATGCCTGTACCGTCGGCCAATTCGAGCAGCACATCCGGGCGATCTGCGGCTGGCCGCTGGGCGCATCGGTGCGCCATTCCGACGCCATCATGGAGAACCTGCTCGGCGAGGCGGTCAACACTTGGCCTGAGCTGGCGCGCAGGCCGGCAACCGCAATCCATCTCTACGACAAGACCGAGATCCTGCCCGGGCGCAAGATGGGTCATGTCACCCGCCTGTTTCCGCTCGGCCACAATCCCGAGGGACGGCCAGACGAAGAAACCTCATTCCTGACCGAGGGCTGAGAGAGCGTTAGGCCCTTTAGCCGCTCGTTAAGCGCGGTCTGGTAGGTTGTGCGCGCAAAAGCACACGGGCCGGTCCCGCGGGCTGCCGCGAGGGCGGCCCCACCAGCAGACATGCGGAGCAGAATGGCAACACCCGCAGGCGGAGGAGGCAACCGCTCAAGATCGCCGCGCGCACTGACACGGGACGATCTTCCTGCGCCCGATACTCCCCGTTGGGTTGCGCGCCGCAAGGCGCTGGTGGTGAAGGGCGTTCATGCAGGTCTGATTTCGGCTGCAGAGGCCTGCGCCCGCTATCGCCTTTCCGATGAAGAACTCCGCTCGTGGCAGAACCAGTTCGACCGTCACGGCCTGCCCGGTCTGCGTGCACGCCAAGGCATCTCGCGGTAGAGTTTTTCCCCAAATTTCCCGATAAACTAGAGGAAGCGGATAGGCAACAATTGCCGGGCGATTAATCTCTTCTTCATACGCCCCCATGTAGGGTATGCCCACGCAGCATGCAGGGCGGCTCCTCTGCATTAAGTCGACCTCGTCAGGAACGACCATGGACTCCGTCATTCAGGTTTTCCGTAGTCTCGGCCCTGCCCGTCTCGCCATCATTGGCGGCGTTCTGGTGGCTGTCATCGCGTTCTTTGCGGTGATGCTGACCCGGCTGTCGACTCCGGACTATGCGCTTCTGTATCGCGATCTCGACATGCAGGACTCCGGGCGCATCGTCCAGGAACTGAAGGCCACCGGCGTTCCCTACGAACTGCGCGACGACGGAACCGCCATCTACGTTGCCAAGGAACATGTGGATGCCTCCCGGGTCCAGCTTGCCGACCAGGGTCTGCCATCCGGCGGTTCGATCGGATACGAGCTGTTCGACAAGTCGGAGGCACTCGGGACCACCAACTTCATGCAGAACGTCAATCTGGTCCGTGCTCTCGAGGGCGAGCTTGCCCGCACGATCCGCTCCATCGACACCGTCCAGGCGGCACGCGTTCACTTGGTAATGCCGAAACGTGAATTGTTCAGCCGCCAACGGGAGGAGCCGACGGCGTCCATCGTGCTGAAGATGCACGGCAACAAGCGCCTCAGCCACAACCAGGTTCAGGCGGTCCAGCACCTTGTCGCCTCTGCAGTACCGGGCCTGCTGCCGGCGCGCATTTCGGTGGTTGACGACCGTGGCACCCTGCTGGCCGGCGGCTTCGAGAGCGAGGATCCGATCGCCAATGTCAACGAGCGGGCAGAGCAACGGCGGATCGAGTTCGAAAATCGCACCGCCAAGGCGGTCGAGGACCTTCTGGAGAAGACCGTTGGCCAAGGCAAAGTTCGCGCCGAAGTCCATGCGGACATGAATTTCGATCGCATTAACACTCAGGAAGAAATCTTCGATCCGGAAAGTCAGGTGGTTCGCTCGGTGCAGTCGGTTGAAGAAGCGATCAGCAACTCCGACGGCAGTGGCCCGCCGCCCGTCAGCGTCGCTACCGATCTGCCGGATGCCGAGTTCACACCTGCCGACCCGAGCGGACGATCTGCCCAGGAACAGCGCAACGAAGAGACCGTCAACTACGAGATCTCCAAGAAGATCATCAATCATGTCCGCGAGGCGGGCATCGTCAACCGGCTGTCGGTCGCGGTGCTTGTCGATGGCACCTACGGTCCCGGCGACGACGGAGCCGAAACCTATCAGCCGCGCAGCCAGGAGGAACTCGATCTGCTCGCGACCCTGGTCCGCAGTGCCACCGGCTTCAACGCAGAACGCGGCGACACCGTCGAAGTCATCAACATGCCATTCGCGGCAACCGCAATGTTCGCACCCGACGAGCCGGCATTGCTGCTTGGCCTCGATCGCGCTGATCTCCTGCAACTGGCGCAGTATGTTGTGCTGATCATCTTTGCCCTGCTGGTCATCCTGCTGGTGGTACGTCCCTTGTTGACGCGGGCGCTGGAGGCGATTCCGGTCCCTGCGACCGGCATCGGCGGGCCGCTGCTGACGCGGGGACCCGAAACGCCTGCGCTCGCCGCACCCACTGCGCGTCCAGTGCAGAAGATGGCCGGTTTGCCCGAGCGCACCCCCGCCTCCGCGGAACTGGAGGAGATGATTGATGTCGATCAGGTTGAAGGGCGGGTTCGGGCATCGGCGTTCCACCAGGTCAGCGGACTTGTCGAAAATCATCCTGAAGAAGCGATCGCCATTATCCGCAAGTGGCTCCGCGAGGATTCCTGATCCATGCCCCGCGTCAAGGACGACTATAAGCAACTGACCGGCCCGCAGAAGGCAGCCTCCTTCATGCTGGCGCTCGGCGAGGAACAGGCAGCTGCGCTGTTCGCGCGCATGGACGCCGAGGAGATCCGCGATCTGTCGCAGACAATGGCGACGCTGGGAAGCGTCAACGTCAGCATCGTGGAGCGCCTGTTCATGGAATTTGCCGATCAACTCTCCTCCGCGGGCTCTCTTGTCGGCAGCTTCGACAGCACCGAACGTCTGCTGCTCAAGGTAATGGAGCGCGATCGGGTCAATCAGATCATGGAGGAAATCCGGGGTCCGGCAGGGCGGACGATGTGGGACAAGCTGGGCAACGTCAACGAGACGGTGCTCGCCAACTACCTCAAAAACGAATATCCGCAAACAGTGGCGGTGGTGCTGGCGAAGATCAAGCCGGACCATGCCTCCCGGGTCCTGGGCGTCCTGCCCGAGAAGTTCGCGATGGAGGTCATCATGCGCATGTTGCGCATGGAGACGGTCCAGAAGGACATTCTCGATCACGTCGAGAACACGCTGCGGACCGAGTTCATGACCAACCTCGCCCGCACCGCCCGCCGGGATTCTCATGAGCTGATGGCGGATATCTTCAACAACTTCGATCGCAACACCGAGAACCGGTTCATGACCGCTCTTGAAGAGCGCAACCGCGAGTCGGCGGAAAAGATCAAGCAGCTGATGTTCACGTTCGAGGATCTTGTCCGGATCGACGGGGCCGGCGTCCAGCAGCTGCTGCGCCGGATCGAGCGCGACCAGCTTGGCCTTGCCCTGAAGGGAGCCTCCGATCAGGTCAAAGAGCTGTTTTTCAAGAACATGTCCGAACGGGCGGCGAAGATGCTGCGCGAGGACATGGAGGCGATGGGGCCGGTTCGCCTTCGCGACGTCGATGAGGCCCAGTCAGCCATCGTCAGCATCGTCAAGACACTGGCGGACGCCGGAGAACTCCTCGTCAGCGGCAGCGGCGATCGTGATGAACTCGTCTACTAGCACGGCGCGCGGTCCAATGCCGGCCGTCACTCGATACCTGTTCGATCGTAAGTTCGGAGCCGACGAGGACGCAGCAGCGGCGCCAACAACCATGGACACCGGGCCGGCGATCGAGGTGGATCCGGAACCTGCGGCACCCGATCCCGCGATCTACACCCAGGAAGATCTCGATCGGGTCCGGGCCGAGGCCCTTTCTTTTGGCCGCAAGCAAGGCGCCGCCGAAGCCGCCGGCATCGCCGAGCAGCGGATGGCGGAGACCTTGGACAAGATCGCAAAAGATGTTGCCCGTACCCTTGATGCGCTTCGCGAGGCCGATGCGAAACACACCAAAGACGCCGCGGCACTTGCAGTGGCCGTCGTCCGCAAATTGTTTCCCGAAACAAGTCGTCGCCACGGCCATACCGAAATTGCGGGCGTCATCGACGCCGTGCTCGGCCGCATCATCGACAAGCCGAAGCTAACCGTTCGGGTGTCCGAGCGGCTTCGGCCGGAAATCGGCGGACGCCTTGCCGCCATCGCCGAGACCCACGGCTTCGCAGGACAGATCCACACCGTCGGTGACGATACCATTGCCGAGGGCGATTGCCGGGTGACCTGGGCCGGCGGCGGCGCAGCGAGGGAAAGCACGGCCATCTGGCAGGAGATCGAGGGGGCCATTTCCCGAGTCCTGGGTCCGCTCGATCCTGACCCCGAATCCCTTTCAGACAACGGAAGCGCGGTCCCTTCTGACGTTCCCGCTGCTGCGGCGCCGTCTGCCTCGGCATCGGTGCACGCGGAAGGTCATCGGCTGGTATGACACCAAGAGAGAGGAACCCATGAGCCAGGACGAAAACCTCAACCTGACGGAGCTGGGCAGCGAGCACGCCGCGCCGACACCGTCGACACCGTCGGCAGACGCAAGAGCGCTGGACCCGCTGAATGGCGGCTCCCGCGGCATTCAGGATCTCGCCGCGGCATACGATATCCCTGTGCAGATTTCGGCGGTTCTGGGCAGGGCCACGATGGAAGTGAGCCAGTTGCTCAAGCTTGGCCGCGGTGCGGTCGTGGAACTCGATCGCCGGGTCGGCGAGGCCGTCGACATCTATGTCAACAACCGGCTGGTGGCGCGCGGCGAGGTCGTCGTTGTCGCCGACCGGCTCGGCGTGACGATGACGGAAATCGTCAAGAGTGAGCGCAGCTGAAGTCCTGCCGGAGCGACGTGATGGCTAGTATCAGATCAACCTCGGCCGGCTCAGCCGATCCTCCGGCGACCACGTCTGGCGGAGCAGCTGCAGTCAAGGGAGCGCGATCCGGTGGTGCGCCGACAAGCACCTCGGCATTGGCCGGACTGATCTGCGGCATCGTCATCCTTGTGCTGGCGATCGGGCTCGGCGGCTCGCCGGGGTCCTTCATCAACCTCCCGGCCATCCTTATCGTCATCGGTGGGACAGCCTGCGGTGTCGTCGTCTCCTTTTCACTGGGCGACGTTACCGACAGCATCAAGTTGACCAAGACCGTGTTGTCGCGATCTCTGCCCGATGCCTCGGACGCAGCAGCCCGTCTGCTTCACTTAGCCGACATCGCGCGCCAACGCGGTGTTTTGTCCCTACAGACGCTGCTGCCGGATCTTGTCGATGATGCTTTCCTTCACAAGGGGGTATCGCTGGCGGTCGATGGTCTCTCCGGAGCGGACGTCGAGGCCATCATGATGCATGATCTGCACGCTGCGGCGGAACGGCAGGCGATCGGCGTCGGCGTTCTGCGCAGGGGGGCGGAATATGCGCCTGCGATGGGACTGATCGGCACCCTGATCGGCCTCGTCCAAATGCTCAGCCAGCTTGACGATCCGGCCGCGATCGGGCCGAGCATGGCTGTTGCCCTACTCACCACCTTCTACGGCGCCGTGCTCGCGAACCTGGTGCTCGCTCCACTCGCGGCAAAACTCGAACGCAACGGGGCCGAGCACATGCTCCTCAACCAGATCTCCGTCATGGGCGCCGCCTCCATCAGCCGGCAGGAAAACCCCCGCCGGTTGGAAATTCTCTTCAACAGCATCCTGCCGCCGAGCCGGCGGGTGCAGTACTTCGACTGACGAGCGGCGGAGGCCATTCATGCGACTTCTCATCATCGGCGTTCTTGATGGACATTTCACCACCGCCAGCCGCATCGCCCTCGACCGGGGGGCGAAAGTCCTGCACGCCGACACCATCAAGAGCGGCCTGGAGGTCGTCCGCTCCGGAGTCGGTGCGGACGTGATCATGATCGACGTCCGGCTCGATGTGAGCAGCCTGATTCAGAGTCTGAAATCGGAGCGGATCACGGTGCCGGTCATCGCCTGCGGCATCGGCAACGACACCCAGGCGGCGGTCGCGGCAATCCGGGCGGGCGCCAAGGAATACCTGCCGCTGCCCCCCGATGCCGAGCTGATCGCAGCCGTGCTGGCCGCTGTCGTTGCAGAAAACAATGCTTTAATCCACCGTGATCCCCGGATGGTGCGGGTGCTGGCGCTTGCCGACCGGATTGCGCCGAGCGAAGCCAGCGTCCTGATCACCGGGCCGTCGGGCACCGGCAAGGAGCTGATGGCGCGCTACCTGCACAACAAGAGCCGCCGTGCCAGCAACCGGTTCGTCGCCGTCAATTGTGCGGCGATTCCTGAGACTCTGCTGGAATCGGAGCTGTTCGGCCATGAGAAAGGCGCTTTTACCGGCGCCGTTGCCCGCCGTATCGGTCGCTTTGAGGAAGCGAGCGGCGGCACGCTGCTGCTCGACGAGATCAGCGAGATGGATCCGCGATTGCAGGCCAAGCTGCTGCGGGCGCTTCAGGAGCGGGAAATCGACCGGGTTGGCGGCTCGGTACCGGTCAAGGTCGACGTTCGCATCATTGCCACCTCCAACCGCGATATGGAAGCCAGCGTGCTGCAGGGCACTTTCCGCGAAGACCTTTATTTCCGGCTCAATGTCGTCACCCTCGCAATTCCGCCGCTTCGCGAACGTCCAGGCGACATCGAGGCGCTGGCCCAGCATTTCATCGTCAAGTACGCAGAGGCGAATGGCTTGCCGATCCCGCTGCTGACGCCGGACAGCATGCGGGCACTGACGGCCTATTCCTGGCCAGGGAACGTGCGTGAGCTGGAAAACGCCATGCATCGTGCGGTGCTGCTGGCGGACAACAATCGCATCGAGGCAGATGCACTGGTCCTCGGCGGGCGCAGGCTTGCGCCCGGAAGCTGTGCCACTTCGATAGAGGGAGACAGCACCGAGGGCGGCGCCCTGGTCGGGCGCACCGTCGCCGAAGTCGAGCGGCGGTTGATCATCGACACTCTCCAGCACTGCCTCGGCAACCGAACTCACGCCGCCAACATCCTCGGCATTTCGATCCGGACCATGCGCAACAAACTGCGGCAGTACGCGGACGAGGGATTTCCTGTGCCGCTGCCGGGCGAAGGGGAGAGGACACTTGCATAGGGCCGGCTACAAGGCGGGCAGACCTCGCGCAAACAGCAGCGACGCGATACGGCCATGAGCGAGTCCTCGGCGGGAACACAGATCCTCGCAGGCGCCACATTGCAGCGCCTCAAGGGGCACCTCAACGGCATGCTCGGGCGCAGCGACATCGCGCTTGCGCTTGCCGTCGTTGCCACCTTGGTTGTGCTGATCCTGCCGCTGCCGAGTTGGCTGCTCGATGTCTGTCTCGCGTTCTCGGTGACGTTCTCCGTGCTGATCCTGATGACCGCGCTGTTCGCCACCAAGCCGCTCGACTTCAATGCATTTCCCACGGTGCTGTTGCTGGCGACGATGGTGCGTCTATCGCTCAACCTCGCCTCGACACGTTTGATACTCGCCAACGGTCACGAAGGGCCCGAGGCCGCTGGCAACGTCATCGCCGCCTTCGGCGGGTTTGTGATGGGCGGCAACTTCGTGATCGGGTTGATCGTGTTCATCATTCTTGTGCTGGTCAACTTCGTGGTGATCACCAAGGGTTCAGGACGTATCGCCGAGGTTTCTGCCCGCTTCACCCTCGATGCGATGCCAGGCAAACAGATGGCGATCGACGCCGATCTCTCGGCCGGGCTGGTCAGCGAGGATGAGGCCAAGGCGCGGCGTCAGGCACTGGAGGAGGAAAGCAATTTCTTCGGCGCGATGGACGGCGCCGCCAAATTCACCCGCGGAGACGCTGTCGCCGGCCTGCTCATCACCTTCATCAACATTGTCGGCGGCATGATCGTGGGTGTTGCGCAGCAAGGCCTGACGTTTGCCGAAGCGGCCGAATCGTACACCCGCCTGACCGTCGGCGATGGTTTGGTGACGCAGGTACCGGCGCTAATTGTCTCCACCGCCGCCGGCCTGATCGTTACCAAGGCAAGCGTCAGCGGAAGCATGGACACTGCCCTGTTCAAACAACTCGGCGGCAGTACTAAGGCCTTAGGGTTGAGCTCGTTCCTGCTGGTGTCCCTGGCCGCCCTGCCGGGGATTCCGGCGGTACCGTTTCTGCTGCTGGCAGGGCTGACTGGCGGCTGTGCCTGGCGTGTTCACCGCGGCACGCAGTCGCGCCAAGCTGAAGAAGGTGCACGGATTGAGGCAGACCTGCAGGCAGCGCCGATTGCCGAAGAGCCAATCGCTGCGGCGTTGCACATGGACCAGATCCGTCTCGAGCTCGGCTATGGCTTGCTCTCCCTGGTCAACGGCGGCAGCGAAGGCCATCGCTTGACCGACCAAATCAAGGCGCTGAGACGTCAGCTCGCGAGCGATATCGGTTTCGTCATGCCGAGCGTCCGAATTCAGGACAACATGCAGCTGCCGCCCAACAGCTACATGATCCGAATCAAGGAAATCCCGGCGGGAGAGGGCGATCTGCGCCCGGGCATGCTGCTGGTCATGGATCCGCGCGGCGAGGCCATCACCATTGCCGGCGAGAAAACCAAGGAGCCGACGTTCGGGCTGCCGGCATGGTGGATAGACCCCTCCAGCCGCGAGGAGGCTTTGTTCCGCGGCTACACCGTCGTCGATCCTGCCACCGTCATCACGACCCACGTGACCGAGGTGGTGAAGGAGCACATGGCCGAGTTGCTCTCGTTCGCCGAGACTCAGAAACTTCTCGACGAAATGGACAAGGAGCACCAAAAGCTGGTTGCCGACCTGATCCCGACTCGGATCTCGCTGGGGGGCGTGCAGCGGGTTCTGCAAAACCTTCTGGCCGAGCGCGTTTCCATTCGTGACCTTCCCAGCATTCTGGAAGGTGTTTCCGAGGCCTGCGGCCATACCCGCAGCGTTGCTGCCATCACCGAGCACGCGCGCGCCCGGCTGGCCCGGCAGATCAGCGGCATGACCACCAACCGGGAAGGCTTCATTCCGCTGCTGGTACTGGGCCCGGAATGGGAGCAGGCTTTTGCCGAAGCGTTGGTCGGCAGCGGAGACGAGCGTCAGCTCACTATGGCGCCGAGCAAGATCCAGGGCTTCATCGCCGCCGTGCGAAGCGCTTTCGACCGGCAGGCAATGATGGGTGAAACGCCGGTGCTGCTCACCAGTCCGACAGTCCGCCCGTATGTCCGGTCGATCGTCGAGAGGTTTCGGCCCAGCACCGTGGTGATGTCACAGAACGAAATCTCACCGAAGGCGCGGATCAAAACCGTGGGTCAGATCTAGGCGGCTGCGATGCGTCTGAAGATTTTTACCGCCGCCACTCTTGCCGAAGCGATGACGCGGATCCGCCGTGAGATGGGCGAAGATGTGATCATTGTCTCAACGCAGATGGATGCGCGCAGCGCCCGCGTTACCGTGGCGATGGAAGAGCCCGATTCGCAGCCGCTGTGGGACGATGAGGCGCACGAGGTCCCGCAGGAAATCGCTGCGAGCGTGCCGGAGGTTCGCACGTCGGTCGAGGTCTCTTTGCCCCTGCACAGCGAGAGCGGCGAAAGCATCGCAAGCGGAGGGGCTGAGGTCGAGATCCGGCAGGCGCTCACTTTTCATGGTGTGCCCCTTCCACTGACGCAGCGGCTGGTTCGCGCCGCCGCAACCGTCAACGCCACCGGAGCGCTGATGGGATTGGCTGGAGCGCTCGACCGGACCTTCGGGTTTGTCCCGCTTTCGCAGGAGAGCGAAGCCCGCCCATTGATGCTGATCGGGCCTCCCGGCGCTGGCAAGACATTGACGGTCGCCAAACTGGCAACGCGGGCACGACGTTCCGGCCGGACAGCCACGGTCATCACCACCGACACCCGGCGCGCCGGAGGCATCGAGCAATTGGAAGCGTTTACCCGCATTCTTGGCATCGGGCTGGTCGCCGCCGCATCGCCCACCGAAGCAGCCACAGTCCTGCGACGGCGCGAAGAGACCGCCACAGAAGGCCTGGTCTTGATCGACACGGCCGGCGCCAATCCGTTCGTCGGGCCGGACGTCTCTCTCCTTGCAGAATTGGTCGATGTGACGGCCGCAGAGGCCATATTGGTTCTGCCCGCAGGGGGGGATGCGATGGAGATGATGGATACCGCCGCCGCATTCGCGTGTCTGCGGATCCGCCGGCTGCTGGCGACGCGGCTTGATGCCGTGCGCAGGTTGGGCGGCTTGCTGGCCGCCGTCGATGCCGGACGCACCTCTTTCTCCGAGGGAGGTATCGGCCATCGCGTCGTCGATTCGCTGGTTCCCCTCAACCCGGTAGCATTATCTCGGGCCCTTCTTCCGCCTGCTGCCGGAAAACCATCATCATCTTCGATCCGTGAGGCATCACCATGACGCTCGCCCCTCCCCCGTTGCCGCGACCGGCGCCGCTCGGCAAAAGCCGCAACATGATCGCTGTGGCGTCGGGAAAAGGAGGCGTCGGGAAGACCTGGTTTGCCATTACCCTGAGCCATGCCTTGGCCAGGAGCGGCCGCCGCACCCTCCTGTTCGACGGCGATCTCGGCCTTGCAAACGTCGATATTCAACTGGCGCTGAACGCCGGTCGGCAGGACCTTGGCGCTGTCCTCAGCGGCAGGCTGACCCTGTCCGGTGCCGTCAATCGATACGGACCAGGAGGATTCGATGTGATCGCCGGTCAATCCGGTTCGGGCAAGCTTGCTCATGTGCCAAGCAACCGATTGCAGATCCTGATCGGGGATCTCGGCACCCTGGCAGCGGCGTACGACCGGGTCGTGCTTGATATCGGCGCAGGCGTCGAACAGACGGTGCGGCTTCTTGCCGGCCAAGCCGGAATCTGCGCAGTCGTGGCCACGGATGAGCCGACATCGCTGACGGACGCTTATGCCTTCATCAAATTGACCCACCTTGAGCGCCCTGGCAGCGACGTGCGCATTGTGGTCAATATGGCGGCGTCGACGATCGATGGCGAACGCACCTATCATACGATAAGCGCAACCTGCGAGCGGTTCCTGAAAATTTCGCCACCGCTTTTGGGCATCGTCCGCCGCGACATCCGGGTCCGTGAAGCCATCCGCAATCAGGAGCCGCTGCTCACGCGATTTCCCGCCAGTGGAGCGGCATCCGACGTGGAAGCAATCGCCGCGCGGTTGATCGCGTTGCCGGCGTCGTCCTGATGGCATTGTCGCACCTGTCTCGATGACTGCGCTGCCGCCACTCCTTCCGGGCGGCTCATCGCCCCGATCGGCCATACCTTTGGGCGTTTTGACACTCGTCGAGGCACCGGCGGAACTGGGCACTCTGCCAGCGGGAACGCGTCTGGCGGGTACTGTTCTTTCGGGCGAAACCAGGACGGGTCGCGTCGCGATCAAAACAGCGTTTGGCATCCTCTTAGGGGAGTCCACGCTGCTCTTGCCACGCAGCGCCGCGGTTTCGTTGCTGGTACAGACGGCGGCTCCGGGCATGGTACTGCGGATTGCTCAGGCACCCTCCCTACCCGCTGCCCGCAGTTCCGTTATGGCGGCAGGAGGCCAAGCTACTGCCGTAACGGCAGCGGTTAGCGGGAACAAAACAGAGGGGGCAATCGGCCCTGAGACCGCAGAGTCGATTGGAGCGACAACCACCCGAATCGAAGCCATTCTTCTCAAACCCTGGGCGGGCGTCCGTCCTCATTCGACGGCGGGATTTGCGAGCCCGATAGGCACCGCTGCGGAGCCGGATGCGGCATCCCTTTTGCCGGCGGGAACCCGTCTTGGCGTGCGGATCGTGGCGTATGCGCCCACGCATGCTATCAATATCCCATCAGCCGACATCTTGCCGCCGCCTCCAGCGCATGCGTGCGGCGGATCAATAATCAGTGCCAATCTGATAGGGATTGATGGCGCCGGTCGGCCTCTGCTCGCGTCCTCGTCCGGCCCGCTGGTGCTGGCAACGCCAGTGCAACTCCCGCCTCAATGGCGCGGGCACCTGGAAATTGTTGAGCTGCAAGGACCCCAATCGACAGGCATGCCTACCGAAGTTGAAGAAACAGGCCAATTTCAATGGGGGCCCCGCTGGCGGACGCTGGACGAGATCCTGGGTGTTCTGGGCCAAGTCGCTCCTCAAACGGCAATTCATCTGCGTGAGACGGTCTTGCCGCAACCGAACGCAAGCCTTGCAGCTGATTTCCTCAAAATTCTCGGGTGTCTTCGCCACGGTGACATCCGTGGGTGGCTTGGCGCGGACGCTCACGAAGTGTTGGCGCGCGGCCGGCCTGATCTTCTGGAGCAGCTCGGATCCGAAATGCGGGCGCAGGTTTCTCGTGTCGATGTCAGCGTCAACGGCGAGTGGCGCATTTTTTCCTTACCGCTCGTTGTCGGCGGTGCCATTCATGCCATCACGATGCTGGTACGCAATCATCGACAGCGAGAGCAGGCCAGCCGCCAGAGAGGCGGCGAGAGCACACGCTTTGTCCTCGACCTCACACTCAGCCGCCTAGGCCGAATGCAGATCGACGGGCTGCTCCAGGATCAGGGTAAGCAGCTTGATCTGATCATACGCACCGGCTGTCCGCTCGCACGGGATGTGCAAGGCGGCATCCGTCACATCCTTGCCGAGGCGACTACCGTTACCGGCTTGCGGGCGGCGGTCTGCTTCCACGCCGCGCCCGCCCCCTTCCTCGATATCGCCGTCCCCTCTCAATCCCGTGGGCATCGAATAGAGAACCTGGTGGTCTGAACGGGTTACGGATCCAAGCCGAGACCGGCCGGCAGTGCATCCGGGGCGTTATCAGCGGTCGGGGTTGCAGGCGAAGGATCTTCAGCGCCATGTTCGGCCGGAGGCGGCGTCGATTTCTCACCGCCCGCTGTCAGCACGGTTCTCTGGTGCAGAAATTCCACTCTCTCCAACAGGACGCGGATAGCTTTCTCGCTTTCCCGGTTATCGCTGAGCTCAAGTGCAGTGGCGTAATTTACCCGCGCGGCATCAATGTCACCAGCGGCCTCCGCATCGACCCCCATCCAGACGTAAGACTCCGCGAGCAACTGACGGAAGCTGTCGTCGATTTCCACGTATTGATCCTGGAACTGGGGCAGGATATTGCGCTCGATGGCGAAGGCGATGCGCGCGCGGCTCTCTTCTGCCATCGGGATAAGCTTTGTCCGCATCTCATGGGCTGCCTCAAGGTCGCCCTGCAACGAAAAGATCGCCGCCATGCCGCTCAGGTTCTTCACAACCAAGTAGTCAAGCTGAACGAACAGCAAGGGGATTTTTTCGTAAGCTTGACTGTACTCGGTCTCGGTTTCACGAATAAGGGCGAGAGAGTCTTCATAAAGTGTTTTTGCGCTGACCACGGCGTCGGGCGCGTATTCATCGCCTTCATCAGGGAAAAGGATCTGGGCGGCCTCCAAAGTGCGCGAGCGAGCCTTTGCATAGGCGGCCTGAACACCAGCCACCAGTTCGTCGTAATCGACACCGATCTCTTCATGCAACAGATCCGGCTCGCTCGCCGGGAGGGGCCGGAATACCACGGCAATCAAGCACGCCATCACGAGAAGCAAAAGACAAGTGCCCGTTCCCGTCGACGACACCTGATGCTGTCGGCATGGTCCAGCCTCATCGCGCATCGAAATCGCCTCCCGTTCCCGAAGCCGAATTGCATCTTCGTTCGTTGTGCCATGCAACAACAAGTATCTTGACGTTCAACTGCCCGCGGGTTCGTCACACAACGTTTGCGGGTCCCGCGTGGCCCGCTGGTGCCGTTGGAGCGCCAGTTCATCCAGTGCATCCTGCTCCCGGCGGGCCCGGGCTTCGGCATTCCGGCGCAGGCGGGCCTCATTGGCCAGTTCCAGTGCGCGAAGATGGCGATAATCCTCGGCAAGAGCTTCGCGCGCGGCCTCAATGGCAGCCTGGACGGCACGCGCCGACGCTTCCAGTTCGCGGCGCTGAGCGATGGCAGCCGTGACGAAAGGGCCGAAATGGACGCTCTCCCCCTCACTGCCTTTTCCCGCCAGCATCCCCTCGCGTGCCACGTTTTTGGCGATCTTCAGACACTGCCGCGCAAGATCCTCAGCCTGTCGAAGCAACTCGGCAAGCGCGCGCTGTCGGTCGTCAACCGAGGCCTTGGCTAACCGGATCAGTCCCTGCAACTCAGCCACTGGATGCTAGCCCTCGCTGTCGGAGTCGCTGCCGACGATGTCCCTTAAGGACGCAATAGCCTGCTCCAATGTTGTCAACTCGGTCTTGCTCTGGTGGAGGAACGCCTCCAGGGCGGGATAGACACGGATCGCTTGGTCAACCTGCGGATCGGTGCCGCGCCGGTAGGCACCAAGACGGATCAACTCCGCCATATCCTCGTAGGTTGCAAGCAGGCGGCGGGCTTGTGCGACCATGGCCGTCTGCTCCGAGGTATTACACCCCGGCATCGCGCGAGAAACGCTTTTCAACAGATTGATCGCCGGAAAGCGTCCCCGTTCTGCGATAGCTCGCTCAAGAACGATGTGGCCATCAAGAATTCCGCGGACCGCATCGGCAATGGGCTCGTTATGATCATCCCCTTCGACGAGTACCGTAAAGAGACCGGTGATGCTGCCCTCGCCCTGGCGTCCGGGCCCTGCACGTTCCAAAAGGCGCGGCAACTCCGCAAACACGGATGGCGTGTATCCCTTGGTTGCCGGCGGCTCGCCAGCGGACAGCCCGATCTCACGCTGAGCCATGGCAAACCGAGTGACGCTGTCCATCAGGCAAAGAACATTTCGGCCCTCAGCGCAAAAGAACTCGGCGATGGCCATCATCGTGTAGGCCGCCTGACGACGAACGAGAGGCGGCTCGTCGGAAGTCGCGACGACCACGATACTGCGCGCCATGCCTTCGGCGCCGAGATCATCTTCAATGAACTCGCGCGCCTCCCGGCCTCGTTCACCAACAAGACCAATCACCGTGACATCGAGTTCTGACCGCCGCGCCATCATCGACATCAGGGTCGATTTGCCGACACCGGAGCCGGCAAAGATGCCCATCCGCTGGCCTCGGCAACATGTCAGAAACGCGTTGATCGCGCGAACCCCGAGGTCGAGCCTGGGGCCGAGCCGTTGACGGCCGTGGGCGGGCGGCGGCGCGGCATGAATCTGGCAGGCAACGGGGCCGCAAGACAACGGTCCTTTGCCGTCCACCGGCGCGCCGAACGCGTTGACGACGCGCCCAAGCCACCCGGCATGTGGGTAGATGATCGGCCCGCCAGTGCTGGGCTCCACCCGGCAGCCAAGACCAATGCCGCTGAGAGGTCCGAACGGCATGACGAGAACGCGCCCCGCCTTCGCGCCAACAACTTCTGCACAAACTGCGTGCCCTGGCCGGCCAATCAGGCGGCAATGATCTCCAATGGAGAGGCTGCCTTCCAAGCCTTCAACTTCGACAAGAAGGCCGACGATCGCTGTAATGCGACCATGAATCACGAAGTCCGGCAGCCGATCAATTTCCTTGATGAGAGCCTGGATCATAATCGGCCTGTCGTCCCTAAATCTCTTGGCGAGCACGCAGGTTTCCCTCACGGGTTGTGCTCGCCAAGCGCGAGCAAATTTTCGATTCCAGGAAAAAGCATGATCGCCTCGTCAATAGAGAAACCAATTTTTTCAGAAGGTTATATCGGTGTGATTGCAATTTCAGGATGTATTTTATGATATGAAGCAATTTCCAATTGCAACCCAACTGGGGAGCAGGTATACACGTATTCATGGTTAAAGACCATTAAGAACACCAGCGGAGATTGCAGTATGCGTGTCCTTCTCATTGATAATGATGTGGTGCTGACGCAGGCCCTCGAGGCGATGTTGAAGTCGGGAGGAATGGTGGTGGATACCGCTGATCAGGGCGAGGATGGCTTTGAAATCGGCAAGCTCTATGACTATGACATCATCCTGCTCGACCTCATGCTGCCGGATACCGATGGTTTTGAGGTTCTGCGCAAGCTCCGGCGGGCCCGCGTTGAGACCCCGGTTCTGATCGTCTCCAGCGTCACACAGCCAGAGAGCAAGGTGAAAGCTCTCAGCTGTGGCGCCGACGATTACCTGACCAAGCCGTTCAACAAGGCGGAACTGGTGGCCCGCATCCATGCCATCGTCCGCCGCTCCAAGGGCCATGCCCATTCGGTCATCCAGACCGGCCACCTCACGGTCGATGTTGCGGCCCGTTCCGCAGAAGTTGGTGGCAAACCGCTGCATCTCACCGGCAAAGAATACGGCATGCTGGAATTGCTTTCCCTGCGCAAGGGAACCACCCTCACCAAGGAAATGTTTCTCAACCACCTTTACGGGGGAATGGATGAGCCCGAGCTCAAAATCGTCGACGTGTTTATCTGCAAACTCAGAAAGAAACTGGCAACAGCCACCGGTGGTGAAAGCTACATCGAGACGGTGTGGGGCCGGGGTTATGTCCTCCGTGATCCTGCCGGCGCGCGTGCAGTCCAGCCAGGACTGGCAGGAATTACAAACGGAGCAGCCACCGCAGCGGTTGCTGCTTGATGAATGGGATTGTGATCATCATGTCACGGAGAGGGACGGCGCCGTGGGTTCGCTTTTGCCATGAAGGCGGGCCCACTCGGCGGCCTCAAGATCCAAGCTGGCAAGATGCAACGGAATCGAGGACAACCTGGAGCGGAATACAGCAGAGATGAGCGGCCCTACGCCGCCCTCACACCGTCGATTTCGAGGCAACAGCCGGCGATTTTCCAAGCACCATCGGGTTGTCGTTCCATCAGAAACGACGCGAGACTCGACAGACTGTCAGGCCCAATCAGGAATACGGATTGTACTGGCCCCGCCGGCGTCATTGTGAGCTTGCCGAATTCTACACAGCGGGGACGATAAACGGCGGCATAATGGGCTCTCACTGCCGCGACAAACGCGGCCGGTGAAGAAAACTTACTGCGAACGCTCGGCGCTGCCTGGGCAAATGCCGCTTCCGCATCGTCATTGCGAAAAGCCATCAGTTGTTCCCGAATCACCAACTCAATCGCTGGACGATCGTCCGTGGTCAGTTGAGCGGCAACAGCAGGATCGGGCGCGGCCATTGCCTTTGGAGCAAACAGTGATATCACTAAGGAGATCACGGAAACGAATGCTTTCATCATTTCGGGTCACTTATTGATGGTGGTACAGCATATCTGGATATCTTAACGAGCCGTTACCACACATTTCAAGGATCTGGTACGCGCGCAGCGCATGAGGCGGTGAGGAGAGAAAAGAGGCAATATGAGACAGAATTCCGCCCCACTCGGCAATTTTGGGGCTCTGGCGGCCTTTTTGGTCCTCTGCCTTGGCGTGATGGCGGTTGGTGGCGCCATTACCTCGACAACCGTCGGCACGTGGTACGAGACCTTGGAGAAGCCCGCGTTTGCTCCCCCTGACTGGGTCTTCGGGCCCGTCTGGACTGCCCTCTACATCATGATGGCGGTTGCCGGTTGGTTGGTTTGGCAGCGGGCAGCGCTAAGGGGCTCCACGCTGTTGTTGTTCATCGGTCAGCTCGGGCTCAACCTCGTATGGAGTGGCCTCTTTTTCGGAATGAGTTGGATCGGCATAGCCTTTTTGGAGATTCTGATCCTGTGGATCACCATCGCCGCAACGATCAGAGCGTTCTGGGCAATCAGCCGCGCCGCAGCACTCCTGTTTGTTCCGTATCTGCTTTGGGTAGGCTACGCGGCGGCGCTTAATGGAGCGCTCTGGGCCCTCAACGGGCACCCACTGCCGTGAGTCTCCGCTATGCTCACCTCAAGAGGAGTTCCGACGATCTTGGCTCGCCCGCCACACCCGCACATGATGCTCGGTACAGTATGAGGATCCGACACGCACCCGTCGGCCACAAATCAAAAAGTGCCCAAAGCTCTGGCGACTCTCGATCCAGCGACAACGGGATTGACCGGCATCGGACAAACTTACGCGCTCCTTCTCAATGGTGAAGGGCATGTCTTTCGGCATTTTCGTTCAGGCCCCTCGTTCCGCGGCCGTTGGTTGATCGGCGAACGTCAATTGCTTGTCGTAGTCGCTCCCGGCCGTCTGCGACGATTATTATAAAATAAGATCAATATCTCGCGTTCCAAGCCCCTTCCTACCGGAATCCGATAGGGGTGCCGCACAACGTGTCGACAGCACTACACGCTTTGCTTTTTTTTTAGGCATTTCGCTCGGAGCTGGCGTAAGTTTAGGCGCTAAGGTTCCCGGTCCATGATGTTCACGACCTTAGGTAATTGCCACTGGGCCGATATCCTAACGCGTCTCAGGCGCTAGCATCTTGAAACCCCTCTGTTTGATACGTTGGCCCTCGAACCCAGTACAGGCGTGGCCCGAGTATTGCTTCCTGTAAGCCGCGTTTCATCATCAGCCCCGAGGGGAGTAGCAAAGAATGAAAAAAAGTCTTCGTATGTTGGCTGCGGTCGGCGCCCTTGCGGTCACGCTGACACCTCACGGCGCAGCGCAAGCGGCAGAGACAATCAAGGTGGGTATCCTTCACTCGCTGTCCGGAACCATGGCGATCAGCGAGACGACACTGAAAGATGTCATGCTGATGTTGATCGAAGATCAGAACAAAAAGGGGGGAGTGCTGGGTAAAAAACTTGAAGCAGTCGTTGTTGATCCCGCGTCAAACTGGCCGCTGTTTGCCGAGAAAGCAAGAGAACTCATTCAAAAAGACAAAGTTGATGTCGTCTTCGGATGCTGGACATCGGTCTCGCGCAAGTCTGTTCTTCCCGTGTTCGAAGAATTGAACAGCCTTTTGTTTTATCCGGTGCAGTACGAAGGCGAAGAAAGTTCTCGGAACGTATTTTATACGGGCGCTGCACCGAATCAGCAGGCGATCCCGGCTGTGGAGTACCTGATAAGCGAAGAAGGTGGAGGCGCCGAACGGTGGGTTCTGCTTGGCACGGACTACGTGTATCCCAGAACCACTAACAAGATTCTGCGCGCGTTCCTTAACTCAAACGGGGTCTCCGATAGCGACATCTTGGAAAACTACACCCCGTTCGGCCATTCCGATTGGCAGACGATCGTCGCCGATGTGAAGCAGTTCGGCGCGGCCGGCAAACGCACCGCTGTGATCTCCACCATCAACGGCGATGCCAACGTCCCATTTTACAAGGAACTTGCTAACCAGGGCATCAGCGCCGAGGACATCCCGGTCGTCGCCTTCTCGGTCGGCGAAGAGGAACTGGCGGGTCTCGACACCACACCTCTCGTCGGTCATCTGGCGGCATGGAACTACTTCATGAGCGTCGACTCGCCGGAGAACGAGGAATTCATCGCCAAGTGGCATGCGTTCATCGACAACGAAAAACGCGTGACCAATGATCCGATGGAGGCGCACTACATCGGCTTCAACATGTGGGTACAGGCCGTCGAGCAGGCAGGAACAACCGACGTCGATGCCGTACGGCAGGCGATGTACGGCCAGAAGGTCAAGAACCTGAGCGGGGGTGAGGCGGTGATGAATACCAATCACCACCTCTCCAAGCCTGTCCTCATCGGCGAGATTGAACCGGGCGGCCAGTTCCAGATCGTCTGGCAGACAGATGAGGACGTGATCGGTGATGCCTGGTCCGATTACATTCCGGAAAGCGCCAAGCTGACGGCTGATTGGACCTTCCCATGGGTTTGCGGCAATTGCGAGGAGCCGAGGTTCGCCAGCGCCACGCCAGCAGGCCTTTAACCCCGCAGAGACAAACAAGGGCCAGGGCGCACCTGTTTGGGGGGCCCTGGCCAGAATTAAAACAGCGCGACCTTTGGTATCAACTTTCGTCGGATGCGATGACGCAGATGTTCTCCCGTCTGATCGTGATCTGGTGCGCCCTGACGCTGGCGCTGAGCCTGTCCAGCCCCGCATCCGCTTGGGCGAGCGAAGGGCCGGAAGCGGATGTGGCGGCTTTGGCGACTGGCAGCTTCGCGGACAAAACGGCCGCCGTCAGGCGCCTCGCCGCCAGCGGGGAGCCTGCCGTCATCCCTGTTCTCGAGGCTTTTGTCGGTGGCGACCTTTACAAACGAAAATCCGACGGCAAGGTTGTCATCGGTCAATCGCGGGGCCGGGTTCTCTCTCTCCAGGATCCGCTGAGCCAGACACACCTGGAGGATGTTGCCAAAAGCGAGGTGAGCCCGATCCGCATCAACAACAGGCTGCGGAGTGTCACCCGCGCCTCCCTCGGCGGGCTCACCCTGCTCAGCGACGATACAGCCACCCGCCTACGTGCTGCCGATGCCGTATTCAAGGCCCACGATGCGGAGATCGCGCCGCTACTGCAGACCGCGCTGGAGCGAGAGACGGATTCGCAGGCGCAAGCACGCATGGCGCAGGCCCTTGCCGCCATCCAGTTGATCCACTCCAGCGATCCCGAGGTGCGGATCCAGGCGCTTGAAGTGCTGTCCCGTGCGTCGGATCAGGATGTGCGCGCGCTGGTCGCGGGGGTGCTCCTTTCGGATGCACAAGGCAATCCCGTTGAAGCCGATGCCGATGTGCGGGACGCCGCCGAAGAGGCATTGGTCAAGATCGAAAGCCGTCTTGCGCTGTGGCGGTTTGTTATCAACCTGTTTCAAGGGGTAAGCCTGGGATCGGTGCTGCTGCTGGCGGCTGTCGGCCTTGCCATCACCTTCGGTGTGATGGGAGTGATCAACATGGCCCACGGCGAGATGGTGATGCTCGGCGCTTACACCACGTTCGTCGTCCAGGAGCAGTTTCGCCGTTACGCACCGGAGGCCTTCGATTACTCGCTTGCGGTGGCGGTGCCGGCCGCCTTCGTGGTGGCGGCCGCTGTCGGCATTGCGATCGAACGCGGGATCATTCGTCACCTGTATGGCCGCCCGCTGGAAACCCTGTTGGCAACCTGGGGCCTCAGCCTGATCCTGCAGCAGGTGGTCCGCACCCTCTTTGGCCCGTCCAACCGGGAGGTTGGCAACCCTTCATGGATGAGCGGCGCGGTCGAAGTCGCCGGCGGCTTCACTCTTACCTACAATCGGATCTGGATCATCGTCTTCAGCCTTACCGTCTTCGCCCTGTTGATCCTCGTCATGCGCAAGACGGCATTCGGCCTGCGCATGCGGGCGGTTACCCAGAACCGGCCGATGGCGGCGGCAATGGGCATTCGGACCGGATGGATCGACGCCTACACATTCGCCCTCGGCTCCGGCATTGCTGGGCTCGCCGGCGTGGCGCTCAGCCAGATCGACAACGTCAGCCCCAACCTCGGCCAGTCCTACATCATCGACAGCTTTCTTGTTGTCGTGTTCGGCGGCGTCGGCAATCTGTGGGGCACGCTGGTCGGCGCTCTCAGTCTTGGGCTCGTCAACAAGTTCCTGGAGCCCTATGCCGGCGCAGTGCTCGCCAAGATCGTGGTGCTGGTTGCCATCATCCTGTTCATCCAGAAACGGCCGCGCGGCATGTTCGCTCTCCGCGGGCGCTCGGTGGAGGCCTAGAAAATGGTGATGGGAGGTCCCCTGCTCCGGCTAATCACCGGCAACCTCGGGGCCACCGTGCTTCTCGCGATTCTACTTGGCGCTGCGGCTCTGGTGCCGGTGCTGAACCTTGCGGTTCCGCCCGGCTCGCCAATGCATATCCCGACCTATGTCGTCAGTCTGCTTGGCAAGTACCTGTGCTATGGGCTGCTGGCCTTGAGTGTGGATCTCATCTGGGGTTATTGCGGCATCCTCAGCCTCGGCCACGGCGCGTTTTTCGCCCTCGGCGGCTATGCGATGGGCATGCACCTGATGCGCCAGATCGGCGAGCGCGGAGTTTACGGCAATCCGGAGCTGCCCGATTTCATGGTCTTCCTCAATTGGAAGGAACTGCCATGGTATTGGCAGGGTTTTGACGTTTTCCCGTTGGCCGCGTTGATGGTGATCCTCGTCCCGGGCGCGCTCGCGTTTCTGTTCGGCTGGTTCGCCTTCCGCTCGCGCGTCAGCGGCGTCTACTTTTCTATCATCAGCCAAGCGATGACGTTCGCTTTGATGCTGGCTTTCTTCCGCAACGACATGGGTTTTGGCGGCAACAACGGCCTCACCGACTTCAAGGAACTGCTTGGGTTCGACCTGCAGGCCAATGCTACCCGGGTGGGGCTGTTCTCGGCCTCTGCACTGGCTCTTGCCCTCTTCTACCTGCTCTGCCGGTTCATCATCAGCTCCCGGCTGGGCAAGGTGCTGATTGCGATCCGCGACGCAGAAAGCCGGACCCGCTTCATCGGTTACCGGGTTGAATACTACAAGCTGTTCGTGTTCGTGTTGTCGGCCGTTATGGCCGGGGTCGCCGGCGCCCTTTATGTGCCGCAGGTCGGTATCATCAATCCGAGCGAGTTCGCACCAGCAGCCTCGATCGAGGTCGTGATCTGGGTTGCAGTCGGCGGCCGCGGCACTCTTCACGGTGCCGTGCTGGGCGCATTTCTCGTCAACTACGCCAAAACGTATCTCACCGGCGCAATGCCGGAGCTGTGGCTGTTCGCCCTGGGCGGCCTGTTTATTGCAATCACGTTGTTCCTGCCGAAAGGGATCGTCGGCACCCTCTCCAGCTCGTGGTGGCCGGCAACACGCGATCGCATGGCTCGCAACGCAGCCACCGGTGGGAAAGGCCGTACACCCGTGGAAAGGCCTGTCGAAACATGAGCACACTTCACGGACGACCCGAACTGCATGATACGATCCTTTATCTCGACGGCGTGACGGTGAGTTTTGATGGCTTCAAGGCGCTGAACAGCCTCAGCTTCTATGTGATGGCCGGAGAATTGCGCGCGATCATCGGCCCCAACGGCGCCGGCAAGACGACGATGATGGACGTCGTTACTGGCAAGACCCGGCCCGTCTCCGGTGCCGTGCAATTTAATGGGGGAATCGATCTGACCAAACTCGACGAAGCGCGAATAGCCAATCTTGGCATTGGCCGCAAGTTCCAGAAGCCGACGGTGTTCGAGAGCCACTCGGTCTATGACAACCTGGAACTGGCTCTGGCGGGCCGGCGCAACGTGTTCTCGTCCCTGTTTTTCCGGTTGAACCGAACCCAGCGGGAGCGGATCGAACAGGTTCTGCAAACCATTGCACTGGCCGCACAAAAGGATCAACTGGCCGGCTCGCTGTCTCACGGCCAGAAACAGTGGCTGGAAATCGGGATGCTGCTGATGCAGGATCCGGAGCTGCTGCTGGTGGACGAGCCGGCCGCGGGAATGACTGACGCCGAGACCGCACAGACGGCGCTGCTGCTCAAGAAGATTGCCCGCTCGCATTCAGTGGTGGTGGTAGAGCACGACATGGAGTTCGTCAAATCCCTGGACAGCCGCGTTACCGTGCTGCACGAAGGCGCGGTGCTGGCCGAGGGGTCACTGGAGACAGTGCAGAAGGACCCGCGTGTCATCGAGGTCTACCTAGGCCGCTGACGATGCTCGATGTCCAGGCGATCACTCTGTTCTACGGTGCGAGCCAAGCCCTCTGGGATGTTTCCGTGAAAGCCCGCAAGGGCGCCGTCACCTGCGTGCTCGGCCGCAACGGCGTCGGCAAGACCAGTCTTTTGCGCGCTGTTATCGGCCAGCAGCCGGTACGCTCGGGACGGATTATGTGGGAGGGTGAAGATATAACTGCCTTGCCTCCCTATGCCCGGGCGGCACGCGGCATTGCATACATCCCGCAAGGGCGGGAAATCTTTCCGCTGCTGACGGTGGCGGAGAACCTCGAAACCGGCCTATCGGCGCTGCCTCGCCGCCTGCGCCACGTAGCCGATGAGGTCTTTACCTTGTTTCCGGTTCTGCGCGATATGCTCGGGCGACGTGGCGGCGATCTCTCCGGCGGCCAGCAGCAGCAGCTTGCGATCGCCCGCGCCCTGGTCATGCGCCCACGGCTACTGGTCCTCGACGAGCCGACGGAGGGGATCCAACCCTCGATCATCAAGGATATCGAGCACGTCATCCGGGTGCTGGTGCAACGGGGCGACATGGCCATCCTGCTCGTCGAGCAGTATTACGATTTCGCCCGGCGTCTTGCCGACGAGTATGCGGTGATGGACCGCGGCGAAATCGTAGCCAGCGGCCGGGGCGCCGAAATGGAGAAGATGGATGTCCGCCGCCACCTCACGGTGTGACTCCGGGGGCATGGCGCTTGCCGGGGGTGTCGCCGAGATCACGTTCCGGCGGCGCGGCGCTCAAACCGCCCTTGCCCGCCTATTTCAACAAGCCCCCTTGCGCGTGTTGTTCCCGCGCAGCGAGCAGCCGGACGTCCCGCTCGCTGTGTTGATCTGCACATCGGGCGGTCTCGTCGGGGGCGACAGGCTCGGCGTCCGGATCCATCTTGAGCCGCACGCATCGGCAGTAGTGATGACGCAGGCCGCCGAGCGGATCTATCGCTCCACCGGAGAAAACTGCCAAGTCCATACGATTATCGAGATTCAAGAAGGTGGCCACCTCGACTATCTGCCCCACGAAACCATCATGTTCGAAGGCGCGCGGCTGGAGCGGACGACGACAATTGCGCTCACCGCACGAAGCCGAGTTCTTGCTGGCGGGATGTTGGTGTTTGGCCGGACTGCGAGTGGCGAGGTTTTCCGCCGCGGCTATATCCGTGACGCCTGGGAGGTCCACAGGAACGGCCGTTTACTGTGGGCCGACGCGCTGATGATGGACGGACGGCGGGAGGACGAAATCAAGAAGCTGCTGGCTGCACCGGCCTGCTTCGGCGGCGCCGTCGCCGTCGCCACGGCGGTTTTTGCCGGAGACGACGATAAGGACGATACGACGCAGCAACTTGCTCTGGCCCGCATGCTCCTGGACGCACATACCGCGGATGAGAATGCCCTACGCAGCGGTGCAACGGTGATGGCAGGGCTGATCGTCGTGCGTTGGATCGGCACCGACGCCTATCGACTGCGGGCTGCTTTCAGTGCGTTTCTCGCCCATTTCCGGCATCAGGCTATGGGACGCACGCCTTCGCTTCCCCGGCCTTGGTCTGTTTAAGCGTTTGCGCTCCTGTATACTCTGGCCGGGCTCACACACGAACGGAGAGGTGCCGTGAACTTAACGCCACGGGAAAAAGACAAGCTCCTAGTAGCGATGGCCGCCGAAGTCGCGCGCCGACGCCTGAAACGCGGGGTCAAGCTGAATTATCCGGAAACGATCGCCCTGATCACCGATTTTGTCATCGAAGGCGCTCGTGACGGCGCAACGGTTGCTGCGTTGATGCGGGATGGAGCGAGCGTGCTTGGCCGCGATCAGGTAATGGAAGGAGTCGCCGACATGATTCACGACGTTCAGGTCGAAGCGACGTTTCCGGATGGAACAAAGCTGGTTACCGTTCACGATCCGATTCGCTGATCCGCAGGTATAGGACGGGAAGAACAGTTAATGATTCCGGGTGAGATTTTTCCGGCTGATGAGCCCATCATCCTCAATGCCGACCGCGAACCCCGTACACTTGTGGTCGCCAACAGCGGCGACCGTCCGATCCAGGTGGGGTCCCACTATCACTTTTTCGAGGCCAATGCCGCGCTGCGGTTCGACCGCGAGCAGGCCCGCGGGCGGCGCCTCGACATCCCGGCCGGCTCTGCTGTCCGCTTCGAGCCGGGGCAAAGCCGGGAGGTCAGCCTCGTCGCCTATGCGGGCCACCGCATCGTCTACGGGTTCAACGGCCTCGTTGCCGGCCCGCTTGGAGACTGAGAACCGTGCCCTATACCATCGCGCGTGACGCCTATGCCCAGATGTTCGGCCCGACCACGGGCGATCGGATCCGCCTCGCCGACACCGACCTGATCGCGGAGGTCGAAGAAGACCGTACGGTCTATGGCGAAGAGGTCAAGTTCGGCGGCGGCAAGGTGATCCGGGACGGGATGGGCCAGTCGCAGGTCAGCCGCGAGGCCGGCGCGGTCGATACCGTCATCACCAACGCCCTGATCATCGACATTTGGGGTATCATCAAGGCCGACGTCGGCATTCGGGACGGCCGCATCGTCGGCATCGGCAAGGCGGGAAATCCGGATATCCAACCCGCCGTCGACATCATCATCGGCCCCGGCACCGAGGCGATCGCCGGCGAAGGGCGCATTCTTACCGCTGGCGGAATCGACGCCCACATCCACTGGATCTGTCCGCAACTGGCCCAGGAGGCGCTTTATTCGGGCATCACCACCATGCTCGGCGGCGGCACCGGGCCGGCCGAGGGAACCAACGCCACCACCTGCACGCCCGGCGGCTGGCACATCGGGCGGATGCTGCAGGCGGCCGAAGGCTTGCCCGTCAACCTCGGCTTTTTTGGCAAGGGCAATGCATCGCGGCCGGAGGCGTTGATCGAACAGGTGATGGCGGGCGCCTGCGGTCTCAAGCTGCACGAGGACTGGGGAACGACACCGTCGGCGATCGACACCTGCCTTGCGGTGGCGGACCAGACCGACGTTCAGGTGGCGATCCACACGGACACGCTGAACGAGTCCGGCTTCGTCGAGAACACCATCGCCGCATTCAAGGACCGCACCATCCACGCGTTCCACACCGAAGGCGCCGGCGGAGGTCATGCCCCGGACATCATCAAATTGTGCGGCAGCCTCAACGTGCTGCCGTCATCGACCAACCCGACCCGCCCGTATACGGTCAACACGCTCGACGAACACCTCGACATGCTGATGGTGTGCCACCATCTTGACGCCAGCATCCCGGAGGACGTCGCGTTCGCCGAAAGCCGGATCCGGCGCGAGACCATCGCCGCCGAGGATATTTTGCACGACCTCGGCGCATTTTCCATGATCGCGTCGGACAGCCAGGCCATGGGCAGGGTTGGCGAAGTCATCATCCGCACCTGGCAGACCGCCGACAAGATGAAAAAGCAGCGGGGGGCGCTGATCGGCGAGAAGGACGGGAGCGACAATCTGCGGATCAAGCGCTACATCGCCAAGTACACGATCAATCCTGCCCTTGCCCACGGCATCGCGCGGCACGTGGGGTCCATCGCCGTCGGAAAATTCGCCGATCTGGTCCTGTGGAAGCCGATGTTCTTCGGCGTCAAGCCGGACCTCGTGCTGAAGTGCGGGACGATCGCGGCGGCGGCCATGGGCGATCCCAATGCGTCGATTCCGACACCGCAACCGGTCACCTACCGGCCGATGTTCGGCAGCTTCGGCCGCTCCCTCACCGCGAGTTCGCTGACGTTCGTCTCGAAGCTGGCAATGGACCTCGGAATCGACGCCGCTCTTGATCTCGGCCGGCAGCTGATCGCGGTCCAGGATACCCGGCGGCTGACCAAGCGGGACATGGTGCTGAACGATGCAACCCCGGTCATGGAAGTGGACCCGGAGACCTACGAGGTTCGCGCCGACGGGCAGTTGCTCACCTGCGAGCCGGCGAAGGAACTGGCGATGGCCCAGCGCTATTTCCTGTTTTGAAGCCTACCGTGGACGTGCGACGCGCGACGCGAGTCCTCCCGCCGGGGCAGTGGCCGGCCGACGCGGCCGTCAGCAGCGTCACCCTTGCCTATGACGAGCGGCATCGCCGCCGGCTCCGGATGACCGATGACACCGGGACGACCTTTGTTCTCGACCTTCCCGATGCGGTTGTGCTGGCGGATGGAGACGGACTTGTGCTGGCGGATGGAGGAATCATTCGGGTGTACGCTGCGCTCGAAGCGGTGGCGGATGTCTGGGCACCGAGTCCGGCAATTCGCCTGCGCCTTGCTTGGCATGTCGGCAACAGACACGCACCGATCGAGGTGCTTTCCGATGATACCTTTCGCATTCGCGACGATCCCGTCCTGATCGACATGCTGACCCATCTCGGCGCATCAGTAATCCGGCGAACGGCCTCCTTCGCGCCGGAGCGCGGCGCCTATCTCGGCACCAATGCGCGACCTCGTTCTCATCATGCCGTGCTTCACGACCGTTAGCGGCCAGGAGGAGATTGGCCGGCATGCTTTTATCCGGCTGATGACATGGCTGTCGCCGGCGTTCCCGGTCGGCGCCTACAGTTATTCCCATGGTCTGGAGTGGGCAATCGAAGCACAGCTGGTCCGAAACCAAACCAGCCTCACCGGCTGGATCGAAGCGATTCTCACTCAAGGAACCGGCCGGACCGATGCTGTTTTCTTCCTCGTCGCTCTGCGGACAGCAGTGGCGGGTAATACCGAGGCGCTTGATGACGTAGTCGAGAAAGCGGCGGCTTGGCGTAGCACCGCGGAACTTGCGATGGAGAGCATGGCCCAGGGTACCGCGTTCCTTCAGGCGGTGCGGGCGGTGTGGCCTCATCCACTGCTGGACGCTTTGGCCGCACGGCTATCGGAGCGCGCTCAGGCTCCGGCCTACGCCGTCGCCGTCGGCGTTGCCGCCGCTGCTGCAGGCGTCCCGGAAAATCTGGCCGTCGCCGCCTATCTTCAAGCGCTGGCCGGAAACCTCGTGTCGGCAGGGGTGCGGCTGATCCCGCTCGGTCAGACGGACGGGTTGAAGGTGCTTGCCAGTCTTGAAGAGGTGATCCACGCTGTCAGCGACGAGGCGATGGAGATGACACTTGACCGGATCGGTGGGGCGACGCTGATGGTCGACTGGTGCTCCATGCGCCACGAGACCCAGTATACCCGCTTGTTCCGATCATGACGCAAGGAAACGCAGATCATGAGGGAGAAGGCATGACGGGGCCCCTCCGAATCGGGATAGGCGGTCCCGTCGGATCGGGCAAGACCGCCCTGCTCAACCAGCTGTGCCAGCGGTTGCGTGAGCCCTATCGCATCGCCGCCATCACCAACGATATCTATACCAAGGAGGATGCGCAGTTCCTTACCCGTGCTGGCGCTCTGCCGGCCGAGCGGATCGTCGGCGTTGAAACCGGCGGATGTCCTCACACCGCGATCCGCGAGGATGCATCCATCAACCTTGCCGCCGTTCATGACATGATCGTCCGCTTTCCCGACCTGGACATCGTGTTCATCGAGTCCGGTGGCGACAATCTGGCGGCGACCTTCTCGCCAGAGCTGGCCGACATCACCATCTACGTTATCGACGTCGCCGCCGGCGACAAGATCCCGCGCAAGGGAGGACCCGGCATTACCCGCTCGGACCTGCTCGTAATCAACAAGATCGACCTTGCCGGCCCTGTTGGCGCCAACCTCGAGGTGATGGACCATGATGCCCGCACAATGCGGGGCGATCGGGCGTTCGTGTTCACCAATCTGAAGACCGGGCAGGGCGTGGATGAAGTCGTTCGTTTCATTATTGAGAGCGGAGGCTTTTGCTCTCCTGATCCACTGGCGAAAGTCAAGTGACTGACCATGCGAATGGGCCTGGTGGTGATCCGGCCGAACGTCTCGGCAGTCTGATCAGCATCGTTTCGTTCGACCGCCAAGACGTCATCAGCGCGCTGCTGACAGACGACGATCTTACGACACTCAGGCACCTCACCCGTAAAGGAACTCCGGACAACACGCTGCGGGCGCTGACCTCGGATCTTGCTTGTCTGGAGGGATGGTGTTTGGCGGCGACAGGAGAGCCGCTTCCGTGGCCGGCCCCGGAAGCGCTGGTCCTCAAATTCATCGCCCACCACCTCTACGATCCGGAGGAGAGAACCCGCAACTTTGGCCACGGAATGCCGGAGGCAGTGGAGATGCAGCTCAAGGCCAATGGCCTGCTCCGCTGCGCAGGTCCTCAGGCACCGTCGACCGTTCGGCGGCGGATCGCCAACTGGGCTACCCTGCACCGCCTCCGCGGGATTCCCGGTCCCTTCGCAGCGGCTGCGGTGCGCGAGGCGATCAAGCGGGCGGCCGCGGCCTCTGTTCGCCGTCCCACTCGAAAGAGCCGGCGGGCGATCGTGCGCAGTGTCCTCGACGATCTGCTCGCCACCTGCAACGGCAGGGGACCCACCGCGGTGCGGGACCGTGCCCTTCTGCTGGTTGCCTTTGCATCGGGCGGCCGGCGACGCAGCGAGCTTGCATCCTTGCGGGTCGAACAGCTAATCGACGAGCCGGCGGTCCCAGCCGATCCGGGGCAGCGCGACGGGCTGATGCTGGCCTGCATGACGATGGAACTTGGCCGGACCAAGGCTACCACGGCGGAAGAGGGAAGCCGGGTCAAGCTGGTCGGTCGCGCCGTCGACGCCCTTCGGTGCTGGCTCACGGTGGCGACTATCTCCACGGGGTATATTTTCCGGCAGATCGACCGCTGGGACAATATCGCGAGCTGTCCCCTCAGCCCCGGCGGGATTAACTACATCGTCAAACGACGACTTGCGCTCGCCGGGTACAATCCTGCCGACTACAGCGCTCACGGTCTTCGGGCGGGGTACTTGACTGAGGCCGCCAAGGAAGGGATCGCATTGCCGGAAGCGATGCGTCAATCCCAGCATCGCTCGGTGCAGCAGGCAGCAAATTACTACAACGACGCCGAAGCGGAACTGAGCCGGGCCGCTCGTCTCGCGGAGTAGCCCGCAACCGCTGCCCCGCAGCTGGGGCTCGTGCCGACACGATTTTCTCCTTAAAAGCCTACCGTTTCCGGAAAGACGCGGTTGGGCGGGCTGTGGCCGTCCACGAACGACTTGATGTTGACAATGACGCTTTCGCCCATGGCGCTTCGGCCTTCAACGGTCGAGGACGCCATGTGGGGTAGCAGCACGACGTTGTCGAGCTGAAGCAGTTTCGGGTTGAGGGCAGGCTCGTTCTCGAACACGTCCAGGGCGGCCCCAGCGATGTCGTGATTGCGCAGCATGCGGATCAGCGCCACCTCGTCGATGATCTCGCCGCGGGCAGTGTTGACGATATAGGCATGAGGCCGCATCAACTTCAGTCGGCGGGCCGACAGAAGGTGATACGTTGCGGGGGTATGTGGACAGTGCACCGTGATGATATCCATCCGCGCCAACATCTGATCGAGGCTCTCGTGGTAGGTGGCATCCAGTTCGTCCTCGATATCGGAGTGGACGCGGTTGCGGTTGTGGTAATGGATCGACATATCGAAGCCGCGGGCGCGGCGCGCCACCGCCTGACCGATTCGGCCCATGCCGACAATCCCGAGCCGTTTGCCCGAGACCCGATGGCCGAGCATCCAAGTCGGTGACCATCCTTTCCACTCCCCGGCACGGAGCACCCGCTCCCCTTCCGTCAAACGGCGCGGCACGGCAAGAATCATTGCCAGCGTCATTTCCGCCGTATCCTCGGTGAGGACGTCGGGGGTGTTGGTAACAATGATGGAGCGGGCCTTGGCAGCCTTGAGGTCGATATGATCGACGCCCGTACCGTAATTGGCGATCAGTTTCAGCCGCTCACCGGCGGCAGCGATGCGCTGCTTATCGATTCGGTCGGTTACCGTCGGCACCAACACATCTGCCGTATTCATCGCTTCAACAAGCTGGGCCGAAGAGAACGGCTCGTCACGCAGATTGAGGCGAACGTCGAACAGCTCCATCATTCGCGTTTCAATCGCATCAGGAAGCTTCCGGGTCACCACGACCACCGGTTTTTCCTTCGCCATCGCGCTCCTCGCCTGGGGCTGTGCCAGTCGTCGGCGATAGCATCTGTGGACTGCGCTGTCCAGGGGCGGCCCGGACTTGCCCCCCCGAGATATCGGAGATGGGCGGGTGACTTGATTTTACGCGTTGTCGATTGTTAAATACCGGCAGTGTCGCAATAGCCCCATTTGGAGGTCGTTTCCGCGCAAATGAAATGGCGTTTGCAACTCTGCTCCATCATCCTCGCTTCCGCGATTGCTTTTGGGGTAGAGCCTCCCCTTGCCGCGTCATCCGAGAGCGGTCTGCCTCTGCCACGTTTTGTTAGTCTGCGATCGGATCAGGTCAACATGCGGACCGGCCCGGGAACGCGATATCCGGTCAGGTGGATCTATCAACGCCAGATGCTACCGATCGAGATCATTGCGGAGTACCGTGATTGGCGCAAAATTCGCGACTGGCAGGGCGACGAAGGTTGGGTCCACAAGAACATGCTGAGCGGCCGGCGAAGCATTATCGTGATGGGCGGCGTCCGGAACATCCTTGCCAGCCCCGCCGTCTCCAGCCCGGTCCTGGTTCGTGCGGAGGCCGGGGTAATCGGACATCTGGTCGCCTGTCCCGACGAGGGACCGTTCTGCCGGGTGCGGATCGGAAATCGGGAAGGTTGGCTCGAACGCTCGGGCTTCTGGGGGGCCTATCCGGATGAGGTTGTTCCGTAGCGGCAAACCCGTGTCCGACCGACTTGCGCTCAGAAAAATCGAGCCGCAGAGCGGTGCGTTGACGCCGCGCTTTAGTGTCCGCCGCTAATCGAAATCTCTTGCCAGTTCAGCAATCACATCCGACGGTAGCACCGACATGTGCTGGTACTTGGGATGAGATACCGCGAGTATGACCCGCCCCTCCGATGCCGAGAACGCTTTTACCTGCTCCGGCGTGAACGGAAACTTGAGAAAGTGGACCGAGGAAGTCTTTCCTTCCGCCGTGGTCCGATCGACATCCTCCTCGGGCACCGCGCGGATCGGCTCGCCATTGACCTCAAGCGCAATGCACTCCTCGATCCCCCCAAGTTCCGCCAACACGCGCGCGCGGCGGACGGGTTCCTCAATCTCAATCATCATGGTTGCCACCAAGGTACGCCCATCGGGAATCAAGGGATTATAAGCCCTCAGTTCATCCTCGATCTGCGCCTCGCCTCCCTTCTCGATCCGCAGCATCTCATGGATCTGGTGCCACATGGTGGCGTAATTCTCGAAGTAGAATGTAATATCCGGTCCAACCAACGCCCGCCGGTTCTTTTTCATCGTCGTAATGGCTCGGCGCCGCTCCGGGCGCACGCGCTCATACGCGTCGAGCGGCATAATGTCTTCCCGCGTGATCTGTCGCTTGCTCACCGCGTGATGCTCCATTCTTTGTCGATTGCGTTTGCGGCCTAAAGCCCGTAGGCGCGGGCAATCAACTGGATCGGATGCTGAGCCGGCTCGACCGCAGGTGGCGCACCGTCGCCCAGACGTTCCATGCCCTGGACAATGTGATCGCGTGCCAGGGGACATTCCGATACCACGTAGGGCCGCTGGCTTTCCCTTGCTTGACGTGCCACCGGCCTTCCCACTTTCAGCGCGACTTCAAAGTGTTCCTTCATGATTCCCCATGAGCCGCCGTGACCGGAGCATCGTTCGATAACTGTGATCTCCGTATCCGGCAAGAGCCTGAGAACTTCAGCGGCTTTCTGCCCCATGTTCTGAGCACGGGCATGACAAGCAATATGCACCGTAACGCCTCCCGCCAGAGGTGACATCCCCGGAGCCAAGCCCTCCTTGCGAGCGATGGCGACGATGTACTCGGCCGCATCGAATGTCGCCCCGCTCAACGCCTTGACGTTCTCATCGTCAGGCTCAATCAGGGGCCACTCGAACTTCATCATCAAGCTACAGGAAGGAACCAGCGAGATAACGTCATATCCGTTGTCGACCCATGGCCGCAACGCGGCCGACACTGTCCGCGCGTTCTTGGCGACACGTTCCAGATTGCCTTGCTCCAACTGCGGCATGCCGCAGCACGACGGATAAACAACCTCCGTCTCAACACCATTGTGGGCAAGAACAGCCCTTGTCGCCATGCCGACATCCGGGTTGTTGTAATTCATAAAACACGTCGCATAGATCACCGCTTTGCGGCCGAAAGCGGGGGCATTCCGGTTTATCGCCGGAGTCTCCGAACGCGCACGGGCGATGAAAGCCTTGCCGTGATAGCGCGGCAATTCAGCATCCCGGTGCACACCCGCCACGTTCTCCAGCGTCGGTCGAGTCAGCCGATTGCCACGGCGCGTGGCCCAATTCACCAAAGGAGCCATAGGGGTCGCCGCCAGTTTGCCCGACCGATCCGTCTCGGTGAGCTGCCGCTGGACGAAGGGAGGCTTGCGCTTTTTATATTCGACCGCTCTGTAGCGAAGCATCAAGTGGGGAAAGTCGAGGTCAAACTCGTGTGGAGGCACATACGGGCACTTCGTCATGAAGCACATGTCACAGAGTGTGCACGCATCCACCACCGGCTTGAAGTCGGCGCTCTTGACGGAATCCAACTCGCCCGTCTCGGAATCATCGACCAGTTCGAACAGCCTGGGGAAAGAATCGCAGAGATTAAAGCAGCGACGGCAGCCATGGCAGATGTCGAAAACACGACGAAGTTCCTGATCCAGTTTCTCTTCGTCATAAAAATCGGGGTCTCGCCAGGAGATCTGATGCCGGGTTGGGGCCTCAAGACTACCTTCGCGCATGTTTCCGCTCCGTGCCGCTCATGTCATTCCTCACGGCAAGCATTGACGACCTGACATCTCCACTCTCGACGATGCGCTTGATCACAGAAATGGGGACCGGAGCTTGCCGGCCCCCACTGAACCGGCCCCAATGGCTAGCCGTGTTATCCGCCGCACCGCTGGTGTCTAATCCATCGTATCGAGCGCCTTCTGGAAGCGACCGGCATGCGACTTCTCTGCCTTCGCCAGCGTCTCGAACCAATCGCCGATCTCGTCAAAGCCTTCGTCACGAGCGGCCTTCGCCATGCCCGGATACATATCTGTATATTCGTGTGTTTCCCCGGCGATCGCTGCTTTCAGGTTGTCGCCAGTGCCGCCGATCGGGAGCCCGGTGGCGGGATCGCCGACGCTCTCAAGAAACTCCAAGTGACCATGGGCATGACCGGTTTCGCCTTCGGCAGTCGAGCGGAACACCGCGGCGACATCGTTGTAGCCCTCGACGTCAGCCTTTTGCGCAAAATAGAGATAGCGCCGGTTGGCTTGTGACTCGCCCGCGAACGCTGCTTTCAGGTTTTCCTCTGTTTTGGATCCTTTGAGCTGCGGCATGATTTTCTCCCTGACCCGTGTTCAACACTGAATAGTGCGCGTTGCATTCCAACGCCTTTTTAGAGCATGCCGCCTTGACGGAGAGAAGTCAAGAAAATTTTAATAGTTCCAATATAGAGGATAACTTATTGATCTTGATTATATAAATCGGTTGGAAGAACACGCACGATGACGTCGACCCGGGAGACCGCGGTCCCATCCGGAGGGGGAGGAAGCTCAGAGACGACCACCGATTCAGCCGGAATGTCCTGCAGCCGTCCGCTTCCTTCGAAAAAGAAATGGTGATGTTCATCAACGTTGGTGTCGAAGTAGGAACGAGCACCATCGACCATGATCTCGCGGAGCAGGCCGGCTGCAGTGAACTGGTGCAAGGTGTTGTAAACAGTGGCCAACGATACTGAAACGTTGGCCCGAAGCGCTTCTTCGTGAAGCGCCTCCGCAGTAATGTGGCGATCTCCGTTTTCGAACAACAGCCGCGCAAGCGCAAGACGCTGCCGCGTCGGCCGCAATTCGGCGCCTCGCAGGAGATCAAGGGCGCGAGTAAATGGTCTTGGCTTATCCATCATAGGGCATATGGGAATACCATCCCCTCGTCACAAGCAACCTTACACTATCACCAGCTTTCGCGGGCGGCAGCATTCTTCATCGTGAATTCCAACGCCTCGATACCGCCATATCGACGCCCCAACCCGATCAGTCACCCGTCACAATCCGCTCAACCAGCTGCTCGACGGTCGGCACAAACCCGTTCCGATAAAAAGGATCGGAGCCGAACCGATAGGCGTTATGGCCAGCGAACATCAGGTTATGCTCGACATCCCCGGTATGGACAATGCTCTGCAGCGTCTTCTGAATGCAGAACGATCGCGGATCCGCCAGCTTTCCGGTCGTCCCGGTTTCGGTCTCGGCCCAGTTGCTGAACAGGCAGGCACTGAGGCACCCCATGCACGCTTGTTGATCCACCCTGATTTGCTCGGACTTCTCCCGCGTCACAAAAATCAACGTGGAGTCCGGTGTTTTCATCGCTTCCGTGTAGCCGGCCTCCATCCAATCGGCGGCGCGTTTGCGATCCGCCACGGTGAGATAAACCGGCCGACCGCGAGCGCCAAGGGGGAGCGGTTCCACGTGTTCCCCGACGGGCTCGCGGGTATAGGCCACCTGGCGCTCGTTGCGCTTGACGAGTTCTTCGAGAAAAGCGTTCCGCACGGCGGAAGAATAAAATCCGGTCGGGCTGAATCGGTTGAGGAATACGTCGCCTTCCTTCAGGGTCAACAGCCGTTGTTTCCATTCAGCGGGGATCGGGCTCTCCTGGGTCAGAACCGGGCGCGTTCCGAATTGAAACGCGATCGGTCCCAGTTCTGGATTGCCGATCCAGTCCTTCCATTCCCGCAGGTACCAGACGCCGCCCGCCATGAAGATAGGAATTTCGCCAACCCCGCACTGGCGCATCTGGCTGCGCAACTCCCGGACCCTAGGATAGGGCGCTTCCGAGCGGTTGGGATCCTCCGAATTGCTGAGCCCGTTGTGTCCGCCCGCCAGCCACGGATCCTCGTAAACAACGCCTCCGAGAAATTGCCCATACCTGTAATAGGCCCGTTTCCACAAGGCCCGGAAGGCCCGCGCCGACGAGACAATCGGATAATAATAGACGCCGTACTGCGAGGCGATCTCGGCCATCCGGTAGGGCATTCCGGCGCCACAGGTGACCCCATGGATCAGTCCCTTTGCGCCCTCCAGAACACCGTGCAATACCCGTGACGCCGCTGCCGCTTCCCATAATACGTTCATATGAACGCGGCCCCGCCCGTTGGAGCGTTCATAGGCCCGCTTTGCCTGCGCAATCCCGCCCTGGATTGCGTAAGACACCAGCTCCTCGTAGCGCTCGCGCCGCGTCTTGCCGAAGTAGGTCTGCGGAATAACGCGGCCTTGATCGTCAAAGGAATCTGCGTTGACACCAGAGAATGTTCCAACGCAATCCACCGCCGCAAAAGCGCCAGCGCTGTTGCCGTTGGATACCGCTACGCCCTTGCCGCCCTCGACAATCGGCAGGACCTCGCGTCCCGATATTCTCATTGGCTCCAGGAGCACCATCTCTTGTCGCTTCCGTTCCAATTTTATTGATCGTGCTGTGCGCCCCGTTGCACGGTCCAGGGTCGAATGCCGCTGGTTCGCGCTCCTACTCTCGTGCACCTATAAATATGGACATAACCCAGGAAAACGAGCCCCCGCCTCGAATTGTACCGGCGGCCCGCCCTTTCTGCGAAACAGCTTATGATCCTGCTTTGCTATCCGCACCCTGGGTAGCCCGATCGGCACCAGTCGCCTGATCGACTGCCCGCATCGAGAGCTTGACCTTGCCACGCTCGTCGATGCCGATCAGCTTGACCTTCACGACATCGCCAACCTGAACCACATCCGTGACTTTCCCAACTCTCTCCGGCGCCAACTCGCTGATGTGAACAAGGCCATCACGGCTGCCGAGAAAGTTGACGAACGCACCGAAATCCATCGTCTTGACAACCCGGCCGGTATAGATCGCGCCAATTTCAGGGTCTGCCGCAATTCCGCGAATCCAGTCGATCGCTGCATCGGCCGACGCTTGGTCGACCGCCGCCACCTTCACCGTCCCATCGTCCTCAAGGTCGATCCGCGCCCCGGTCACCTCGCATATTTCCCGGATCACCTTGCCGCCCGGCCCAATGACCTCCCGGATCTTGTCCTTGTTGATGTGAATGACTGTAATTCGCGGCGCCATCTGGCTGATCGCCTGCCGGGGAAGAGAAATGGCATCGGCCATTTCACCCAGAATATGCATCCGCCCCTCCCGGGCCTGCTCCAACGCAATCGACATGATCTGTTCGGTGATCGACGTGATCTTGATATCCATCTGCAGCGCGGTCACGCCGTTGGCGGTGCCCGCCACTTTGAAGTCCATGTCACCAAGGTGATCTTCATCGCCGAGAATATCGGAAAGAACGACGAACTGATCCCCTTCCTTGATCAGACCCATCGCGATTCCGGCCACCGGCCGCACCAGCGCCACGCCCGCATCCATCATCGCCAGAGATGCGCCGCAGACGGTTGCCATGGACGACGAGCCGTTCGATTCAGTCACCTCTGATACAACCCGGATGGTATAGGGGAAGCTTTCCCGATCGGGAATCATCCGGTGAAGGGCGCGCCATGCGAGCTTTCCGTGTCCAATCTCGCGCCGGCCGGTGAAGCCGAACCGCCCTGCCTCGCCCACCGAGTACGGCGGGAAATTATAATGAAGCATGAAATGCTGCCGATATTCCCCGGTCAAGGCATCGACGATCTGTTCATCCTGGCCGGTCCCGAGAGTGGTTACGACAAGTGCTTGCGTTTCCCCCCGCGTGAACAGTGCGCTGCCATGAGCTCGTGGCAGCAACCCGACCTCTGCTGCGATCGGTCTGATTGCCTTGCCATCACGGCCATCAATACGGCGCCCGGTCGTGAGCATGCCGTTGCGCACCACGTCTTTCTCAAGATCCCGAAAAATGTCCTCGAGGTGCTGAATCAGCAGGGTCTTGTCGACCGTCTCATCGGCCATCAGTTGTTCGGTCACTCGCGCGCGGATTGCCCCCACCTGTTGGCGACGTTCGGCCTTGACGGTCTCTTGATAAGCTTCCCGAAGTTCGCCCTCCGCTGCCGCCCGAACGCGCTCCGCAAGCTCCGCCTTGCCCTGTGGTACCTGCGGCAGTTCGACCGGCTCCCGCGCACAGGCCTTCGCAAGCGCAATGATGGCATCAATCACGGGCTGGCACTGTTCGTGACCGAACACAACTGCGCCCAGCATGATCTGTTCGGAGAGTTCATTGGCTTCCGACTCCACCATCAGCACGCCTTCCTTGGTGCCCGCCACGATCAGGTCAAGATCGCAGGTGGCGAGTTCGTCGAGCCGGGGGTTCAGAATATAGTCACCATCGATATAGCCAATACGACAGCCGGCAACAGGACCGAGAAAGGGTACGCCTGATAACGTCAGTGCAGCGGATGTTCCAATCATCGCAACGATGTCGGGATCATTCTGCAAATCGTGACTGAGAACGGTACAGATCACCTGTGTTTCGTTGCGAAACCCTTTCGCGAACAAGGGCCGAATGGGACGGTCGATCAACCGGGAGGTCAGGATCTCCTTTTCAGCAGGGCGCCCTTCCCGTTTGAAAAATCCGCCCGGGATCTTCCCCGCCGCAAATGTCTTTTCCTGGTAGTGGACCGAAAGAGGAAAGAAATCCAAACCCGGTTTTGGCGTCTTGTCGAAAACGACCGTACAAAGTACTTTTGTTTCTCCATACGTGGCCATCACGGCCCCATCGGCCTGACGAGCGATTTTGCCGCTCTCCAAGATTAAGGGGCGTCCACCCCACTCGATCTCCTTACGGAACTCTTGAAACATTCTCTATACCCCAATCGTACTTGTTCTGGTTTCTCGCGCCCGCGGGCGACCGCACTCCGCACCGCGTAGTTCGGCCGATGATCGCCAACGGTCTATCGCCGCAGCCCTAGCCGTTCGACGAGCCTCTCGTAACGGCTCGCTTCCTTGCGCTTGAGATAGTCGAGCAACTGCCGGCGCTGGCCCACCATCATCAAAAGGCCGCGACGCGAGTGAAAATCCTTCTTGTGAACTTTGAGGTGTTCCGTGAGGTTGCGAATCCGCTCGCTAAGGATGGCGACCTGAACCTCTGGGGAACCGGTGTCTCCTTGTGCCGTGGCAAACTCCTGAATGACTTCCTGCTTTCGATCTGCGGTGATCGACATCTCATGCTCCGTGGTCAAAGATTGAGAACGCGAAGCGGCCGGACCTCGCCGCCCCTGATTTGCGCGAGTGCGATGGGTTTGTTCTCGGCCATGGCACAGACGACGGCGTCCTTGCGGACGCCCTCTTGAGGCAACCGGCTCACAACCGGTAACACCGCGATCGCCTGTCCACGCTGTATCCGCCGAGCCTCCCCCTCGGTCAGAGCGAGCGCCGGGATGCCGGCCAGCGCCGCTGCAACGGGAAGCACCTGCTGCGGTACCGCATCACTATGCCGAACCACTTCGATATTATCCAGATCTATCGCGTCTTGCTCGGAAAACGGACCCACCGCCGTTCTTCGCAGCGCAGCCACATGACCGGCGGTGCCGAGAGCGGCGGCCAAATCGCGAGCAAGGGCCCGCATGTAGGTCCCTTTGCCGCAAGTAACCTCGAATACCGCGTGGTCCGCGTCCGGCATCGCAATAAGAGCCATCCGCTCGATGACCACCGGGCGCGGGGCAAGAACCATCGGCGTATGTGCCCGAGCGAGAGCATATGCCCGTTGGCCGTCCACCTTGACCGCGGAATACGTCGGCGGAACCTGTTCAAGGACGCCAAGAAACCGCGGCAGCGCCGCCTCGATCGCGTCCGCGTTTGGCCTGACTGCACTTGTCGCGACGATAGTGCCTTCGGAGTCGTCGGTGTCCCGCGCTTCGCCCCATCGCACAGTAAAGCGGTAGGTTTTGTTGCTATCGACGATATAGGGAAGTGTTTTTGTCGCCTCACCCAGGGCAATCGGCAAAACTCCGGTCGCCAACGGGTCAAGCGTTCCACCATGCCCGGCTTTTGCCGCGCCGAGACCACGGCGTACGGCCGCCACAGCTGTGAAGGAGGTCATTCCTGAGGGTTTGTCCAGGATCACCCATCCATGAATCGCCTGTCCCCCGCGCCTACGTCCCATCATCGCCTCCCGAGCCAGGCTCTTGTGAACGATCGAGATCGCGCGCTACAACAGGATCACGAAGAAGCGCCTCGATCCGTTGCGCCTCGTCGAATGAGGGATCGAGCCGGAAAAGAAGATCAGGAACAAACTTCAGCCGAACCTCCTCAGCAATCCGCCGGCGCAAAAAGGGACGGGCTCGTACCAGCGCACTGAGCATCGTGTCGCTCTCACCGCCTCCAAGCGGCACCACGAATACGGTGGCCGTTCGAAGGTCACCGCCGATGCGAACCTCGGTGACCGTTACAGAAACTCCGACAAGACCTGGATCGCGGATCTCGCCCTTCTCGAAAATAGAGGCAAGAACATGCCGGAGTTCCTCGCCAACCCGAAGCTGACGCTGGGTCGGACCGCGCTCGCTCTTTTTCACCACAATTGTTCTGCAACCGCGCTGTCGGGCTGAGCACGCCTTTTTAACACCGTGGTCAACGGGAAAGCACGGGAGTTTGTGGTACTGGGCATCAACGCGGCTGGAGTCAAAGCTGGCGAGCGACCTCCTGAATTTCGAAGCACTCGATCCTGTCGCCGACCTGAATATCCTGGTAGTTCGCAAGAACGATGCCGCAGTCGTAGCCCTCCTTGACCTCACGGACATCATCCTTAAAGCGCTTTAGCTGAGCGAGGTCGCCCTCGTGAATGACAACGTCGTCACGCAGCAGGCGAACCTTGGCACCCCGCCGAACGACCCCTTCGGTGACCATACAACCGGCCACCTTACCGACCTTGGTGATGGAGAACACCTGACGTATTTCCGCATAGCCAAGGATGTTCTCCCGAAGTTGTGGCGCCAGCATGCCTGTCAGGATCTGCCGCATGTCGTCGACCACGTTGTAAATGATCGAATAGTAACGGATCTCGACGCCATCACGCTTGGCCAGTTCGCGCGCCTGAGGATTGGCACGGACGTTAAAGCCGACAATCACCGCATTGGACGCTCTTGCCAGCGTCACATCCGATTCGTTGATGCCGCCGACGCCGGAATGCAGAACCTGAACCCCCACTTCATCAGTCGCCAGCTTCTCGATCGCGCCGCAGATGGCTTCGGCCGAGCCGTGAACGTCCGCCTTAATCACCAGCGCGAGCTCCCGGCTTTGGCCTTCTCGGATCCGGTCGAACAGTTGCTCGAACGAGGAGCGCCCGGCAGTCTCGGATGTGCGTGCGTCGCGGTGCCTGCGACGTCGAAATTCCGTGACTTCTCGCGCACGAGATTCACTATCGACAACGGCCACATCATCACCCGCAGCCGGAGTCCCGTTGAGTCCGAGGATCTCGACCGGAACACCGGGGCCCGCCGATTCAAGCACGACGCCGGCAGCATCCATCAGGCCGCGCACCCGGCCCCACTCGCTGCCCGCAACGAAAATATCGCCGACCTTAAGGGTGCCGCGTTGCACCAGCACCGTCGCCACCGAACCACGACCCCGCTCCACCTTCGCCTCGATCACGACCCCTTCTCCCGAGCGCTCCGGATTGGAACGCAGATCGAGGAACTCCGCCTGAAGCAGAATGGCATCGACCAACTTCTGCAGATTGGTGCCTTCCTTGGCGGAAACTTCGACAGAGAGCGTATCGCCGCCAAATTCCTCTAGAACAATGTCATGCTGGAGAAGCTCGTTGCGCACCCGTGTCGGATCCGCATCCGGGCGGTCAATCTTGTTGATAGCAACGATGATCGGCACACCCGCCGCTTTCGCATGACGAATCGCCTCGATGGTCTGCGGCATCACACCGTCGTCCGCAGCAACGACCAGCACCACAATATCGGTTACGTTCGCGCCGCGGGCGCGCATTTCGGTAAACGCCTCGTGGCCGGGGGTGTCAACAAACGTGATCTTTTGTCCGTCTGGCAAGCTGATCTGATAGGCGCCAATGTGCTGGGTGATGCCACCCGCCTCGTGAGCAGCGACATCGGTCCTGCGCAAGGCATCCAAAAGCGACGTTTTGCCATGATCGACATGACCCATGATCGTCACAACGGGGGGACGCGGCTTGAGAAGCGCCTCGACATCCTCCTCCCCCTTGAGGCCGATCTCGACATCCGCCTCGCTGACCCGCTTGACGCTGTGGCCGAACTCAGTCGCCACAAGCTCAGCGGTGTCCGCGTCGATGGACTGGTTGATCGTCGCCATGACGCCCATCCGCATCAGCGCCTTCATCACATCGGCGCTGCGCTCGGCCATTCGATTGGACAATTCCTGAACGGTAATTGTTTCTGGGATCACCACTTCACGAAAGACCTTTTCCGTCTGGGTCTGCAGCCGCTGCTTCATCCGCTCCTTTTCGCGGGCCCGCCGCACGGCAGCTAGGCTGCGCACGCGCTCGGCCCGGTCTTCAAGCGCCTCCGTCACCGTCAGCTTGCCGGCACGCCGTCGCGGCTCTCCGCGTCTGGGTGCCGCCGCCGGCTTGCGAACGTCGGCGCGCATCCCCGGCCGCTTCGCACGGTCCTGCTCGTCAACTTCTTCGGCTGGTTTCTGATCGACCCGCGCAGGCTGCGGCCTCTCCTTGCCAGCAGCACCCTGCTCATCCAACTTGCCCTGCGGCCTGACCTCTTTGCCCGTCGCCGGCCCCCTTTCGGGTTCCCTCTCCGGCGCGACCGCTTCGACCGGAGTCGGCGAACCGATCTCCCCCGGCTCCGCAGCGACAGGCGGCTGCGCGCGCTCCTCTGCTTCTGCCTCCGTCACCGGTTCCGCGCCCGGCACTGCCTCCGACAACTCCTCAGGTGCAGGAGCCTCCACCTCGGCCCGGGCCGCTTCTGCGGCTTCCGCTGCCGCGGCTTCTGCCGCTGCCGCTGCTGCTTCTGCCGCTGCCGCCTCGGCCGCTTCCTCGGCTGCGATTTGCGCTTCGTCCGCCCGGATCGCCTCCTGCAGCGCCTTCGCTCGGGTCGCCTTCTCGGCGCTCGTCAATCCCACCGAGACGCGCTCGCGCCCGGCACCTTCTGTCCTCGCAGGCGCAGCGCCACCTTCACCTTCTTGACCGGCCTTTGCCATTCGCCCCCGCGCATCGGGAGCATAAGTACGCTTCTTGCGCACCTCGACCCGCACCATCTTTGAACGGCCGTGCGAGAAACTTTGCCGAACCTGACCTGATTCCACGGTCTTTTTCAGTTCGAGCTTACCGGGACGATTCAACTGTCCCTGCCCCTTGTCGTCGCTGCCCTTGCTTTCCGTCATATCCGTTGAATGCACCATGTTGGCTAAAGGTGTTTCTCATCCACACCAGCGCAGTTGGCCGCCCAGCCATTTGGACGCCGGAAGCCTGCCAAGCGTCCAGCATCCCGCTTCAGGCTATCGGCCAGCCTCCCCGGTGACACGACAATGTGAACAGCGCGATCGCGTCCCGCGGCAGCGCCCATTTCGTCAGCTCTCAAGACGGCAATCGGCGGGCCATCCGCAAGAGCTGCCAGTTTCGCACGGCCGCCGGCAGTTCCATCAGCCGCCGCAACAACCATACCCTTCCGCCCGGACTTGAGCCACTCGCGGGCTTTTTCATAGCCAACGACTGCCTGCCCCGCCCGCCGCGCCAGCCCGATAAGACTCAAGCAGCGCCGCACCAGCGCTCGCTCGACCCGATCAACCAGATCGTCGGGCACACGCACCGCTCGGCGCGCCGCTTTCGCAAACACATGCTTCGCGCTCGCCTTCATAAGCATATCCCGATCGGCACTCAACCAAAATCCCCGCCCTGGCAGCCGTTCCTCCACATCGACAACGACTTCGCCATCCGGACTGACAGCGAACCGCACCATCTCCTCCTTTGGCCGGACGACACCGGACACAATACAGCGACGCAGCGGCTCGCTGCGCGTGCGACGCACGCCGTCAGCGTCTGCCGTGCGCATTCCCATCCCTATTCCTTGCCGATCTTCTCACCGCTTTCCGCACCGGCCTCCGCCAAGACTGGTTCAGCTTCAAGGACAGCCGCAGCGTCTTGGTCCTCGTCAAACCAGTGTGCGCGCGCGGCCATGATGATTTCGTCGGCACGCTCACGTGTCAGCGCACCGGCGGGCGCCATCTCGATCAGTTCCTCACCGGACAGATCGGCCAAATCGTCCAGAGTCTTGACGCCATTCTCGCCCAGCGCCACGACAACGGATGGCTTCAGCCCCTCCACATTCGCCAATTCGTCACTGATGCCAAGCTCGATCCGGCGGCGCGCAAATTCCTCGTCGCGCGCTTCAAGGAACGTGCGCGCGCGCTCCCTGAGTTCGGTTGCCAGATCCTCATCGAAGCCCTCGATCTCGGTCAGATCGTCGATCGGCACGTAGGCCACTTCCTCAACGTCGGTAAAACCTTCGGTGACGAGGAGGTGCGCGATGACATCATCGACATTGAGCGCGTCGATGAACGTCTGCGAGCGATTCCGGAACTCTTCCTGCCTGCGTTGCGATTCCTCGTCCTCGGTGAGGATGTCGATGTCCCAGCCGGTCAGTTGCGAGGCGAGACGCACGTTCTGGCCGCGGCGTCCAATTGCAAGACTAAGCTGGTCATCCGGCACGACGACCTCAATCCGGCCCGCCTCCTCGTCGAGGACCACCTTGGCAACCTCCGCCGGAGCCAGAGCGTTGACGACGAAAGTGGCAGGATCGGCAGACCACTGGATGATGTCGATCTTCTCACCCTGAAGTTCTCCAACTACGGCCTGCACCCGGGACCCCCGCATGCCGATGCAGGGACCAACGGGATCGATGCCGGAGTCATGGGACATCACCGCGATCTTGGCACGCGATCCTGGATCGCGAGCAACCGCCTTGATCTCGATGATTCCGTCGTAAATTTCGGGTACCTCCTGGGCGAACAGCTTTGCCATGAACTGCGGGTGGGTGCGAGAGAGAAAGATCTGCGGCCCCCGCACCTCCTCGCGCACGTCGAGAATGAATGCGCGAACCCTGTCGTTTTGATTGAAATGTTCGCGCGGAATCGCCTCTTCGCGCCTCAGAACAGCCTCTGCACGACCAAGGTCGACAACCACGTTACCGAACTCGATCCGCTTGACAAGGCCGTTGACAATGTCGCCGATCCGACTTTGGTATTCGTCGAATTGACGTTTGCGCTCGGCTTCACGGACCTTTTGAACGATGACCTGTTTGGCTGTTTGCGCGGCGATCCTTCCGAAATCAATCGGCGGCAAGGGATCCACCAGGATGTCTCCCAGCTTCGCGTCTGGATAGCGACGTTTCGCCCAGGCGACCGTCACCTGAGTCGCTTCGTTCTCTACCGTCTCCGCAACCTCCAGATAGCGCGCAAGCGTAATTTCGCCGGAGTTACGATCAATTTTGGCACGGATGTCATGCTCATGGCCGTACTTGGAGCGGCCGGCCTTTTGAATGGCCTGCTCCATGGCTTCCAGCACCTCGTCGCGATCGATGTTCTTGTCGCGGGCCACCGTGTCGGCAACCTGCAGCAACTCGGGGCGGGCATGGACGGCCCCCGTATCAATCAGTGTGCGGCTCATCGCGTCCTGCTGTCTCCTTCGCTTGAGGTCCCGAAGCTGCGATCAACGCGTCGGTCAAAAGAAGCTTCGCGCGCGCGATCTCGGCGTATGGCACCTCGACATCCCCAGACTCCGTCTGCATGCGGACCTGGTCCACATCCGTGCCTAACAGCCGTCCAGTAAACCGCCGCCGCTCGCCGATCGGGCGCCGCGTCTCGATTCTCGCATCAAACCCGGCGAACCGGTCATAATCGGCAAGGCGGACCAGGGGCCGATCGATGCCGGGAGAACTCACTTCCAAAACATGAGCTCCGGCAATCGGGTCCTCGACATCCAGCACCGCTGAGATCGCACGGCTGACCTCGGCGCAATCATCAACCGTCATCGCACGTTCATCCTGACGCTCCACCATGATCTGCAGCCGCGGCTTCTTCTGGCCGAGGATCATGACACGAACGAGCGCGTAGCCCATTGCTTCCGTCACCGGTTCGAGAAGCCTTCCAATCCGGTCCGTGAGATCGGTCTCCCCAACCATCCCTTCTCCCGCCGCCGCACCAGGATACGCCGTCGATCAACGAAAAAGGCGGGCCAGTGGCCCGCCCCATCAAAACCTCATTGTCATCGAGGCCCAACGAGACCGAGTCTTTGTTGACTCGACACCATGAATATAGCCCGCCAGACCGCACAAACAAGACATAATCCCTTGTCGTTCTATCCCTGCGCGCGGTCGCGGCGAACCACGCGAAGATAGGTGCATCGTGTGCCGCAGGCCATCGCCTTCTGCTCATACCGTGTTGACGGCCAATCGGACGGCCGGCATCGCCAGTCCTCCGGTCCCTGCGGCGCCCAACGAAACGCCGGATGCGCGATCACGGCGGCTAGCGTCCAGCGGACCAAAAGCGGCTGATCGGTCGCGATTCGGAGTTCGGCCCCGTTCCGAAGACTCCGCGCCAGCGCATCGAGTGTTTCTCGACAGATGAAACGGCGGTTGGCATGCCGCTTCTTCGGCCAGGGGTCGGGAAACAACAGCGCCGCACGCCCGATACTGGCCTCCGGCAACCGGTCCAGTATCAGCCGCGCATCGTCATCGAAGATCCTCACATTGCCGAGGCCGAGCCGCTCGACAAGGACAAGGAAATTGGCGATCCCGTTGACATAGGGCTCGCAGCCGATGAACCCAATCCCGCGATGTTCAGCCGCCAGCGCGGCCAGATGCTCGCCGCCGCCGAAACCGATTTCGAGCCATACATCCATCACGGGCGGCGTGAATAAGCTCGCCATGTTGAGCCGGCTGCCTTCCGGAGGAAGAGCCACGCGAAGCCGGGGCAGCAGGGTGTCAAGACGCTCGCTTCGCCCCGGCCGGAGTCGGCGACCATGACGGCGGCCAAAGAACACCGGCTCCAGGCGATGCGGCGTCTGCTTCAGGCGACTGGAAGCGATGGAACTGCCCTCGGCTAGAAAGCGCCTCTCAGTTGGTCGGCAAGATCGGTGAGTTCCCAAGAGAACCCGCCATCCGGCTCGGGGTGCCGGCCGAAGTGACCGTATGCGGCCGTTCGTGCGTAAATCGGTCGGTTCAACCCAAGGTGCATGCGAATGCCCCGCGGCGTTAAATCCATCATCTGCTGCAGAACCTCGGAGAGTCTGTCTTCGTCCACTTGCGCGCCATCCGTCTGCACATAAACGGAGATCGGATGCGCAACGCCGATCGCATAGGACAACTGAATCGTGCACCGATCGGCCAGCCCGGACGCCACTACGTTCTTGGCGAGATAGCGGGCGGCATACGCTCCAGAGCGGTCGACCTTGGTGGGGTCCTTGCCGGAAAAAGCGCCCCCGCCATGAGGAGCGGCACCGCCGTAGGTGTCGACGATGATCTTGCGTCCCGTCAGTCCAGAATCGCCATCGGGACCGCCGATCACGAAGCGCCCCGTCGGATTGACATAAAACCGGTCCTCCGGACACATCCATCCGTCCGGCAGAACGTTGACAACATGAGGACGGACAATCTCGCGAACCTCGTCCACCGAGATCCGATCGGAATGCTGTGTTGAGACGACCACTGCGGTGGCCCCGACAGGGACACCATCCACATAGCGAAGCGACACCTGACTTTTGGCGTCGGGACCAAGGTGCGGCTCGGCCCCGGAATGACGCGCCTCAGCCAGCGACTTCAACATCGCGTGGGCAAAATAAATGGGCGCGGGCATCAGGACGTCGGTTTCCCGACACGCATACCCGAACATGATTCCCTGGTCGCCAGCCCCTTCGTCCTTGTTGCCGAAGGCATCAACACCGCGCGCGATATCCGCCGACTGCGAATGCACGTGCGAGATAATTTCCAGATCTTTCCAGTGAAAGCCGTGCTGTTCGTATCCGATTTCCCGCACGGCGTGGCGGGCGATTTCCTTGAGCCGATCGTGCGTCAGGGTGTCCGGACCGCGCACCTCGCCTGCCAAGGCGACGAAATTGGTGGTGCATAGGGTTTCCACGGCAACGCGAGCCTGTGGATCCTCGGTCAGAAACGCATCGACGATCGCGTCGGAGATCCGGTCACAAACCTTGTCAGGATGTCCTTCCGATACCGATTCGCTGGTGAAAACGTAGTCTTTCTTCCAAACGCTATGCACAGGGCTGCCTCAGGCGAATGAGTGGGAAAATTGACCCAGCGCGGCGTACCTACGATCACGACGCACATAGGGACACGCTCGCTACCCGCACCACCGAGGCCGGTCACTAGGTGGGCCGTCTCAGCCATGGCATCAAATGCGGGCCACTGCGCCAGGATTGGTTTTGACAACGATTAGGGTTGCCGTCAACAAGCATGCTGACGGGGGTAAAGCCCAAATCCCCCTTACCGGTTTCTTATGCCTCTTCCCCGTTGCCGAGAGACTTGGTCAACTCAAACAGGCGCCGGCGCACAGAGGGATCCCCGATCCGATAATATGCCCGCACCAACTCCAACGTTTCGCGCCGCGTCAAAGGATCAGGCTCCAAGGGCGCTTGCGGTTGATCCGCCAGCCCCCAGGCAATGCGACCATCTACCACTGCCTGCCCTTCGGGCATGTCGTCGAAAAAGAACGAGACCGGCACCTCCAGAATACGGCTGAACTCGAACAATCTCGAGGCCCCGATCCGGTTCGCACCGCGCTCGTACTTCTGGATCTGCTGAAAGGTCAGGCCGACCGCCTCCCCCAGCTTTTCCTGGCTGAGCCCGAGCAAGGTTCGACGAAGCCGTACCCGCCCCCCCACGTGGACGTCTACCGGGTTGGGCGTGCCGGGAGGAAGCCGTTCAAACCGTGTCGAAGGAGTCGGTGCCCGCCCTTTCCTTACCCGCGTCATCTTTAGTTCGGTCATTTTTTTCTTCTATATGCTGTTTCGCCGAGCCTGGGTGCTTGTATCGGGGCAATTATACCCGATCAGAGAACATTCTACTCCACGTTAGTGCGCTTTATCCCGTCTTGTATACGAAAATTAGCGATACGCCGCATGATATACAAATTTTAATCGATTTCGCAACACTTGTTACCAGTGTGCGGGCCCGCAACCATGCAGGGAGGGAGAACTCTTGCTCATCCATGCGTCCGAACCGGCCTCAGCCAGCGCCAGCATCCAGCCATTCAAACCGGCAAGCTGAAAGCCAGCCGGTCCGCATGCCCCGGCACCGCCGGTTTCTCTCCCCCTTCAGCGCCTGCGGCTGACGATCCAACCGACCAACACGCTCGCGGCCAACAAGACCAAGCCGGACACATTGCCGATGCGGCTGTACAACGTCGCCGAGTCCAAGGCAACGGGCAGCGGGCCGTCGACAACGCCGCGCGCTCCCAAGCCGAGAAAGCTGACGATTCGACCGTAAGGGTCGACAATCGCAGAAATTCCCGTGTTCGCTACCCGGACCAGCGGCAATCCCTCCTCCACCGCACGCAGCCGCGCCGCGGCGAAATGCTGATAGGGTCCTGCCGACAGTCCGTACCATGCATCGTTGGTAAGGTTCAAAAGCCACTCGGGACGCATTCCGGGTTCGGTAACATTGCCGGGAAAGATCACCTCATAACAGATCAACGGGCTGACGGGCGGCAGATCAGGCAGATCAAGGGTCACCCGGCCCGGCCCCCTAGAAAAATCGGTTGTGCCGGCGGTGAGCTTAGAAACGTCAAGGAGGTCACGGAACGGCACATACTCGCCAAATGGGACGAGATGCGCCTTGTCGTAATATGCGATAATAGCACCGCTGCTGTCGATCGCGAGGAGACTGTTCCACACGCGAAACGGTTCGCCGGAGGGGGAGCGCCGCAGTGCACCGACAATCGTCAGGCCGTTCGCCGGAGTATGCTGGGCAATCCGTTCGCGCCGCGCGGAATCATCGGCGAGAAAAAAGGCTGCTGCCGTCTCACCCCAGATGATGTGCGTGGGCGGCACATCTCCGCGTATTGCACCCAGCTGCAGGTGATCTTCCAGATGGGCATCGAGCAGCTCCCGCCGAAATTTCAACCGCTGTGGAATGTTCGGTTGAACCAAACGAAGATGAACGCCGTCAACCGTGTCGACCACGGCCGCCTGCGAGAGACGAACACTCCCACCCGCCAAGATTGATGCCATAACGATGAACGCGCCTGCGATGGCAGCGAGGCTGTCCCGCGGCTTGATCGCCGGATTGGCGAGCGTCGCCGGCACCGTCGCTGCTAGCACGGTGAACAGGCTGAGACCAAGAGTGCCGATCAGCGCGGTCACTTGCATCATCGAGTCGGAGAAGACCCAGGTGGTCCCGATCATGTTCCACGGAAACCCGGTCAAGACCCAACTGCGCACCCACTCCAGCGCGGTCCACGAGGCGGCGAGGACGAGCACCGCGCCGACGCCGCGAAGGCCGCTGACCCGCGCAAGAAACGTTGCTACGCCCGTGAAACTGGCCAACAACGCCGCCAGCCCCAGAACCGCAATTGGCGCCATCCATCCGAACAGCTCCGGCTCGACGAGGAAGGCGTTAGCTACCCAGTAGAGACCGGCGGCAAAATAACCGAGGCCGAACCACCAACCGACGGCGAAGGCCCGCCGACGCCGGCCAGCCCCCTCGGTCAACCAGAGCAAGCCGCTGAACGCCGGGATCAGCAGCGGCCAGACATGAAGCGGTGGCAGCGCACCGACGGCGGTGACGCCCAGAATAAAAGCCAGCAGCATCTGCTGCCACCCCGGCGCCTGAACAACAGCGAGGCGGAAAGGAAACAGAAACCGCCATCGCAGGCCGGCGCCAAGCCCTCCTTGAGTCCGCTCCACCACCGCTCCCGCGCCCTCGCTCATGGCCTTTCCGCCCCCGCTTCCTCCTGAGCTACGGCCGTGGCGGCGATCGGCTCCGGCGCATGAACCCGCAAGCGCCGGATCCGACGCGGATCTGCGTCCAACACCTCGAATTCAACCCCCGATGGATGGGTGATCAACTCGCCCCGGATCGGAACTCGGCCGGCAATCGCAAAGACCAAGCCGCCCATAGTGTCGATCTCCTCGCGCTCTTCGTCGCTCAGAACTCCGCCGAACTCTTCTTCCAAAACCTCGATCGGCGTACGCGCGTCGGCATCGAACGTGCCATCGGCCCGGCGCACAATGCCTGGCTCCGGTGCCCGGTCGTGCTCGTCCTCGATCTCGCCGACGATCTCCTCGACAAGATCCTCGATCGTTACCAAGCCATCGACGCCGCCGAATTCGTCAACCACCAGAGCCATGTGCGAGCGCTTGACCCGCATTTCCAGCAAGAGTTCAAGCACCTTCATGGAAGGAGCCACGAACAACACACGCCGGAGAATCTTGCCCAGATGAAACGAGGCCTCTTCCCCGCGCCACGCCAGGACATCTCGGATGTGAACCATCCCAATGGCATCGTCCAACGTGTCGCGATAAACCGGCAGCCTCGAGTGGCCTTCCCTGGTCATGAATTGGATCGCCTCGTCAAGAGACGCTCTGCTTTCAATGGCGACAATGTCGGCGCGCGGAACCATCACGTCTTCAACCGACCGATCTCGCAAGCTGAGAATGTTTGCGAGCAACGTACGCTCGGCATCGTCGAGAGGAATCTCCGACTCCTCGCGCTCCTCAATGATCTCATCAAGGGAGTCACGCGGAGCGCTATCATCGATTCGCGAGCGGCGCAAATGCCGCAGGAGACCGCGCATCAGGTGACGAAGAGTAAAGTCCGAAGCAGCCCGGCCATTGCCGGGGGCGCTACTGCCACTAGAGCTACTGGAATTCCCTGCATTTTGGGTCATTCTGAATCAATGGACGCGACCGAGTAAGGATCCGCCACTCCGAGAGAGGCCAGAACCGCCACCTCCAGCCATTCCATCCGCTCTGCTTCATCTTCTGTTTGATGGTCGTATCCCAGAAGATGCAGAATGCCATGGACGACGAGATGGCATACGTGGTCGGCAAGCTCCTTTCCTTCAAGCGTCGCCTCGGCTGCTGCCGTTTCAAGTGCGACAATGACATCTCCGATCAATATTGGCAGCGGCTGCGCCGCCAAATGCGGCTGGGTCAGATCGGTCGCGGGGAAGGCAAGAACATTGGTGGCCGCATCGTTCCCACGATAGGCGGCATTAAGCGCTCTGACCTGCGCATCGTTAGATAGGACGATGCTTGCCTCAGCCTCAGCCTTCAATCGCGCCTGTGGGACCTCAGCGGCCGCGGCATGAAACGCTGCCAGCGCTGATCGGCGGCACAAGGCTTCCGCAGTTGGGAGGGCATCGAGCCAAGCGGGGGTATCCACAATGACGTCAAGTTCCAGTCCGGCCATCATGGCGCGCTACCGGCTATCGCCTCTTCCTGTTCGCTCGGCTGTCCCTGTTCGCCCGGCCGCCGATGATCGGCCTGATACCGCGCGCCGACGCCAAGGCGGCTCTCCGCCTCGTTATACGCGCGCACGATCCGCGTGACGAGGGGGTGCCGAACGACGTCGTTCTCTCCAAAATGCACAAACGCCACACCCCGCACGTTCTCCAGAACTTCGACAGCGTGACGCAATCCGGATCGGGTTCCCTTGGGCAAATCAACTTGGCTGAGATCTCCGGTCACCACCATTCTTGAGTTTTCGCCCAGCCGAGTCAGAAACATCTTCATTTGAACGGCTGTGGTATTTTGAGCCTCGTCCAGGATCACGAAGGCATTGGCAAGAGTCCGCCCACGCATGAATGCGAGCGGCGCAACCTCGATCTCTCCACTTTCCAGTCGCTTCACAACCTGTGGGGCCGGCACCATGTCATAAAGGGCATCGTAAAGGGGCCGCAAATACGGATCCACTTTCTCGCGCATGCTGCCTGGCAGAAAACCAAGCTGCTCACCCGCCTCGACCGCGGGACGAGAAAGAATGATCCGGTCCACCTCGCCATTGACCAGCCGCTCAACCGCCTTGGCGACCGCAAGGTAGGTTTTGCCCGTGCCGGCAGGCCCCAGGCCAAATACCAATTCGTGACTATCGATCGCCCGGATGTAGTCGGCCTGGGTCGGAGACCGGGGTAACACGATGCGATTGCGGATCCGCACTTCAAGAGTGGAATCAGACGTCGCTCCCCCTGTCGGCGCCATGCGAATGGCCGCGTCAACCTCTTCCCGACCAACGGGATGCCCGCGCTCAAGCCGACCGTAGAGGATGCCGAGAACGCTGCCGGCGGTTTCGACGGCTTCAGGCGCGCCACTCAGCCGCAGCTGGTTGCCGCGGGTATCAATCTTCACATCAAGCTTACGCTCGATGCGGGCCAAATGACTATGATGCGATCCAAACAGCTGCAGGACAAGGCGGTTATCCTCGAACTCCAGTTCCAGCGCCTTATCATCGTCGGCGGGCATGCCGCCAGCGCGAGAGGGGCTCAAGCAACGACCCTTTCGTCCATGGTCCCGGAAAGGCTGTTGGCAGACGCCGCATCAATCCGAACGCTGCCAAGGGTGCCCAATGCTCGCCGCGGAACCAAAGCGTGCACCGGCTGCATATAAGGGCTGCGCCCCACCAATTGTCCGGGATGACGCCCCTCACTCTCGAACAGCACCGGCAAAACTCTGCCGACGCAAGTCTGATTGAACGCACGCTGCTGCTCGCCCAACAGGGCCTGGAGGATAGCCAACCGCTCTCCGGCACGCGCCTCGTCCCCCAGCGGCAACAGTGCGGCAGGTGTACCGGGCCGCGGGCTATATTTGAACGAATAAGCCTGCGCGAAACCGACACCGCGAATAAGCGCAAGAGTGGCCTCAAAATCCGCCTCGGTCTCACCGGGAAAGCCGACAATGAAGTCGGAACTGAGTGCAAGATCGGGCCGAGCCGTGCGCAACCGGTCGGCGACGCGGCGGTAGTCGTCGGCGGAATGACGCCGTCGCATTGCCGTCAGCACCCGATCCGATCCCGACTGAACCGGCAAGTGAAGATAGGGCATCAGCTTGCCAATGTCGCGGTGCGCGGTGATCAACTCCTCGGTCATATCCGCAGGATAGGAGGTGGTGTAGCGGATGCGCTCGATCCCCTCCAGGTCCGCAATGGCCGCAATCAGTCGTCCCAGACTCCACTCGCGTCGGTCCGGTCCCTCTCCGTGATAACAATTCACGTTCTGCCCCAGAAGCGTTATTTCGCACACTCCGGCAGCAGCATAGGCCTTGGCCTCCGCCAATACGTCTTTGACAGGGCGAGAGTACTCGGCGCCCCGCGTATAGGGGACCACGCAAAACGAGCAGAACTTGTCACAGCCCTCCTGTACCGTCAGAAAAGCGGTAACTGCTCGCGGCGGAGCGGCCTCGGGCAACTCGTCGAACTTCGCCTTTGCTGGAAAATCCGTATCCAGAACCTTGCCTGCGGCGCGATTGATCCGCGCAATCATTTCCGGCAAACGATGATAGGTCTGAGGGCCGAACACCATGTCGACGAACGGAGCACGCTCAAGAATCTCGGCACCTTCGGCCTGGGCAACGCAACCGGCAACTGCAAGCGTCACCGGCCCGCCATCCTCCTGCGGCCGCTGCTTCAACGGCTTCAGCCGGCCGAGTTCGGAGTAAACCTTCTCCGCGGCTTTCTCGCGGATGTGGCAGGTATTGAGGATCACCAAGTCCGCTGCGGCGGCTTCTTCGACCTGGACGTACCCGAGCACCCCCAGAGTATCCGCCATTCTTGCGGAATCGTACACATTCATTTGGCAGCCGTAGGTCTTGATAAAGACGCGCCTCGACACGGCCACCCTCAAACCAATCCTTTAAAGAGAACCCGACAAAAGTCAGTCACAAACGATCCCGCGCCTACAACCCGCTACGTCCGCTAGGACTGAGTCGCATCCTCTGCACAACAACCATCACATTCAGCCTAGCAAGGCGGGCCATGAAGTCAAGCCGGCGTCGTTGAAGGGTGCCCGATGCCCATCTGTCAGGATCGCTCGTCCGGCGGCTTTAAAGGAACGCCGAACAACTCCAGGCGGTGACCGACCAACCGGAATCCATGCTGTTCCGCAACCTGTTTTTGAAGCGCCTCGATCTCCTGACTCCGGAACTCAATGACTTGTCCCGACTGGATATCGATCAAGTGGTCGTGATGCTCATCCGTCGCCTCTTCATAACGGGAGCGACCATCCCCGAAATCATGACGTTCAAGGATGTTTGCCTCCTCGAACAACCGCACGGTACGATACACTGTCGCAATGCTGATTCGAGGGTCCAAACCAGCCGAGCGGCGATACACCTCTTCAACATCAGGATGATCGGTGGCCTCGGAGAGCACGCGGGCAATGATCCGGCGTTGCCCCGTCATCTTCATGCCCTTCTCCAAACACAACTGCTCGATCCGGGACGGTTCTCCCATGGCTCCTCCCTCCGGTCCGGTGGTATCCGGCCGATACTTATTCAATTTCCTCCAACGTCATGGGCCAGGAGATAGCCTGCACCTGGCCCCGCAGAACCCTCGGTCACCACATCCGTCAAAGTTCGTCGTCGCGACGCCGTCTGGTGCCCAAGCCGATCTGCTTCGCCAGATGGCTACGATGCCGCGCGTAATTCGGTGCCACCATCGGATAATCCGGTTGCAGGCCCCACCGATCCCGGTACTCCTCGGGCGTCATGTTGTACGCGGTTTTCAGATGCCGCTTGAGCATTTTGAGCTTTTTACCATCTTCCAGACAAATGATATAGTCGGGGTAGATGGACTTCTTAACAGGGACCGCGGGCTTTGGACGCTCAGGAGCGCCTGGCTCAACGCCAATTGAAGTCAATGTCCTGTATACGTCCTGTATCAGCCTCGGCAGATCACCAACCGGCACGGGATTGTTGCCGACATGGGCCGCTACGATCTCGGTTGTCAGCTCCAGGATTTCGCTTGAACTAGCTTTGTCATTCATTCCAAATGTTCCCCGGTACTTCATCATGCTCGCACGTATATAAGATATTACCCCTCATAAGCAAGCAGGTAGCATGCAAAATAGAGCAAACAAGAGCACAAAAGAGGGTCCTGACTATTTCCTCGACATCACCACTGAGGTATGTCCACTGACCTTCGTCCGCACAAAATTGCTGATTGAGACCATGAGGCGGGGAAGCACCGCAGAAGTTCGCCTGCAAGGCGCTGAGCCCCTGCATAACGTGCCACGCGCCGTCAAGTCTCAGGGACTGTCGGTCTTGGAGCTAATACCTGAAAAGCCCGAGGCGGGACCTTATTCAGTCCACCGGCTGCGGATCCGCAAACCCTGAAGGCGCCGTCAGATCACATGCGAGAACCAGTGCGTCCGTGTGGGCGCCGCGAGCTCGGACGTAATAATTGCGCCGCTGCCCGACGGCGAGAAATCCCGCCGAGGCGTAGAGGCGCCGAGCGGCATCGTTGTCAACCGCCACCTCAAGAATCATCCGGGCGGCACCGTAAGCTTTGGCCTGCGCCATCCCCGCAGACAGAAGTATTCTTCCAACGCCGCGGCGGCGGCGCCCCGGTTTCACCCCAAGCCCCAGAATTTCACTCTCGCCTCCCACGCTTCGGCAAAGGATAAACCCTGCCGGATCTTTGCCTCCGCAGGCAATGAAGCCGAAGGTGCCAGGGACATCAAGGGTCGTGGCCATCCCGTGCACACTCCAACGATCTTCAAAGCATTGCCGGTGAAGAACAACAAGCACACACGCATGCTCCACTCCTGTCGCGATCAGCCGTCGGGTCTTCGACCCCCCCGCGCAGCGCGCAATGGCGAGCCGGTCGCGTCCGCTCATCGACGGCGCTGCCCGCCATCGGCAGCGATTACTGCCTGCGGTGGGCGTACATAAAGAGGCAGCGGCAGCTGTCGAACGACACCCCCCGTCTGAAAGCAGTCCGCTGTGATCGCGGCGACAACCGCGGCATCGGCACAATCGGAGCCCGCGACGGGCTCCGCAGCAATGCCTGCCACACGAAGGGCGGCAACTGCTGCGAAACGCGCATCTCCCCCAACCCAGGCCGGCCCAGTTCCCAAGAGCCCGGGCAGTGTGGCCGCATCACTGCACTGAGGCGAGCAGAGAGCCGCTCCTCCGGCAGAAAAGGCTTGGGTATAGAAATCGCCTCGACGGGTATCAAGCGCGATCAAGACGACTCGATCATCCCGTTTCTGGCGCTGGACAGCCGTCGCGATGGTCTCCAAGGTTGTGACGCCCATGCACGGGACGTTCGCTGCGAGCGCAATGCCGCGGGCTGCGGCGAGCCCGACACGCAGACCGGTAAAGGCTCCCGGACCAATCGTGACACCAACGAGGTTGATTTTGGAAAAGCCCATCGCTGCAGCGGCAAGTACACGCTGCACCATTGGGATCAATGCCTCGGTATGGCCCCGCGCCATCGGCAGCGACTCCCGGGCTAACACCGAACCCTGCTGCCAAATAGCAACGGAACAAGCCGTCGCTGCCGTATCGAGACCAAGAACAACCATCGGGTGCATGCTCCGGTGCAAGCATGAACGGGCTAGCACCGGCCTTAAATAAGACAGATAAGGTGTACTCTCCCGGAGCGTTAGGAAGCGCCCGTGGACGACGAGCCTTCGGATCAACCGGCGCAAGTTGGCTGATGATGCTGCCCTTCTCGCGCAGACGGCGAGGAAGGCGCCGCTATCTAATCCACCGGCCGGACTTCCGTCACCGCCGGCACGTAGTAGCGCAGCATGTTCTCGATGCCGTGCTTCAAGGTAGCGGTTGAGCTAGGGCAGCCTGAGCAAGAGCCTTGCATGTGCAAATACACAATGCCGTCTTCGAAGCCACGGAAAATGATGTCGCCCCCGTCCTGGGCAACGGCCGGGCGCACGCGGGTCTCGATCAGCTCTTTAATCTGCGCCGTGACTGCATCGCCATCGCCATCGGCGCTGCCGACCGGCTCTTCGCCCTCGATGACATCCTCGCCTGAAGTGAAATGATCCATGATCGCAGCCAAGATCTGCGGCTTGATCACCTCCCATTCCTGAGCGGGGTTTTTGGTCACCGTGATGAAATCATGGCCCAAAAAAACGCCGTCGACGCCGCCAATAGCGAACAGGCGCGATGCCAGCGGTGAACGCGACGATTGTTCCGCAGCGGTAAAATTGGCAGTGCCGGACGTCATCACCGCGACTCCCGGAAGAAACATCAGGCTTGCAGGATTCGGAGTGAACTCGGTCTGAATGAACATGGCTTGTGATCTACCCTTTCGTGGCAGCGCATTTCATCACGAGAAATGGTTCCGCAGAAAAGCGGGATCAAGTCTGGCGTCGGGGCTTACCAGTGAACAAGACCGACAGCCTTATAAACCTCTTCCAGAATGGGTTCAGCCAGCTGCCGCGCCCGCGCCGCTCCGCGGCGCAAGATGTCGTCAACATGGCCAGAATCCTGCCGCAGCCGTGCAGCCTCCGCCGTCACCGGCGCGAGCGTCGCCACGGCGAGATCGACGAGATCCTGCTTGAAGTCGGAAAACTGACGACCGCCGTACCGCGCGCACACATCTTCGACCGCAAGATCCGCGAACGCAGCATATATGCTCAACAAGTTGGCCGCTTCCGGTCGCTCCGCGAAGCCCTCCGGCGAATCCGGCAGCAAGTCAAGATCAGTTTTAGCGCGGCGGATCTTGAGCGCGATCTCGTCGGCGGAATCAGTAAGGTTGATGCGGGAATAGTCCGACGGATCGGATTTGCTCATTTTCTTGGTGCCGTCCCGCAGCGACATCACCCGGGTTGCGGCGCCGAGAATAAGCGGTTCAACGATGGGAAACAGATCGACTCCGAAGTCGTTGTTGAACTTCTGGGCGATGTCGCGGGTGAGTTCCAGATGCTGCTTCTGGTCCTCGCCGACAGGAACGTGAGTGGCCTTATAGAGAAGAATATCAGCTGCCATCAGGTTCGGATACGCATAAAGGCCGACGGATGCATTTTCCCGGTGCTTGCCGGCTTTCTCCTTGAACTGGGTCATTCGCGCGAGCCAACCCATTCTGGCAACGCAATTGAAGATCCACGCCAGTTGGGCATGACCGGGAACCGCACTCTGAACGAACAGGATGTTTCGGCCAGGATCAACGCCGGCAGCCAGCACTGCGGCGGCCGTCTCCCGCGTCGCCTCCCGCAACACTTTCGGATCCTGCCAAACGGTGATCGCATGCATGTCGACGACGCAGAACAGACATTCGTAGTCGTGCTGAAGACGGACCCAGTTGCGGATCGCCCCCAAGTAATTGCCTAAGTGGAGGTTGCCAGTCGGCTGGATGCCGGAAAAAATACGTTTCATGAATATGCCGGAAGGTGGGAGATACGCCAAGAGCGGGTTATGGCGGCTTCATCGTGACCGGTCAAGCGGAGTACCGGCAGAATCCCGAGTTGCACTCTCGTTGGGCAGCGGCCTCGGCTGTTTTTAGCGGCCGCCCTCAGCTGCGGCGCAACGCCCGCAGATCCGCCCACGCGGCAGCGCCCAGCTGCTGGGCGCTGAGGGCAAAGGTTCCCAGCCCGACGACAACCAGTAGCACGAGAGCGGCAATGCGCTGATCCTGATCACCGGCAAGCCAATCGTCCAGCCCCCACTGAACGAGGGTCAGCGTGCCTGCCATGACCGCAGTTGCGGCGAGCATTCGCGGCAGGCGGCTGCTCAGGCGCGCATCGATCTCCAGGAACCCACGCCGGTACAGAATGATCGCCAGCGCAAGAGCATTGGCCCAAGCCGATAACGACGTGGCAAGGGCAATGCCGACGTAAAGCAGGGGCCACATCAACACCAGGTTCAGCGCAATATTAAGGACGACGGTACATGCTGCGATCTTAACGGGCGTGCGCGTATCCTGACGCGCGAAGTATGCCGGGGTCAGCGATTTCACCAGCATGTAGGCCGGCAGCCCAAGGGCAAGCGCCATCAAGGTCACCGCCGTCGCGCGAGCATCCTCAGCATCAAACGCGCCCCTCTGAAACAACGCCATGGTGATTGGCTCCGCAATGACCGCCATCGCTGCTGCCGCAGGCAGGGTCAGCAGAAACGCCAGTTCCAGCGCTCGGTTCTGACTGTAATTGGCGGCCGAGGTGTGACCCGCGCGAAGCTGCCGCGACAACAGCGGCAACAGCGCAGTTCCGACGGCGACGCCTACGACGCCGATCGGGAGCTGGTGGATGCGGTCGGCATAGAACAGGTAGGAGACGGCACCGACCGGCAGCAACGAGGCGATCATGGTGTTGACCATCATGTTCACTTGATAGATGCCGGCACCAAGGGCGACCGGAAGCGCCCGCGTCATCAGCGTTCGCACTGCAGGCGTGAAGCGCGGCCGCGGCAGGCGGATCGCGACGCCGGCCCGCACACACGCGATCCACAGCCAGAGGAACTGGATGACGCCCGCTCCGGCAACGCCCCAAGCCAAGGCATGACCGGCCGTGGCCGCGTGGGGTGCCAGCCACAATAACGCTGCGATCATGCACAGGTTGAGCAGGATCGGTGCCGCAGCCGCCGCGGCGAACCGCCCGAGTGAATTGAGAATTCCCGCCAATAAAGCAACCAGTGAAATGAACAGCAGATAGGGAAAAACAATGCGCGACAAGGTCACCGTGAGATCGAATTTCTCCGGATCTGCTGTAAACCCTGGAGCCAGCGCCATAATTGCCAGCGGCATTGTCATCTCGACGACAACAACAAAAAGAAAAAGAATCCACAACAGAACGCTGAACGCTTGCCGCGCGAATGCGACCGCGCGCTGCTTGCCTTCACCCTCAAGAATTCCTGCGAAGATCGGGACGAACGCCGCGGTGAACGCGCCCTCTGCAAACAGGCTGCGGAACAGGTTGGGGAATCGGAAAGCCACAAAAAAGGCGTCAGCGACCGGGCCAGCCCCGAGCGTTCCTGCGATCAGAACATCGCGCAGGAAGCCGAACACGCGGCTGATCATGGTCATGCCGCCGACAGTGGCAATAGACCGCAACAGGACCATTTTCAAAAACTCGCTTGCAAAGGGCCGGAACGGCCGCTGGTTGCTCTATTCAGCAGCCTTCGTGTCGAGCTTCCTGACCGGCCTTTCCTGCAAGGGAGCGATCGCTCTGAAGAGCCGGCGTTCGATCCGCCGCAGCTTTGCCTGGTCCTCGATCTTCAGCCCGAACACATCCTTGACGTAAAATACGTCCACAACTCGTTCGCCGTAAGTGGAGACATGGGCACTCGAGATCTGCAGGCAGAGTTCGGTCAGGGTCGAGGTCACGTCATGGAGGAACCCAAGGCGGTCACGACCGTTAACCTCAATGACGGTGTGCGTTGCACTGGCCTTATTGTCAAGAATAACAGCCGGTGGAACCTTGAAGACCCCGGTCCGACTGGGAAGGGTCGACGAGCGAACCGCTTCCAGTTCCCGCGCCGGATAAATCTGTCCGGCGACAGCGCGTTCAATGCGAAGACGCAGCCGATCCAGCCTGTCCTGCTGATCGTAGGAGGCGCCGTTGTTGTCCTGGATACGAAACGTATCGAGAGCCATGCTGTTGGCGAGCGTGAAGATCTTGGCATCTAAGATGTTGGCGCCGCTGAGGGCCATGGCACCTGCCATGCGCGCGAACAGCCCAGGGTGATCCGGAGCATACACAGTGAGTTCGGTGATGTCGCGGGTCGGTAGAGTCTGCACATCCACCCGAAGGGACCGTCCCTCGTTCTCTGCCTTGCGCATCATCTGGAAGTGATGCGCCTGGGTAGGGGTGTCGAACGCAAGCCAGTAGTCCGAATATCCGCGGGCAAGATAACGTTCGAGCTCTTCGGGGTCCCAGTCGGAAAGTGCCTCCCGCAGCAGAGCCTTGGCCTGCTCGACCCGCTGGGCGCGACGAAGGACAGGCTGCCCCCCGGTCATCTCCATCTCCTCAAGAGCCCGGTAGTACAACTCGCTGAGGAGCCCTTCCTTCCAGCCGTTCCAGATGGCAGGGCCGACGGCGTCGACATCGACCCCGGTCAGGATCATCAGCATGCGCAGCCGCTCCGGGGACTGGACCGTCTCGACGAAGTCGACGACCGTCTTCACGTCGTCAACGTCCCGTTTGAAGGCGGTCCGGCTCATCAACAGATGATGCTTAACCAGCCAGGCAACCGTCTCCGTTTCCCATTCATCCAGTCCGAGGCGCGGAGCCAGATCGAGCGAGAGATGGGCTCCGATCTCGGAATGATCGCCGCCACGCCCCTTGCCGATATCGTGGAGCAGAACGGCAAGGTAGAGAGCCCGACGGGATCGCACATCGCCGACGATCGCATCGGCGGTCGGGTGCTTGTCCTTGAGTTCGCCGGCCTCAATCCTGTGCAAGATTCCGAGGGCGCAAATCGTGTGCTCGTCGACAGTGTGGATGTGGTACATATCGTACTGCATCTGTGCCACGATCCGCCCGAACTCCGGAATGAAACGCCCGAACACGCCGGCTTCGTTGAGGCGCCGCAACGTGATCTCCGGTCCGCCCTTGAACGTCAGCATGTCCATGAACAAACGGTTGGCTTCCGGGTTCGCCCGTACCCCGCTGTCGATCAGGCGGAGGCTCTGTCGCACCAGTCTCAGGGCATGAGGATGGACATCGAGATCGAGCCGCTGCGCTTCATGGAACAGCCGTAACAATCGGACAGGGTCCTCGGTAAACACCGCCGGCGAGGTTACCGTCAGGCGATCGCCGTCGAGCTTGAAGCCGCTCGCAACCCGCCGCATGAAGGTCAGCTTGGGCAGCCGCAACCGCGAACGACGCTTCTTGTGATCCTCCTCCAGCACCGCACAGAGCACCCGAGTCAAATCGCCGACAGTTTTGGTAATCAGAAAGTAGTGCTTCATGAAACGCTCGACACCGCGCACGCCGGCCCCATCGTCACGATAGCCGAGCCGCTTGCTAATCTTGTCCTGAACATCGAAGGTCAGGCGCTCCTCGGGACGGCCGGCGACGTAGTGCAGGTGACACCGCACAGTCCAAAGGAAGTTCTGTGTCTGGCGAAAGTGGCGTCCGTCCGCAGGCGTGAAAACCCCGCGGTCGACCAACTCCTGCATGTCCTTGACTTGGTACAGGTACTTGGCAATCCAGAACAGGGTCTGCAGATCGCGCAGGGCGCCCTTGCCCTCTTTAATGTTGGGCTCCAGGACATAGCGGGAGTCGCCCATGCGGGCGTGGCGGGCGTCCCGTTCCGCCAGCTTCGCTTCGACGTAGGCCGGTCCGGTACCGGCGACGACCTCCTTGAGAAAACGCTGCTCGAAGTTGCGATACAAGGGCTGGTTGCCCCAAAGCCAGCGAGATTCCAGCAGGCATGTCCGGATGGTTAGATCACGCCGGGCGAGATCGATGCATTGGCTGATGGTCCGAGTGGCATGGCCGACCTTAAGCCCCATGTCCCACAGCATGTAGAGAACGAACTCGACGATCTTTTCGCTCTCACGCGTGCTCTGCTCTGGGAGCAGGAACATCAGATCGATATCGGAAAACGGGGACAGCTCACCGCGGCCGTAGCCGCCTGTCGCGGCCACCGCCATGCCGGCGCCGGAGTTGTTGTTCGTTGGATACACATGGTTGCAGGCGAAGTCGTAAATGGTGCGCACCAGTTGATCGACAAGAAACGCATCCGCGCGCACGACGGCCTCTCCGTTGATTCCTTCCTCTTCGAAGCGACGTCGGATCTCGCCGACACCGCGATAGAGTGCGGCCTTGAAAATCTGGACAAAATTCCCGCGAGCGCGCGGCGAGTAGGCAGACCAAGCGACCTGCTCGTGCAATTCGCGGACGAGTGCCTTGCGATCGACAATGTCCCGAGGTCTATAAACGCCTTGCATATTGTCTCCCAAATCTTCTCCGCTTTATATGGGACGGCACGCGCGTTCGCATTCCCCCTTCGTACCACCCCGCCCACTCCGGGGCGCAGGTAGCGTCATTAACACAAAACAGTGGGGCGTGGGGGTGCCCTCTGCTCACCTCAGACACGCTCCTTCCAGCGGTAGATCAGCTCCAGCGCCGCCCGCGGGCTGAGAGAATCGACATCGAGAGCACGCAGCTCCTGCTCCATTAGGGATGGCTTGACCTCTGGCATCACCGGCTGCAGTGCCGCGGCAAAAAGCGGCAAGTCCTCAGCAAGACGGGTGATCGCCGAGGATTGCTCCCCTTTCTCCAACACTTCCAGAACCTGCTCGGCCCGTGTCACAACCGCGGCCGGCAGTCCCGCCAGCTGGCCGACATGAATGCCATAGGAGCGGTCGGCGGTCCCTGCGGCAACCTCATGCAAAAACACCACGTCTCCACGCCATTCCTTCACCCGCATGGTGACGCACGCCAAGTTCTTGAGCTTTGCTGCAAGCGCGGTCAGTTCATGATAGTGGGTGGCAAACAGGGTGCGGCAGCGATTGACGTCGTGCAGGTACTCGACAACCGCCCATGCGATCGACAGACCGTCGTAGGTAGCGGTGCCGCGGCCAATCTCATCGAAAATAACAAGCGCACGCGCACCCGCCTGATGAAGGATCGCGGATGTCTCCAGCATCTCGACCATGAATGTCGAGCGGCCGCGCGCCAGTTCGTCACCGGCACCGATGCGGGAGAAAAGCCGGTCGATCACGCCCAGCCGTGCGGAGGTCGCAGGAACATAACCGCCCATCTGCGCCAGAAGGGCGATAAGACCGTTCTGCCTCAGGAACGTACTTTTGCCGGCCATGTTTGGACCGGTGAGCAGCCACAGCCGGTGCCCTTCGCCGAGGTCACAGTCATTGCCGACGAAAGCCTGATCTTGAGCCAACGCCGCCTCAACCACCGGATGACGCCCTCCCCGAACGTCAAACTCCAGACTGTCATCAATGACGGGTCTCGTGTAGCGGCCGTCGATGGCAAGTTCGGCGAGCCCGGCAGAGACATCGAGGCGAGCCAGGGCTGATGCGGTGCGCGCAATCGCCTCGGCCTGGCTCGCCACCTCCCCGACGAGATCATCGAAGATCGCCAGTTCCATCGCCAGCGCCTGATCGCCCGCGCTGGCGATGCGGTCCTGCAGTTCACCCAGTTCGACGCTGGTGTAGCGAGCAGCGGTCGCCATCGTCTGACGGTGGATGAACGCGGCGGCACGCGAGGCTGTACACATCCGGTCAGCCTTCCGGGCAGGAATCTCGATGTAATAGCCAAGAACGTTGTTGTGCCGGATTTTTAGAGTCGGGATCCCGGTCTCGCCGGCATAGCGCGCCTGCAAGTCGGCGATGACGCGGCGGCTCTGCTCGCGCAGCGCGCGCTGCTCGTCGAGCTCGGCGAGATAGCCGGGGGCGATGAACCCGCCGTCCCGCGCCAGCAGCGGCAGATCTGCCGCCAGCGCCTGCGCCAACCGTTCGACGAGCGGAGAATGATGGCCGAGGTCGACAAGGCAGCCCTCAACGCCGGTGGGCATTCCGGTAAGGGCTGTTTGCGTCAGTGCATCGCGAACCTCGGCGGTCAGGGCCAGCGCGTCGCGAATGGCTGCCAGATCCCTTGGCCCGCCGCGTGCCAACGTCAAGCGCGCAAGGGACCGCTCAACGTCCGGACAGCGGCGGAGAAGATCACGAACCGACTGGCGCATGGCCGGGCCTTCGGCGAAAAACTGTACCATATCGAGCCGGCTGTTAATGGCGGCAACATCGGTGAGCGGTGCCGTCAGACGAGCTGCCAGCAGGCGTGCCCCAGCGCCAGTCAGAGTCCGATCAATGGTGCTGAGCAGGCTGCCTTTGGCTTCGCCGGCAAGGGTGCGAGTGAGTTCCAGATTTCGCCGTGTCGGTGCGTCAATCTCAACAACCGCGCCCTTTAGTACGCGGCGGGGACGGGCAATCCGCGGCAGCCTCCCCTTTTGGGTTAAATCGACATAGTCCACCAGCGCACCGGCAGCGGCAATTTCTCCTCGGGAAAAGGAGCCGAAGCCGTCAAGCGACCCCACCCCGTAGAGCGACTCGAGCCGGCGCCGGCCATTGACGCTGTCGAATCGGCTGGCGGGCAACGGCGTCAGGCGGTCCCGCCATGCCTGGAGAGGCTCGAACCAATCCTGTTTTTGCACCATTGTTTCCGGCAGCAGAAGTTCTCCGGGATCGAGACGGGCCAGCACAGCGTCCATTTCGCCGACTGTAAACGGCTGGATCCAGAAATCTCCCGTCGACACATCGAGCCAAGCAAGACCTAACGTGCCGCCAGCCTCGGCACAGGCGGCGAGGTAATTGTTGCGCCGGGAATCGAGCAGCGTGTCTTCAGTAATGGTTCCGGCGGTAATCACCCGTACGATTCCACGGCGCACCACCGACTTGCTGCTACGCCGCCTAGCCTCTTTCGGATCCTCGATCTGCTCACAGATCGCGATCCGGAAGCCAGCGCGGATCAGGCGGGAGAGATACTGCTCATGGCTGTGGACCGGGACACCGCACATCGGGATCGCTTCTCCGCGATGCTTGCCCCGGGCCGTCAGGGCAATGCCGAGTGTCGCCGCCGCTTTCGCGGCGTCATCAAAAAAAAGCTCGTAAAAATCGCCCATGCGGTAGAACAGTAGACAGTCGGGGTGCTCCTCCTTGATGGCCAAGTACTGCGCCATCATCGGCGTTACAGAGTCTTCACCCGCGGCCGACGCCGTGACAGTCGGCGAGTCCCCCTCCCCCTCGCCATCTGGCGCACGACTTCCCGCACAGGCCTCTTGCACCGAAGGGCCCGTTTCGCGTAACGACACCATCAAAGAGATCCCACGTTGCCCACAGTTTCCATGCAATAGAGGATTTGGCTGGCCAGCAGAACGAGCTTAGCATGCTGGCGTGCGTCGGGACTATCCACCGAGCCAGTCCCACGGCAATATCAAGTCGCGATCCCTTCGGGAGGAAGAGTGATTACCAACGACAGGTCCGATCGATTCCGCGAAGCGGTAGGTGTTTTTGCCGAGCGCAAGCCATTCGAAGCCGCAGTCGCAGATTTGAAAGCGGCCAGCTTTGAGCATACCGATCTCAGCGTTCTCGCTACCCGCGAGGCCATCGAAGCCGCAGGCTCACCTCGAGAATCGTGGAGCGAGGTGTTCAATGCCTTTGTCAACGAGATCCGTTATGAGAACCCGCTATTTGCGTCCGGCATGATCTTTCTCGCCGGCGGCCCCGTCACCGCGACGATCGCAGGTATCATTGCCGCCGCTGTCGGAAGCCTCGCCGTCAAGGATGTCGTGGATGAGGTGGTCGCCCGGCCGCACACAGAAGAGTTTGCTCGCGCCGTCGAGGCCGGGGGTGCAATCCTCTGGGTCCGAACCGTATCGGCGGCCGACGAAGAGAGGGCAATAACGATCCTGGAGGCGAACGGCGCGACCAACGTCCACGTGGTCGACCGCAAAGATCGTACATAAACCTCAGCAACCACATGAACGCTCGGGGAAACGGCTGATGAAGGGAATCCTCAAGGGGCTGAGAATTGTCGAGGGCTCGGCCTTCGTTGCGATGCCGCTCGGAGGCATGACTCTGGCGCAGCTTGGGGCTGACGTGATCCGCTTCGATCCGATCGGCGGCGGGCTCGACTACACCCGCTGGCCAGTGACGCTGGACGGCAAGCAGAGCCTGTTTTGGGCCGGCTTCAACAAGGGCAAGCGTTCGATCGCGATTGATTTCCGAAAACGCGAAGGGCAGGAACTGCTGAGCCGGCTGATCTGTGCGCCCGGCAAAGAGGCAGGGATGTTTATTACCAATTTTCCCGCGCGTGGTTGGCTTGACTACGAAACGCTGAAGGCTCAGCGCGAGGACCTGATCATGGTCAACCTGATCGGCCGCCGCGACGGCAGTTCCGAGGTTGATTATACGGTAAACCCGCAGGTGGGCTTTCCGATGGTAACGGGCCCCACCGCTTGGCCGCGGCCAATCAACCACCTGCTTCCCGCGTGGGACTGCATTGCCGGCCAGATGGCGATGGTCGGCCTGCTGGCCGCGGAACGCCACCGCCGCCTCACCGGCCGTGGCCAGTTGGTCAAAATTGCGCTCAAAGACGTGGCGATGGCGATGCTCGGCCACCTCGGCAAGATTGCCGAGGTAATGATCAACGACGCCGACCGACCAAAGGACGGCAACTACCTTTATGGCGCCTATGGGCGCGACTTCGGAACCCTTGATGGCAAGCGGCTGATGATCGTCGGCCTGACCCAGGCGCAGTGGAGCAACCTGTGCAAGGCGACTGGACTGAAGGCCGAGTTCGACGCTCTCGGCGAGCGGCTCAGGCTGGATCTGAGCAAAGAAGGGAACCGGTTTCGCGCACGCAGGGAGATCTCGCGGATCTTCGAGCCATGGTTCGCTACCCGCATGCTGGCCGAGATCCGCAAGATCTTCAGCGACTGCAACGTGACCTGGGCTGAGTACCGCACGGTGCGGCAGACCATTGAGAAAGATCCCGATTGTTCCAGCCAGAACCCGATGTTCAGCATGGTCGATCAACCCGATGTCGGGACCTACCTGATGCCGGCGTCACCATTGGACTTCAGCGAGGTGGAGCGGCTGGAGGCGAAGCGGGCGCCAGTTCTTGGCGAACACACCGACGAGATCCTGCTTGATCTGCTCGGCATGAGTGAGCGCGAAGTTGGCCGTCTTCACGATGCGGGCATCGTGGCCGGTCCCGAGCGTTCGGGTCATCACGATCGGGTGGATTGATCGCGCTTAAGGATCCGTTGCGGCCAGCGCGACACGAAAGGCCTCGGCCGCCTGCCTGCCGAAACAGCAGAAGATAACCTGTTGCGGAACATCATGGCCGGCAAGAAAATCGCGCACGGTGGCGACCGCAATCTGGGCGGCACGCTCGAGCGGAAATCGGTAGACGCCAGTGCTGATCGCGGGGAAGGCGACCGACTGCAATCCATGTTGAGCGGCGATCTCAAGCGAGCGTCGGTAGCAGGAGGCAAGCAGTTCATCTTCATTCGTCGTGCCGCCGTGCCAGACCGGCCCCACGGTGTGGATGACGTGCTTGGCCGGGAGTCTGTAGCCCGCCGTGAGTCGGGACTCGCCGGTGGGACAGCCGCCCAGGGTCCGGCATTCCTGAAGAAGCTCCGGCCCTGCGGCCCGATGGATGGCGCCGTCGACACCGCCGCCACCCGCAAGCTGCTCGTTGGCGGCATTGACGATGGCATCGATCGCAAGGGTGGTGATGTCTGCTTCGAGAACTTGCATACGCTCGGTCATCGGCGCGTCTTCCGTCCCGATCAGAAATGGTTCATCAAATCGCAGAGGCCTTCTCTTGCAAGCGCTTGACCGCACTGCGGATGAGATCGAACGCTTCTTCAGGTTCACCCCAGCGCTTGACCCGAACCCACTTGCCCGGCTCCAGATCCTTATAATGGCCGAAGAAATGGGAAATCTGATCGGTCATGATCGTCGGCAGTTCGCGATAGGACGAAAGGTCGGCGTAGAAGGGATGAAGATCGTCGACCGGCACCGATAGGATCTTCTCGTCGAGACCAGCCTCGTCCTCCATGATCAGAACGCCGATCGGCCGACAGCGGATAATCACGCCAGGAGTGACAGCAACCTGTCCCAGAACCGCGGCATCGACCGGGTCACCATCTTCCGACAACGTATGCGGAATGAAGCCGTAGTTGAACGGATAGTACATGGCGGTGTGAAGAAAGCGGTCGACGAAGATCGCGCCGGTCTCCTTGTCGAACTCGTACTTAACCGGGTTGCCGCCCTGCGGGATCTCGATAATCACGTTGACATCGTACGGTGGGTTCTTGCCTACCGCTATCTTCGACATATCCATAGTGCGAATCTCCGGAAAAATAAAACGCGCAGCGCCCTGATGTCCGCCACCTTAGCTTCAATTCCCTGGCGGTGATACCGTGGCGCGGAGATTCAGCCAGAAAACCGGCCATCACGCGCGGCTTGGCGCGCGACTCGGGGCGGCGACCCGTCGCCACATCCAGAGCAACAATACCAAACCCGGGACCGCAGCCACGGTAGTGAAGATAAAAAATCCCGGCCAGTCGAGAAGCTCGGCGAACCATCCGGCACTGGAGGACAGGAGCGTGCGCGAGAGCGCCATCAGTGAGGTCAACAGCGCATATTGGGTTGCGGTATAGGTGACGTTGCAAAGGCTGGAGAGGTAGGCGACGAACGCGGCCGTCCCCATGCCGGTAGTGATGTTCTCGACAGCGATGGTGACTGCCAGCATGGCGAGTTCAGGACCGACCCAAGCCTGAACAACGAAGACGAGGTTGGAGGCTGCCATCAGGATGCCGCAGATCAACAGTCCCGGCAACAGGCCAATCCATGCCAGCAGCGCGCCGCCCAGAAACCCACCGGCGAGAATCGCGACAGTCCCGAACACCTTCACGATCTCGGCGATTTCCGTCTTGGTGAAGCCGAGATCCAGGAAGAACGGCACTTTCATGATGCCCAGTATGGCATCGCCGAATTTGTAGAGCATGATGAACAGCACGATGGGAATCCAGCCGCGTCGGCTGGTAAACTCGATCAGCGGGCAGATTGCCGCCGCATGCAGCCATGCCAGGGCCCTGGCCAAGCGTGGCGGAAGATGCGGACGGCCCTGCAGGAATGCGTCCGCCTGCCGCTCGAGATCGCGTGACAGGTCGCTGATCTGCACAGCCGGCTCTGGGTTGAGCAGGATCGTGATGATGCCAACGCCGATCGTCGCGGCAAGACCCAGAAACACAATTGACCAAGGCAGGATATCGGCGAGGATCAATCCGCCGGCACCGGCGGCGAACTGGCCGATCCGCCATCCGAAAACGACGGTCGCCGCTCCCGCCGCCAGTTTGGGCGTATCGAGAATCTCCACCCGATACGCGTCGATCACCACATCCTGACAGGCGGAGGCGAAAGCAACGGCGAGGGCGAAAGCCGCCGTCATTACGATTCGCGAGCCGGGATCGGAAAGTCCCATCCCTGCGATTGCGAGAAGCAGAACCGTCTGTCCGAGGAGTGCCCAGCCGCGGCGACGGCCAAGGCGGGTAGTCCAGCCGGGAAGCGGCAGCCGGTCGATGAACGGCGCAAACAGGAACTTCAGCGAATAGGGCAGGCTGACGAGGGCAAAGAGCCCGACACCGGTCAAACTGACGCCCGATTCGACCAGCCACGCACTGAGAGGTTCGGCGAGAACCCCGAACGGAACGCCGCTGGAGAAGCCGAGAAAGAGCATCGCGAGGACCCGACGGTCGCGATAGACGCCCATCGCCTCGCCTCAACTTCCTGCCGGTAACGATCGCCGCACCGGTTAGAGCTTCATTTTCACCAAGTCTTGGAGGGGGACCTCAGGGCGGGCGCCGACATGGCTGATCACCTCCGCGGCCGCAATTCCGCCCAGCCGACCACAAGTCTTGAGGTCATAGTTGCGGGTAAGCCCGAACAGGAAGCCGGCGGCATACGCATCACCGGCGCCGGTGGTGTCGACAATATCATCCACCGCCTCTGCATCGAGGACATGGAGCGTGCTGTCGGCAACGACAACGGAGCCTTTGTCCGAGCGGGTCAGCGCCGCCACCTCACAGTGTTCGCGAACCCGCTCCAGTGCCGCAGCGAAGGAATGAACCTGATAGAGCGAGACGATCTCGTCTTCATTAGCGAACAGGATATCGACGTGCTGGTCGACGAGGCGGAGAAAATCGGCGCGATGACGATCGACGCAGAACGGATCTGATAGACTGAGGGCAACGCGCCGGCCGGCGCCGTGGGCGATTTCAGCGGCTTTCTCGAAAGCTTCCTTCGCCTTCGGCCGGTCCCACAAATATCCTTCGAGGTATGTCACCCTCGAGCCGGCGATCAAATCCGCATCGATATCCTCTGGGCCGATCTCCGCGCTGGCGCCAAGAAAGGTCTGCAATGTTCGATGGGCATCGGGGGTGACGAGAACGAGGCACCGTCCTGTCGATGGACCGGTGCCGGCAGGAGCAGTCTTGAAGATGATTCCCAGCGAGCGGATATCGTGGCGGAAGATCGCACCGAGTTGATCGTCCGAGACCTTGCCGATGAACCCTCCCTTGCCGCCCAGAGAAGCGAAGGCCGCAATCGTATTGGCCGCCGAGCCGCCCGAGACTTCCACCGCAGGCCCCATCTTGGCATAGAGAGCCTCAGCTGCTTCGGCTTCAATCAGGGTCATGGTTCCCTTGTTGAGACCGTTTGCCTCAAGAAATGCCTCGTCGGCATGGGCCAGAACATCGACAATGGCATTGCCGATCCCAACCACCTCACAGCGCTCAGGCGCCATCGATCGAACCTCGACTGTCATGAAAAGGGGAAAACGCGCGGCGGCAGTATAGCGCGAGGACGTAAGCGAACAACAAGAGCGATCACGCGTCGCGGACAGCGAGGTCGATCTTGTTGACCTTTGCACTCGGCGTTAAGAAAGACCGCAGAATCGCTCACCTCGAGAAGGGATCTTGATCTTGCTGGCTGCATTTGCCAAGGCGTTCGCGCAGCTCACCGATTCGGACACCCGCCGGGTGATCTGGATCAGCATCGCCCTCGCCATCGTCATCTTTATCGCCCTTTGGGCGCTCGTCGGGTACATTCTGATCGGGACTACGCTGTTCCAGATTGGCTGGCTTGAGACGGCGATTGACTTGTTGGGCGGGCTCGCCGCCCTCGTTGTCACCTGGATCCTGTTTCCCGCTGTCCTCAGCGCCTGCATCGGTCTCTTCCTCGACCGCATCGTCGATGTGGTCGAGCGCAAGTACTATCCCATGCTACCGACGGTCCGTCACGTTCCGGTGCGCGAGGTGGTGGTCAATACCACGCGCTTTCTCGGCGTCATGATCGTCTGCAACCTTGTTATCCTCGTATTCCTCCCGTTCCCTATCTTTTTCCCGTTTGTGTTCTACGCCGTGAACGGATACCTGTTGGGGCGCGAGTACTTTGAGCTGGTGGCGTTGCGGCGTGCCGATATCGCCGAAGTGCGGGCCCTTCGCGACGTTTACCGGGAGCGGCTGTTTGTCGCCGGGGTGTTGGTCGCGTTTTTGTTGACGGTGCCGATCGTCAACCTGGTGGCCCCGATCGTGGGCGCGGCCGCCATGGTTCACTTGTTTGTGGCATGGCGTCAGCGAGACGCAGGTCATTTGAATGCGGCGCAGAATGCCTAGAAGGAGACGAAGCGCAATGTTTGGGAAAAAGAAGGAAATGGAAAACAACACGAGCGGTATCAAACCGATTGGCATGGAAAGAGATAAGCTCGATATCCCGGCACCCAAAGCGCCCACGCCGCGGCCAGCCGCGGCTCCGGGGCGCCCCCACTCCGGGCCCATCGGTGGCATGGACGTTGCGCGACGCCAACCGGCTCCCTCCACCCCCTCACCCCTGCCACCATACACCGAGGCAGACGATGCGACGACCGCACCCGTGGCCGAAAGCAGGAAGCTGGTGGTCGGCCGAGAGATCCGGCTGAAGGGAGGAGAAGTCACCTGCTGTGATGTTCTTGTCGTCGAGGGTTCGGTGGAGTTGTCGCTCACCGATGCCCGTCAGATTCATGTTGCCGATAGCGGCCTGTTCTCGGGCAAGGTCGAGGTCGATGAAGCGGAAATCGCAGGGCAATTCGAGGGCGAACTGACGGTTCGCGAACGCTTGGTCGTGCGGCCTGGAGGCCGGGTCACGGGGCGCGTTCGTTACGGCAATATCATGGTCGAGGCCGGCGGTCAGATTGCCGGCGAGATCGAATCCTTGGCTAGCGCGGCAAGCCGCGGCAAAACGGCATCAGAGAGCGGGCTTCGGCACAGCGAAGGGGAGGTATCGGGTCTCGCCGCCGTCGAGGCCAAACAGACCGAAACCAAGTAAGTTTAAGCATTCAGTCGCTTATCCGGCGACGGCAAGACCTGCCGCCGCGTTTTATTGCGGTGCCTTGGGGTGCGACTCGCGAACTGCCTGTTCGGCCGATCGCAACGCATCGCCAGAGGCGGGAGCATTTGTTTTGTCGGGAAAGGTGCAGACGGCGCGCACCACACAGCGCCAGCATTCGGGTCGGCGCGCTTTGCAGACATAGCGGCCGTGCAAGATCAGCCAGTGGTGGGCGTTCCGCCGCCACCGCGCGGGCGTGCGCGCCATCAAAGCCTCCTCGACCTCTCTCGGCGTCCGCCCCGGCGCCAAACCTGTACGGTTGGCAACGCGGAACGCGTGCGTGTCCACGGCGATCGTGGGCTCACCGAAGGCAACGTTCAGCACCACGTTGGCCGTCTTGCGCCCCACTCCTGGAAGCGCCTCGAGCGCGGCGCGGCCGCTCGGAACCTCGCCTCCGTGGCGCTCGATAAGAGCACGGGACAACGCCACGAGGTTTTTGGCCTTGGCATTGAACAGGCCGATCGTGCGGATGTGCGCGCGCACTCCGTCCTCCCCCAGTTGCAGCATTTTTCCGGGTGTGTCGGCAACCTTGAACAGGTTCTCCGAGATTCGATTGACGGAAACATCCGTAGCCTGGGCCGATAGAACAACAGCAACGAGCAGCGTAAAGGGATCACGAAAAACGAGTTCGGTGACTGGCTCCGGATTGGTTGCCGCAAGAGTGCTGTAAAAAGCGTCGACGTCCGCAGCTGGCATCAGCATCGATTGCATCGAACAGATTTGTCCTCCAAGGGGTAGAAGCGGACAAACCCGGCATCTTGGATTTACCCGCGGGCGCTCCTATTATAGCAGAGATTGCGTTTCATTCTCCTTAAAGCGGGATCGCCGATGAACCAGTGCATTTCCACTGCTGTGGTTTACAGCGCAGTCCTGCGGCCGCACCGGAGCGCAGGGGCTCGTACAATTCGCAGGGTCATTTTATTCGTCTTTACGGTCTTGTTTGGCGCAAGCCTCATTTTCTTGGCCATCGGAGCATGGCCGGTGGCCCCGTTCATGGGGCTGGAAGTGTTACTGCTGATGGTAGCCCTACGCCTCAACGATCGCGCCGGTCATGTCTACGAGGCCATCAACCTGACGCAGGCTGCCCTAACGGTGCGGCGGGTGGATCATTGGGGCAATCGCCGGGAATATTCATTCCCGCCACACTGGCTGCAGGTCAATCTGGAAGAGCCGCCAAGCCGGCAAACGCCACTGGAACTCCGCTCGCACGGCCGATCTCTGATCATCGGCGCCTTCCTGTTGCCGGAGGAGCGCCTGCAACTTGCCCGTGCCCTCCGCCGCGAACTCAGCCGGTTGTCAGGGGCCGCGCCCCGTCCCGCCTGACCGATAAAAGAAGCTCTTATTTCTTCGCAATTTGGCTTCCAGCGGGCCACGGTGCCAGGATGGAACAGGCAGCCGATTGACGCTCGTATCGGCGCATCCCTATAATTCAAAAGCTGCAGCGCGGTAAGGGGGCCGCACGATATTAAGGGGGGTGCGAGATGGCCGACGCCTCCGAACAAGGCATGCGGCCGCTCAGGCCGGACGAGCCCGGAAGCTTTTATCCAAACGTTCTCAATCTTGCCAAGATCACGAGGCCAACGCCATCGCAGGTAATCGAGCGACCCCGTCTTTATGGCGTCCTCGACAAGGCGGCGGAATGTCCGGTCTTTTGGGTGTCCGGACCTGGCGGTTCAGGCAAAACCACATTGGTTGCTGCCTATGTGCAGGTTCGTGGTTTGAACTGTCTTTGGTACCAAGTGGATCCTGACGACGACGATCCGGCTTCGCTGTTTCATTTTCTCAGGCTGGCGGCGCAGAAGAAGGGTATTGCTGAGGAACTCCTTCCCCCCGCCTTTGCACCGGACTACCTACCCGGCATTCGCATGTTTGCACGACGCTTTTTTCGTGAGTTGTTCGGCGGAGCGCAAGCACCGTTTGCCTTGACATTCGACAACGTTCACGACGTCGCGGAATCGTCGATTTTATTCGAGATATTACGTGAAGGGCTGAACCAGATCCCGCCCGGCAGCAGGGTCTTGCTGATGAGCCGGGCGGGCCCGCCGCCAGCGTTTTCCGGGTTGCGGGCGACACGGCAAATGCTGGAATTGAGCTGGAACGAGCTCCGCTTCACCGAGGAGGAAAGCGAGTGATCTTCCCCCGGAAAAGTGGACACCGGGTTATGCGGCCTGGAGCTCTGCCTGT